>CAWHPH010000054.1:0-78051 GCA_963831135.1 uncultured Alphaproteobacteria bacterium
CCTGGAGGAATCAGGCGGTCGCGGCCGCCCCACATTATCAGCGTCGGTAGCTTGAGTTCGGCGATCCTGCCGGCATCGGCGCCGAAATCCGCCTGAGCAAATCGTTGGCCCAACGCTCGGCGATTTCCCGTGCGCACGATCATGTCGAAGTATCGGTCGACCAGCTCGGGCGTCACCTTGGAAGGGTCGCCGTAGACATTGCGCACGCTCGCTTCGACCAGGCTTTTGGGATTTATAATTTATCCTGGGGAACGTATGCACCGCCAGGTTCGTTATCTTCGTACAGTCTCGACAATGGAGCGCGGCGGACAAACCGAGATGATTAGCGAGCCGAAGCGCGAACCCTCATCAAGACGATTACGATCGCGACAAGCACGAGCGCATGACACCGAGAAGAGGCGCTCGACGACGCCCTCAAGAACACCTTTCCGGCGTCCGACCCGTTTTCAGTCGTGCAGCCGGCGCCGCCCGCCGTCGGCCGCGACAGGGCGATAAAGGCTATGCTGCACTCCGGTTCTCAAACACCGTTTCAGCCAACATCTCGGAAGGCCCTCGATCTCGCGGGCCTAAAGTTCGGTACCCGCGTCTTTCGTTGCTTTCAATCGAGCCAAGACCATTGACCGCAGCTCTAGGCATGCTTGCCGTGTGAGTTCCGTGTGAATAAGGCAAAACTCACACGGCGAGCCATGGAGCGTCTTAGCCATTCCGAACAGCTGATTATATTGAAATATTCTGGTGGGCGCACAAGGACTCGTTTGGTTCATTGGCGGCCAGCCGGCGCTCCACGGCAGTTTCCTTAAACCTACTACCCTGCGGCTACCCCGACGAGTGAGTGCCTCGCGGCAGAGACACGCTTGGCAGTAATCCTGGCCCACCGTGCTCCCTTGAGCGCCGCCGCAGATCGGCCCGTTAATCCACACACTGTCGCTAAAGTCTGTCGCTACTGTCGCTAATCTACCACCTAAGTCATTGATTTTATTAGCTAGCGCGCCCCGGGCAGGGGCTCGTCACCTCCGCTCCCGGGCGGCTAACGGGAAAACGCCCGGCCGGCATGATGACCGGTCTGCGACCTTGTCGCTGGACTGGGATAGGCCGCCCAGGTAACGCCGTGGAAAAGCGCCGACCGAACGGGATTGTGCGCCCACGAGTCCCAGGAAGCGCGTTCTGGAGCTGAGTTGCGGCGTTGGCTCGCTGCAACAAGTGCCGCGGTGGAACGCCGTCAGGCGAGCGCGCTGCGATCAGCGCGAGCCGCGCCCGAAGCAGATGGTTTGCGCAGACTGCGTAAACTTGTCTGCGGTGCGGACCATCGGAAGACATGCGCCTGGCGGCGTTCTGCTTCCTTTTTATTGTTGTTTGTCATGCAGGATGAAGCGCGTCGATTTGGGTTTCGTGCGCCGGAGCATGATCGAGCCGAAGCCGGTCCCACCGCCGGCTCAGGCGTGACGCGATGATGCTCAGCGGAACGGTTGAGGCGTTGTACGGCATGCCTCGGGCACGCATCGCGCCGCGAGAATGGGATTTCTTTATCCGCCCCTGCGGAGCGAAGCGCAGCGGGAGGGGGATCATGCGGAGCATGGTGGAGGGGGCGTCAGTAGTGAGGAAAGGGTCACTCGCGGCCGACGTCCCTCCCACCGCGCAATGTGCGCGGTCCTCCCTCCCCGAGAACGGGCGCCCTTCATTCCTTGCCGTCGAAATTTGCCGTAGATTGCCGCGAGAGGGTCCTTTGGCCCCCAGGGAAGAAGAAAAATGACGCTGCAGACGCAAAGCGCCCCGCCGCCGGCCCATGCGGCCGAACCCATCTGGTACGCCTCTTACCCGCCCGGCATTCCCAAGACGATCGATCCGGACACGTATTCGTCCCTGCCGGCGATGTTGCTCGATGCTTGCGCCCGGCATGCTTCGCACCCGGCCTTCGAGTGCCTTGGCGTAGGCGTAACCTATACCGAGTGGGATCGTCTGAGCCGGGCGTTCGCCGCCTTTCTGGTGGAGGAAGTAAAATTTCATCCCGGCGACCGCATCGCGATCATGCTGCCGAATCTGCTCGCTTATCCGGTGGCCTTCCTCGGCGCCGTGCGCGCCGGGCTGATCGTGGTGAATGTCAATCCGCTCTACACGCCGCGCGAGCTTAAGGAGCAACTGACGGATTGCGGCGCCACCGCCATCGTGATCATGGAGAACTTTGCCCACAAGCTCGAGGCGGTGCTGGCCGAGACCAAGATCCGCCATGTGGTGGTGGCGCGCCTCGGCGACTTCATGCCGACGATCAAACGGACGGTGTTCAATTTCGCCAACACATATGTGCGGCGGGCGGTGCCGGCATGGCGCTTCGAGAATGTCACGCTGTTGCAAAAGGCCTGCAGCCGCGTGCCCGGCGCGCATTATGTGGACGCCGCCCCGGGGCCGACTTCGCCGGCTCTGCTGCAATATACCGGCGGCACGACGGGCGTCGCCAAAGCGGCGATCCTCACCCATCGCAATCTCGTCGCCAACACATTGCAGTGCCGCGCCGTGATCGCGCCCTATCTGCCCGAGGAACAGAGCAGCGTGCTCACGCCGCTGCCGCTCTATCACATCTTCTCGTTGACGGCGAACTTGTTGGCCTTTGCGCTGATGGGCGGACGAAGCGTGCTCGTTCCCGATCCGCGCGACATCAAGGGACTGATCCGCACCATCGCGCGGGCGCGCGTCGCCACCATGACCGGCGTCAACACGCTGTTCAACGCGCTGATCAACAATCCGGACTTCGCCGCTCTCGATTTCAGCAAGCTCAAATTCGCGGTCGGCGGCGGAGCGGCGGTGCAAAGCGCGGTCGCCGTGCGCTGGCGCGAAATCACCGGCACCGAGCTGGTCGAAGGTTATGGCCTGACCGAGGCGTCGCCGGTCGTCTGCATCAATCCGGTTCGCAACCCGCGGATCGGCACCGTCGGTCTGCCGGTACCTTCCACCGAAGTCGCCATTCGCGACGATCAGGGCAACGATCTGCCGGTCGGCGAGGCCGGCGAGATTTGCGTGCGCGGCCCACAGGTCATGCACGGCTATTGGCATCGTCACGACGAGAGCAAGCTCGTGTTGACCGCCGAGGGCTGGCTGCACACCGGCGATATCGGCGCCTTCGACGCCGACGGCTATCTGAAAATCCTCGACCGCAAGAAGGACATGGTCAACGTCTCCGGCTTCAAGGTGTTCCCCAATGAGGTGGAAGACGTGATGATGCAGCATCCCGGCGTGCTGGAATCCGCGGTCATCGGCGTTGCCGATCCGCACACCGGGCAGGGCGTCAAGCTGTTCGTGGTCAAGCGCGATCCGGCGCTGACGGAAGCCGACTTGAGCAAATTCGCCCGCGAGCGGCTGGCCGCCTACAAGGTGCCGAAGGTGATCGTGTTCGTCAACTCGTTGCCCAAGAGCAATGTCGGCAAGATCATCCGCAAAGATTTGAAGTGACGTTCGATTGAGCGAACATCGATTAGAACTAACAGCCATGCCCGGCCATAGCCGTTCGAAGAACGGCGTCGCGGAGCCTGTCATCGGGCCGGCCACTTTGGGCCGAACCCGTTGGCTCGCCTATGTCGCGAAATCCAGGTCTTAGACGATGTGAAAAAACACAGACGTGGATGGCCGGAACAAGTCAGGACAAGCCCGGCCATGACGCATGACCAGATCACTCAATGCGCCATCAGCACCGGGAGGTTTGCATTCGTGAGGATGTGCCGTGTGGTGCCGCCGAAGATCATCTGCCGCAGGCGGCTTTGCGTATAGGCGCCCTTGACGATGAGATCGCAGCCGAGCTCGGCGGCTTTCTTCAAGATCGTGTCGCCGGCGTTGGCCTTGCCGGAAGAGAGCGTCATGGTGTCGGCGGCGATGCCGTGGGCCGCGAGCGAGCGCGCAAGCTCGTCGCCGCTTGGTCCCGCGACGGTGGCGCCTTCGACCGTCAGGATGGTCACGCGTTCGGCGCGCTTGAGAAGCGGCATGGCGAACGCCGTCGTGCGCGCCTGTTCGGTCGAGCGGTTCCAGGCGATCAGCACGTTGGTCGCGAGCGAGCGCGGCGAATTTGGCGGCGCGATCAGCACCGGGCGTCCGCTTTCGAACAACGCGGATTCGAGCGTGACCATCGAGGGGCTCTGCCATTGCTCGCCGGGCCGCGCCAGCACGATGAGGTCGAAGACCCGGCCATAGCTGCCGACAAAGTCGTGGCCGCTCGGCGCCTCGGCATTCCAGGTCCAAGATACCGCCGAGGGAACCGCCGCCTGATCGGGCTGCTGCGACACCCCGCGGCGCTGCATGAACGCGCGGAACAGGTCTTCGGACTGCCGGACCATGTCGGCGTCGTTTTCCTTCACCGCCACCATGGTCATTCCGGCGTCGGGATCCATGGCGACCATCTCGGCGACGGCAGGCCGCAGGGGAAAGCCTTCGATCCGGCTGGCGAACTTTTGCGCGAGCAACAGCGCGCAATCCAAGGCCGATTCCATCGCGCTTGTCTGCTCGGTGGGAACGAGGATGGTTTTCATGTTTCGGCGCCCCGTATGGTTCTAGCGCCGCTTGTCGATTTGACGTTCCTAAACGCGCGTGCGGCAATCGGCGTAGGAACTTCAAATCGGCGGCACTTGCCTGCCATCTCATCCGGGCAGTTGCCGCGATCATACTGCTTGGCCCTTCAGCACGATAGGGCCGCCGAGATTTGCGCAGGTTTCGCACCGCTTGTTCGCTCGCCATCTTGACGGCGGTACGCGCGGCGGGTTAGCCGCCACGAGGCTGGAGACTGTATAAATGGCTGTCTACACCGATGTCGCGGCGGAAGACCTCGCCGTTTTCCTCGCCGGCTACGACATCGGCGAACTCCTCTCGTATAAGGGTATCGCCGAGGGCGTCGAGAACTCGAATTTTTTGGTTCACACCGGCCGCGGCTATTTCATCCTCACGCTTTACGAGCGGCGGGTTGCCGAGCGCGATTTGCCGTTCTTCCTCGCGCTGATGGAGCACTTGGCAAGCCGCGGCATCACCTGCCCACAGCCGGTCAAGAACCGGGCGGGCGAAACGCTGGGCCGGCTCGCCGGGCGGCCGGCGGCCATGGTCACCTTTCTCGAGGGCTTGTGGATTCGCCGCCCGAGCGCGGCGCATTGCGCAGCGCTCGGTGAAGCGCTGGCGCGGCTTCATCTGGCCGGAGCGGATTTCCCCATGCGGCGCGAGAATGCGCTTTCGGTCGCCGGCTGGCGGCAGCTTTACGCGGCCTGCAACGACCGCGCCAACGAGGTGCAAAGCGGGCTCGAAGCTCTGCTCGCCCGCGAGCTCGATGCGCTCGAAGGCGAATGGCCGCACGGCCTGCCGCAAGGCGTCATTCACGCCGACCTCTTTCCCGACAACGTCTTCTTTCTCGGCGATAAATTGTCGGGATTGATCGACTTCTACTTCGCTTGCACCGACACGCTGGTTTACGATGTCGCCATCTGCCTCAATGCCTGGTGTTTCGAGCCGGATCATTCCTATAACGTGACCAAGGGTCGCGCGCTGCTCGCGAGCTACGCCAAGACGCGGCCGCTATCGCCGCCGGAATGGAAGAAATTGCCGCTTCTGGCGCGCGGCGCGGCGTTGCGTTTTCTGCTCACGCGCCTGGTCGACTGGCTCAATGTGCCGCCCGGCGCCCTGGTGCGGCCGAAAGACCCGATCGAGTACCTGCGCAAGCTCCGCTTCCATCAGAAAGTCGCGAGCGTGCGCGATTACGGAGTGACCGCGCCGTGACTTCGGCTTTGCCGCATGTCGTCGTGCATACCGACGGCGCCTGCTCGGGCAATCCAGGTCCCGGCGGCTGGGGTGCGATTCTCAGTTTCGGCGATCGCGAAAAGGAGCTGAAAGGCGGCGAGATCAATACCACCAACAACCGCATGGAGCTGATGGCGGCGATCTCGGCGCTGGAAGCGCTCAAGCGGCCGTGCCGGGTCGATATCCACACCGACAGCCAATACCTGCGCAACGGCATCATGTCGTGGATCGCCAACTGGAAGCGGAACGGCTGGCGCACGTCCGACAAGAAACCCGTTAAGAATGTCGATCTGTGGAAGCGCCTCGACGCGGCGCTCGGCGAGCACGAGGTCCGCTGGCATTGGGTGCGCGGCCATGCCGGACACGACATGAACGAGCGCGCGGACGTGCTGGCGCGGCAGGCGATTGCGGACATCCGCAACACGGGCCATGTGGTCCGCTAGCAGTGGTCCGCTAGCAGTGGTCCGCAGAGTGGTCCGCTAGCAGTCGTCCCTTAAACAGGCGTCGGTTAAACAGTCGTCCGTTAAACAGCCGCCTGTTAACGCCTGAGGTCGACCGTATCGGTGGCCGTGATTGGTGAATGCGTTTACGCATTCACCGTTAATGTAGATGCCGGTTCACTTAACATCGCTTTTCTGGGAAGCAAGGCGGATGATCGAGTTGCTGATGTTGTGCGGCATTGGGCTCCTCGCCGGATGCCTGCTGATGCTGCTGTTCTTCCCGGCCGTTCATCAGCGCGCGGTGCGGCTGACCCGGCAGCAGCTGGTCGATGCGACGCCGCTGACGGCCAAAGAGATCCAAGCCGAAAAGGATCAGCTGCGTGCGCAATTCGCCGTCTCCGTGCGGCGGCTTGAATTCAATATGGAGCAGATGCGCTTAAAGGCGCTGGATCGCACCGCCGACAGACAGAATGCGGAGGTCGCCCGCCTGCAGGTCGAGCTCGGCAGGAAAACGGCGATGGTTTTGGCTTTGCGCGCGCGCGAGGAAGTGCGCAAACGCACCGTCAAGCGCATCGTCAAGCTTTTTCTGTATATTTTTGCTCGATCGAACCGCCGGCGCGATCAGCCGCAGCAGCTATATGCGGTGCCGCCGCAGCCGGTCTGGGACATTGAGCGCGAGCCCGATGCCGGCGAACTCGCCTCCACCGCGGCTGCGATTGCCGCGGTCAGCTTGAAACGGCGGCGGGCAGGCTCGCGCAGGTTTTGAGCGGGTCCTTCTGCCGAGCTCTGCCTCGTTCCGTCGTGCCAGATATTGCTTACAACTGCTTGAGCAGGGCATCCGCCCCGGAGGTTTCCGCTTTGCCGGCGACGTCCTCGACATTGAGCTTTTTCACCACGCCGTCTTCGACCAGCATGGCATAGCGCTTGGAGCGTGTGCCGAGGCCGAAGCCGGAGCCGTCCAGCGTCAGGTCGAGCGCCTTGGCGAAATCGCCGTTGCCGTCCGACAGGAATTCAATCTTTCCGCCGGCGCCGGTCGATTTCTTCCAGGCATCGAACACGAATACGTCATTGATGCCGGTGACGGCGATGGTGTCGACGCCCTTGCTCTTGAACGCGTCGGCATTGGCGAGAAAGCCGGGCAGGTGGTTGTTGTTGCAGGTCGGCGTGAATGCGCCGGGGACCGCGAACAACACGACCTTCTTGCCCTTGAACACCTCCTCAACGGTTTTGACCGCTGGTCCCTCGGGTCCCATGACGCGGAATTTAATGTCGGGCGGCAAACGATCGCCAACCTTGATCGGCATGGTGTTTTATCCTCTCGTTATGGAATGTGGTTTGTTCGGCGGCGGTAAATTAACGCAACCGGCGAATTAGTCGAGACGGGCTTCGACCTCGATGGCGTCGCTGGGCGAAACGGCGGTGATCTTGAGCAACGCGCCTTCGGCTTTTGCGCCGGGCGGTAGTCCGTCGATGTCGAAAGTGTAGCGTCGCATGCCCGTCCGGTTGCTGGCTGTGTCGCCGTCGGGCTGAGGAAGAGGCAAAGCCCATTCCGGTGTCGGACCTTCCGCGAAAAGGTCGACCGGTATTCCATCAGTCGCGCCGACAAGCACGACGACCCGCTCGCGTTTGCCGTCGGTTTCGCGATGAACCGAAGCGATCGCCAAACTGCCGTGCGCGCCGAGCGCAACGCGCCGCGGCACGCGCGCTTCGGCCGCGACCAGCATCGGCTCTTCGGCGCCGGGTTTGCCGGAAAGCGTCAACTCAAGCTGGGCCTCCGCCGGCACGCAGAGTTTTCCGCACACCGCGTAGCCGAGCTTGACGTGCAGCGATGACGGCTTGGCGGCGTCGTTCGGAACGACCCGCAGCGGCAACACCACGTCGCCGCGATAGCCGATCGAATAGCCGCCGGCGCCGTCGGCAAAGCGCTCCGGTGCCGGCCACAGCGTGCTCACAGATTTCACGTTTTCTGAACCGGCAAAATCGAGCGTCGGGGGCACGCCGGAATCGCCCGGATAGCGCCAATAGGTCTTCCAGCCTGGATCGAGCCGGATTTCGATACCGGCGCGCGCCAACTTGGTGTTGTCCGCTGTCAGCGTCGCTCCGGCAATCAGGCGTGTCGAACCGTGCGGTTCACCGTCCCACGGCGAAGCGTCCTGCGCCTGTGCAGACGGCATAAATCCGACGCACACGAGTGCTATGATTATCGTTACTGACCGATGGGCCGTGGCGTCGCGCATCATCACCGGTCCTTAGGGCGAAGCGGCCCACACGCGCCACTGACATGATCGTGACCGCTGCATCCGACTATCGTGCCGGGGGTCATAGCCGCTGCAAGATTCCGTGAACTTTTGCCGCGGCCGTTCGTTTGCAAATATGGATCGATCAGCTAACCTTCGGGCATGAAATTGCCGCGCGGCGCGTCCGTCAAGAATACCAGTCGGGGCAGGGGCTATCTGGACGGCCAGATGCTGATTGCCATGCCGGCGATGCTGGACGACCGGTTTGCCCGTTCGCTCATCTATATCTGCGCGCATTCTTCCGAAGGGGCGATGGGCATCATCGTCAACCACCCCGCACCAAACATCAACTTCTCCGATCTTTTGGTGAAACTGGACGTCATTCCGGCCGCGGATGTGATTAGGCTGCCGTCGCGCGCCGGCGTCGTTAAGGTCATGCGCGGCGGACCGGTTGAGACCGAGCGCGGCTTTGTGCTGCACAGTGCCGACTTTTTCATCGAGAATTCGACGCTGCCGATCGACGATGGAATTTGCCTCACCGCGACGCTCGACATCCTCAAAGCGATCGCGCGCGGCGACGGGCCGGCGAGCGCGATCCTGGCGCTCGGCTATGCGGGCTGGGCTCCCGGTCAGCTCGAAAGCGAGATCCAGGGCAACGGCTGGCTGCATTGCGCGCCCGATACGGACCTTATCTTCGGCACCGATGTCGGCGGCAAGTATGAACGGGCGCTGAAGAAGATCGGCATCGATCTCGGGATGCTGTCGAGCGAAGCCGGGCATGCGTAAGGGACTTTCCGCTGTTATTTGTCGGCGACGGCGGACACGGCGTGCCGCGCCGCTTTAGCCTCTTTGGCCTGCGCTTGGATGAGATCGCGCGCGCGCTCGGGCGGCATCGGCTCGCCGAACACAAAACCCTGCGCATATTCGCAGCCGAGCTGATACAGCTCGACCGCATCGGAATCGGTCTCGGCGCCTTCGGCGACCACGTCCATGCCGAGATCGTGCGCCAACGCGATGATCGAGCGAAGGATGACAGGGCGGGTGCCTTTTGCCGTCGTGTGCACGAACGATTTGTCGATCTTGATGGTGTCGAAGGGAAAGCGCTGCAGATAGGCAAGCGAAGAATAACCGGTGCCGAAATCGTCGAGCGCAAGACCCGCGCCAAGCTCGCGAATCCGGTGCAGCATCTGTGCGGCATGCTCCGGATTTTCCATCACCACCGATTCAGTTATTTCGAGCTTGAGCGATCCGCGATTGACCGGCGCGCGCGCCAGCACCGTGCGCAAGTCCTGCATCAGATCGTGGCGGAGCAATTGCCGCGAAGAAACATTGACGCTGGCGAATAACGGCTCGCGCGGGCGCAGCGTGCGCTGCCAGGTGCTGAGCTGCCGCGCGGTGCGTTCCAGCACGAAAAGCCCCAGCTCGACGATGAGCCCGCTTTCCTCGGCGATGTTGATGAATTCGTGCGGCGACAGCCGGCCGAGCTTCGGATGGTTCCAGCGCGCGAGCGCCTCGAAACCGGCCACGACGCGATCCTCGAGCCGTACGATCGGTTGATAGAGGATCGTGATCTCCTCGCGCTCCAGCGCCCGCCGCAGATCGGACTCGATCGACAGCCGATCGGATTTGCGCGCGCGCATGGCGGGCTTGTAAACGTCGATGCGGTCGCCGCCGTTGCGCTTGGCGTGATACATGGCGAGCTCGGCGTCTTTCAGCCGTTCCTCGGCACTCTGCGGTTCGGTGTCGCCGAGCGCCAGTCCGACCGAGCCGGTGAGGAAGATCTCGCGATCGTTGAAGGTGATCGGCGCCCGCAGCGTGCGGCGGACGGTTTCGGCGAGCGCCGTGATCCGCGCGGAGTCGCGTTCCGACAGGACGATGAGGCCGAACTGATCGCCGGACAGGCGGGCCAGCGTGTCATGCGGCTTGATCAGGCGGCCGAGCCGGCGCGACAACGTCAGCAAGATGGAATCGGCGAGCGCCATGCCGACAGAATCATTGACCTGCTTGAAGCGATCGACGTCGATCACCATCACCGTAGGCCGGATGGCGGTGTCGGCCTTGGCGAGGCCGAGCGCGGATTCGAGCCGATCGAGAAACAGCTCGCGGTTGGGCAGACCGGTGAGATTGTCGTGCACCGCGTCGTGCAACAGCCGCTCTTCGGCAGTCTTGAACTCGGTGACGTCGGTGAGCGTGCCGACCAGGCGGATCACTTCGCCGTCGGAACCGACCACCGGACGCGCGCGCAACGTGAACCACAAATAGTGGCCGTCGGCGGTGCGCATGCGAAAATCCTGCGCGATGCGGCCGCGCCGTTGCTCGACGATGCCGTCGAGCGTCGCGCGAAAGCGGTCACGGTCGAGCGGATGCAGGACTTCGAGCCAATTGGCGGCGGCGCCGTCGAGCGATCCGCTCTTGAGGCCGAGCATCGTTTCGGTTTCCGGGCTGGTGAACACGCGGTCGGCGGCGACGTCCCAGTCCCAGATCATGTCGCCGGCGCCGGTCAGCGCCAGCGCGCGGCGCTCCACATCGGACACGATGCCTTGCGCCATGCCGCCGGCGAAGGCGTGTTGCATCACTGTGAAGCCGATCAGCATGACGATGAGGACAAGGCCGCCGAGCAGCGCCGGCCCGACGATATCGTTGGTGACCAAGCCCAATACCGTAAACGCCGCGCCAAAGACCCAGGCGACCAGGAGCAGCCAGGTCGGGATCAGCATCACGGCGCGGTCAAAGCCGTGCGTCGAGAGATAGACCACGAGGGCGAAGCCGAGCACGGCGATGAAGAACAGCGAGATGCGTGCGATGCCGGAGGCGACCTGCGGCGAATAGAGCGCGACGGCGACGAGAGCGCCGAGAAAGGCGAGCCAGCCGACCGTGATATGGGCATAGCGCACATGCCAGCGGTTCAGATTCAAATAAGCGAACAGGAACACGAGAAGCGTCGCGACCAGGATCGCTTCGCCCGAGGCGCGCCAGATGCGCTCGGCGCCCGACGACATGTCGAACACCTTGCCCCAGAATCCGAAATCGACCCCGATGTAGATAAGAACCGCCCAGCCGAGCGCGGCTGCGGCGGGAAACATGACGCTGCCTTTCACCACGAACAGGATCGTGAGGAACAAGGCCAGCAAGCCGGCAATGCCGATGACGATGCCTTGGTACAGCGTCAGCGAATTGACCTTGTCCTTGAAGGCGTCCGGCTCCCACAAATAGAGTTGCGGCAAGCTCGAGCTGCGCAGTTCGGCGACGAAAGTGATCACCGTTCCGGGATCGAGCGTGACGCGAAACACGTCCGCGGTCGGATTTTCCAGGCGCTCGGGCGGATCGCCCGACGAGGGCGTGATATTGGCAATCCGCGACATGCCGAGATCGGGCCAAAGCAGCCCGGATCCGACCATGCGATAATGCGGAGCAACGATCAGCCGGTCGATCTGCTCCTCGCCGTTATTGGCGAGCGCGAAGACGGCCCAGTCGTTTCCGGCTTCGCGGCCGCGCACTTCGATGCGGCGGACAATCCCGTCGGCGCCTGGCGTGGTTGAAACCTGCACGCGGTCGGTGTCGGTGCGCTGAATCTCGACGGCCTCGGTGAGGTCGATGGCGGACGCGTCGACGCGGATGTTGACGGCCTCGACCGCGGCGGCGCCGGAGATTCCGAGCATGGCCGCAAAAGCAAGGGCCGCGAACGCGGTGGCGGCGCGAGGAAATGACAACAGACCACTCCGAGCAGCCGGCGCAGGTTGCGCCCCGGTTATGTGGAATTCCCCCACGCTAAGTTCAGGCAATCATAGCCGGTTTTGCGCTGGATTGCCGGTTTTCGTTGTGGTGGCTGTCCCGCCGGAACCTCAACTGGCGCTGATCAGTAGCCTTTGCCGCGCCCGAGCGCAAGCAATTTTCCCTTTCTTTTCAAAGGGTCAGAACGATCTTGCCGATGTGCTCGCTAGTCTCCATGCGGGCGTGGGCCGCGCCCGCGTCGGAAAGCTTGAACGTCGAGTCGATCACCGGCTTGACTTGGCCCGCCGCTATCAGCGGCAGCACCTTCGTTTCGACGGCGTGCGCAATCGCCCCTTTGTCCGCGACCGAGCGGGCGCGCAGCGTCGAGCCGGTATGGGTGAGGCGTTTGAACATGAGACGGCGGAAGTCGACACTGGCCCGCGGCGAAGCCTGGAAAGCAATCTGCAGGATGCGGCCTTCGACGGCGGCTGCCTCATAATTGCGGTCGATATAATCGCCGCCGATGATGTCGAGCACCACGTCGGCGCCGCGGTCGCCGGTCGCTTTTTTGGTCGCTGCGACGAAATCTTCGGTCTTGTAGTTAATGGCGACGTCGGCGCCGAGCTTTATGCAAGCTGCGCACTTTTCCGGCGATCCGGCCGTCGTGACGACCCGTGCGCCGAAGGCCTTGGCGAGTTGAATCGCGGTCGTGCCGATGCCGGAAGATCCGCCATGGATGAGCGCGGCTTCTCCCGCTGCGAGCCGGCCGCGCTCGAACATATTGTACCAGACCGTGAAGAAGGTCTCGGGAATGGCGGCCGCCTCGATCGGCGAAAGGCCGGGAGGAATTGGCAGCCCATGACTTTCATGCGCGAGGCAATATTCGGCATAGCCACCGCCGACGACGAGCGCCATCGCACGATCGCCGTCCTTCCAGCGCGTCACGCCAGCGCCGCGCGCGACGACCTCGCCGGCAATTTCAAGGCCCGGAATATCGGTCGCGCCCGGCGGCGGCGGGTAGAGCCCCATGCGCTGCATGACGTCCGGACGATTGACACCAGCGGCGGCGATCTTGATGAGGATCTCGCCGGCTCCCGGCTTGGGCACCGGTCGTGACTCCGGCGTCAGCACTTCCGGACCGCCGGGTTGGCGGATGGCAATGACCGTCATGCGGTCGGGCAGTATCGTCATTGGGCGTGGGGCTTAAGCGTTGCGCAACGGAGCAGGCGGCAGTCTTAGTGGCGCGACGCCGGTGTGACAACTGCGCTGGCGGCTGCTGCCGGTACGTTTATTGGCGAAGGAGGGCAAAATGCCCATGATCGACCCGGACGATCTGCCGAAGAAAAAGCTCACCCATGAGATCGGCCAGGACTTGTCGCTGCTTTCTGTCGGCGAACTCGCCGAACGCATTAATTTGCTCAAGGACGAGATCGCGCGGCTGGAGGGCGAAATGGCGCGAAAGCGTGCGTCCCAAACCGCGGCCAGCGCATTTTTCAAAAAATGACTCAAAGCGTCAGGCCGCCCGGGCCGCGCCATGATGAGACTCGTCGCGAATGAAGTTAAATTGCAAAAAAATTCGGTAACGTTCTGCGAAACCTTAACCTTTCGTTAAGCTTTCTCCTTCATTACAAATAACGTCCATCTTCTGGACATCGAGTGGCTCCTGTCCACTCTGTTTGACGCCTCCCTGTTATCACCTTGAGCCGCCGGCAACGGCGGCTCCTTTTTTGGCCGAGCGGCATGCGCGCCTCATTGGCGCCGCATGAATGTCCGTGCTGGCAACCAAATATTCGATCGGCAACGATGCGAAGAGAGTTTCTCCGCATCGCGCGCTGGACTCAGACGGCGAGCCGAGCGATGCTGTCGGCGGTGTGAGGCGTGTATCCATGTCTGAGAAGCGTGCGAGTGAAGCCAGCACGGTTTCGTTCAGTGAACGGCTGGCGAGTTCCCAGGTTTTTGCCACCCTTTTTCGCGATGGAATGGCGCTCGTCGAGGAAACGGCGAGTTATCTCGATGGCAGTGGTCGTACGGAATCCAAGAAGCTCGAACGCCGCGCCGCGCTGGTTTATGCGACCGAAAGCATGCGGTTGACCACGCGCCTGATGCAGCTTGCCTCATGGCTCCTCCTGCACCGCGCCGTCAAGGAAGGCGAAATGACGCTCGCCCAGGCACACGAGGAAAAGAGCAAGGTGAGGCTTGCGGCCTGCGATCCCGGCGACGCCAAGTCGATCGCGCTCTTGCCGGTGAAGCTGCAGGGACTGATTGCGCGCTCGACCAGGCTGCAGGCTGAAGTGCGGCGGCTCGATGCGACGATGCACGCGCCGCCGCCGGTCAAAGTCGCGGCCGGCAATCCGGTCGAGCGGCAACTCGGTTTGCTGCGGGCCGCTTTCGAGCGCGACGGGGTGTAAGCGCGGCCTATCCCCGGCGCACTTCCGCACGTCACGACCGAACCAGGACGGGAAGCAAGATGCCGGGCAGGGCCGTCATTGCGCGCCAGCGGCGCCTTTTCGACGATTTCTTCAAGATCGACGAGCTTCTTGTCGCGCATCAGCAGATCGACGGCACGATGAGTGCCGCTCGCAGGCGGCTGGTGTTCGAACGTGGAGATTCGATCGCCGTGCTGCCCTTCAATCGGGATCGGCGCGTGGTTGTGCTGGTCGAGCAGTTCAAGGCGCCGGCCTTGGTCGCGCGCCGCCGCGACGATCCGGCGGTCACCGACGGTTGGCTTGTCGAAACGCTCGCGGGAATGATCGACGCCGGCGAAACGCCGGAACAGGCGGCGATCCGCGAGACCTTGGAGGAGACAGGTTATCGGATCCGGGATCCCGAGCTGATCGGCCGGTTCTTCGCTTCGCCCGGCGGCACATCCGAGCGGGTGTTTCTGTATTTCGCCGAGGTCGGCAATGCCGACCGCGTTGGGAAGGGCGGCGGCATCGACGACGAGGACATCAAGGTCCTGGAGATTGGGCTTTCGGACCTGTTCGAGCGGCTGGCCCGCGGGTTGATCGAAGATCCGAAACTGGCGATTGCCGCCTATTGGCTGCAAAGCAGAATGAGCTCGCAAGCTTAAGCCGCGGGTGGGGCGCTGTGCCGTGATCCAGCGTGAGGCTTATGTCTTGAGGAAGCCCGAGTACTTTTTCTGGAAGCGCGAAAGCCGGCCGCCGCGATCGAGGAGCTGCTGCTGGCCGCCGGTCCAAGCCGGATGCGACTTCGGATCGACGTCGAGATGCAGCGTATCGCCGGCCTTGCCCCAGGTCGTGCGGGTGGTGAATTCGGTGCCGTCGGTCATGATGACCTTGACGACATGGTAGTCGGGATGAATGTCGGATTTCATGGCGATACCGAGCCTTGCGGCGCCTTCGGGTGATATAGGGTGAAATTTGGCGGCTCTATAGCGCGTCAAACCCGGCGAGACAAGCCGCCGCAGTGATCGCGATGCGCGTTGCCAGCTTCGCGCGCGCAAGGCATTGTCCCGCGCTCAGCGCCGGCGAGGCGCCGAAAAGGTATTGCGGCGCATGGACTTGCGTACGAATCAGGACGTAGCGGCGGCCGCTGAGGGATCATCCCTTACCGCGACAAAGGCACAACCCTTGGAGCCTCCGTTGGAGGCTGGGGCAAGCTCAGCCACGGCAGAGCGCCGGCTCAAATTGCGGCCGCTCGCTTCGCTGTTGCCCTATATCGGCCGCTACCGCTGGCGCGCGCTTTCGGCGCTCGGGGCCCTGATCGTCGCAGCGTTAACGACGCTGATCGTACCGGTCGCCATTCGCCGTATGATCGATTTCGGCTTCACGGCCAAGGGCGTCGCGCTGATCGACAGCTATTTTTTGGTCATGATCGGCGTCGCCGCGGTATTGGCCACCGCGAGCGCGCTTCGCTACTACCTCGTCACCACGCTCGGCGAGCGGGTCGTGGCCGATTTGCGCGGCGACGTCTTTGCGCACCTCACCTCGCTGTCGAGCGCCTTTTTCGACGAAGCCAGGACCGGCGAAGTCATCTCACGGCTCACCGCCGATACGACGCAAATCAAAGCGGCGGCGGGAACGTCCGTTTCGATCGCGCTGCGCAATTTCGTGCTGTTCGCCGGCGCGACCGTGATGATGGTGGTCTCGAGCCCGCAGCTTTCCGCCTTCGTGCTCGCCGCGATCCCGATCATCGTGCTGCCGCTCTATGCCTTCGGCCGCTCCGTGCGCCGCCGTTCGCGCTCGGCGCAGGATACGCTTGCCGAAGCGTCGGCCTATGCCGCCGAGCTGATCGGCGCCGTGCGCGTGCTGCAGGCCTTCACCAACGAGCGCCTCGGCATCAGCCGGTTTCGGCAAGCCGTCGAACGCGCCTATCAGGCCGCGCGCGACTCGATACGGTCGCGCGCTTTCCTCACCGGCATCGCCATTTTTCTGGTCGCCGCCAGCGTCATCGTCGTGTTGTGGATCGGCGCCCAGCAGGTGCTGGCCGGCCAGATCACGCCGGGCCGGCTCGGGCAGTTCATTCTTTACGCCGTGCTGGCGGGAAGTGCGCTCGGATCGCTCTCCGAAATCGGCGGCGAGGTGGCGCAGGCGTCCGGCGCGGCGGAGCGGCTGTTCGAAATTCTCGCGATCCAGCCGGCGATTGCCGCTCCGGCACATCCGCTGACGCTGCCGTCGCCGGCCCGCGGCGAAGTCGCATTCACGGATGTTCACTTCGCCTATCCGAGCCGTCCGAACGTCTCGGCGCTCAACGGTGTCTCGTTTGCCGTCCGGCGCGGGGAGAAGGTCGCGATCGTCGGTCCGTCCGGCGCCGGCAAGAGCACGATCTTTCATCTGCTGCTGCGCTATTACGATCCCGCCGCGGGCCGCGTCACGTTCGACGGCCTAGAGCTTTCCGATCTCGATCCGGCGGATTTGCGCGCCCGGATTGCGCTCGTCCCGCAGGACAGCGTCATGTTCGCGACCACGATCGGCGAGAACATCCGCTTCGGGCGCCCCGATGCGTCGGAAGCGGAAGTCGTGCGCGCGGCCGATCTCGCCCACGCCGCTTCGTTCATCGCCGCGCTGCCCGAAGGCATGGACACGCCGGTCGGCGAACGCGGCGTCACGCTGTCCGGCGGTCAGCGGCAGCGGATCGCCATCGCGCGCGCGATCTTGCGCGACGCGCCTCTGCTTTTGCTCGATGAGGCGACGTCCTCGCTCGATGCCGAGAGCGAAACGCTGGTCGCGGCGGCGCTGGCGCAATTGATGCAAGAGCGCACGACCATCGTCATCGCCCATCGGCTGGCGACAGTGCTTTCGTGCGATCGCATCCTGGTGCTGGATCAGGGCGGTATTGTCGAGGAAGGAACGCATCAGGCGCTGGTCGCCGCCGGCGGCCTTTATGCGCGGCTGGCGAAGCTGCAATTTCAGGGCAGATTGAGTTCGCCCGAACGTATCTATTGCCTCGAGCGCAATCGCTTCAGATTGAATCGATTGGCGCTCTAACATTTTGGTGGAGCATGATCCCCCGGGTCAAGCCCGAGGGCATGCTTTTTCGGAAAACCGGATTCCACTTTTCCGGATCATGCTCTAGGGTTGCCAGCGCATGCGGTGCACGGGCTTGCCGGAAATCGGATTGATGTCGGCGCCGGTCACCGAAAATCCGAGCCTCTCGTAAAGGCGGATGGCGCGCGCATTGTCGGTATTGACGTGAAGCTCGAGCCCCGTTGGCGAGAGCTGCTTGGCGACCGCGATAAGCGCCGTCCCGACCCCGGATGCCCAATGCTCCGGTGCGACCACGAGCTGATCGAGATAGCAGGTGCGCGGGTCGACGGTGACGAAACCAATCGGCTCGCCGCCGGCTTCGGCAATCACAATGTCGGCTGACTTGGTCAATTCGTCGCGCCAGTGTTCGCGCCACCAATCGAGCCGCTCGGCAAAGTCGATTTGCGGATAGGTCGCCTGCCAGGTGCGCAGCCAGAGCGCGACTGCGGCGTCTTCGTCGCCGGGTTCGTAGGGCCGCAATGAAACGGCGAGACCGTTCGGGCCGATCCGCACAAGGGGCGCGGCGTCCACGCCTCACCTTTCCGTCAATTTCAATTCGATGCGGCGGTTGCGGCTGTACGCCTCCTCCGTGGTGCCCGGATCGATCGGCTGAAACTCGCCGAAGCCGGCGGCGACCAGCCGCTGCGGCGGAACGCCCTTGGCGATCAGATACTGCACGACCGAAATCGCGCGCGCCGCGGACAGGTCCCAGTTCGTTTTGAACTGGGAGTTGCCGGAAAGCTGCCGGGTATCGGTGTGTCCGTCGACGCGCAGCACCCAATTGATCTCCGAAGGTATCTGCTTTTCCAGATCGAGCAGCGCGCTCGCGAGCTTGTCGAGTTCGGCGCGGCCTTCCGGCCGCAGCACCGCCGCACCCGAATCGAAGAACACTTCGGATTGGAACACGAAGCGGTCGCCGACGATGCGAATGTCGGGACGGTTGCCGAGGATGTCGCGCAGCTTGCCGAAAAAATCCGAGCGGTAGCGCGACAATTCCTGCACGCGCTGCGCCAGCGCGATATTCAGGCGCTGCCCGAGGTCGGCGATGTGCAGCTGCGCATCCTTTTCCTTCTTCTCCGACGCGCCCAGCGCCGTCTCGAGGGCCCCCATCTGCCGGCGCAACGCGCTGATCTGCTGATTGAGAATTTCGATCTGCGCGACCGCGCGCGCCGTCGCCGTCTTCTCGAGATCGAGCTGCGAATTGAGCTTGCCGACCTCGGCCTTGCCGGCTTCGTTGCCTGACTGCGCGCCCTCGGCGGTGCCGCGCAAGCGGTCGCGCTCGCCTTCGGCGGTTGAGAGCGATGCGCGCAATTGCGCGAGCTCGGCTTCCAGGCTGGTCTTGCCGGTGCGTTCCAACGACAGAAGATCGGACAGTCGCGAGATCTGCGCGTTCAGCCGTGCCAGCGCGGTATCTTTGCCGGCGACTTGCTGCGACAGGAAGAACTGCGCCACCATGAACACGGTGAGCAGAAAGATGATCGACAGGACGAGCGTCGACAGCGCGTCGACAAAACCCGGCCAGTAATTCATGCCGCTGTCGCGGCGGCTTCTCGCAAGCGCCATGCGGATCTATGCCTATCTACGCTTCTCTCACGCGCCTATTTTTGTCCGCGACCTATCTGTCGACGGCTTCGCGCGACAGGATTTCCATGAAGCGGCGGATATCGTTGTTGAGCTTGGCCTGCGCGTCCGCCCAGTCGCGGATCATCTGCTGTTCGGCGCGCATATGTTGCACCAGGCCCTGGATCGCTTCGGCGAGATTGGCCATCGCGGCCGTCGTTGCCTTGCCCGATCCGGCTTCGTTGACGGAATGGCGCAGCCGCTCGATCGCTTCGGTGATGCCGGCTGGAAGCGCGCCGAGGCTGATCCCGGCTGCGCCGGTTTCCTCCACCGTGGTCGCGAGCCAATCCTCGAGATTGGTGTAGAAGCGGTTTTGCGCCTGGCTCGTTTGCAGATCGAGAAAGCCGAGGATCAGCGAACCGGCCAGCCCGAACAAGGAAGACGAAAACGAGATGCCCATGCCGCCGAGCGGCCCTGCCAAGCCTTCCTTCAGCGAGTTGAAGACCGTATCGGCATCGCCGCCGACATTCAGATTATTGATGATCGTGCCGACGGAACTCACCGTCTCGATGAGGCCCCAGAAGGTGCCGAGCAGTCCGAGGAAAACGAGCAAGCCGGTGAGATAGCGCGAAATGTCGCGCGCTTCGTCGAGACGCGTTGCCAGCGAATCGAGAAAGGCGCGCATGGTCTGCGCCGAAATCGCCACGCGGCCGGCGCGTTCGCTGCCGAGGATCGCGGCCATCGGCGCAAGCAGCGTCGGCGCTTTGGCGGTGTGGCCAGGGTCGGCGCGGCGGTAGCTGTTCACCCAGGAGACCTCGGGGAACAGCCGGATCACCCGCACAAAGGAGAGCACGATCCCGATCAAAAGAACCATGACGATCAGGCCGTTGAGCCACGGATTGGCGTTGAAGGCGTTGATGATCTGCCGCTGCAGCACAAAGGCGATCAATCCGCACAGAACGAGGAATACCAGCATCCGGAAGAGAAAGATGCGGGGCGAGGAGAGCGGGACCTGGTCGGGATTGTTCGCCATCGGCCTTGCCTAGCGCCTCGTTGGACTGAGGAGATGGGATGTTCCGCTCTTTCGCGCGTGAGCGGAAATCGGGGTGAGGCCTCCCGGCATTGCGGTCACATCCGCCGGCTCCCCGCTTTTGCGGGGACGAGCGGATTGTGACAATCGCATCGGCCTCATCGCATTTCGCTCTTAGCGCGCTCTTCTCAGTCCACGCCACTATGCCATAGGCCGAATCGAAGAAAAACGCACGATTGGCTGATCAAACCTGCGGCACAATTTGCGGCGCGGTGATGACATCGATCATCCCAATGAGGTCGCAGCAAGAACGCGAATCGGAAGGCTCGGACAATTCTCATCATTCTCGTTCATAATTCTCGTAACGAGGGTCATGTCCACCCTACGGCCGCCTGCGGCGCACGAGCGTTGGCGCCGTGGTTTCGGGCGGCTCCGTCCCCGCGTCTCTGGCGGCTTCTTTCCCGGCCTCCTTCAGGAGGCGCAGGAGCTCGCGGTGCATCGTGTCGTTGCCGGCCGCGACGTCGCCCTTGGCCAGTATCGCATCGCCGCCGTCGAGATCGCTGACGAAACCGCCGGCCTCGCGCACCAGGAGCACGCCGGCGGCGATGTCCCAGGGCGACAGATCGCGTTCCCAGAAGGCATCGAAGCGGCCGGCGGCCACCCAAGCAAGATCGAGGGTGGCGGCGCCGAAGCGGCGCAGACCGGCGAAATGGGCTTGCGCGGCGGCGATTTCATGCCGGCCGAGCGCGAGATCGCCGCGGCCGTAATGCGGCAGCCCGCAGGCGACGACCGCTTCGGCGAGCCGTTGCCGCGCAGCGACGCGCATGCGCCGGTCGTTGAGGAAGGCGCCTTTGCCGCGTTCGGCAACGAACAGATCGTCGTTCGCCGGGTTGTAAGTCAGCGCCGCGACGATGGCGCCGTCGCGCTCGAGCGCGATCGAGACCGCGAAATGCGGAATGCCGTGCAGGAAATTGGTGGTGCCGTCGAGCGGATCGACGATCCAGCGGTGGCTCTTGTCGGTGCCGGCGCGCACGCCGCCTTCCTCGCCGAGAAAGCCGTAATCCGGCCGCGCCTTGGCGAGTTCCTCGTAGACGATTTCCTCGGCGCGGCGGTCGGCGGCGGTGACGAAATTGCGCGGCCCCTTCAGCGAGACTTGCAAGTGCTCGACTTCGCCAAGATCGCGCTTGAGGCTCTTGCCGGCGCGGTAGGCGGCCTTGATCATGACATTGAGGATGGCGGAATGCTGCATGGTGGCTTGCGGTACGGCGCAAGCTCTGCCCGCGTCAAGCCTGAAGGTTAATCACCCCGGCGGCGGCTTGAGCGCGTCGAGCCAGGTCTTGGCGGCTTTCTCGCCGGCGGCGCGCGTGGCCGGGTCGAGCTTGTTGACGAAGTCGTCGAGCGTCAGGTTGGTTTCGCCGCCCGCCTTGGAGATCAGGTGCCATTTGGTGGCCTCGACCGGATTTTTCGGCGCGCCGCGGCCCTCGGCGAGAATGCGCGCCAGCCGGTCCTGGCCGACCGCATTGCCGTGCAAAGCCGCCTGGTGGAAGACGACGGCGGCGGCCTGTTCGTTCTTGGCGACGCCGTCGCCGTTGAACAAGGCGATGCCGTATTCCACCTGGGCGTCGGCATTGTCGGCGAGCGCGGCCAGTCCCAACAGCCGCGCCGCCTGCTTCATATCTTTCGGCACGCCGCGGCCCTGCTTGTAGAGGGTGCCGAGCGCATATTGCGCTGCCGGATTGCCGGCCTCCGCGGCGACGCGCAGCAATTCGGCGGCCCGGCTAAAATCCCGCGGGAACAACTGGCCTTCGATGTAGAGAAGCGCGAGATCGTAGGCGGCGAGCGGATGGCCGAGCTTGGCCGCAGCGGCGAGCCATTTGGCGGCGGCGTCGCGGTCGCGCGGTCCGGCGCGGCCCTGCAGGCGCAACATCGCCAGCGCGAACATCGCCTCGCGGTCGCCGCGGTCGGCGGCGAGCTTGTACCACTCTGCGGCCTTGACGTCGTTCTGCGGCACGCCGAGCCCGCCGGCATAAAGCTCGCCCAAGAGCGTCATCGCCTTCGGGTCTTTCCGCAGCTCGACGCGGTTGGTCGCGATCCCGAAGGCGGTGAGATAATGGCCGGTCTGGAAGGCGCCGTAGGCGAGGTCGGGCTCGGCGGCGCCGGCCGCGTGATGGCCGTGTAGAATGAGCGTTGAAGTGAGAAGAAACGTCGCCGCGAGCCCGATGGCCGCTCGTCCCCGCGGAGGCGGGGACCCGGAAGCTTCAGTCCCGCTGGAGTTTTCCCCCGACCAGGATCGGGTGCGCGAATGAGCGGACACGTGAGCCAGCATCAGGTATCCAGTCCGGCTTGCGCGGCCGGTTCGCTCAAGAGCGCGACGGCGGCCGCGATCGCGGCGGCGGGCGCTTGCCTTTGCGCCCATACCCAGTCGCCGAGCGCAACAAAGTCGGCGCCAGCTTGCGCGAGCGGGACGACCTCGTCGAGGCTTGCGGCATAACCGACGCACGGCAGTTCGAACAGCTCCGACCACCAGGTCAGCCGCTCTGCGATGGTCTCCAAGGGCGGACGGCTGCCGCGGCGATCGGGATCGCCAAACATCACATAGTCGGCGCCGGCCTCGCCGGCGAGCATGGCGTCGTGGCGGCTGCGCAAGCCGCCGACGCCGGCAATGCGGTCGGGCTTGAGCGCGCCGATGGCCTCGGTCAGCGCGGCGATGCCGGTCAGATGCGCGCCGTCGGCTCCGGCGCGCGCCGCGAGTTGCGGATGGCCGTCGAGCAGGAGGGCGACGTCGCGGGGCTGAACGACGGCGGCCACGGATTTGGCGCGGTTGGTCAGGGTGCGCTCGTCCGCCGGCGCGAGACGAAGAAGCAGGGCGGCGATGTCGCCTGCTTGCAGCGCCGGACCGACGTCGCGCACAAACGGCGCGGTGTCGCCGAGTTGCGGCGTGACGAGATAGATGCGCGGGTGTGCCGAAGTCATGACTCAAGTTACTCCAGCCACCGCTCGCCATGCTCTGTTTCCGTCACCCTGAGGTGCGAGCGAAGCGAGCCTCGAAGGGCGACGGCCCCGGCGCCTCGGCCGTATCCTTCGAGGCACGCCTCCGGCGTGCGCCTCAGGATGACGGTCAACATGAAGCGCGCGCGATTCTCACGCGGCTTTGCGCTCGAGATCGGCCTTCCATTGGCCGAGCGCCGCAAGCCCGTTCATTTTGGCGCGATGGCCGAACGCGCGCTGCGCGGCGGCGACGTTTTCGGCTTTGCCCGACCAGGCCTTTTGCGGCGCGGCCTGCAGCGCGCGGCCATACGAAAAAGTCACATGCCAGGGCAGCGGGCCCAGTTTGTTGATGGCATCGAGATGCGCGGTCGCTTCCTCGTCCGATTGGCCGCCGGACAGGAAGGCGATGCCGGGCACCGAGGCGGGCACGCAGGCCTTGAGCACGCGCACGGTTTTCTCGGCGACTTCCTCGACCGAAGCGCGCTTGGCGGATTTCTTGCCGGGCACGACCATGTTCGGCTTGAGCACCATGCCTTCGAGCGCGACACGCTGATAGTAGAGCTGCTCGAACACCGTTTTCAGCACCCATTCGGTGATCGTGGCGCAGCGGTCGGCATCGTGGTCGCCGTCCATCAGCACTTCCGGCTCGACGATCGGAACGATGTCCTGCTCCTGGCAGAGGGCCGCATAACGCGCGAGCGCGTTGGCGTTGGTCATGATGGCGTTGTAGCTCGGGATGTTGGCGCCGATATCGATCACGGCGCGCCATTTGGCGAACTTGGCGCCCAGTTCGCGATATTCGATCAGCCGCTCGCGCAGGCCGTCGAGGCCCTCGGTGATGACCTCGCCCGGGCAGAAGGGGAGCGCTTTGGTGCCTTTGTCGACTTTGATCCCCGGCAGCGATCCGGTCTTTTCGATGAGCGTGACAAGGGGCGTGCCGTCGCTCGCCTCCTGCCGGATGGTCTCGTCATAGAGGATGACGCCGGAAATGTGCCTCGACATGGCCTCGGCGCTGCGGAACAGCATCTCGCGATAGTCGCGCCGGCTGGTCGGCGTGGAGTCCACGCCGATGGCGTCGAAGCGCTTTTTGATCGTGCTGGTGGATTCATCGGCGGCCAGGATGCCGCGGCCGGGAGCGACCATGGCTTCCGCGACTTTGTTGAGTTCGGTGAGATTCATCGCGCGTTCCTCGGTGTGCGGATCAAAGGCCGGGGGTCTGGGATATTATGCCTCAAGTGGCGGCCGTGGCGGGAGTGGGGGATGCCTTGAGAACCTCGACGCCCGGCAGCACCTTGCCCTCGAGCCATTCGAGAAAGGCGCCGCCCGCCGTCGACACATAGGTGAAGCGGCCGGTGACGCCGGCGAGGTTGAGCGCCGCCATCGTGTCGCCGCCGCCGGCAATACTGACAAGCTTGCCGCTGGCCGTGAGTTCCGCCGCCGCTTCCGCCACTTCGTCGGTGCCGTTGTCGAACGGCTCCATCTCGAAGGCGCCGAACGGGCCGTTCCAGACCAGCGTCCTGGTGCGCGCCAATACCGAGACGACATACTCGACGGTACGCGGGCCGATATCGAGGATCATGTCGTTTGAGCCGACCTCGTCCACCGAAGTCACGCGCGACGGCGCGTGCGCGGCGAATGTCTGCGCCACCACCACGTCCACCGGCAGCACGATCTCGCGGCTGAGCGACTTCGCTTTGGCGAGGATGTCGCGCGCGGTCTGCATGAGATCGTTCTCGCACAGCGACTTGCCGACGGCCTTGCCCTGCGCCGCCAGGAACGTATTCGCCATGCCGCCGCCGATGATCAAAGTATCGACGTGGTTGAGGAGATTGCCCAGAAGATCGAGCTTGGTCGACACCTTGGCGCCGCCGACAATGGCCGCGACCGGGCGTTCCGGCGTGTGCAGCGCTTTTTCCAAAGCTGCGAGCTCTTCCTGCATGGCGCGGCCGGCATAGGCGGGGAGGAGGTGCGCGATCGCTTCGACCGAGGCGTGCGCCCGGTGCGCGACCGAGAAGGCGTCATCGACATAGATGTCGCCGAGCTTTGCAAGCCCGGCGGCGAATGCCGGATCGTTCTTTTCCTCGCCCTTGTAGAAGCGGGTATTCTCCAGGCAGAGAATATCGCCGGGCTTGAGCCGCGCGACCGCCTGTTCGGCGACCTCGCCGATGCAATCGTCCGCAAACGCGATCGGCCGCCTGATGATGCGCGCAACCGCGGCGACCACCGGCTTGAGCGATTCCTTGGGATCGCGGCCTTTCGGCCGGCCGTAATGCGAAACGAGGATCACCTTGCCGCCGCGGTCGGCGATCTCGGTGATGGTCGGCGAATTGCGCTCGATGCGCGAGACGTCCGCCACCTCGCCGTCGTGCATGGGGACGTTGAAATCGACGCGGACAAGGACGCGTTTGCCTTTCAGATCGGCGTCGTCGAGGTTGCGGAAGCGCATGATGGCACGTTCGCCAGCGGCAAGCTTAGCCGAGCTTGCCCATCGCAACCGCGGTGTCGATCATCCGATTGGAGAAGCCCCATTCGTTGTCGTACCACGACATCACGCGTACCAGCGTGCCGTCGACAACCTTGGTCTGGTCCATGTGGAAGATCGAGGAATGCGGATCGTGGTTGAAATCAGTCGAGACATTAGGCGCCTCGGTGAAGCCGAGAATACCCTTGAGCTGCTGCTCGGCGGCGCGCTTCATCGCGGCGTTGATCTCGTCCTTTGAGGTGGCGCGCTTGGCGACGAACTTGAAATCGACCACCGACACATTCGGCGTCGGCACGCGGATGGCGACGCCATCGAGCCTGCCGGCCAATTCCGGCAGCACCAGCCCGACCGCTTTCGCAGCACCAGTCGAGGTCGGGATCATGTTGATCGCGGCTGCGCGCGCCCGGTAGAGATCCTTGTGCACCTGATCGAGCGTGGGCTGATCGTTGGTGTAGGCGTGAATGGTGGTCATGAAACCCTTGTCGATGCCGACGGCATCGTTGAGCACTTTCACCACCGGCGCGAGGCAATTGGTCGTGCACGAGGCGTTGGAGACGACGGTGTGCGACGTGTTCAGCTTGTCGTGGTTGACGCCGTAGACCACCGTGATGTCGGCGCCGTCAGCCGGCGCGGAGACCAGGACGCGCTTGGCGCCCGCCTGCAAGTGCGTTGCCGCCTTGTCCCTGGACGTGAAGATGCCGGTGCATTCGAGCGCCACGTCGATGCCGAGCTCCTTCCAGGGCAGTTGGCTCGGATCCTTGATCGCGGTGACTTTGATGGCGCCGTTGCCGCAACTGATGGTGTCGCCCTTCACCGTGACTTCGCCGGGAAAACGGCCATGCACCGAGTTGTAGCGCAGAAGGTGCGCGTTGGTTTCCACCGGAGCGAGATCGTTGATGGCGAGGATTTCGATATCCTGGCGGCCCGCTTCGACGGCGGCGCGCAGAATGTTGCGGCCGATGCGGCCAAATCCGTTGATCGCTACGCGAACAGACATACCGGTCTCCCTACGATTTTTTTAGACGCGCCAGCGCCGCCTCCGCCACCTTCTCGGGTGTAATGCCGAAATGTTGGTAAAGCTCCTTGTAGGGCGCACTGGCGCCAAACCCGCTCAAGCCCACAAAAGTTCCATCGGACCCGATGATGGCGTCCCAGCCTTGGCGGATGCCGGCTTCCACGGCGACTTTGACCGGCGCATTGCCGATGATCGCGCTGCGCTCGGCGTCCGGCGCGGCGAGCAGAAGCTCGAAACACGGCACTGAAACGACGCGCGCCGGCACGCCCCGCGCGCTTAGAAGTTTTTGCGCCGCCGCCGCAATGGCCACCTCGGAGCCGGACGCGAACAAGGATACGGCAACCGCACCGCCCTCGGCAGCAACAAGTTCATAGGCGCCGAGCGCGCAGCGATTGCCGGCGTCGAAGCCGGAGCGCAGCTGCGGCACGTTTTGCCGCGTCAAGGCGAGCACGCTCGGCCCGTTTTTGCTTTCGAGCGCAAGCTGCCAGCACTCGACCGTCTCGACCGCATCGCACGGCCTGAAGACTTTCAGAGTTGGAATAGCGCGCAAGGCGGCGAGGTGCTCGACCGGCTGGTGCGTCGGTCCGTCTTCGCCGAGCCCGATCGAGTCGTGCGTCATCACGTGGATCACGCGCTGGCCCATGAGCGCGGCAAGCCGGATTGCCGGGCGGCAATAATCGGAGAAGACGAGGAAGGTGCCGGAATAGGGAATGACGCCGCCATGCAGCGCCATCCCGTTCATGGCGGCCGCCATGCCGTGCTCGCGCACCCCGTAATGGATGAAGCGGCCGGCATAGTCGGCGGCGCTCAGCGTCTTCATCGCCTTCGCGCGTGTGTTGTTGGAGCTGGTGAGGTCAGCCGACCCGCCGATCATCTCCGGCAGCGCGGCGGTCAATGCTTCGAGCGCGAACTCGGAAGCGGAGCGGGTCGCGATCTCCTTCGGCGTCGCCGCGAGCTTTCGCTTCACCTCGGCGACCGCCGCCGTGAGCGCTTCGATCATTTCCCCGCGCATGCGGCGCTCGAACTCGGCGCGTTTTTTTGCATCGAGCGCGGCGACGCGCATTTCCCACGCCAGCCGCGCGGGCTTGCCGCGGGCGCCGGCCATCCGCCATTGTTCGAGGATCGCCGTCGGAATTTCGAAGGCCGGCGCCGACCAGCCGAGCTTCTCGCGGGCGGCCGCGATCTCATCGGCGCCGAGCGAGCCGCCGTGGGATTTTTCGCTGCCGGCCTTGGTTGGCGCGCCGAATCCGATAATGGTGCGGCAGGCGATCAGCGACGGCCGGTCCGATCTTTTCGCGGCTTCCAGCGCGGCGGCAATCGCCGCCGGATCGTGGCCGTCGATGCGGCTTGCCGCCCAGCCGGCGGCATCGAACCGCTTCACCTGATCGACCGAGTCGGCGAGCGCCAGCGGACCGTCGATGGAAATGCCGTTGTCATCGAACAGCACGACGAGCTTCTTGAGCTTGAGATGGCCGGCGAGCGCGATCGCCTCCTGGCTGATGCCTTCCATCAGGTCGCCGTCGGAAGCGAGCACGTAGGTGGTGTGGTCGACGATGTCGCCGCCGAACAGCGCCGCCAGGTGGCGCTCCGCGATCGCCATGCCGACGGCATTGGCCAATCCCTGGCCGAGCGGGCCGGTCGTCGTCTCGATTCCCGGCGTATGGCCGTATTCGGGATGGCCGGGCGTCAGCGAGCCGAGCTGGCGGAAATTCTTGATCTCTTCGATCGTCATCTTCTCGTAGCCGAGAAGATGAAGCAGCGCATAGATCAGCATCGACCCATGGCCGGCGGAGAGCACGAAGCGGTCGCGATCGGGCCACGCCGGATCGGCGGGATCGAATTTCAGAAAGCGGCTGAACAACACGGTCGCAACGTCGGCGGCGCCGAGCGGCAGGCCCGGGTGACCGGACTTCGCTCGTTCAACGGCGTCCATTGCCAGCGCGCGGATTGCGTTCGCCATGCAGTCATGCTCCGCGCCGGCGGCCGGATTCGTGGCGGTAGCGGGAAAACGCGAAGGCTGGGCGAGGGCTGCGCTCGCCGCAAGGATGCGGTCCGGCATCGTCATGGAACGGGCCAAGCGCGGCACATGAGAAGGCCGCGATCACGTGAACAGGCGGCGATCAGATAGCATGCGAGCCGGGCGAGTCAATTGCGCGGCCTCCGGCCGGGCGGCGTCATGCACAGGCCCGGACAACAGCAGCTTTGGACGTTGACGCTGAAGCTCGATGCGACGTAAGCTTCCGTGCGTAAATAATTGCGGTCGCACGATTTTCACGTGTGGTGCGCGGCGCTTGTGGCCGCCATGGATGGCCAGATGAGCGACAACGATTCCGTCGACCTCGCGAGCCAGCGCTTGGCGCTTGCCCTTGATGCGCTCGAAGCGGCAGCGGAGCGGCGCGGCGAGCTTGATCGCGGGCAGGATGCCCTGTTCACGCAGATCTACGCGCTCGGCACCGATCGGGCGCGGCTTGCGAGTGAGCTCGATCACGCGACCGCGCGCTCCCGAGGTTTGGAGACCGCCACGCGGGAAGTCGCGCGCCGAGTTGATCAGGCGATTGAAACAATCCGCGGCGTATTGATCGACGACAAATAAGCGGTGAGGAGAGGAAAAGGGACCGCTGCGATGGGGGAAGCCGAGCGTCGGATCGAGCGGGGGTAGGGATGCCTCAGGTCAACGTCACTATCAACGGGCGGCAGTTTCGCATGGCGTGCGAGGACGGCCAGGAAGAACACCTTAGCCGGCTCGCGCGCGAGCTTGACGGGCGCATCGAGACGTTGCGCGCCAAATTCGGCGAGATCGGCGACACGCGGCTCACCGTGATGGCGGCACTCACGATAGCGGACGAACTTGGCGAGATGGAGTTGCGGCTCAGGCGTTTGGAGGAAGAACTGATGGTTGTCCAAGAGGCGCAGGTGGCGAGCACCGATCGCCAGCAGGCGGCCCAGGCCGCCGCCGCGGCCTCGCTGAACGCTGCCGCCGAGCGGATCGAGAGCGTCACGAAGAAACTCAACGCGGCAATCGGAGGCAATAGCGTCGCGCTCGGGTAATCGCTTGCCGCATTCGCCGCTGCATCAAACGGCCGCTGCACCAAACAGAATTTCAGATCACCACTGGTCGCCATAATATTGGGGCGCATAGTTATAAATTGGCCCCCGCGGCCCCGCGGCTTGCGGAGCATATCCGCTCCGCTGCGCCACCCAGGTGCCGGAGCAGGTGCCGGCGTTGCCTTGGCCGCGCCAAACGCCGCTACCGCGCGTGAGATTCAGGTGGCCGGAGCCGTTTGCCCATTGACCACCGGACTGCACGGTTACTCTTACTGCCCCGCCGGGGGCGACTCGTCCCTGTACGGCCGCCCCACCGCCGCCGGCTATAACTATTCCGTTAGCGATCTGGACACCAAAGCGAGAGGCAGGTTCGCAGGCGCCCCCGCGCGTTACGATGAGCACGCTCCAGTCCCCGTCAAAGGCGGTCCGGGCAACGGCCGGACCGGCGATGCTGGCGCAGGTCAGCGCCAAAACGGCCGCAGGGGCCCAGGCGCGGAGTCGGCGGATCGTAAACGCACCGTCGATAGAAGCCTTCAATTCGATGGTTTTGCGGGCCATGGCCATGTCTCCTGGTCGAGGTGATTGTCAGCGTTGATGAATTTCTCTGGTTGTGCGGCGCGGCATTGGCGTGCGCGATGCTGTCGCCGCCTCGCCTTTGGCCAAGTCCGCCTTTGCCGAGTCCGCTTTCGTCAAGTCCGCCATGCCTAGCGACGATCGCCAAACAGCCGGCGGGACGCGTCGAAATTGGCAATGACGATGTGCGAATCCGCACAACGCCGCACTAGCAACCGCGCATAGACCCCATCGGTTCCCTGGCGTGAACCCGTAAATCTCGATGGAAACTTCCCAATGGAAACCTGGCCAGTGAAATCGCACCGCCGGCTGATGCACTGACGCGCTCAGTGCAACGGGATTGAATTGACGCTTGGCAATCGTCGCCAGTTCGACATCGGCAAGCTTCTTGCCTTCGAGGCTGCGAGCGGGACGTCTCGATCGCCGCGCAGCTTCAATTGCCTGGCGGCGAGTGGCGTTGCTTGTCGTTGCGGATTACATTGGTCGGCGCGGGGCTGCCTGGTTTGTCAGGAGCCATTATCCCCGGGGCCTTATCGATCCTTCAGGGAGCTGTCCCTGTCCGGGCTCGTGGGTTCGGACACATGGCGCCCACCTACTTTCGTAGGGAACCCGGGATCGAGCGCTCCAACGGCCGGTGCGGCTCCGCACTCTTTCCCGCCTGTCGCGCGAGCACTAACTTGTTTGCCTCACCCTGAGGCTCGCTGCGCTCGCACCTCAGGATGACGGACGAAACTTTGGACATTTCCGAACAAAAAGCGGCGCTCCGCCGCGACATGCAGGCGCGGCGCGACGCGCTGCCGCCTGACGCCCGCGCCGCCGCCGCCGAGACGATCGCGATGCGGCCCTTGCCCGTTCCGATTTCGGCGGGCGCGATCGTGTCCGGCTTCATGCCGATGAAGAGCGAGATCAATCCGCTGCCGCTGATGAAGACACTCGCGGAAGCGGGCGCGCAACTGGCGCTGCCGGTTACCGGGAGCCGCGGCAAACCACTGGTCATGCGCGCCTGGAGCTTCGGCGAGCCGCTTGCGTCGGGCGTTTGGGGCATTCGCCAACCGAAGCCGGATGCAGCGGAGGTCGAACCCGATATCGTCTTGGTTCCGCTGCTCGCTTTCGATCGCGCGGGCCGCCGGCTCGGCTATGGCGGAGGCTACTACGATCTCACTCTCGCGGGGCTCCGCGCGCGCAAGGCCGTGGTCGCTATCGGACTTGCCTATGCCGCCCAGGAAATTGCCGACGTGCCTGCGACGCCCCGCGACGCCGGGCTCGATCTTGTGCTAACCGAGCACGAGGTTATCGATCTGCGCTGAAGAAGCTGATGAAGAAGCGACCTCCCTCCCTGAGCCTCCCCCGCAAAGGGGGAGGGAAGATCGGCCCGCGCTGATGCGCATTCTCTTTGTCGGCGACGTGGTCGGCAGGAGCGGGCGCACCGTCGTCGCCGAGCGCTTGCCCGGTTTGATCCGCGACTGGAAGCTCGATTGCGTCGTGATCAATGGCGAGAACGCGGCCGGCGGCTTCGGCATCACCGAGACGATCTACAGCGAGTTCATCGAGGCGGGCGCCGACGCGGTCACACTCGGCAATCACGCCTGGGATCAGAAGGAAGCGCTGGTTTTCATCGAGCGTGCGCCGCGGCTCATTCGGCCGATCAACTACCCGGCCGGCACCCCCGGCCGCGGCGCGGCGCTGATCGAGGGAAAGCACGGCGGCCGCGTGCTGGTCGTCAACGCCATGGGTCGGATCTTCATGGATCCGCTTGACGATCCCTTCGCCGCCGTCGACCGCGAATTGGGCGCCTGCGCGTTGCGCTCGGGCGCCGACGCGATCCTCGTCGACATGCACGCGGAGACGACCAGCGAGAAACAATCGATGGGCTATTTCTGCGACGGTCGTGCCAGCATCGTCGCCGGCACGCACACCCATGCGCCGACGGCGGACCTTCGCATCCTGCCGGCGGGCACCGCGTTCATGAGCGACGTCGGCATGACCGGCGATTATGACTTCGTGATCGGCATGACCAAGGACGAGCCGTTGCAGCGTTTCCTGCGGCGCGTGCCGTCCTCCCGCTTCGAGGCGGCGTCCGGCCCGGCGACACTTTGCGGGCTCGGGGTCGAGACCGATCCGGTGAGCGGGCTTGCGAAACGGGTGGCGGCGGTGCGGCTCGGCGGCTGCCTGGAGCCGGCGGTACCCGCATTCTGGACTGGTTAGGCCCATCTTTATTTCTCAGGTGCGGCCCTCTATAGGGGCGTCATTGCGAGCGAAGCGAAGCAATCCAGTTCCCATCGAGACAGATGGATTGCTTCGTCGCGTTGCTCCTCGCAATGACGCTCCGGGACAACGGAAGAACGAGCTATGGCCGGACATTCGCAATTCAAGAACATCATGCACCGCAAGGGGCGGCAGGACGCGGCAAAGTCCAAGCTGTTCGGCAAGCTCGCCCGTGAAATCACCGTTTCCGCCAAGGTCGGCCTGCCCGATCCGGCGATGAATCCGCGGCTGCGCGCCGCCATCATCGCCGCCCGAGCTGAGAACATGCCGAAGGACAATATCGAGCGGGCGATCAAGAAGGCGCAGGGCGGCGAGGGCGATAACTACGAGGAGATCCGCTACGAAGGCTATGGGCCGGGCGGGGTCGCGGTGATCGTCGAGGTGCTGACCGACAACCGCAATCGCACCGCCGGCGAGGTGCGCGCCGCCTTCACCAAGAGCGGCGGCAATCTGGCGGAGACCGGTGCGGTTTCCTTCATGTTCGACCGTGTCGGCGTCATCGAATACGACGCCAAGGTCGCAAGCCCGGAGGCGATGTTCGAGGCCGCTCTGGAAGCCGGCGCCGACGACGTGGTCTCGAACGAAAGCGGGCACGAAATCTATGCCGCGCAGGATCAATATGGCGCGGTTGCCAAAGCCTTGGAGGCAAAGTTTGGCGAACCGCGCAAAGCGGCTTTGGTCTGGCGGCCGCAAAATACCGTCGCGGTCGGCGACGAGCAGGGCGAGAAGCTCTTAAAGCTCATCGAGAACTTGAACGAGCATGACGATGTGCAGAACGTCTATGCGAATTTCGAGGTCTCGGACGCGCTGGTGCAAAGGATGAGCGCGTAGGCCGGCGCGTTATTTGGTGACCTTGGGGCGCTGCGGTTTGTCGGCAGCGGGCTCGCTCGGCGAAAACGAGACCGTGAGCCAGGCATTCCAGCCGGCAGGGCGGTGCGTCGCATCGAACTCCCAATAGCCCTTGAGATTGAGACTGGTCTGCACCGATCCGGTCGTGAACGTGTAGTTGACCTGCGGACCAACACCCATGACCCGTGACTCGAAGTCGCCGACATGATCGCCGGAGCCGCTGTCGGGACTGATCTGGTGATAGATGTAGCCGACGGCGCCGACATAGACGTCTTTCGACACCGATTGCGAGAGCGCCCAATCGAGGTGCCAATCGACGCCGCTCTGATAATTCGTATTCGGGTTGATGAGGTTATACGTGAGCCCCGTCACGACCGAGAACTCGCCGCCCTTCTTGGCGTCGTAATAGGTATAGCCGCCGCCGCCGTCGACGGCGCCGTAGCCGAGGCCGATATTGGCCAGGTCGCGGGAATCATAAGCCCCGACCGGGACGTTGCCGGTCGCGTAGGTGGTCCAGTTGTTGACGCCGCTGCTCCAGCGCAGCTGGGCCATGGGAGCGATGTCGCCAAGGCCCGTGGTCGTGTCGCTTTCGTTGACTCGTCTGGTGACGGCGGACGAGCCCGACACTGTCGTCAAGGCCCTGTCCAATTCGACGGTGTTGGTGCCCGCAGCCACCGTCACGCTGACGGAAAATTGCCCGCCGAGGACGGACGTGGCGAATGCGTAGCTCGGGTTGATATTTGATGTGTCGTGGCGCGACATGTAGCTCGAAGTCTCGTCGAGGCGGACGGTCGGAGCGATCCTCCCAGCCGTGATCGCACGCGCGGTAGCGACATCGGCGCCCGCGCTCGTTGACACGTAGTAATCGGTGATGGTCAGCGACCAACCCGGTGATTGCGGAACGGCGGAAAAACTGCCGAATGTTCCGGGCACCCAGAAGCTCGTGCCGCCTTCGTCGGCGAAGGCGGTCGCCGGCAAGACGATGGCGCCAGCGGCAAACGCCACTGCAGCCGACAGTCGCAACGCTTCGGGAGATCGTGTGATTGTCAGCTCCAGTTGTTTCACGTCGATCGGAAATGCCGGGAGCGGCCTCCGGATCGTCGATCTTGGTCGCGGCCGGCGTGGTCCGCGATTGAAATCGGGCGTTGGAGGCGTGCTATCGTCATTGTGGCATGACGCGACCGATTCGCATTATCGGCATCGATCCGGGACTGCGGCGCACCGGCTGGGGTGTGGTCGAGAGCGCCGGTAATCGGCTCGGCTTTGTCGGCTGCGGCTCGGTGACGACCAACGAGCGGGACGATCTCGCCGCGCGGCTCCTGGCCATTCATGACGGGCTGATGCGCATTCTCGAAGAATTCCGGCCGGACGAAGCGGCGGTCGAAGCGACCTTTGTGAACAAGGACGCCAAGGCGACACTCAAGCTCGGGCAGGCGCGCGGTATCGCCATGGTAGTGCCGGCCAAAGCCGGCATGCCGGTTGCCGAATATGCGCCGAACCTGGTGAAGAAGAGCATCGTCGGGGTCGGCCACGGCGATAAAAGCCAGGTGCGGATGATGATCGGCGTGCTCCTTCCCAACGCCGATCCGTCCTCCGAGGATGCCGCCGATGCGCTCGCCATCGCGGTGACGCATGCGCATCATCGGCAGAGCTTCGCTGTCAAACTGGCGGCGCGATGACGATCGCCGTCTCCCATGCTGTCATTCCGGGACGGCCCGCAGGGCCGGGCCCGGAATCGATACTCACAGGTCGCGCAGAATGGGCGTTGAGCTTGTTCGGCAGACGCCGTGGATATGGATTCCGGGTTCCGAGCTTCGCTCGGCCCCGGAATGACAAATTACTCCTGCGGGCCGAGGGATGATTGGCAAGCTCAAGGGCGTGATCGATTCCTACAACGAGGATTCCGTGATCCTCGACGTGAACGGCGTCGGCTATCTGGTTCACTGCTCGGCGCGCACGCTGCAGGAATTGCCGCCGGTGGGGCAGGCGGCGGCGCTGTCGATCGAGACCTATGTGCGCGAGGATCAGATCCGCCTGTTCGGTTTCATGACCGATGTCGAGCGCGAGTGGTTCCGGCTGCTGCAGACGGTGCAAGGCGTCGGCGCCAAAGTGGCGCTCGCCGTGCTCGGCACGCTCAAGCCGGCCGATCTCGCCTCGGCCATCGCCATGCGCGACAAGGCGATGGTGGCGCGCACGCCCGGCGTCGGGCCGAAAGTCGCCGAGCGCATCGTCACCGAGCTGAAGGACAAGGCGCCGGCTTATGCCGATGTCGATCCGGCTTTGGTGCGGCTCTCCGGCGCGCTCGAGGAGAAGCGGGCGCCGCAGCCGGTCAGCGATGCGGTTTCGGCGCTGGTCAATCTCGGCTATGGGCCGCCGCAAGCGGCGGCGGCTGTCGCTGCGGCGGCGCGCAGCGCGGGCGAGGGCGCCGAGGTCAAAACACTGATCCGGCTGGGGTTGAAGGAGTTGGCGAAGTGAAACGGCCGGCAAAACTCGGCAAAGCCGATCGCGCGTTGATCGACGCCGCGACCGCGGCCATCAAGCAACGCTACCGCGACGACTGGCAGGAAGTCGGCGCCGCCTTGCGCACGCGGTCCGGTAAGGTCTTCACCGGCGTCAATCTCGACGCCTATCTCGGGCGCATGGCGGTGTGCGCGGAGGCGGTGGCTTTGGGGCGCGCCTTCGTTGAATTGGGCGATGACGGAATCGAGACCATCGTCGCCGTGCGCCATCCGCCGCCCGACGAAAAGGACCAGAGGATCGCGGTGGTGTCGCCGTGCGGCGCCTGCCGCGAACTCATCTTTGACTACGATCCGAAGGCGCGTGTGATCGTGCCGAACGGCAGGTCGCCGGGCGTGGTGGCGATCGGCGATTTGTTGCCGAACAAATATCGGCGGGGGTCGGAGACGTGAGCAGCACCCCTTCGCGCAAGCTGGTCACACCCGAACGCCGCGACGAAGACGCGGCTGAGGCGTCGCTGCGCCCGCAGAAGCTTGCGGAATTTATCGGCCAGGAGCAGGCGCGGAAGAATCTCGCCGTCTTCATCGCGGCGGCGCGCGCGCGTAAGGAGGCGCTCGATCACGTGCTGTTCGTCGGCCCGCCGGGGCTCGGCAAGACCACGCTGGCGCAGATCGTGGCGCGCGAGCTCGGCGTCAATTTCCGCGCCACGTCGGGGCCGGTCATCGCCAAGGCCGGCGATCTCGCCGCGCTTCTTACCAATCTGGAAGAGCGCGACGTGCTGTTCATCGACGAGATCCACCGGCTCAATCCGGCGGTCGAGGAAGTCCTCTACCCCGCCATGGAGGATTTTCAGCTCGACCTGATCATCGGCTCGGGGCCGGCGGCGCGCTCGGTGAAGCTCGATCTCGCCAAATTCACGCTGGTCGGCGCGACCACGCGCGCCGGGCTTCTGACCAATCCGCTGCGCGACCGCTTCGGCATTCCGGTGCGGCTCAATTTCTACTCGGAGGCCGAGCTCGAGCAGATCGTCAATCGCGGCGCGCGCGTTCTCGGCATCGGCATCACGCCCGACGGCGCCAACGAGATCGCGCGGCGCGCGCGCGGCACGCCGCGCATTGCCGGACGGCTGTTGCGCCGCGTGCGCGACTTCGCCGCCGTTGCCGGCGCGGCTTCGATCGATCGTGCGGCTGCCGACAAGGCGCTGGCGGCGCTCGAGGTCGATGCCGCAGGCCTCGATGCCATGGACCGGCGCTATCTGACGACGATCGCCATGAACTATGGCGGCGGCCCGGTCGGCGTCGAGACGCTTGCCGCCGCGCTGTCCGAGCCGCGCGACGCCATCGAGGATATCATCGAGCCTTATCTGATCCAATGCGGGCTGTTGCAGCGCACGCCGCGCGGCCGGCTGATCACCAGCCACGCCTTCCGCCATCTCGGCTTGGCCGAGCCCGCGCGCGACCCGGCCCAGTTCGGCTTGTTTGGTGCGGACGGGGAGGAGTGATGCTATTATTATCGAAGTATGCACCGCATCTATTTTGACGGCAACGATAGCGACGAAGCCGGGCGTTACCTCCTGTATTTGGATCGCTCACGCGAAGAGCTTGCTAAGATGCCTGGCAGCCCCAAAGAAGGTACGCTGGTCACGATCTATATGATTGGTGAGATCGAAATGGAGGCCATCCTCGAATGGAATGAGCATTGGAATTGTTGGGTCGCTCGCCCGATCAAGGGTACAATGAGAGATAATCACGAGACGTGGGATTAGCCGGCTGGCTTTCATTCGAAGGCGAAGACGCGCTTCCAGTCGTTCTTCATGCTGATAACCGTCCAGCCGTCCTTCTTCGCTTCGTCGTAAAGCGCCTGCGTGAATGTGCCGACCTTGGTGTCTGGAAGTCCTTCGGCCGGTCCGTAGGCGTACTCGCGTTCGGCATCGTCGTGCAGAACGATCATCGACAGGCGCAGTCCATCGCCAGCTTTGGTGTATTCCAGCATCTGCTGGTCTCCGGTCGAGTTGCCGAAAGCCGCGACAGGACGCCGGCCGATCATCAGGTGAATGCCTTCCGGCTTGCCGGCATAGTCGTCGTTCAGCATGAGCTTGGGCTCTTTGATCAGGATCGGCTTGCCGTCCTTGGCATAGGCAAATTTCACTGCCAGCGCCGAGCCGATCACCTGTTCGGGTGGGATGCCGTAGATCTGCTGCGAATAAACGCGCACGAAATCCTGACCGAAGCCGGTGACAATGAATGTCTTATAACCGCTGGCACGGAGGTAGCGCATCGCCTCCTGCATGGGTTGATAGGTGAGGTCCGTAAAGGGCCGCTTCCAGCGCGGATCCTTGGCGGTGGCGAGCCACGCCTTCACTTCGGCATCGAACGCGTCCGTGGTCATGCCGGTGAGCGTGGCGACGATGATCTTTTCGAGGTCCTGCTGGGTGAATCTGGCCATGGCTTGGCGGTCGCCGGAGAGCACCGTCTTGAACGGCTCCACGTGCTTGAGCTCGGGCTTCCGGGCGGCCAGTTCCGGAACCCGGTCGATGCAATAGATCATTTGGCTGTACATGGGGTGCTCGACCCAAAGCGTGCCATCCTGATCGAACGTTGCGATACGCTCCTCGGGCCGGACAAAGTGCGGACTGTTTGGGTCGGTCGTGGCGCGCACAAAGTCGAGGATTGCCTGCTTTGCCGGCCCGTCGTTCCAAGATTGCAGCGGGCCGGTCTGCGCCTGCGCTCGTTTGAAGACCGCAAGCGCAGGCAAGACTGAAAGCGTCGCTGCCGTCGTGAGCAGGACGCGCCGGTTGATGCCGAAAGACGCGCGTGTCGATTTCAAAGGGCCGTTTCCGTATGTCGGCGAAAGCGGAGGAAGAATAGGCGCCCGAGTCGTGCCGGTCGGGTGCCGATTTCGTCCTGATCAAACTTGCATCTGTTTCTCGTCGCTGCCGGAAACGGACCGGCAGCCGATGCCTGTCGAAACCACGCGACGCGTTCGGCGTTGGGCGCTGACGAGATTCTGTGCGGGACCATCGTCAGCGGCGACGCCAAACGCTTTTGCGTGGATTTCAATAGCACGGCGGATAGGGAGCATATCCGCATGCGGTGCTGTTGTAGTAATTCGGGGTCGCCGCCGCGGCACCGACGGCGGTCGCGCCATCGCCGCGATAAGCTCCGCCGTAATAGGCGCCGCGATAGCCGGCCACATGAGCGCCGCCATCGACTCCGACAGCGTCGACTGCGCCGCCATGGACTGCGACAGCGTCGACTGCGCCGCCATGGACTGCGACAGCGTCGACTGCGCCGCCATGGACTCCGACAGCGTCGACTGCGCCGCCATGGACTCCGACAGCGTCGACTGCGCCGCCATGGACTCCGACAGCGTCGACTGCGCCGCCATGGACTCCGACAGCGTCGACTGCGCCGCCATGGACTCCGACAGCGTCGACTGCGCCGCCATGGACTCCGACAGCGTAAGCTCCGCCGCCATGGACTCCGGCAGCGTAGACACCGCCACCACGGACTCCGGCAGCGTAGACTCCGCCGCCATGGACTCCGGCAGCGTACACACCGCCAACGCGGCCGTCACCGGCTAATGCTTCGGTCGAAACGGACGCGATACCGAGGATGGCAGCGGCGGCAATTGAAAGGACGGTTCGATTTGACGAGGAACCTAGCGACATTTGGACGTGGCCTTTCTCAGGTAAGTTGTCGGGCATCGGTTGAAGCCCACGCAAAAACGACCCTAAGCCGCAGAAGTGATGTCCAGGTATCTCGATGAAAACAAAAAGCCAGCAATTCTCAGGACAGATTTAGATAATTTGTCGAATGATGCGTTGCCGCTGGTCGCGAACTGGCGAACGCTTCAGAGAACGCTCGCCGTCGGCACCATTCAGTCTCCAGTGTAGAAACGCATGGCCGGCGGCACGAATTTCGGCCGGTCGACGCCCATCAGCGCCGGGCTCTGCAAAATGTCTGTGTTGGGATACTCCTTCATCGATTTCATCATCTCTTCGAACGGCTGTAGCGCCATCATCAGCGCCCAGCCGCTGTCCTGCCCCGACCAGCGGCCGGGCGAGGTCTTGAGCACTCCGGCGGTAGGCGGCGCCGCACCGTTGAACATTTTGTCGTAGGCTTCGCCCGGATCCTGTTTCAGATTGTAGATCGCCGGCACTTCCAGCGTCAGGTCGGGACCGAGCCAGCTATCCTTGGCGGTCCAGACGAATTTCCAATCGCCCGTGCGTAAGCCGAGCATGGTGATGCCTTCGATGTAGATCATCGAATTGCGGGCCGACGGAGCTTTGCCGAGGACGAAGGCGCTGTCGTCGATGCCGTCGAAATAGATCGGCTTGCCGTCGTTGCCGGTCCATCCGCCATGGGGCGGCGGCGTCAGGCCGGCCAGTGCGGCTGCCGTCGGCCAGAAGTCCATGTGCGAAATGATCCCGTCGGTTTTTCTGCCGGACGGAATGTGGCCCGGCCAGGACATGATGGTCGGTACCCGCCAACCACCCTCGAAGCCGGTCCCCTTCATGCCGCGGAACGGCTGATAGCCGGCGTCGGGATAGGCGTCGATCCACGCGCCGTTGTCGACCGTCCATAAGACGATGGTGTTCTTGTCGATGCCGGCGGAGCGCAGGGCCTGCAGGACGGTGCCGCAATTGGCGTCCATCTCCATCAGCGAGTTGAGATAGAGGCTCGCATGCGACTTGCCCCTAAAGTCCGGCGCGGGGTTCGTCGGATTGTGCATCTTGGTGAACGCGACGTACATGAACATCGGCTTGGCGTCTTTGGCGTGCTCTTTGATGTAGCTCGCCGCGTCGGCGGCCTGCTTCTCATCGACGGTCGCAAGGTCTGGATAGCCGAAGTGTTCGATGACGCGCCGGGGCGGCCGGCCCGCTTCGCCCTCCCACATGCCGTCATTCACCTTCTGCCAATAGGCGGCCATGAAGGCCGGATTGTCGCGCGGAAAGTCCGGGTGCAGGTTGGTATCCGTGTAGGCATAGACGCCCGAGTAATAGGCGAGGAAATCCTTCATCATGTCGAAGCCATGGTTGATCGGCATGGCATCGATCGTGTCGCCCAAGTGCCACTTTCCTGAAAAGTAGGTCTGATAGCCGTTTTTCTTGAAAAATTCCGCGATTGTCGGCGTCTCGGGGCGGATCCTGTTTGGATCGCCGGGAGCGATCACCACCGAGAGGGCGGAGCGCACGGGAATGCGTCCAGTGATGAACGAGGCGCGGCCGGCCGTGCAGCTCGCCTGGCCGTACCATTCGGTGAATATCGTCCCGTCGGCAGCAAGTTGGTCGAGATTTGGCGTTGGCGCATTGCGCGACTTCCCGCCGCCGAAGGCGCCAAGGTCGCCCCAGCCCGTATCGTCGGTCATGATGACGACGATGTTGGGCGGCTTTTCCTGCGCTTGAGCATATACCGGCAGTGATGCCAAGGTCAGCGCGGCGATCATTCCGCCAACGCGGCGCGGAAAACAATTGCTCCTCGACATGATGCCTTCTCCAATTTTTTGATTGACGCCACGTTTCGGTCGGCGTTCGTAATGAGCGACGCGTAAGACAGCTGGCCTTGCGGAGTATTTCTGTTACCTGCGAGAGATTGCTGCGCGATGACGGCAATTGCTAAAAATTAGCGGCAATTGAATTTTAGATGACTCGCGATGCAGCACGGACCTCATCGCCATGCCACCTGCCATCGTCGTTGCCCCTTCAGCCGCAAACGGCGCTAAAAGGCAGAGGCTGGCGGACGCGCGGCACCTTTGTTGCGGTCGCGCAACGGTCACGAAAAAACGGTCGAAAGCGCCCATTGGTCCGCCGCGGTCGTTTTTGAAATGCTAGTCTCATCCCGTCCCGGGCTCGCGGCTATCTGCCGGGAAGCGCAGCCGGAGAGCTTGGCGATGAAAGCAATTGCCTGCGGTTCGCTGAACCGTCGCTTTGGCGACCGACGATCCGCACGCTCAAAGGGGGTCGCACTCGCTTTCGCGATCGGCGCGACATTTGCGATACCCACCGCCTCGATCGCCGACGAGAGCGGCGTCAGCTTCTGGCTGCCGGGCCTGTTTGGCAGCCTAGCGGCAGTCCCCCAGCAACCGGGCTGGTCGCTTACCGTCATGAACTACTACACGTCGGTGTCAGGCGGTGGCGATGTGGCGGCAGCGCGCGAAATCACGATCGGCAAGTTCAATCCGACCGTCAACGTCAACCTCAATGTCAATTTGAACGCCCATGCCGATGTGGCTCTCGTGAACCCGAGTTATACATTTGCCAGCCCGGTATTCGGCGGTCGGCTGAGCGTTGGCATGCTCATGTTTACGGGCACCAACAGCGCCACCGTGAACGGCAATCTGACACTCGCGGCAGGTCCGTTCGCTGTGATGCGCCAAGGCAGCATCAGCGACACCACGACTGGTTTCGGCGATTTGTATCCGCAGGCAATCCTGCGCTGGAATAACGGCGTCAACAACTGGATGGTCTACGGAACAGGCGATATTCCGGTTGGCGACTACAGTCCGACCAATCTCGCCAATATCGGTATCGGTCATGGCGCCGTAGACGGAGGCGGCGGCTACACGTATTTCGATCCGAAGACGGGACATGAATTCTCGGCCGTAACCGGGCTCACCTACAATCTCCTCAATCCCAGCACGAACTACCAAAACGGCGTCGACTGGCACCTGGATTGGGGAGCTTCGCAGTTTCTGTCCAAGCAGCTTCTCGTCGGTGCGGTCGGCTATTTTTACGAGCAGATCAGCCCGGACAGCGGTTCCGGTGACCGTGTCGGCGCTTTTGAGTCCGGTGTGATCGGTGTTGGTCCGCAGGTTGGTTACATTTTTCCTCTCGGACCGATGCAAGCCTATGTGAATCTCAAAGCTTATTGGGAGTTTGATGGCCATGAGCGGCCTTCCGGCTGGAATACGTGGGTCTCCCTGTCACTTTCGCCGCCTCCACCAACCAATCCGCGCGCGGCGATGCTGACCAAATAGGGAGATTGGCGACCGCTGTGGGGTTGCGCGCTTTCGCGATGCGCAAGCTGCTGTCCGGCATCAGCGGCGCCGGCCTTCGAGTTGGAGCGTGATAAGCTGCGCGAGCGCGCGCGTCGCGGATCTTCGAACCACGTCAGCGTCGGATCGGCGGCCCGCATACAAAGCCGCGTCAGCAATTTGCGGCGCTTCAGGGACGCTGACGTGGCGACGCGGCTATGATAGACGGCTCCGGCGCTCGGCCTTGCCGGAGCGCGTCTTGCCTGGAGCAAAGATGCCAGAAACGATGTCAGGGAGCTGCCATTGCGGACGCGTACGTTTCCGCGTCACCGCGGACCTTGCGCGCGTCACCGAATGCAATTGCTCCATCTGCACGAAGAAGGGATTCCTGCATCTGATCGTTGCGCCCGAGCAGTTCGAGCTCGTGAGCGGGGCGGACGCGCTGACGACCTATCGTTTCAACACCGGCACGGCCAAGCACACATTCTGCGCGACCTGCGGCATTCATGCTTTTTACGTGCCGCGCTCCGATCCCGACAAGATCGACGTCAACGTGCGTTGTCTCGACGATGTCGATATCGCAGCGATCAAGCCGCAAACCTTTGACGGGAAAAACTGGGAGCAATCGATGGCCGGGCGGGTGCCGTGGAAGTAGGACGCACCATTCCGCTGGACGGCGAAATCCGCGACGGCCGCCACGTCTTCATCGTACGCGTCTATTACGAAGATACCGATTTCACCGGGATCGTCTATCACGCCAATTATCTGCGCTACATGGAGCGCGCGCGCACGAATTATCTGCGCCTGATCGGCGCCGATCACCGCGCGCTGTTCGAGGCGGCGGAACAGGAAGCGCCCGGATTTGCCTTCGTGGTGCACTCGATGACGCTCGATTACCGGCGGCCCGCGCGCATGGACGACGTGCTCGAGGTCATCACCGAGCCGGAAGTGGTGAGGGGCGCCTCCATAACACTGCGCCAGAAGGTCATGCGCGGGGAGGAGCTTCTGGTCGAAGCAACGGTGCGGTTCGCATTGATCAGCGGCGGCCGCGCCCGCCCGATACCGAAAGCGCTGCGTATCGCCATGAAGGCCGATCTCGACGCTGCGCAGACTTAAGTTTGCAGTTTGCGCCGGGCGGGCCAGGTCGACGAACCGTTCGGCTTCATGTAAATACTATTTACATGAGCTGGTCGAAGGAAGAAAAAGATGGCCCGCGCGGCTATCACCACGGCAATCTGAAGGAAGCGCTGCTGCGCGCCGCGCTCGAATTGATTGCGCAAAAAGGCCCCGCCGGCTTCACATTCGCCGAAGCTGCGCGGTGGGCGGGCGTCAGTCCGGCGGCGCCATACCGGCATTTTCGCGACCGCGACGAACTTTTGGCCAATATCGCGCTGCGTGGCTTTCACCAGTTCGAAGCTGCGCTGGCGCGGGCCTGGGACGAGGGGCGCCCGGACGTGTTTTTCGCGCTCGATCGGCTGGGCCGGGCCTATCTCGATTTCGCGCGCACGGAGCCCGCGTATTATTCGGCGATGTTCGAGGCCGGGATTCCGCCGACCGGCAATGCCGAGTTGCGCGAGGCGGGCGACCGCGCGTTTGCGGTATTGCGGGAGGCTGCCGAAAAGCTCTGCGCGCAGGCTCCGACGCACAACCGCCCGCCGGCGCTGATGGTGGCGTTGCACATCTGGGCGATGGCGCACGGCGTCGCTTCTTTGTTTGGACGCGGCGATGCGGCACGCCGCACGCTGCCGATGTCGGCCGAGGAACTGCTCGAAGCGCAGGTCCTGATCTATTTGCGGGGCCTCGGCATGGCGGAAGCAAAGTCCGCGCGATCAACCTGAAGGAGTCCTGGAGGCACGACAGGAGTCCTGGAGGCACGACGGCTGCCTCCACTGGCGGGCTTTCCGAAACGCACTTCCGCAGTCTTGCTGGGCCTTGCTTGGGCACTATGTGCCGGCGTGTCTGTCACCACGGTCTTCACGAAGTCGAGAGCCACTTGACAGTCAGAATGGGCGATGTAAATGTTATTTACATTCACACTTGGGAGGCCCCTAATGGTCCTCGTTGAAAAGCTCGATGAACTCGGCAAGCCGGCCTGGATCGCCTTGATCGTCCTCGGCTTCATGGCTTGGTGGCCGATCGGCCTCGTCGTCCTCGGCTTTTTTCTTGGGAGCGGAAGAATGGGATGCTCGTATCGTCGCAATGGCGGCCAATGGCAGTCCCATTGGCAATCGAAGATGGAGCGGATGCAGGAGAAGATGGACCGCATGCGCTCCAAGATGGAAGGCGCAGGCAGCGGTAGCTGGTGGGGCACGCCGCCCTCGAGCGGCAACCGCGCCTTTGATGATTATCGCGCCGAAACGCTGCGCCGGCTTGAAGACGAGCAGCGCGAGTTCAAGGAATTCCTGGAGCGGCTGCGCTTTGCCAAGGACCGGTCGGAGTTCGACCAGTTCATGAACGAACGCCGCAATCGTCCCCGGGACGAGAACCCGCCGCCACAACCGCAGGCGTAAAGTTCCTCCACATCGTTGCGTCCCGGTTGGTTGCATCTTGGATAGTTGCATTTCTCCTGGGGCCGTCCGTCTCGCCGAGACGGGCGGCCCTTGTGTTTTGCGGCAGCAGAAGACGTAGGCTCCTTAACCCGGCGTTAAGCATATCCGCGCTTCGTTAGCGGCGAACGACCGGTGCAGCGCCCTAGTTTGGACAAGTTTCGCGATGATTTCGATCAGGCCGGTGACGGTCCGGCTCAGGTCCTCGTGAAATTTTCAGGTCGCGGTCGGCGCGCGGTGCGGCTGCCCCTGCCTTTGGTCACGGCGCCAGTGCGAGGACACTAGTGCGCCGCCCCGGTCATTGGCCCGGCTGGATTGCCGAAAGGACGCGCTTATGAATCCTGCCGACATTTCAGCGTCGGCGCTGCCATTGACCTCTTCCGATCTGTCGCTTTTTCACTTGTTCTGGCAGGCCCATTGGCTGGTCAAGACGGTGATGATCGGCCTGATCGTCTGTTCGGTATGGGTCTGGGCGATCGCCATCGACAAAACCTTCCTGTTCCGCCGCATCCGTAAGGCTGCCGACGCCTTCGATCAGGCGTTCTGGTCGGGGCAATCGCTGGAAGAACTCTATACGTCGCTTGCCGCCAAGCCGGGCCATTCGACCGGCGTTTTGTTTGTCGCCGCCATGCGTGAGTGGAAGCGAAGCTTCGAAGGTCATGCCCGCTCGTTTGCCGGCCTGCAGATGCGCATTGAAAAAGTCATGGATGTCGCCATTGCGCGGGAAGTCGAGCACATGGAGCGGCGGCTTCTGGTGCTGGCGACGGTCGGCTCGGCCGGGCCCTTTATCGGTCTGTTCGGCACGATCTGGGGCATCATGACCAGCTTCCAGTCGATCGCGGCCTCCAAGAACACATCGCTGGCGATCGTCGCGCCCGGCATTGCCGAAGCGTTGTTTGCGACCGCGATTGGTCTTATTGCCGCCATCCCGGCGACGATTTTCTACAATAAGTTTATTTCCGAGGTGAACCGGCAGGCGCAGCGTCTTGAAGGGTTCGCCGACGAATTCACCGCGATCTTGTCGCGGCAGATCGACGAGCGGGGTTGAGGGGCGGACATGGCGGCGAATGTCGTCGGTGCGTCGTCGGGTGGCCGGGGCAGGCGCGGCCGCGGCCGCCGCGCGGTGATGAGCGAAATCAATGTGACGCCGTTCGTCGACGTCATGCTCGTGCTGCTGATCGTTTTCATGGTGTCGGCGCCCTTGCTCACCGTTGGCGTGCCGCTCGATTTGCCGCAAAGCCAAGCCAAATCGCTCGAACAGGATCGCGAGCCGCTCACCGTTTCGGTGAATGTGCGCGGACAGATCTTCTTGCAGAATACCGAGATCCAGCCGGAGGAGCTGGTACCCAAGCTCAAGGCCATCACCGATGCCCGCGGTGGATTGGACGAACGGGTTTATGTGCGCGGCGACAAGAAAGTGGATTACGGTACCATGATGCGCGTGATGGGGCGGTTGTCGGCCGCCGGCTATCATCGCGTTGCGCTGGTCACCGAGGTCGAGCAGGGCGGGGGATGAAGCGCAGTCTGGTCATATCGGGGACCTTGCATGCCGTTCTCCTGTTGTGGGGCCTGGTCGCGTTTGCGGCGCGTCCGAGCGAGGCGCCGCATGCCGACGCACTGCCTGTCGAGTTCGTCTCGGCGACCGAATTTTCGCAGCTCACCGCCGGCGTAAAAAACGCGCCGAAGCCGATCGAGAACGCAAAGCCGCTCGCCGACAAGGTCGGCGACCCGAAGCCGGTGAAGGAACTCGCGCCCAAGGTGGCCGAGAAGCCGGAGATCAGAACCGATTCCGCGGCTGCCGCCGAACCAAAGCCGGAGCCGAAACGGCAGCCGAAGTCGGCGGAGAAATCCGAACCGAAACCGGAGCCGAAGGCTGAACCGAAGCCGGCGGAGAAAGCCGAAAAAGTCAAGGACAAGCCGAAGCCCGATCAGATCGCCGACGAGTTGAAGAAGGACGAGGCGAAGAAGCCGCCCAAGCCGGAGAAGAAACAACGCGAGTTCAAGCCGGATCAGATCGCCGAGGAACTTAAGAAAGACGAGGCGAAGAAACAGCGGCAATCGCCGCGGTTCGACGCGACCCAGGTGGCCGCTTTGCTCGATCACCGCGAGCCGCAGCGTCAGGTGGCGACCGCGGAATCGCTCAGCAGCGTCGCCTCGCTCGGCGCTCCGACCGGCAACGCGGCGCACCTCTCGCAAAGCGAGCTTGACGCGCTGCGCGCGAAATTGATTTCGTTGTGGAATCCGCCGGCGGCCGTGAGCACGCATCCGGATCAGTACGTCGTCACCATTCGCATCAGGCTTGCGCGCGACCACCGGCTGGTCGGCCAGCCGGAAGTCCTCACCAGCGGCGACGGTCCGTTGTTTGAGGCCACGCGCGACAGCGCCGTGCGCGCCGTGTTCCAAGCGCAGCCCTACGACATGCTTTCACTGACCACATACGATCAGTGGAAAGAAATTGATATCAACTTCGATCCGCGCGAGGTTTTTGGTGGTTGATCGCCGTAATAGATTTTTTGCTGATCCAGGCGCAGGCGGGAATGCAGCGAATGAAGTCGTCAATCTGGCTCTCCGCTTCCGCAGCGACACGCGATATCTGCCACAAGGCTTGAGCCGCCGCGACGCGCTCGCGTTCGGCGGTGCCGCGCTGGCCGGTCTTGCGCTCGCTCCATCGCGCGCTGCCGCGGTCACCGTCGACGTCACGCAGGGCAACGTGCAGCCCATGCCGATCGCGATCCCGGATTTTCTCGGCGGGAGTCCGGCGGATAACGAAACCGCGCAAGGCGTATCGCAAATCATCAGCAACAATCTCAGGCGCAGTGGCTTGTTCGCGCCGATCGATCAGGCGGCCTTTCTTGAAAAGATCACGAGCGTGGACGGGGTACCGCATTTCTCGGAGTGGCGCACGATCAACGCGCAGGCGCTTGCGATCGGGCGTGTCACGCGCCAGAGCGACGGCCGCCTCAAAGCCGAATTCCGGCTGTGGGACGTGCTGGCGGGCCAGCAGCTCGCCGGCCAGCAATATTTCACGACGCCCGACAATTGGCGGCGCATCGCCCACATCATCTCGGATGCGATCTACGAACGCCTGACCGGCGAAAAGGGCTATTTCGACAGCCGCATCGTGTTCGTCGACGAGACCGGACCGGCCGAACGCCGCATCAAGCGGCTTGCGATCATGGATCAGGACGGCGCCAACGTGCGCTATCTTACCCGCGGCGACGAACTGGTGCTGACGCCGCGGTTTTCGCCGTCGACCCAGGAGATCACCTACATGGCTTACGGCGCGGGCGATCCGCGCGTGTATTTGCTCAACATCGAAACCGGGCAGCGGGAGATTGTCGGCAATTTTCCCGGGATGAGCTTTGCGCCGCGCTTCTCGCCCGACGGGCAGCGCGTGGTGATGAGCTTGCAGGAGGGCAGCAACTCCAACATCTTCGTCATGGACTTGCGCTCCAAGGCGATGACGCGTTTGACCGATACGCCGGCGATCGATACCTCGCCGTCCTACTCGCCGGACGGCGCGCGCATCTGTTTCGAATCCGATCGCGGCGGCCGGCCGCAAATCTACATCATGTCGGCATCCGGCGGGCAGGCGCAGCGCATCAGCTTCGGCGACGGTTCCTATTCGACGCCGGTCTGGTCGCCGCGCGGCGATTACATCGCCTTCACCCGCCAGGCCGGAGGCAAATTCGCCATCGGCGTGATGAAGCCGGACGGCAGCGGCGAACGCGTGCTGACCGAGGGCTTCCACAATGAAGGGCCGACCTTCGCCCCCAACGGCCGGGTGATCATGTTCTTTCGCGATCCGGGCGGCAGCGGCGGGCCTTCGCTCTACACCATCGACATCGCCGGCCGGAACGAGCTGCGGGAGCCGACGCCGAGCTTCGCATCGGATCCAGCCTGGTCGCCGCTGCTTTCCTGAGGCCTGGGTTGTAGACTTAGGCTTGACGCGCGCAGGTTCCGCACGCGCAGGTTCCGAAAAAGTCCTGTTCCCACAGCGTTTTCTGCCCCCACAACGTTGCCGCATTCATGCCCTATTAACCACAACGGAAGCTTTAGGGGTGGTCGACGGGTTTGAAGCTTCTGTGCAACGCTGCGTCAAGGTTGACGGAACGTTCGTTTAACGAAGGCGCTGCTAGATCGCTCCTCCAGGGACCAGCCATGTCCGGCAACGACGGAACGTTGGAGGCACCGGAATGAACGTTATGAACACTTTGCGCGGCGTCAAATTCGCGGCCCTTGTCCTCGGCGCATTGGCGATTGCCGGCTGCGCCAAGCAACAGCCCGATCAGACCGCCATGGCGGGCGCCGCCGTGCCCGGCAGTCAGCAGGATTTCATCGTCAATGTCGGCGATCGCGTCTTCTTCGAAAGCGACTCGTCGGAGCTGACGCCGCAGGCGCGCGACACCCTCGACAAGCAGGCGCAATGGCTCGGTCAGTACAACCGATACGCCTTCACCATCGAAGGCCACGCCGACGAGCGCGGCACGCGCGAATACAATATCGCGCTCGGCGCCCGGCGCGCGCAGACCGTGCGCGAGTATCTCATTTCGCGCGGCGTCATGGCGCAGCGCATGCACACCATCTCCTACGGGAAGGAACGGCCGGTCGCGGTGTGTAACGACATTTCCTGCTGGTCGCAGAATCGCCGGGCGGTGACCGTGCTCAATCAGAGCTCGTAGCGCGGGCCTTCGTCGCTGCAAGCATCGTCACGGGTTATCTGCTGATCGGCGCCCTCGCGGCGCCGATCGCATTTTGCCGTCATGGTTGTTTCGTCTGCATGGTGTTTCGTCTGCATAGTGTTTCGTCTGGATAGTGTCTTGCCAAAGCGCCACTGAAGGCGGATCGTATCGTGGGTTTGTGTCGCCAGATTCGTCCGCTTTCATCTTGCATAAATTTAAAAACAAGGCTCCGCCGATGGCCAAAGCCGGATTCGTTTGGGCAGCCTTCCTTCTGCCCGCCGCCTTTGTTCTTGCTGCCTGCGGGCAGGACAATCGCTACGCCGCTCCGCCGCCCCAGAAAGTCGTGGTCGCGATCCCGCTCGAGCAGGACGTGTCGGTCTATTTTGAATCGACCGGCAACATGGCGGCCATCAACACGGTCGATCTCGTCGCCCGCGTGCAAGGCTTCGTGCAGGCGATCAGTTACACCGACGGCGATTTCGTCAAGAAGGGCACTTCGCTATTCACCATCGAGCCGGAGCCCTACAGGCTCAAGGTCGAGGCGGCCAAGGCCGCGGTCACCAGCGCCCAGGCGACGCTGAAGCAGAACGAGGCCGAGTACCAACGTCAAGCCGACCTCGTTTCCAGGCAGGTCTCGACCCAAGCCAATTACGACAAGGCGCTCGCAGCGCGCGACTCGGCGCAGGCCGATCTGCAATCGGCAAAGGCCAACGAACAGCAGGCGGAGATCAACCTCGGTTACACCAACGTGACTGCGCCGTTTGACGGCATCGTCTCGGCGCGGCAGGTCTCCATCGGCCAATTGGTTGGCGCGAACTCGGCCACGGTTTTGTCCACGATCGTTCAGATCAACCCGATCTACGTCAATTTCACCGCGAGCGAACGCGATGTTTTGCAGGTGCGCGCCGCGCTCGCGAAAAGCGGCCGCACGAGCGTTGATTTGCTGGGCATCCCGGTCGAAATCGGGCTGCAAACGGAGTCCGGCTATCAGCATAAAGGCAAGCTCGATTACGTGGCGCCGACGGTCGATCCTTCGACCGGAACGCTCGCCGCCCGCGCCATTTTGGACAACGCCGATCGCGGCCTGCTGCCCGGCTATTTCGTGCGCGTGCGCATAGCTTCCACGCCGGAACCGGCTTTGCTCGTGTCCGATGTCGCGATCGGCAGCGATCAAGCCGGGCGCTACGTGCTGGTCGTCAACAAAGACAACGTGGTCGAACAGCGAAGAGTTCGAGCCGGGCCAACTGATCGGCGAGCTACGCGTCATCGACAAGGGCCTGACCAAGGACGACCGCGTCGTGGTGGGCGGCATCATGCGCGCCATCCCGGGCCAGAAGGTCGAGCCCGAATTGCGGCCGCTTACGGCGAGCAAATGACGACAATGACTGTTCGCAACGAACGCCATTCTTCGCACGCGCCTGCGAAAGCGGGGGCTCGTAATCGTTGCGCGCAAACAAATGTCCGCCGCAATCCCGTTCGCGCGAAAATGAGTGGAAATAATTCCAGCGGCGAGATCTTGCGATGATCTCAAAATTTTTCATCGAGCGTCCGGTTCTGGCGAATGTCATCGCCGTCCTGATGATTCTGATCGGAGCGGTCGCGCTCTATGGTTTGCCGGTCGCGCAGTATCCGAACGTCGTGCCGCCGACGGTGCAGGTGACGACAACCTATCCCGGCGCCAGCGCCCGCACCCTGATGGACACCGTCGCGCTGCCGATCGAGCAGCAAGTCAACGGCGTCGAGAACATGATCTACATGCAATCGACGAGCGCGAGCGACGGTAGTTATACGCTTACCGTCACTTTTAAAATCGGTACCGACCTCGATACTGCGCAGGTACTGGTGCAGAACCGGGTGGCCAGCGCGCTCGCGTCGCTGCCCGAAGCGGTCCAAGCACAAGGCGTCAACGTCCAAAAGAAGGAGACGGCGATCCTGCTGATCGCGACCTTGACCTCGACCGACGACCGCTACGATCGCCTCTATCTCGCCAACTACGCCACGATCAGCATCAGGGACGAGCTGTCGCGTCTGGCCGGCGTGGGCAGCGTCAATATTTTCGGCGCCGGCCAGTATTCGATGCGCGTCTGGCTCGACCCGGACAAGCTCAAGGCGCGAAGCCTGAACGCCCAAGACGTGGTGCAGACGCTGCAGCAGCAGAGCCAGCAGGTCACGGCGGGGCAGGTCGGTTTGCCGCCGACGCCGCCGGGCGTGAATTTCCAATACACCATCGATCTGCAGGGCCGTCTGGCCGACGTCGAGCAGTTCGAGAATGTGATCGTGAAGACCGGCAGCTCCGGCGAACTCACGCGGCTGCGCGACATCGGCCGTGTCGAGCTCGGCGCCCAAAGCTACAGCCAGATCTTCACGCTCGACGGCCATCCCTCGGCCGGCATCGGCATCTTCCAGACGCCCGGTGCCAACGCGCTCGATGTCGAGCGCGCGGTCAAGGCCAAGATGGAAGAGCTGGCTCGCAGCTTCCCGCAAGCACTCGCTTATTCGATCCCGTTCGATACGACCGTCTTCGTCAATCAGTCGATCCACGAGGTTTACCGGACGCTGATCGAGGCCGCGATCCTGGTGCTGATCGTGATCATGGTCTTTCTGCAGGACTGGCGCGCCATGCTGGTGCCGGCCACCACGGTTCCGGTCACCATCATCGGCGCATTCGCCGCGATGTGGGCGCTCGGTTTCAGCGTCAATTTTTCCACGTTGTTTGCCATCGTGCTGTCGATCGGCATTGTGGTCGACGACGCCATCGTCGTGGTCGAAGGCGCCGCGCTCAATGTCGAGCGCGGCATGAGCGGTCACGACGCCGCGATCAGCGCGATGAATGTGCTGCTGGGTCCGATCATCGGCATCACTCTGGTCCTGATGTCGGTATTTCTTCCGGCGGCGTTCATGCCCGGCCTGACCGGGCGCATGTATGCGCAATTCGCGCTGGTGATCGCCGCCACCGCGCTGCTGAGCGCGATCAACGCGGTGACGCTCAAGCCGACGCAATCGGCGCTGTGGTTGCGCCCGCCGGTGCCCGAAGCCCAGCGCAATTTTTTCTATCGCGGCTTCAACGCGGCTTACAACCGCATCGAGCACGCTTATGCCGGGCTGATGCAGCGCATGGTCACCCACGCCGGGGTGATGGCGATCATTGCGTTGATCATCATTGCGCTTGCCGGCTGGGGCCTTGCCCGCATACCGACGGGCTTCCTGCCGATCGAGGATCAAGGCTACCTGCTGGCCGCGGTCCAGCTTCCGGACGGCGCTTCCCTTGAACGCACGCAAAAGGCCCTTGCCGAGGTATCGAGGGTCGCGCACGCCGACCCGGCGGTCGATCATGTCGTCACCATCGCCGGTGTCTCTGCGCTCGACAACAGCGCCGTGCTCGCCAATGCCGGCGTCGCCTATGTCGTGCTGAAGGACTGGAGCGAGCGCGCCGACCTGCTAGTGCTGTTCCCGCGGCTGTCGCAAGCGTTTAATGCCGTCGATGCGCAGGTATTGTTGTTCCCGCCGCCGCCGATTCAAGGCATCGGCAATGCCGGCGGTTTCGCGATGCAGATCGAGCTGCGCGACGGCAGCACGGATTTTGCCAAGCTGGAAAGCATCACCAGCGCCGTCGTCAGCAACGCGCAATCTCAGAGCGCGCTGGAGCATGTGTCGACAACGTTCCGGGCTGCCGCGCCGCAGGTGCGCGTCGACGTCGATCGCGCCAAGGCGCAGACCGTGCATGTTTCGATCGATCAGGTATTCGCGACGCTCGCGACCTATTTCGGCTCAACCTACGTCGAGCAATTCAACAAATTCGGCCGCGTATTCCAGGTCTACGTTCAGGCCGATGCGGCGTTTCGGCTGCGCGCGCGCGACATCGACAACCTTTCCGTGCGCAATGATCAAGGCAACATGATTCCGCTGGGAACGCTGGTGACGCTGACGCCGGCGGTCGGTCCGCCGCTGATCAGCCTTTACAATCTCTATCCGTCGTCGAGCGTGCTCGGCCTGCCGGCGGCGGGCTTCAGTTCCGGCGAGGCGCTGCGTCTGATGGAGGAAAATGCCGCGCGGACTTTGCCGCCGGGGGCGACAACCGAGTGGACGGGAATGTCCTATCAGGAAAAGATCGTCGGCCATCAGATGTATTTCGTGTTCGCGATGGCGCTGCTGCTTGTCTATCTGGTGCTCGCCGGCCAGTACGAAAGCTGGTATGCGCCGCTTTCGATCGTCTTGTCGGTGCCGCTGGCGCTGGTCGGCCCGGTGCTGGTGTTGTTGGCGGTGCGCATCGACAACAATCTTTATACCCAGATCGGAATCATTCTGCTGATCGCGCTGTCCGCTAAGAATGCGATCCTGATCGTGGACGTGGCGCGCGACCGCCGCCTCAATGAGAACAAATCGCTGGTCGAGGCAGCGGTCGAAGCCGCGCGAGCACGGTTCCGGCCGATTATCATGACGTCGTTTGCCTTCATCCTCGGCGTCGCGCCGCTGGTCGTTGCGAGTGGAGCGGGCGCCAGCGCCAGGAAGTCGATCGGCATCGCGGTATTCAGCGGGATGATCGCTTCGACCTGCCTTGCGGTTCTGTTTGCGCCGTCGATTTTTGTGGTGGTGCAGCGTTTTGAGGAATGGCTAAGCTCCCGCAAGCACCCGCGCATTCAGCCGGCGGAATGAGCGAATGGGTCGGTATCGGAGAATGGCGCCGCAAGGGCGGCATGACAGCCGGTTTCGCTGCGGCCAGTCACAATTTGGACGCAGCGCAGACTATGTTAAGGCATCCAGCCCATCGAACCTTGTGTAACTCGTGATGATCCGCTCGCTATCCTTGCTTGTAGCCGTCGTCGCCTGCGCGCTTGCCGCCGATGTCGCGCGTGCACAGGTCTCCGACGCCGATCTGGTCACCCGCCTCGGCCGTCTCGAAGCGACCATCCGCGAGCTCACCGGCCGCATCGAGCAATTGCAATATCGCAACCAGCAGCTTGAGCAGCAGGTGCAGCGTCTGCAGCAAGATGAGGCGGCTCATGGCGAAGAGGTGAGGGGCCCTGCGCGCTCGCCGGCCGCCGCCCCGTCTCGTCCGACGGCCCAATATCCGCCACCGCCCTATTCACCGCCGCCGTCCGCCGGTTCATCGGTTGTGACGTCCCAGGTGCCGCCGGCGGCGATCGAGAATCCGCCAGCCGGTGGCGGCCGCCGGGGCGATGCTTTCGATCCTTCCGCCAATCCGAGTGCGCCGGGCGTGCCGCGCCCCCTGGGCACCAGTACGGCTGCGAACGAGCCGCCGCCTCCCGTCACCGACGCTCCGGTTCCTGGACCACGCCAAATCGGCGCGCCGCTCGACTTGTCGACGCCGGGCGTGCGGCCGCCGGGCGAATTGCCGCCGCCGCCGCCGAGCAATCCGAGTGCGACGGGCGCCGTGCAGGCAACGCTGGCGCCGAGCAATTCGCCGAAGGATCAATACGATCTCGCTTACGGCTATGTTCTGCACAAGGACTATGGGCTGGCGGCGGAGACCTTCCGCGCTTTCTTGCGACAATATCCGAGCGATCACCTGGCGCCGGAGGCGCAATACTGGCTCGGCGAGAGCCTGTTCCAGCAACAGCAATATCGCGACGCCGCCGAGTCATTCCTCGCCGTTTCCACCAAATACGAGACGACGACGCGGGCGCCGGAGGCGCTGTTGCGGCTTGGCCAATCGCTTGCCGCCTTGGGTGAAAAGGAGGCTGCCTGCGCTTCGCTCGGCGAAGTGTTGCGCAAGTACCCGCACGCCTCTTCCGGCGTGAAGCAGGCGGTGGACCGAGAACAAAAGCGTGGCCATTGCTGACCACATGGTGCGCGACGCTGAAGCGGCCGCGCTGTTTTCTGGTCTCGAAGATCTACGTGGACTTGTTCTCGCCGTGTCCGGCGGTTCCAATTCAACGGCTTTGCTGGTGCTCGCGGCGCGTTGGGCCGAGGCGCTTAAAAAGCGCCGCGGGCGGTCTCCGAAGCTTCTAGCCGTGACCGTCGATCACGGGCTGCGGCCGGAAGCCAAGCGCGAAGCTGCGGTCGTCAAGAGCCTGGCGCGCCGGTTTGGGATTGCCCACCGCACCCTGCAATGGCGCGGAACGAAGCCGAAAACCGGGTTGCAGGAGGCGGCGCGTATCGCCCGTTATCGGCTGTTGGCGGAAGCGGCGACCGGCGCCGGCTACGAGCATATCCTGACCGCCCACACGCTGGACGATCAAGCCGAAACGGTGCTTTTTCGGCTCGCCCGCGGCAGCGGTTTGACCGGCCTTGGCGGCATGGCGCATGCGGCGGCGGTTCCGGTTGGCGCGGATACCGCGATCTTTCTCGTGCGGCCGCTCCTGTCGGTGTCGAAGGCGCGGTTATTGGCCACGCTGAAAGCGGCCGGGATCGACCACAGCGAGGATCCGAGCAACCAGGATCCGCGCTTTGCGCGTCCGCGCCTGCGGGCATTGATGCCGCATCTCGCGCGCGAGGGGCTCGATGCCTGGGGGCTGGCGCGACTCGCGGCCCGCATGCGCCGCGCGGAAGCCACTGTCGAATTCGCGGTCGCGGCCGCGCGCTCGGCATTGGCGCCGGGTCCCTGGCGCGAAGGTGAGCCGGTCACCTTCGCATCGACGCAGTTCCGCGATCTGCCAGCCGAAGTGGGGCTGCGGCTTCTCGGCCGCGCCATCGCCCATGCCGGCAATGAAGGACCGGTCGAACTGGGCAAGCTCGAAGAGCTTTACCACGCGGTAAGGACGTCACGCGCCTCGCTGCGGCGGACGCTGGCCGGAGCAATTGTTACGCTTCGCGGCGGTCGGCTTGTCGTCGAACGGGCGCCGCCACGCCGGTCGCCGGCAGCCCGCGGCGGCAACCGACGTTTTACGAAACCATAGGAGAATAAAGGTCTTGCCCGCTTTCGGCCTTCCCTTGGCAGGCGGGGGCATGACGCCTACATTGGCGGGGTGCGGGACGTGAAGCCGCCACAATTCGTGGCCAGGAATAGGCCGTCGGGCGCCGGCGGGTTGCCGGCCGAGGACTTGTGATGAATGCTAATCTCCGAAATTTCGCGCTGTGGGTCATCATCGTCCTGCTTCTGTTGGCACTTTTCACGCTGTTTCAGAATCCCGGCCAGCACACCACCTCACAAGACATCTCCTTCTCGCAATTGCTGAGCGAGGTCGATCAGGGCCGTGTGCGGGATGTTGTCATTCAGGGGCCGGAAATCCACGGCACCTTCAATGACGGCCACACCTTCCAGACTTACGCGCCGAGCGATCCGACCCTGGTCCAGCGCCTTTACAACAAGGGCGTTTCGATCACCGCGCGTCCGCAGTCAGAGAATGTGCCCTGGTTCGTTTCGCTCTTGATCTCGTGGCTGCCATTTGTCGCGTTGATCGGCGTTTGGATTTTCCTCTCGCGCCAGATGCAGGGCGCCGGCGGCAAAGCGCTCGGCTTCGGCAAGAGCCGCGCCAAGCTTTTGACCGAGGCGCATGGCCGCGTCACCTTTGAGGATGTGGCCGGCGTCGATGAGGCCAAGCTCGACTTGCAGGAGATCGTCGAATTCCTGCGCGATCCCGGTAAATTCCAGCGGCTCGGCGGCCGCATTCCGCGCGGCTTGTTGCTGGTCGGCCCGCCCGGCACCGGCAAGACATTATTGGCGCGCGCCATCGCCGGCGAAGCGAATGTGCCGTTCTTCACCATCTCCGGCTCGGATTTCGTGGAGATGTTCGTCGGCGTCGGCGCCAGCCGCGTCCGCGACATGTTCGAGCAGGCGAAGAAGAATGCGCCGTGCATCATCTTCATCGACGAGATCGACGCCGTTGGCCGCCACCGCGGCGCCGGCCTCGGCGGCGGCAACGACGAACGCGAGCAGACGCTGAACCAACTGCTCGTCGAGATGGATGGCTTCGAAGCCAATGAAGGCATCATTTTGATTGCCGCCACCAACCGGCCGGACGTGCTCGACCCGGCATTGCTGCGGCCGGGCCGGTTTGACCGTCAGGTGGTCGTGCCCAATCCGGACGTGGTCGGCCGCGAACAGATCCTGAAAGTGCATGTGCGCAAGGTGCCGCTGGCGCCGGACGTGAATCTGAAAACCATCGCGCGCGGCACCCCCGGTTTCTCGGGCGCCGATCTGATGAACCTCGTCAACGAGGCGGCCTTGATGGCGGCGCGGCGCAACAAGCGCATGGTGACGCAGGTCGAGTTCGAGGACGCCAAGGACAAAGTGATGATGGGCGCCGAGCGCAAGTCGCTGGTGATGACGGAGGAGGAGAAGCTCCTCACCGCCTATCACGAAGGCGGCCACGCCATCGTCGCGATCAACGTCAAGGCGACCGATCCGGTGCACAAGGCGACGATCATCCCGCGCGGTCGCGCGCTCGGCATGGTCATGCAGTTGCCGGAGCGCGACAAGCTGTCGATGAGTCTTGAGCAGATGACCGCGCGGCTTGCCATCATGATGGGCGGCCGCGTCGCCGAAGAGCTTGTGTTCGGCCACGAAAAGGTCACCTCGGGCGCCGCTTCCGACATCGAGCAGGCGACCAAGCTCGCGCGCATGATGGTGACCCGCTGGGGCCTGTCCGACGCGCTCGGCACGGTGGCTTACGGCGAGAACCAGGAAGAGGTTTTCCTCGGCTATTCGGTGGCGCGCCAGCAGAACATCTCGGAAGCGACCGTGCAGAAAATCGATGCCGAGATCAGGCGCTATGTCGAGGAAGGCTATCAAGAGGCGCAGAAGATCCTCACCGAGAAGCGCGCCGATCTGGAAACGCTGGCGAAGGGGCTGCTTGAATTCGAGACCTTGAGCGGCGACGAGATCAAGGACTTGCTGATGGGCAAGCGGCCCAATCGTGAGACCACGATCGAGCCGCCGGGTCCGCGCGCGTCGACCGTGCCGACCGCGGGCACAGGCCGCAACCGGCCGCGTCCGGAAGCAGGCCCGATGGAGCCGCAGCCGCAGGCCTAAGCGGTCACGGCAAGGCTCGGGTTGAAGAGATAATATTTCTCAAGCCCGTATCTTCCGGCGCATTATCTACGCTGGCGGCATGGCGCCGGTCCGACGTGCTCGGCGCGGGAGGGCTGAAGCTTTCAAAAGCTACATCTGAATAAAGGTCTCCAAAATTGCACCCTGTCGGGTTGTCGCATTCTTAGACAAGCAATGGTCGTGTGGTGAGGCGGACTTAGCCGCTCGCGTCCTGAGCGAGCGGGTGCGCCGCAGATGTTCGCTCGTCACTCTCACCGGCTCACATTTGCAACACAGGAGCAATCAATGGCTAAGCCACTCTCCGAACAACTCGCCGATCTTTCGGTTCGCGCGAAGAGCACTGAAGACGCTTTGGCCGCGGCGCAGAAGGAAGCCCACGACAAGATCGAAGCGCGCAAGCAGCAGGCGCGCGCTGCCGCGACGAAAGCCATCGAAAAGGTGAACCAAGAAGTCAAATCCGCCGGGGATTCCGCCACGCGGGATTGGAACACCGTGAAGGCCAAAATCGCCTCCGACATGACCACTTTGAAGGGGAACGTCGCCCATGCGAAGCATGATCTAGACGTGAAACATGCCGAAAGCCGCGCCGACCGGCTCGAATGGGAAGCGGGTTTCGCGATCGACTATGCCATCGCGTCGGTTGAGCAGGCAAAGCTGGCTGTGCTCGATGCGATCGACAGCCGCTCCGAGGCGCAAGTGGCCAAGCGGGTCTAGTCGCAATCGTCCAACGGGCGCTCGAAAGAAGCTTTGAAGCAAGGCCCAAGCTTCACGTGCGCCGACGTTCTCCTCGCTGCGATCGCGTCCAAAGTCCGGGCGGCCTAGCGCCGCCCGCCCTACAACAGCGTTGCTATTCGTCTGATCGTATCCGGTTGGCTTTTCAATGCGGCTGCAGCAGTTTTCCAAGCTGCTGGAGAAGCTCGCCGTAGCGCGCGAAGTTGCCGGACGCATATTCGCGCTGCATCTCGTCGAACAGTGCACGCGCCCGCTCCGCTCCAGCATTTCGTTTCCGGTTCGCGTGTCGGGCGTGCCGACTGCGGCAGATTTCGGCGCCGGCGCACCGACGAGAAGGCGCTCGGCGTCGGTGAGCGTGCCCGCCCACTCGATCTTGCGGTCATCGGGTAAGAGCTGCCCCAGCACAACGCGGGCGAGCATCGGGATCTTGGTCTGCTCCGCCTCGATATAGACCGGCTCGATCACGATGAGCTGGTGATCCGCGAGCGGCAGCACAATGAGATTACCACGAATGACCTGCGAACCATGCTGATCCCAAAGCGTGAGATTCCCGGAGAACCGGCTGTCTGAGCTGATCCGTGATTCCACCTGTGCCGGGCCGTCGACGAAGATTCCTTTTGGGAAGCGGAAAGCAACCATCTTCCCGTAGTTTTCGCCATCGCAGAGACCCGCGAGCCAACCCGCCATCTGGTTCTTGCCAGCAACCGACAAGGGTAACATGAGCAGAAACTCCGGCTTGCCGGAACCGGGAAGCTGTGCCGTCACGTAATAGGGTAGCATCGCAATCTCGCTGCCTCGATAAAGCTCGTGCGGGACTTCCCAGCGATCCTCACGATTGTAGAAGGTGGTCGGGTTGGTCATGTGGTAGGTGCCGTACATCTCGGCTTGCACCGTGAACATATCCTCCGGATAGCGGATGTGCCGGCGCAGATTCTCCGGCATTTCGCGCTCGTCTTTGAAAAGTTCGGGCAATACCTGCCGATAGGCGTTGATGATCGGATCGCGCCGGTCGAAAACGTAGAATGTCAGCGAGCCGTTATAGGCGTCGATTACCGCCTTGACGGAATTGCGCAGGTAGTTGTAGCCGCGGAAATCGCGGAGCGATCCCTGATAAGCTTCGCTGTAAGGAAAATTCTCCGACGTCGTGTAAGCATCAAGGATGTAGGAATAATGGTCCGCATCTGCGACGATGTACGGATCGCGATCAAAGTGGAGGAACGGAGCGAGCGTTTGAGCGCGTTCGACGATATTCCGGCGCAGCATCACCCAACTCTCAGGCGTGAAATAGTTCGAGATGAAAAGCCGCAGGCCGTCGAATTCGCGGGCAATGACCAGCTTGCGCCACATGTTGGAGAGCAGGATTCCTCCAGTTCCCTGGTACACCGTCTCGGCGTTGGCCTGGCCTAGCGGGAAATCGAATTCCTTCTCGGTCGTGTGCACATAGACACGGTCGTCGGTGAGCTCGCCAAAATAAATCTCGCCGCGGGTGACGGTCAGGTCTTTCTTTGCCTCGACCGGAATATCATGCGCCCAGAGAACTGGATTTCCTCTGGCGTCGATCTCATTCACCGGGACCGCAACGACGCCATAACCGTGGGTGTATTTGAGCGCGAGATTGACCCAGACCTGAGCGGGCGCAGGAAGCCGCGTAACATCGAGCTCCCGCGCCGTGATCATGACCTGCCGCTCGGCGCCGTCGATCGCATAACGATCGATATCGACGGCGTGAAACGTGTAATACGGCCGCAGGCCCTGGATTTGCTGCAATTGCGGCTCAAGCGCGCGCCAATCCCAAATGCGCGCGTCCTGCAGCGTGGCGGCATCTTTAGTTAAGTCGGCGGACGTTAACGGAGTCGCGGAGACTGCGAATTCTCGCTCCTCGACCGAGGGTCCCTCAAGGTTATAGGCTTGGCGCGTGCCGGCGATGCTCCTGAGCAGATACGGCAGCTCCAACGTGATCTGGTTCGGGCCCACATAGAAATCCTCGATTCCGGCGGGGACGACGAATGCTCCCACGAAAAGCAGCGCCAGCGCCGCGATCGGCGCGAGCCAGTGCGACCGGCGGATCAAGAACCAATTGCGAATGCGCGGAACGGCAGCCGCCAGCCCCAGGATCGCCGCGGCCGCGAACCAACATGCGACCATGAGGTCGTATCCGGGTAGCCAAAAATTGACGTCGGCATAGGACGCGCCGGCCACGACCTTCGAATGTCCGTCCACAACGAGCTGATAGCGGGCCAAGAACCGGCTAACCCCCAATGCGACGCACAAGAGGGCGCCGAGAACCATGCCCTGCCGGCTCCAGCTCGCCCAGCCCCCCCAACCCTGATTTGGTGATAGAATGACGACGTTTCGATGCGGGGAGAGTCTCCGAATGGATCGGGGCGGTAGGCGAACGCAGCCGTCGCGCTGCGTGCCACAGTCCCCATGACGACCCAAAGCGCGATTGCGACACAAAGGATGCCAATGACAATTTCGACAATGTCGTCGTAGAAGGGCAACGCCAATAAGTAGAAGGAGAGATCTCTGCCGAACACCGGATCGACTACGCCAGCCGGCGTGGCGCCGAGGAAACGCATGAGCGGGATCCACAAGGGCGTCGCGAGAAATCCAACCACGGCTGCAAACACAAATCCGACGGCCCAAGGCGCGCTTGTTGGGACGACATACGGCCGACACAATACGCGTAGGTTGGCGCCGACAAACAAGCCGACCAAAAGCGAGACTACAAAGAAAATTGCCACGCGATATTCAAGAGACAGCCAGTAGCGATGACTCTGACCCAGTTCTTCAAACCAGTAGTTTTCAAGGGAGATGCTGAGCGCCGCTTCAAAGACGATGATCCCGAGGACAGCCGCTAAAATGTACGCGGCATCGCGATAGAGCCGGTGTACAAACGCAACGTGGTTGCCGCCTGCCCCTTGCATCAGTGTGTGGGCCAAGGGCAGCGCCGCTAATACGATCACAAACAGATAAATAATCTCGAACATCGATCTTCCCTCCAAGAGATGCCGGATCTAATGGTTTCAACCAAATATTCCTGTCTCGCCTTCGTAAGAATGGCGCTATTCCCTGTTTCGAAATTCGAATTTTTCCTGCAAACACATGAATATAACATCGCAAATCGCTCCGACACTGTTTGATGCAGATCAACGCCTGACGCCCAATACGGCGGTCTGGCGTTGCGGCGTCGTGATGATGAATTGCAAGTAACGGCCAACGAGCCGCGCGTTCGCCTACTTCCGCCCGCGGCGCTTTCCGGACGTCTTGGTGGTGGCACAGTCGAGTCCACAAAGCGCCACGTCCGACCTAGACCGACAGTTGCTTGCCAGACTGCGATCCGTGAGGTCGCGTCTACGCGTCCAAAACGACGGTCGCGAGCGGTTCCTGGCCGCGGCGCGCCACTTCAGCTTCGAGCAGCGTTCCGCATTCGCTGCAGCAAAATTCCCAGAGCTCCAGCTCGGCATGCAGCGTCAAATGCGGTCCCCATGCTCCTGGCGGCACGGTGCGCCGGCTGGCGCGCGGCTTCCAGCTTTCGGTGGCGGGACCGAGATCGGCCCCGCAGAGGCAGCGGAAGCGCTTGTCCTTATCAATGGTAGGGCAAACAGCGGCGATGCCGTCATAGTCGGCCGGCTCGGTCTTTGGCGTGCGCCCGCCGAGGCGCTCCGTCCGGATGGCGCGCCGGCGCGCACGCGTTGCTTCGTCATCGAGCGCGCCGTCGCGCATCACCACGCCGTAAAGCGCGGCCGCCCATTGCGGCGTGACAAATCCGTTGTAGATGTCGCCGGCGACGCGCGCCGGATCGCGCCGGATGGGATCGCCATAGCCACCGCCGCCCTGGAACGAATAGGCCAGCACGTCGCCGCGGTGGAGCGGGAAGTGGCCGGGCTTGGAATCGAAACGCGTCACGCTGCCGCCGGCGTTGAGCAGGTCGTGCATGTGGCCGTTGCCGTCGATCAGTTCGGCAACGCCGGCATTGGACTTGCGCAACAAGTTGTAAGCGCACGCACCGGGCATGCCGCCGAACTGACCGACCGCATTGGGCACCTGCACGCCGTGCCCGACCACCATGGTGTGCAGTTCGTCGGCGTCGTGCGGCGTCACCGCTAGTCCCATGGTCACGCCGCCGCGCATCGTGCCGGCGCCGGCCGTGTCGGGCATGAACGAGCGGAACAGGTAGAGAAACGGTCCCGACGCTTCATTGCCTTCGACATTGCCGATGCGCGGCCGCGGGATCGAATGATCGCCCGACCCGTCGAGACCGTCGTGATCGATATAGGCGCCGCCGCCGCCAGCCATCGCGTCCATCAGCAGCATGCCGAACGGACCGCCGTCGCGATCGGCGCCCGCCATGGTGAGCACGGAGAACTGGCCTTTGGTCACGGCCTGGCCCTCGCGCACCAATTCGGGCACGGCGGCGACCATGCGCGAGATCGCGGCGACGGCGACGTTCTGCGCGACCCACGCGGCTGACACGGTGGCGCCCGAGACGGGCGCCGGCCAGCGCGCATTGCAGATGTTGGCCTCCGGCACTTCGATGGTGACCGGCTTGAGCACGCCTTCGTTCCAGCGGATGTCCGGGGCCAGGATCGGCAGCAGGCCAGTGAACAGCGCGCCGCGCAGACCCGAGCGCGTGCAGTTGATGAAGCCGGGCGCTTGCGGCGACAATTCGCTCATGTCGAGGGTGAGCGTGTCGCCGCGTTTGATGGCCGCGACTTCGATCTGGTAGAGCCGGTTGGCGTGGCCATCATGGTCGAGAAAATCGCGCGCGCGATAAATTCCATCCGGAATGAGTTTCAGGCGCTCGCGCAGCTGCCTCTCTGACGTGTCGATCTCCGTGCGCATGACCTGATCGACGGTGTCGACGCCGTAGCGCTGCATCAATTGATGAAACCGCCGGTCGGCGACGTTGTTGGCAGCGATCATCGCCTTGAAGTCGAGGCCGACGACATGCGGCAGCCGGGTCATGCCCATGATCATCTGCCAGATGTCTTCGCGCAGCACGCCCTTCTCGACGAGCTTTACGCCCGGCAGCAGCATGGCTTCCTGCTGCACGTCGGTGGCGCCGAACGCCCAGCTGCCGAAGGTCATCCCGCCGGTATCGAGCTCATGCGCACAGGAGCCGGTCCAGGCGATGCGCCTTCCGTCGTGAAAGATCGGCATCACGATCGACACGTCGGGCTGGTGGATGGCGCCGCGATAGGGATCGTTGAGGATGAACATGTCGCCCTCGTTGATCCCTGGATTGTTGCTGAAATTCTCGATGATCGAGTAGATCACCGTCGACATGGTGCCGGCATGGAAAATGACCTGCGGACCCATATTCACGATCGCGCCGTCGGCAAGATAGACGCCGACGTTGAAATCGGTCGCTTCCGTCACCACCGGCGAGCCCGACACGTTCTTGAGCGTGATCGCCTGTTCTTCGGTAATGGCTTCGAGCTTATGGCGGATCACCTCGAAGGTGATCGGATCGATCGACGAGCTGCCGCGGGATTGTCCATTGTGGCGAGGGATATTCATCGCGCGCTCTTTAAGTGAGATCGATGGAAAGATTGCCGGCCTCGTCGAGGCGCGCGGTTTGGCCCGGCCCGATATAGACCGTCGTTTCCGGATGCTCGACCACGGCCGGGCCGCTGACGCGAAATCCGGCCGGCATGTCCAGCCACTGAAAGATTTCGGCCTCGGTCCAGGCAAGCGTCGTCGGCTCGAATATGCGGCGGCGGCGCGATTTTGGCGCGCTGACCGCGCTCGGCTTGCGGATCGAGGGTTTCTGCGTGCGGCCCACGGCGACCACACGGAAGGTGGTGAGCTCGATGCCGGCGAAGCGGAAGCCGGCGCCTTTGCCGTAGACCGCTTCGTAGGATTCCTCGAACAATTCGACCAATTTGCGCGCCGTCGCGGCGGTCACCGGCCCGTCGGGCACGGGCACCATCAGGTCATGCGTCTGCCGCCGGTAGCGCATATCGATCGTGCGGGCGAGCTGGGATTCCGTGCGCGAAAATCCCGATTGCTGCATGGCGGCAAGGCAGCGCTCTTCCAATTCGGCAAACACGGCATTGATGCTCTGGTAGTCGAGACCATCCCAGGGATCGCGCGTGCCGCCGCCCGCGCGCAACACGAGCGACCGCTCGGCCGATTGCTGAATGTCGGAGGCAAGCGCGCCATAGGCCGAGTGCGCCATGCTGGTCGCCGGAATAAGAATGCGCGGCACGCCGAGATCGGCGCCGTAACCGATGCAGTGGGCGGGACCGGCGCCGCCATAAGCCAGCAGCACGAAGTCGCGCGGATCATGCCCGCGGCCGATCGTGACCTCGCGCAACGTATCGGCCATGTGTCCGTCGACCACGCGACGGATGCCGGCCGCGGCCGCCTCGACGCTCATGCCCAGTGGTTCGGCGATCTGCGCGCGGATCGCGGCCGTCGCCCCCTCGAGATCGAGCTTCATACGGCCGCCGAGGAAATGGCCCGGGTCGAGGATGCCAAGAACAAGATCGGCGTCGGTGACGGTGGCGAGCGTACCGCCGCGGCCGTAGCAGACCGGACCGGGCAGGGCGCCGGCGCTGTCGGGCCCGACCCGCAACAGGCCCGCCTGCACGCGGGCAATCGAGCCACCGCCGGCGCCGATGGCACGGATGTCGATGACCGGCGTATTGAGATGAAAGCCGCCGACCTCGTGGGTGCCTGAAACAAGCGGCTTGCCATCCACGACCAGCGCGACGTCGAAGCTCGTGCCGCCCATGTCGGTGGTGATGATGTTGTGGTGTCCGATCTCCTGCGCCAATTGCAGCGAGCCCATCACGCCGCCGGCAGGACCGCTCGCCACCAGCAGCACCGGCTTGCGCGCCGCCTCGCGCGCGGGAACGACACCGCCGGCCGAATTCAGCACGTTGAATTTGCCGCGGAAGCCGCGGTCGCGCAGCAGGTTCTCGATACGGTCGAGATAATTGGCGACCTTTGGCGCCAGATAGGAATTGAGCACGGTGGTGGCAGTGCGCTCGTATTCGCCGATGATCGGCGAAACCTGACAAGAGAGGCTGACAAAGGCGTTCGGCTGCATCTCGCGGATGACGGCGCCGACCCGCTCTTCGTGTGCCGGATTGCGGAACGACCAGAGCAGCGCCACGGCAAAGGTTTGGGCGCCTGCTTCGATCAATTCGTGGACCGCGGTGCGAACGCTCTCTTCGTCCAGGGGAACGAGGACGCGTCCGGCCTGATCGACCCGCTCGCGGACCTCACGCACCAGCCGGCGCGGCACGATCGGATCGGGATAACGCCGGCGGCTGTAGCGTCCGAGATGCTCGACGGGGATGCCCGCGGTGAAGCCCATCAGACGCTGGAGCGCAAGCGTGTCGCCAAAGCCGCGGGTCGCAATCAGGCCGGTGGTCGCGCCGGTGCGCTCGATCAGCGCATTCGTGGCTTGCGTCGTGCCGTGGCCGAAAGCCGTGACGCGGCCGAGCAGTTCTTCGGCGCCCAGCCCTTGCGCCTGCGCCGCGACAGCGACGGCGTCGAAGACGCCCTTTTCCAGCTCTCCCGGCGTTGTGGGTGCCTTGGCGGTCGAGATGTTGCCGCCTTCGTCCATCAGCACGAGGTCGGTAAAGGTGCCGCCGATATCAATTCCGAGATACATTATTTGCCAACGCCGTTGAGCGTTTCCCCCAAGGTATCTTTTGCAAGTATCTTTTGTGCAGGTATCTTTTGCGCAACAGCGCTAAGGGATCGCGGCCCCGGAGTCTACCTCTCGTCCTAATGCCGCCACAGCGTTAGAATACCAGCCATCCGACGCTGAGAGGGGCTGATTGTGAGGGCTATCTTCACCGCGGGCTTGGTTTGGGCGCTGATCGGGACTGCGGCGCAGGCCGAGCAAGCGCAGGTTGCAGGGCAGCCGGTCCTCCGCCCGCCTGCGACGGCCGTTCCACAAGGGTCGAGCCATACGGCCGGTGCCGCAAAGCCGGCTCAAGCAGGGGCCAAGCCTCCGCGCGCGGCCAAAGCGCCCTCGACGCCCGAATCGCGATCGACGGCTGCACTGGCGTTATCCGCCGATCCGGTGTTCGACGAGGGCACGTACCAGCGAATCAAGGAGACGCTGCTTGGCTACGCCGCTATCCAGGTGCGCGGCGGCTGGCCGATGATTGCGGCCGACGCCAAGCTTGCGCCCGGCGCAAGCGGACCGGACGTGGCCTTGCTGCGCAAGCAACTCGTGATCTCCGACGATCTCGCTCCCGAGCTTGAAGCTGGCGACACCTATGACGCCGCGCTGGTGGATGCGGTCAAGCGCTTCCAGCTCCGCCACGGGCTCGAGGCGAATGGCGGGATTGGTCCGCAGACCTTGCGCGCGCTCAATGTGCCGGTCGCGGCGCGGATCAAGCAGCTCGAAGCCTCGATCGAACGCCTGCTCGGAATGGATTTCGTCTTTGCCGAGCGTTATGTCGTTGTGAATATTCCCGCCGCCTTCGTCGAGGCGGTCGCCCATGACAAGGTCGAGCGGCGCTATCGGGTCATTGTCGGCAAGGTCGACAAGCCGTCGCCGACGCTCACCGCCTACATCACCGCGGTCAACCTCAATCCGACCTGGACCGTGCCGCTCTCGATCACCAAGAACGAGATTTTCCGGCACATGCGCAAAGACCCGACCTATCTGAGCCGGATGCATATGCGCGTTCTCGGCGCCCGCGACGAGGAGATCAGTCCGCAGTCGATTGACTGGTCGTCCGAGCGTTCGCCGAACTTCACCGTCCGGCAGGATTCCGGCACGTTCAATGCGCTCGGCAATCTGAAGATCGACATGCCGAATCCGTACTCGGTGTATATGCACGACACCAACACGCGAAATTTGTTCGCGGGCGATTATCGTTTCGATTCGCATGGCTGCACGCGGGTCGACAATGTGCGCGACTTGGCCGCGTGGATCCTTGACGACGTGCCGGGCTGGAATCGTGCCGCGATCGATGCCGGGATCGCCGCGGGCGTGCTGAAAATCGTCAACCTGCCGCACAAGATACCGGTCGCCTGGGTCTATCTGACCGGCTGGGTGACGCGCGACGGCACGGTCAATTTCCGCGAGGACGTCTACAAGCACGATGAGGCGCTCGACCGCAATGCGCTCGCCGACGCCGCGGCCGGCGGTTTCGTTGCGCCGGTGGCGGCGGCGCCCTCGGCGCCGCGCGACGTGAAGCAGGTGTCCAATCTCGATAGCCGGTAGGCGCCAACTTTTTAGCGGAGCATGATCTTTTCGGAAAACCGGCTTCCACTTTTCCGGATCATGCTCTAAATCCGCGACCGATCCCAGGCGGCGGCGACAATCACCGCCATGATGGCTTGCACCGCGACGATGGCGACGACGCAGCCGGTCCAGCCGGCCGCCTGCCAGACCAAGCCGATGAGAAACGCGCCGGCGCTGCCGCCGACATAGAAGGACGAGGCATAGAGGCCCGCCGCCGACGAGCGTCCTTCCTTGGCGGTGGTGATGACATAGCCGGTCGATATCGCCTGGCACACCATCCCGCAGGTGGCGCAGATCGCGAGCCCGACAACGATCGCGGGAACCGGCGGCGCCAGCAGCAATAACGCGCCCGCGGTCCATAGCGCGATGATGCCGAGCACGAAGTGACGGCGGCCGAACAGGACAATGGCGCGCCCGACCCACGGTACCGTGAAGCTGCCGCCGAGATAGGTGGCGAACAACGCGCCCAGCAGCGTCGAGGAGAAAAAGTAGGGCGCCGCCGCCAAATGAAAGCTGACATAGGTGAAGGTGGCGATGAAGTTGAACAATACCCCGAAACCGACCGCATAGATCGCAAGGAGCCGCGGGTTGCGCAGATGCGCGATCATTTGCCTGCCCGACGCGGCAAAGCCGCCCGAGCGAACGAAACGGCGCTCACGCGGCAAGGCAAGGGTCACGATGATCGCGCCGGCAAGCGTCATGAGTGCAACCACTCCAAACGAGGCGCGCCAGCCGAGCAGGTCGGCCGCGGCGCCGGTGGCGAAGCGGCCGCAAAAGCCGCCGACGCTCGAACCGGAGACGAATAGCCCGGTGACGCGCGCGATTTCGTTCGGCGGAAATTCGTCCCCGACATAGGCGACCGCGACGGTGAAGATCGGCGGCAAGAGCAATCCCTGCACGAACCGCAAGACAACGAGCTGCGGCACGCTCGACGCCAAGGCCATGATCAGCGTCGGCACCACCACGGCAAACGCGGCCGCCGTGATCAGACGCTTGCGGCCGAGAACGTCCGCCAGCGCGCCGGTGAACGGCGCAGTGAGCGCAATGGCGGCGGTCGAGGCCGTCATCAGCGCGCTGATCTCTCCCGCGCTGACGCCGAATTCGCGCGAAAGCTCGGGCAACAGCGCCTGAGGCGAGTAGAGATTGACGAAAGCGGTGAAGCCCGCTGTGGCAATGGCGAGCGGGCGAAAATCGAGAGCCATGCCGCATTATGGGCAAGGCGGCCTTGGAAAGCATCCTTGCTGCGCGTATGCGACGGCAGCGCGGATGCATGGCGGCTTTTCCGGCCTATATAGAGCCGGCATTGTTCCCACCGGCCAAATCGTCTATGGCGCCTCCGCTGCTTCAGCTCAAAGATATCGCACTGACCTTCGGCGGCACCCCGCTGCTCGCGGGCGCGGAGCTTTCGGTATCTCCCGGCGAACGCGTGTCGCTGGTCGGGCGCAACGGGTCGGGCAAGTCGACGCTGCTCAAGATCGCCGCCGGCATCGTCGAACCGGATCGCGGTTCGGTCTTTGTGCAGCCGGGCGCGCTGGTGCGTTACCTGCCGCAGGAGCCGGATTTTTCGGGCTTTGCCTCGACCCTTGCCTATGTCGAAGCCGGGCTGCGGGTGACCGATGATGCGCATGCCGCCCGCTATCTTCTCGAACAATTCGGCCTCACCGGACAGGAAGATCCGGCACAGCTCTCCGGCGGCGAGGCGCGCCGCGTTGCGCTCGCCCGCGTGCTGGCGCCGGCTCCGGATATCCTCCTGCTCGACGAGCCGACCAACCATCTCGATCTCACGACCATCGAATGGCTGGAGCGCGACCTCGATGCGCGCCGCTGCGCGATGGTGATCATCAGCCACGACCGGCGGTTTCTCTCGACTTTGTCACGCGGCACGGTGTGGCTCGATCGCGGCGAGACCCGCCGTCTGGAGCGCGGATTTGCACATTTCGAAGAATGGCGCGACGCGGTTCTGGCGGAGGAGGAACGCGACCAGCACAAGCTCGATCGCAAGATCGTCGCCGAGGAGTATTGGCTGCGCTACGGCGTCAGCGGGCGGCGCAAGCGCAACATGCGCCGGGTCGGCCAGTTGCAGACGCTGCGGGAGCGGCGCCGCACCCATCGGGCCGCGGCCGGCGATGTCGCCATCACCGCCGGTTCGGCGGCGCCGTCAGGGGCGCGGGTCGTCGAGGCCCTCGGCGTCGGCAAACGCTACGACGGCCGCGCGATCGTCGACAATTTTTCGATCCGCGTTCAACGCGGCGACCGGATCGGCATCGTCGGGCCGAACGGCAGCGGCAAGACGACGCTGATCAACCTGCTCACCGGGGCGCTGGAGCCGGATGCCGGCTCGGTGCGTCTGGGATCGTCGCTTGCGATCGCGACGCTCAATCAGCGGCGGGACAGTCTCGATCCGAATGTCACGGTCGCGGAGGCGCTGACCGGAGGCCGCGGCGATACCGTGATGGTGAATGGCCACGCCAAGCATGTCGTCAGCTACATGAAGGACTTTCTGTTCACCAGCGAGCAGGCTGGTACGCCGCTCGTCAAGCTGTCGGGCGGAGAACGCGGGCGGCTGATGCTGGCGCAGGCGCTCGCCAAGCCTTCGAATCTCTTGGTGCTGGACGAGCCGACCAACGATCTCGATATGGAAACGCTGGATGTACTAGAGGAAACGCTGGCCGAGTATCCAGGCACGGTTTTGCTCATCAGCCACGATCGCGATTTCCTCGACCGCCTGGTCGCCGGCGTCATCGTGCCGGAGGGAGAAGGGCGGTGGATCGAATATGCCGGCGGCTATAGCGACATGCTGGCGCAGCGCGGCGCGGATCTGACCCGGCAGCCGCCGAAGCGGGAAGGCCGGGAGGCCGTGAAGCCGGCACCGTCGGATGTTTCCGAACCGCCGCCAGCCAGGCGGCGCCTGACCTTCAAGGACAAGCACGCGCTCGAGACGTTGCCGAAGACCATTGCTGTGCTGCAGAACGATATGCGGAAGCTGCAAACGAAGCTCGACGATCCGACATTCTACGCCCGGGATCGCGCTGCGTTTGCCGAGGCCTCCGCCGCGCTTGGTGAATTGCAGCAGCGAATTGCCACGGCCGAAGAGCAATGGCTGGAGCTCGAGATCTTGCGCGAGGAACTGGCCGGCGGCTGATCCCGCGGCACGTGATCCGTCATCCTGAGGTGCGAGTCATAAGCGCGTTTACGCGCGTCTCTTCGACGCGCTATGGCGAGCCTCGAAGGATGCACGGCCAACCGAAATCGGCTTGTCCGATTTCGGAATGTCTTAGTGTCCAAGTCGGCAACAGCCGACTTGGATGCCGTCGCCCTTCGAGGGCCGCTTCGCGGCCGCCTCAGGGTGACGGAGAACGATGGGCAAGGCGCCGTCGATCTAAAACAACTAGCTCTATTCACCAGGCTTGCGCTTGTGAATGTCCTTCACGTCGCTGAAGGAAATGCCCTTGTTGTGGTCGCCGGTATATTCGAGATTGAAGGCATTGCGCGCCAGGAAGACTAGATCGCCATCAAAATCCTCGGCAATCGATGAGTGGTATTCGCTCACGAATCGATCGAGGATTTTAGGATCGTCCGCCGCGATCCAGCGCGCGAACTGGAATTCGGGCGTGTCCCAGCCGATCTCGATGCCATATTCGGCGTCGAACCGGGCCTTGAGCACTTCGAGCTGAAGCGGGCCGACGACGCCGACCAAAGCGGGGGAGCCGTCGGCCGGGCGGAACACCTGCGCCACGCCTTCTTCGGCGAGCTGCTGCAACGCCTGCTTGAGTTTCTTGGCGCGCATCGCGTCGGGCAGGCGGACGCGCCGCAAGATTTCTGGCGCGAAATTCGGCACCCCGGCAAAATTGATCTTTTCGCCATCAGTCAGCGTGTCGCCGATGCGGAGCGTGCCGTGATTGGGAATGCCGACGACATCGCCGGCATAGGCTTCGTCGGCCAGCGCGCGGTCTTGAGCGAAGAAAAATTGCGGCGCATGCAAGCCGATAGTCTTGCCGGTGCGTACCTGCGTCACCTTCATGCCGCGCGTCAGCTTGCCGGAGCAAAGCCGGACGAAGGCAATGCGATCGCGATGGTTCGGATCCATGTTGGCCTGGATCTTGAACACGAACGCGGACAGCGTCGGTTCGGTGGCCAGAACGGTGCGTGTGTTGGCGCTTTGCGCCCGCGGCGGCAGCGCCAGCGCGGCGAGGACATTGAGCAGATCGCCGACGCCGAAATTCTTCAGCGCGCTGCCGAACAGTATAGGCGTCATATGGCCTTCGGTGAACGCGCGCCGGTCGAACGGCTTGCAGCCGTGCCGCACCAGGTCGAGCTCTTCGCTGAACGCAGCGGCGTCGAGGCTTGGATGCGCGGCTGCGAGTTCGGCGATCGTCATCTCGCGCAGGCTACCGGCCGCGCCGGCATCGCCGTCGAGGAGCCGCACGCCGCCGGTCTTGACGTCGATCGTGCCGATGAAATCGCGGCCGCGGCCGATCGGCCAGGTGATGGGCGCGGCGTCGAGCGCCAGCGTCTTTTCGATCTCGTCGATCAGGTCGAACGGGTCACGGCTCTCCCGATCCATCTTGTTGATGAAGGTGATGATCGGGATGTCGCGCAGCCGGCACACCTCGAACAGCTTGCGGGTGCGCGGCTCAATTCCGCGGGCGGCGTCGATCACCATGACCGCCGAAATCGACGGCGGTGAGCGTGCGGTAGGTGTCTTCCGAAAAGTCCTCGTGACCCGGTGTATCGAGCAAATTGAAGACGCAGCCGTCATATTCGAAGGTCATCACCGAAGTGACGACGGAAATGCCGCGTTCGCGTTCGATCGCCATCCAGTCCGAGCGGGTCGATCGGCGGTCGCGTTTGGCCTTGACCTGGCCGGCAAGCTGAATGGCGCCGCCGAAAAGCAGCAGCTTTTCCGTCAGCGTGGTCTTGCCGGCGTCCGGATGGGAGATGATGGCGAAGGTGCGCCGCCGCTCGACTTCGGCCTCCAATGGCGACCGAGCCGGCGCGACCTCCGAGGGGCGGATGGCTTGATTCATTGCCGCCTGGATGTGGCAGTTCCGGCCATTGTCATCAAGGCCTTAGCGGCATCGGCCGGACGCGCATGGGTAATTTCGCGGCCGGCTAGCCCGCGATCGCCAGGACAAGCTTGCCGGCGGCTTGGCGTGACTCGAGGTAACGATGCATGGCCGCCGCGTCCTTCATGGCAAATACGCCAGCGATCGGTACCTTGAGCCAGCCATCGAGCACGCCTTGCGGGATATAGGTCAGGCTGTCCTTCCAGGCTTGCGATTGCGGATCGACATGACCGATGTGAAGACGGGTGAAGGTTTGCGAGCGCGGCAAGATCCGCTCGCGGATATTCTTGAACGGCGACCCCTCCGCCTCACCGATGCTGATGATGTGCCCAAGCTTGCGCACCACGTTGAAGGTGCGATCGAGCATGGTCGCGCCAAGCAAGTCGATCGCGAGATCGACCCCGCGGCCGCCGGTATAGTCGAGCACGGCCTGTTCGAAATCCTCGTTGCGGGTGACGACGACCCGCTCGGCGCCGTATTCCAGCGCACGCTTTTCCTTGCCCGGCGTGCCCACCGTGCCGATGACGCGGGCGCCGGCTTTCACCGCAAGCTGCGTGGTAAACAGCCCGACCCCGCCGCCAATGGCGTTGATCAAAACCGTCTCGCCAGGCTCGATCCCGTAAATGGTGTGCAGCATGTGGTAGCCGGTCAGCGGCTGCACGGTCAGCGCCGCGCCGACATCGAAAGGAATCCCGTCGGGCAGCGGCATCAGCATATTGGCGGGCACCACCGCCTGCTCCGCATAGGCGCCGCCTTGCTCGAGAAAAGCGGCGACCCGCCCGCCGATTTTCGCGCCGGTTACGCCAGGCCCGAGTTTTGCGACCGTGCCGGAGACCTCAAGCCCGAGCACCAGCGGATAGGTGCGCGCGTGCGGGTAGATGCCGGTGCGGATCTGCGTATCCGCCCAGTTGCAGCCGGCAAACGCCACATCGATCAGCACCTCGCCGGGGCCGGGATCGGGCTCCGGCACATCGGCCATGACGAGTTGCTCGGGAGCCCCTGGCGCGTGAATGACGACGGCTTTCACTGTTGCCTTCTCAATCGCGTCCGCAGAAGATGCGGCGCCGCAGCCGGCGAGGAGCACGCACTCTAACAAGCCAAAGCGAGACGCGGCAACATGCAAGCCGGAGCATCATGAAGACGATTGGTGTCGATGTCGGCGGCACATTCACCGACATCGTGTATTGCGACCTGGGCGCCAATCAAGTCGCCATTCACAAGGTCTCGACCACGCCTGACGATCCGTCGCGCGGCATCATTCAGGGCATAGCCGAAATCTGCCGCGATAATGGTATCGCGCCGGCCGATATCGATTACGTGCTGCATGGCACCACCACCGCGACCAACGCGGTGTTGGAGCACAAGGGCGCGCGCGCCGGCATGCTGACCAACGAGGGTTTCCGCGACATCATCCATATCGCCCGCCATCAGCGCGTCGAGCATTATTCGATCATGCAGGAACTGCCGTGGCAGAACCGGCCTCTGGTCAAGCGGCGTCACCGCAAGGTGGTGAAGGGAAGGCTCACGCCGCCGCACGGTGACGAACTCGAGGCGCTTGATGAAAGCGGGGTGGTGGCCGCGGCCCGCGCGCTGAAAGCGGAAGGCGTCGAAGCGGTCGCCGTCTGTTTCCTTTTCTCCTATCTCAACCCGGCCCATGAACAGCGCGCGAAAGAAATTTTGGAGCGCGAACTGCCCGGAGTGTTTGTCGCGACCTCCTCGTCGATCTCGCCGCAATTTCGCGAATTCGAGAGGTTCACGACCGCCTGCCTTTGCGCCTTCATCGGGCCGAAGATGCGCAGTTATGTCGGCCGTTTGGAAAACACGCTGCGCGACGCCGGGCTCCGTTCCGAATTGCGCGTCATGGCTTCCAATGGCGGTGTGGCCACGCCGGCCATGGTCAGCGAGAAGCCGGTGATGACGTTGCTTTCGGGGCTCGCCGCCGGCGTTCTCGGCGGCGCCTGGATCGGCGGTTTGAGCGGTCGCAGCAAGCTCGTGACGTTCGACATCGGCGGCACCAGTGCCGACATCGGCATCGTGGTCGAGGGTCGCTTTGCCGAAACCGATGCCCGCAGCACCTCGATTGCTGGCTTTCCGCTGCTGCTGCCGATGATCGATATTCACACCATCGGCGCCGGCGGCGGCTCGATTGCCTATGTCGATCGAGGCGGCGCTTTTCGCGTCGGTCCGCGCAGCGCCGGCGCGGTGCCGGGGCCGGCCGCTTACGGCCGCGGCGGAAAAGAACCGACCGTTACCGACGCCAACGTGGTGCTTGGCCGGCTCGACAAGAACGATTTCCTCGGCGGCAGCATGAAGCTTGATGAAGAAGCCGCGCACCAGGTCATCGAGGAACTGGCCTATTCGCTCGGCATGAACAAGCTCGAAGCGGCCGAAGGCGTGCTCACCGTCATCAACAGCAACATGGCCAATGCCATCCGCTCGCGCACCGTGCAAAAGGGCATCGATCCGCGCGAATTCGCGCTGGTTGCTTTCGGCGGCGCCGGGCCGCTGCACGGCGTGGAAGTTGCCGCCATGCTCGGCTTTCCGGAGGTGATCGTACCGCCTTATCCGGGCATCACGTCAGCCATGGGCCTTCTGACCACGGATCTCAAATACGACACGATCCGCACCCAGTTCCAGGTCAGCGGCACTATCGATCTCGCTCGGCTCAACGCCGATATCGCCGTTATGGAGTTGCAACTGCAGCGGCAATTTGCGGCCGATCACCTCGAATTGTCAGGCATATCGTTTACCCGCGACGGCGATCTGCGCTATGTCGGCCAAGGCTACGAGCTTAAAATCCCGTTTCCGCCCGGCATTGTCGGCAAGGACGAAATCGCGGAGGTCTGGGCGCGCTTCCACAAGGCGCACGAGCGCGAATACGGCCATGCCTTCCCCGACAGCCCGATCGAAATCGTCAATCTGCGGGTCGTCGGCGTCGGCCAGATGCCGAAGATCGCCAAGCTCACGGCGCCGGAAGGTTCGACGCTGGCGAAGGCGCGCGTCAAAACCGGCCAATGCGTATTCCGGATCGACGGCGAATTGCGTCCGTTCGAAACAAGTTTCTATCGCCGGCATCTGCTGCCGGTGGGCGAAGCCTTCAAGGGGCCGGCCATCGTTCTGCAAAAGGACAGTACGACGGTCATTCCGCCGGGCTGCAGCGCGATCAACGATCCAGCCGGCAATCTCATTCTTACAATCGCGGGGGCATGACGGATGGACGATGCTAACCGCTCCAACCGGCGGAACCAGCAGAACACGCGCGTCGATCCGATCACCGGCGCGGTCATCCAGGGAGCACTGGAGAACATCGCGATCGAAATGGGCCACAAGCTCATGCGCATGAGCTATTCGAGCATTATTCGCGAGTCGGAGGATTTCGGCGCGGCGCTGACCGATGCCGAAGGCCGGCAATTGTGCGAGTGCAAGATGAGCACGCCGCTGCAATCAGGTCCGATCCCCGGCTATGTGCGCGGCATTCGCAAGCGCTTCGAGGCACGCGGCGACGTGTTCCGTCCCGGCGACGTCATCATGCACAACGATCCGTATGGCGGCGCGTCGCACGGCCCCGATGTGGCGTTCTGCGTGCCGGTATTCGACGACGGCGAATTGATCGGCTTCTCGGTGACGACAGCGCATCACCTCGATATCGGCGCCCATACACCGGGAAGCTGCGGCATCGTCGACGCGGTCGACACCTACGCGGAGGGCCTGCAATTCAAGGCGATCAAGGTGGTCGAGGAAGGCCGGCGCAACGAGGCAGTCTGGCAAATCGTGCGCGACAATATCCGCATTCCCGATCTGGTGGTCGGCGACATGAATGCGCAGATCGCCGCCGCCCAGATCGGAGCGCAGCGCTATCTCGATCTGGTGCGCCATTACGGTCGTGACACCGTCAGCGGGGCGTACGAAGACCTGATGGATTATTCCGAGCGCATGATGCGCCGCGCGATCCGCGACATTCCGGATGGCGTTTATTCGGCCG
>CAWHPH010000055.1:0-200469 GCA_963831135.1 uncultured Alphaproteobacteria bacterium
TTGATCAGGCAAGGCGCAACGATCTTCAAAAAGGAAATTGCTCGTTAGTCGGCACACAACTCGTTCTGCTTGGCGAGAACGCGCTCTCCTCGACCGACGCCGTCGCCTAATTGCGAGGCTTCGGCTGGACTGTCAAACGGCTTCCAAATTTGACCCCGTATCGGCGTCCAATTTTGACCCCCTCTGGCGGCGTGTTTTGGCGGTAGCGCTCGCGCCGTCGGAGCTGGTCGGGGTTGCGGAGACGGCGCGAGCGCGGGTTGGCGTATGATCGTCTGCTCGGCTTTTGAAGCGCCAGCTGTCATTGCCGGTCTTGGGGCGGCTAAGCCAGAGGCCGAAGCACCTTCGAGATGTAGTTGAGGCTCACGGCAAAGGCATGAGCTAGACGCTGCACTCGGTAGCCTAGTAGATCTGCGTTATGCGGCGTCGACGAGTGCAGCGTTTACAGATCACGTGCCCGACACATTTCAACTCGCCACCACGCAGTGGAAGACAGCGCAAATCGGGAGCGTGATTGGCCTGAAGCAAGGAGTAACGTTGCAGGCTTGGGAAGTTCCGATTCATGTCATCAACGAAGCTAAGAACTCTCTTCGGCGCGTTTTCTATCTTGTCGAGGCCAAATACCTCGACGGCTTTGACCTCAGCACGCCCCGCGTTACCCAAAATGCACGCGCAGCCATTGACCAGAATGATCCTCGCTACGTCGAAGCGGTCAATCGGGCGTTCTTGATGATTCTAAATCAAGGGCCGAGGCAGATGGATGACCAAGGCTCCGTTCACCGCCCGCGCAGCGGCATGGAGGAGCGCGTTTCTTGGGCGAAACGTGGGCGCTAAGGAAGCGCAGAAATCCTAAGCTATTGATATCAATGGTGGGCGCTGTAGGGATTGAACCTACGACCTCTCCCGTGTGAAGGGAACGCTCTCTCGTTGAGCTAGCCGCCCAAATTCTCGCGAGCCCGAGCCTATCTCGGGTTACGCTGACACCGACGTCGTTCATTGCCACATGGGTGAGAACAGCCAGCATGTGGCTTAAACTGGCTGCATAGCTTTGAGTTGTTGGTAGAAAACTCAAGCACGCGAGTTGAGCGACAATCCCATACTGAAGGCTTTTTGCCGCGTCGCACCTTCGCTTCGCTTCAATACCTTAGCAATACTCGCTGCGGGCTTCTTCTTTTTAGCAAGAGACTTCAACGTCCGCTCATGGCTTGGTGTCCATGTGCGACGCTTCGATACTTTCTTAGCCATTCAAATAACTCCCGGTTTTCAGGAACGGCCGCCTTGTAGCTGCAAGTGCCCACAAAGGGAAGCCCAAAATATCTGCGCGGGCAAAGAAGGGCCGAAAGCGCATGGAGGGGCAAACGGAAATGTTGCTCCCGATACCGAGCACGAAGCCTTGCCGGTGACCTCCCATTCGCCCCCGTCATGGTTATCCGAAATCGAAAGCGCGCGCAGGCGCTGTAAAATCGCTTGATTCATGCTGCGATATGCCCACCTTTAATTCATGTGCAATCGTTTCCGCTCGATCAGCGAATGGTCCCAAATCCCTCGCCAACTTTACAGCGGCCCGCGGGTTAATTTCGAATTCAATCCGAACGTCGCCCCGACAGAAACGGTGCCAGTGCTCATTGCGGGAAATGGCATTGTGCTCGCTCGGTTCGGCGTTCACCAGAACGGCCCGGATGGAAAGCCTCACGCGCCGCTGTTAGATGCACGCGCCGACGGAATGCGCAGGGGGCAATTTCGTTCACATCTCAAGAGCCAACGTTGCGTCATTCCGGCTGATGGTTTCTACGAATGGCGCGACGAAGGGGGCAAACAGCCCTATTATTTTGCCCGCAACGACGGCAAACCGGTGATGCTGGCGGGCATCTGGCAGGAAGCCGACTACAAAGGCGACAAACGGCCCGCGTTCGCGATCCTCACCGAAGAACCTAACGAACTGGTCGGGTCGTTTCACGACCGGATGCCGCTCGTGCTTGCCGATGACAAGGTGGCGTTCTGGCTTGATCTCTCGCAGGACGCGCCGCTCGACCAAGAACTGATGCTTGATCTGAACACATTTACCGTGCGCTCGATGGACCGCGCTATGAACAATCCGAGGCAAAAGGACCTTGCCACCTTCGATCCGGAGGCAAAAGTGGCCTAAGCGCGGGCGATCACGTGGCCAACTCGCTGTAAAGTGATTGCGCCGCAATCATGTTGATCGGACTTTGCCACGGGCCAGACTGGCTCTTGCCGCGAGATAATTTTTCCCTCCGGGGCGGGTGGGCGTTGGGTACTAGCGTTGGCCTGCGAGCGGTTTGCGCAAAGTTGCCGAGAGGCAGCTACCGAAGCGCGTTCTTGGCGCTCGCGGCGTCTGGCCAAATCTCGATGCTGATTGAGGTCGGGCAGGAGACGGCGTATTGCCGCAAGTGCCGATCATCCGGGTAAAATATGATCCGCCGTCCGGCTTGCTCGTGAATAAGTATGGTCGTTCGCACCGATAGCTCTTAACCAGTCGGGCGCAAGCGCCCGCCGCCTCAAATAAACTATCGTTGATTATGCCTCGGATCATCATGCTGGTTGTTCCGAAGGCCCCCACGACGGTTTGGGTCCTGATTTTGCTGTTCGGAACGCCGACTGCCACCACCACCCTGCTGACCACCCTGGCCGCCTTTTTGACCACCTCGGTGCTGACCACCCTGGCTACCTTGACCGCCTCGCTGGCTGCTCTGATTCTGACTTTGATTTTGCGCCATCATTACCTCCTTAGTTGGGATTTTTCCCACGGTCATCCAACGGAACACGTCTTTAACACGTTCTAATTCCTCGACACATGCAAAGCATTTCTGCATGCTTTTGGCCATCCGCGCTCTTAACGAAGACGTAGCCCGGTTCCCGCAGGCAGTTCGGAATGTCATACCTAACGAAGAACTCATCCTCGACGACGAGAGCAACGACAGCTTTGGCGCCATTGCGGCCGATCAATACTCGATAGCCAATCGCGCACGCTGGCCGTGTGATTGAAGACCTCGTCGAATTGCTTATCGCTTTCCGCCGCTTCGTAGTAGCTACGCTCGGTTTCAAGATGCGCGAGAATAAAAGCTAATTGAGAGGGTCGGAATAGGCGAGGATCCGATTGACCTGCCGCTGAGTTTTCATCCAGTGGCGGTTAGAGTCTCGGCTGATACGCCTGCACCGCCCCGCCCCAGGAAGACTATGCACCACGCCAGAGCGGAGCGGTCGCACTTAAACGACTCTCGGAGAACTCGGGCGCCGCTCCCACAGCCCGTTGTGACAGACTGCGGTTGATCCGACATGGGAGTTTCGTTCCCCATATCAGGCCCCGCAATCGATCTGTGCTTAGAAAAGATGGTCGGAGTGGCAGGATTTGAACCTGCGACCCCCTCGTCCCGAACGAGGTGCGCTACCAGACTGCGCTACACTCCGACATTAGTTTCTTCGGCGGAGCATGATCCCCCGGGTCAAGCCCGAGGGCATGCTTTTCGGAAACCCGGCTTCCACCCCGGATCATGTCCGGGGCGGCTTTTTTCGGATCATGCTCCAAGGCGGCGCTTATAGCGTTAGCATCGCGGGGCTGCAAGCGCTCGCGCTTTTCGCTATCTAGTCACGCGAGGTAGTCCATGACAGCCCTGCTCGCGACCCGCGTCCTGCCGGCCGGCTCCGCATCGGCCGCCGAGGCGGCGCGCGTACTCGCCGCCGGCGGGCTGGTCGCCTTCCCGACCGAGACGGTCTATGGGCTCGGCGCCGATGCGACCGACGGCCGGGCGGTCGCGCGTCTCTACGAGGCCAAGGGCCGCCCCGCCTTCAATCCGCTGATCGCGCATGTCACCGATCGGCCGGCGGCGCAGGCGCTGGCGCGCTTTGACGCCGACGCCGAGCGGCTGGCCGCGGCATTGTGGCCGGGGCCGCTGACGCTCGTTCTGCCCAAAGCCGCCGGCTGCCCGGTCGCCGAGCTTGCGACCGCGGGCCTCGACAGCATCGCGGTGCGCGTGCCCGACCACGCGGTCGCGCGCGACATCCTCAAAGCGTTCGGCAGGCCGGTGGTCGCGCCCTCGGCCAACCGGTCCGGCCATGTTTCGCCGACCACGGCCGCGCACGTCGCCGCCGATCTGAGCGGGCGGATCGATCTCATCATCGACGGCGGCCCGACGCCGGTCGGCGTCGAATCCACGATCGTCGCCTGTCTCGGCGAACCGGCCCTGCTGCGGCCGGGCGGCGTGCCGCGCGCGGCGATCGAGCGCGCGCTGGGGAAAAAGCTCGCCGACGCTCCGGCCGTATTGTCCGGCGACGACGATGCGCCGCTCGCTCCCGGCATGCTCGCTTCGCACTATGCGCCGCGGACGCGGCTGCGGCTTGATGCCGGCCGCATCGAGCCCGGCGAGGCTTTGCTCGCCTTTGGCGCTGCGCTGCCGGCGGGCGCCGAGCGCAGCAAAAAGACCCTCAACCTGTCGCCGCGCGGCGATCTCGTCGAAGCCGCCGCCAATCTGTTTTCGCACCTGCGTGCGCTCGATGCCGCGGGCGGAAGCGCCATCGCCGTGATGTCCATCCCCCGCGACGGCCTGGGCGAGGCGATCAACGACCGTCTCGGGCGCGCGGCAGCGGAACGCTAGATGCGCCGGCCGAAAATCTGGCTTATCTAATGCACGAACAGGATTTCGCCGTGATGCTCGATACGCCGGAAAGAGCCAAGCCGGGAGCCAAGCCGGAAGCCAAGCCGGAACGCGCGACCGATCCGTCGCTGCTGGCGCGCTTTGCCGCCATCGTCGGCGAAAAATACGCCATCACCGATCCGCAGATGCAGGCGCCCTATGTGGTCGAGATGCGCGATTTGTTCCACGGGCGCACGCCGCTGGTGCTGCGGCCCGCCTCAGTCGCCGAGGTCGCCGAGATCCTAAAGCTCGCCAACGAGACCGCAACGCCGATCGTGCCGCAAGGCGGCAATACCGGCCTAGTCGGCGGCCAGACGCCGCTCAACAACGAGATCGTACTGTCGCTAAATCGCCTCGACCGCATCCGCGAGGTCGATGCGATCTCGAACACCATCACCTGCGAGGCAGGCGTCACCTTGCAGCGGGCGCGCGAAGCCGCCGCCGCCGTCGACCGGCTCTATCCGCAATTGCTGCCGTCGGAGGGCACCTGCACCATCGGCGGCAACCTCGCGACCAATGCCGGCGGCACCGCCGCACTCGCTTACGGCGTCGCCCGCTCGCACGTGCTCGGCATCGAAGTGGTGCTCGCCGACGGCCGCATCCTTGCCGACCTCAACAAACTGAAAAAAGACAATACCGGCTACGATCTGAAAAACCTGTTCATCGGCGCCGAAGGCACGCTCGGCGTGATCACCGCGGCGGTGCTGCGGCTGGTGCCGCGCCCGCGCTCGGTGGAGACCGCCTTTGTCGGCGTGCCTTCGCCCGAAGCCGCGCTTGCGCTCCTCAACATCGCAACCGAAAGCGCCGGCGGCGGTGTCACGAGCTACGAGCTGATGCCGCGCGAGGGTGTTGAGATCGTGCTGCGCCACATCGCCGGCTGCCGCGATCCGCTCTTGGCGCCGCATCCCTGGTACGTGCTGATCGAGCTTTCCTCGCAAGCGCAAGGCGGGTTGCGCGCAGTGCTCGAAGACATTCTTGCCCGCGGCGTCGAGCAACATCTCGTCGACGACGCCGCCATTGCCGAGAGCCTCGAACAGGTGAAGGCGTTCTGGCGCATCCGCGAGAATTTCGGCGAGGCGCAGCGCCATGCCGGCGGTTCGATCAAACACGACATATCGGTGCCGGTCGCCGCCGCGCCGGCTTTTCTGAAGGAAGCCGCGGCAGCGGTCCAGCGCGTTGTCCCCGGCGCGCGTCCCCTGCCCTTCGGCCATCTCGGCGACGGCAACATCCATTACAACGTCAACCAGCCGGCCGGCGCCGACAAAGCCGAATACCTGTCGCATTGGGACGACATGAACGCCGCCGTTTACGACGTAGTGAAGAAATACGGCGGATCAATCTCGGCCGAGCACGGCATCGGCGTCGTCAAGCGCCATCAATTGCCGTCGGTGAAGGATCCAGTGGCGCTCGACCTCATGCGCAGCTTGAAGAGCTTGCTTGATCCCAAAGGCATTCTGAATCCCGGCAAAGTGCTTTAACGTCATTCGCCGGACGATCTGCCGGCAGGCTTTCTCACATCATTTCAAAGGGGACGGAATGCGCTTCGGGGTTTTCTATGAATTGCAGTTGCCGCGGCCATGGAACGAAGGCGACGAGCGCAACCTGTTTCATCAGGCGCTTGAGCAAGTCGAGCTAGCCGACCGGCTCGGCTTCGATTACGCCTGGGAAGTCGAACACCATTTTCTCGAAGAATATTCGCATTCGTCGGCGCCCGAGGTTTTTCTGGCGGCCGCGGCGGCGCGCACCAAATCCATTCGCCTCGGCCACGGCATCCGCCAGGTCATTCCCAACTACAACCATCCGGCGCGCACGGCCGAGGGCCTTGCCACGCTCGACATCATCTCCGACGGGCGGGTCGATTTCGGCATCGGCGAAGGCGCCACCCGGCTCGAGCTCGGCGGCTTTCGCATCCCGGCCAAGGAGAAGCGGGCGATGGCGCTCGAAGCGGCCGAGCAAATCGCCAACATGATGGTGCTTGCGCCCTATCCCGGATTCGAGGGCAAGTATTTCGCCATGCCGTGCCGCAACGTGCTGCCCAAGCCGGTGCAGAAGCCGCATCCGCCGATCTGGATGGCCTGCACCAACCGCGACACCATCAAGATCGCGGCGCAGAACGGCGTCGGCGCGCTCGCCTTTTCCTTTCTCGACCGCGAAGAAGCGACGCTCTGGGCCGACATCTATTACGGCATCATCAAATCGGACGCCTGCGTGCCGCTCGGCCATGCGGTGAATGCCAATCTGGCGATGGTGTCGAGCTTCTCGGTTCACCGCGACCGCGCCGAGGCCGTCCGCCGCGGCCACGAAGGCTTCGAGTTTTTCGGCTACGCGCTCAATGCGCTGGTGGCGCAGGACTGTATTCCGGGCCGCACCAACCTCTGGGGCGATTACCTGGCGCAGCGCGGCAACCGCACCGAGGCGGTGATTGCCGCCTTGGATCGGGTCGGCGCCAATTCATCCGGCATCGGCACGCCGGAAGACATGCGCAAGCATCTTGAAGTTTTTCAGGACAGCGGCGTCGATCAGGTCATCTTTTTGCAACAGGCCGGGCGCAACCGCCACGACCATATCTGCGAGGCGCTGGAATTGTTCGCCGCCGAGGTGATGCCGGATTTCAAGGCGGAAGCCGCGGCGCGCGAGGCGCGCAAGGCGGAAGAACTGGCGCCCCACATCGCCGCGGCGCTCCAGCGCAAGGCGTGGATGAAGCCGCTTGCCGACCATGAGATTCCGGTGGTGAAGGCCGCGGTCGATCGCGCGCAATTCGGGCGCGGGAGCGGTTAGCACCTGTCGGGAGTAATTTGAACTGGCTATCGCGCGTATCCCGGATCTGCGGTGCACCGCTGGCGCGCTGCACCGCGTTCGGGAAACGGAACGCACGCTGCAGGGACCGACGAGTGCTTCGCTCGCAGCTCAGAACAACGACGGCTGGTCGTTCGCCTTTTTGCGTTTCGCCGGCGCCGCGGCCTTGCCGGCAGCATCACCATCATTCGGCGCGGAAGCCGGCGCCGGCGCGATCAGCTCCGGAGCATCGTTCGCCGCGCGATTGACCGCGTTGGAGACCTCGTAACATTCGAGCAGGGTATCGGCTGCGGGCGCGATCAGCGCGGCTGCGGTCGTCGCGTCGACGGCGGCGCAGTCGAGCCAGAGATTGAAAGCGTCCGGCGGCACGATCACCGGCATGCGGTCGTGAATGGCGGCGAGCGAGCGGTTCGACTTGGTCGTGACGATGGCGGCCGTGTCGACCTCTTCGCCATTCGGCCCGGTCCAGGTCTCCCACAAGCCGGCAAAAGCGATCGGTCCGCCGGCCCGAGGTCGCACGAAATAAGGACGTCGCGGACTGGTGTCGCTCCATTCGTAAAAGCCGTCCGCCGGGATCAGGCAGCGCCGCCGCCGCATCGCGTTGCGAAAGGCCGGCTTATCGAGAACGGATTCGCCGCGCGCGTTGACGAGCAGCGAGAATGTGCGGGGATCCTTGACCCAGGCGGGCAGAAATCCCCAGCGCACCAGCGCATAGGAGCGCTTGCCCTCGTCCAATCGGACAATAGGAATGGGCTGGGTCGGCGCTACATTATAACGCGGCGGGAAATTGGGCAGCTCCGCGTAGCCGAACAGCGCCCTGACCGCATCGGCCGGCGAGGTTATGACGTAGCGTGCGCACATTGAGCTATAGATAGGCTCCGGCGAGCGAAGGTTAAACGGGCGGCGGCCCGACCATAGCCAAATGAGATCGGCTCTTGGCGATCACCAGCACGGATTCGCGAACTTATCCCACGCGGCCTTATCTCGCGGTCAGCGCCGCCATTTTCCGCGCCGGGCGGGTGCTGATCGTGCGGCGGGGCACGCCGCCCTTGCAGGGGGTCCACACGTTGCCCGGCGGCGGCGTCGAGCTCGGCGAAACACTCGAACAGGCGGTCATCCGCGAGGTGCGCGAGGAAACCGGCCTGGCGATCGAGCCGCTCTGCCTCGCCGGCTACCGGGAGGTGATTGCGCGCGACGCGCAAGGCGAGGTCGAGCGTCATTTCGTCATCCTGCCGTTTGCGGCGCGCTATGTCGGTGGGGAGATTTCGCTTAACGAGGAACTCGCCGAGGCGCACTGGCTTTCGCCGGTGGAGCTGTCCGGATTAAAGACAACCGAAGGGCTCGCCGAAATCGTCGCGGCGGCCGGCGCGCGGATGGCCGCTTTGTCGTGATCCCTGCCGCAACCAGCCCGCATTTTCATGTTTTGGCGTGCGGCCCATACGATGGCTATGCTTTGATCCGGCTCAGGATGCTTCGAACCTCGCTCATTCTTTCGGTCTGTCTCTGCCTCGCCGCCGTCCCGGCGCGCGGCCAGGGATTTTGGGGAGAGCCGCAGCCGCAGCCCCGCCCCCGCTACTTCCAGCCGGCGCCGCGGCCGGTCCAGCCGCAGGCTCAGCCGCAGCCGCAAGCGCAACCGCAGCCACCGCCGCAGAAAGGGCCGGCGCCCTATGATCGCGATTTGCAGCGGCTCGCCGAAATCCTCGGTTCGCTGCATTTCCTGCGCGGCATTTGCGGCTCGAACGAGGGGCAAAAGTGGCGCAACGAGGCGCAGGTGCTCATCGACACCGAGGCTCCGTCCGGCGAACGGCACGATCAGATGATCGCCAGTTTCAACCGCGGCTACCGTGCGTTCCAGCAGAGCTATCGCACCTGCACGCCAGCGGCCGATTTCGCCATCCGCCGCTATCTTGCCGAAGGAGCCAAGATCGCCCGCGAGATCACCGCACGCTATGCCAATTGAAGAACCGCTTTGGGCGCATCTTTGGTCAAGACAACTTGCCGCCGCGCGGTTGATCCAATTAACCCTTCCTCAAGGTTCGACTTAGGCTCTGCGGGCGGCGTGCTAATCTCGCTTTTGTCAGGGGCGCTGCGGGCTGCAGCGATAAGCGATTCAATGACGATTGCGACGCAACTTCCGGCGGCACACGAAGCCGTCGCCGATCACGAGCAGAAGCGGCTGGCGCTCGGTTATCTGCAAGAAGCATGGGTGCACGCGCGCCACGACGGCATCGACGGCGACTGCCTGGCGCAAACGGCGCTCTTTCTGGCGCTGGTTGAGCTGATTTCCACCTACGGCGAGGAAGCCACCGCCCGCTACACGGAAAAACTGGCCGCGCGCATTCACAACGGCGAATTCTCCGTCGAGCTGTCGCGGCAATAGTGCGCTATACGCGCTGCGGATTGAGCGCGCGCAATCCGTAGAAGCGGCAAAGAACCAACGCCAAATCCGCCGGGAAGAACGGTTTCTTCAGAAAAGCTATGCCCTGCACGCGGGCTTTTTCCGCAAGGGCCTCGTCATCAGCCGAGGTCATCAGCACAAAAGTCGGGTAGCGCTGCGCGCGCCGCAATTCCGCGATCGCCTCCAAGCCGCTCAGGCCCGGCATGTTGTAGTCGAAAAAGACAAGGTCGAATTCGGCCTCGCGCGCCAGCGCCAGTGCCTGCCTGGCTTCGTTCGCTTCGGTCACCTCGATCGGGAAGCGAGTCGCCAGGAGAACCTTGCGCACGATGGTGCGCATGGTCGGCGAGTCGTCGACCAGGAGCACGCGGCTGCGCAGCCGGACCCGGATGGCGCTAGCGAGCAGGCGGCACGCCTCTTCCAGTTCCGATGGCTTGCACGCCAGGCCGTCGGTCGGGAACGAGGCGGAACCGTCGGGCGCGCAGAGCGACACGGTAAAGGGCGGGTTCGCTACAGCGCGCGCTGCCGACGCCATCCGACCGACCGCTTCGCCGCCGAGGTCCACGTCGAAAAACGCCAGATCCGCGCCCGCGGCCAGCGGGCGGGAGGCCGGCGCTTCACTGTCGGTCTCCACAAGCTCAATCGGCACGCGCGAAGCGGCCGCCGCTTTCCGGAACATTTCGTGATCGTTCGGCGATTGCGAGACAACGATGACTCGCAAGGAAAGCAGTTCGTCGGCCATGCGCCCACCCCCTGAACGCGTGCAGCTGTTGGCAACAACGAGGAACCCGTTGTCCTACGGCTTCGCGACCGCGGTCGCTGCCGCGATATTTTCGCTGCCGCAGACGTCCCGATCACGTCGTTATCTTTTCCGCGACGTGAAAATTCCCCAATTGCACAACTCGACCTGCGTTAGTGCCAGAAAGCTGGGATTGCGCCCCCCTTGGGTCAAGGTTGCGGCGGCTGCGATCACCGATTGCGATTTGACGCAACCGCTCTTTGTTGTTGCTGACCGCGGTGCGACCCTTGAGAGGAACAGGCCGCTCGCTTAGCTTGGCAGGGCGGGCGCAGCCTATTTGCAGCCTATTTGGAGGATCTTGGCTTCGATGAAAGCCGCCTTACTTCCGGACCGGGGCGTGGTGAAGGTCGCCGGCGACGATGCGCGCACCTTTCTTCATGGGCTCCTGAGTGCGGACATTCTCGGGCTCGGCCCCGGCGGCGCGCGATTCTGCGCGCTGTTGACCCCGCAGGGCAAGATCATCGCCGATTTCATCGTCACGGAAGCGCCGGCGAAGGATGGCGGCGGCTTTTTTTTCGACGTTCCCCGCGCGCTGACGAAAACGCTGGTCGACAAGCTCAATCTCTACAAGCTGCGCTCGCGCGTCATGGCCGAGGATCTGTCCGAAGTTCTTGGCGTGCTGGCGGCCTGGGGCGGGGTGGCGACCGCATCCGTCGGCCTTTCCTACCCTGATCCGCGCCTGCCGGCGCTGGGCATCCGTATCATGCTAGCGCCACACCGGGCCGCCGATGCCGCGGCACATCTTGGGGCCGCCCTCGTGGAAGCCGACCAATACGAAGCGCATCGTATTGCGCTTGGCATCCCGCACGGCGGCGTCGATTTCGGCTATGGCGACGCCTTCCCGCATGAGGCGGACATGGATCAGCTCGGCGGCATCGATTTCGCCAAAGGCTGCTATGTCGGCCAGGAGGTCGTGTCGCGCATGGAGCATCGCGGCATCGCGCGCACGCGCGCCGTGACCGTCAGCTATGAAGGCACCGCGCCGCAAGCGGGCGCGGCCATCACCGCCGGTGGCCGGCAGGTCGGCACCATGGGCTCGGCTGTTGGCGGCCGCGGGCTTGCGCTGCTGCGTCTCGACCGTGTCGCCGAAGCGCTCTCGCGCGAGGAAGAGCTGCTCGCCGGCGACGTTCCCGTGCGGCCGATCAAGCCCGAATGGGCGCGGTTCGCCTTTCCCGACGGCGCCAAGGCGGCCGAATGACGACCGCAACCGACGCAGCGCTCGCCCGCTGTCCCTGGCCCAAGGACGACGCGCTCTATCTTGCCTATCACGACGAAGAATGGGGCGTGCCTGAATACGACGATCGCGCGCTCTACGAGAAGCTGGTGCTCGACGGCTTCCAGGCCGGCCTGTCCTGGATCACGATCCTGCGCAAGCGCGAGAATTTCCGCCGCGCGTTCGACGGTTTCGTGCCGGAAAAGATCGCGCGCTACACCCCGAAGAAGGTCGAGCGGCTGATGCAGGATGCCGGCATCGTGCGCAATCGGGCCAAGATCGAAGGCGCGATGCTCTCAGCGCGCGGCTGGCTCGACGCCATGGAAAAAGGACCGGGATTCTCAGTATTGCTGTGGGATTTCGTCGGCGGCGCACCGAAGGTCAACCGCTACAAGACCATCCGGCAAGTCCCCGCGGAGACCGCCATATCGCGCGCGATGTCAAAGGAGCTGGCGCAGCGCGGTTTCAAGTTTGTCGGACCAACCATCGTCTATGCCTTCATGCAGGCCGTCGGCATGGTCAACGATCACCTGGTCTCATGCCATCGCCACGAGGCGGTGCAGAAACTGGCGCGGAAAACGTAGCGGTCTTTCCGGGGCGACGCGAAGCGTCGAGGCCGGAATGACGCTCATCCGCTCGCGGCGCGCCGCCGCGCCAGGCTGAAGAAGATCGCGGCCAGCAAGGTGAGCGTGCCGATCACGGTGTAGTGCACCGAGGAATTGGCGTCGATAAAGGACGACGCGCTCGACGTCGCCTGGACTAGCGCGGCGCCGAGCAGCGTACTGATGAACGAGCCTCGCCCGCCGGAGACGCTGGCGCCGCCCAGCACCACGACGGTGATGCTCATCAGCGTGTAGTCGGAGCCGGTCGACGGCGAGCCGATACCGACTTGGCCCGCCAGCATCAACCCGCCGATTCCCGCCAGGAAGCCTGAAATGACAAAAGCGAGCCAGGTCAGACGCCGGCTGTCGATGCCGAGCCGATGGCTGGCGAGCGGGCTTGAGCCAACGGCGCGGAAGCTACGGCCGAAGCCGGTCCGGAACAGAAGCCACTCGGCACAGGCGACCATCAGAAGCGTCAACACCAGCCCAGCCGGCAGGAACCCGATCGGAAACTGCGCCGCATTCGAAATCGCATCATCGATCTGGCCGGCCGCCGTCGGCCGCAGCAACAAGGAGATGCCCTGCAATCCGATGAAGGTCGCGATCGTCACGACGATCGCCGGCAGGCGCAGCGAGGTGATCAAGAGGCCCTGCAACAAGCCGAAGAGAATCGTGAACAGCAGGATGATGAGCACTCCGGCCGCGAGCGGACCGGTTTCGACGCCATCGGGCGCCAGGAACGAGGCCAGCACGACGCACAATCCGGCGAGCGGACCGACCGAGAGGTCGATGGCGCCGACCAGCACGGTGGCAAGCTGCGCGCTCGATAGAAAAGCAAGAATGCTGAAGAACGACAGAATGCTCTTGATGCTGAAGGGCGAGAGGAAATAGCCGTTCAAGGCCTGGGTGCCGCCGAGAATGATGGCGGTGAGGATTGCGAGCACCAGGGCCGGGAAATGATCGCTGGCGGCGAATTCGCGCCAGCGCCGCCGTTGCGTGCCGGCGGGCGCCTTGTTCGCACGCGAGACCGTGGCGGTGAGATTGGCTTCGGTGATGGCGGCGTCGGTAACCGCCTCGCCCGTCAATTCGTGAACGATGCGGCCGCGCGCGAAAATCAGCACCCGGTCGCAAAGACCTTCGAGCTCGATGCCGTCCGAAGATGAGACCAGCACCGCCAGGCCCTGGTCGGCGATCGCGCGCAGACGCTGGTAGATTTCGCTGCGCGCGCCGATATCGACGCCCTTGGTCGGCTCGTCCACCAGAAGCACGCTCGGCTTGGCCGATATTTCGCGGCCGAACAGAGCCTTTTGCTGGTTGCCGCCGGACAATTCGAACAGCTTGGACTCGGCCGAAGAGGCGCGGACGCGCAAATCCTTGATGATGGCTTTGCTGCGATCGGCCTCCGCGCCGCGGTCGATCACCCCGAAGCGGGAAATGGAATCCAAGAACCCGAGGCTGAAATTCTCGCGCAGCGTCAAATTGAGGAACACGCCCTCGGCGTGGCGGTCATCGGGGACGAAGCCGACGCCGGCGTGGCGAAACGCGCCCGGACTGTCGCCTGCAATCGCGACGTCCCTGACGCGCAGGTCGCCGCCATGGCGGCGATCGACGCCGGCGGCGGCGCGCATGAATTCGCGCTGGCCCTCGCCTTCGATGCCGGCCAGCCCGACGATTTCGCCGGCATGAACGACCAGGTCGACCTGATCGAAGCCACGGCCGCTCAGTTCCTTGACCGAAAACAGCGCCGGCCCGACGCTTTTCGCCTTGGCGGGAAAAATCTGGCCGAGCGGCCGTCCGGCGATCAGCGCCACGATCTCCGCCGACGTGATCTCATCCGCCAGACGGGTGTCGATGATCTCGCCGTCGCGCATCACCGAGACGCGGTCGGCCAGTTCGTCCACTTCGTGCAGCCGGTGCGAGACATAGACGATGCCGACGCCGTCGCGCTTGAGCTCGCCGATCAGATCGAACAGCTTGCGGACATCGCCGTGCTGCAACGGCTCGGTCGGCTCGTCGAGAAAGAGGACTTTCGGGTGCGTGACCAGCGCGCCGGCGATCTCCACGACATGGCGCTGCGCGAGCGACAATTCGCCGACGCGCTTGTTGATCGGCATGCGCAGCTCGGCGGTCGCGATCCGCGCGATCATGCGCTCAGCTTCGTCCGCGCCCCCGGGACCGGCGAGCGCAGGCGCCGCCAGCTGAAGATTTTCCAGCACCGTCAGGTCGGGCGCCAGCGCCGGATGCTGGTACACGACTGACACGCCGTCTTCGCGCATCTGCCGCGGATCGGGCGCGCCCACATACTTGCCGTCGTAGTAGATGGCGCCGGAATCGGCGCGCAACACGCCGGCAGCGATACCGATCAACGTCGATTTGCCGGCGCCGTTCTCGCCCACGATGGCGTGAACCTCGCCTGGCATGATCAGGACGTCGACGCCTTTGAGCGCCCGCACCGGCCCGAAACTCTTGCGCACGTCCGCAAGCGTCATCACCGGCACATGCGCCGTGGTCGCGACGATCGCCGTGCCGAGAACGTCATGCATAGCGCAGCCGCCGGGCAATCTCGGGAAGCGCGACGCCGCCCAGCACGATGATCGCATCGGCCAGATCTTCGGCCGAACTGCCGAAGCCGAGCGCGGTCACCAGTTGCGCGAGGTAGGTCAGAAAAAACGCGCCGATGACGGTGGCGACGACGCTTCCCTTGGTGAGGCCGCCGAGCGGATTGCCGCCGACCACGACCGCGGCAATCGTGCCGAGCAGGTAAGGCAGTCCGCACAGCACCGTCGGCGAGACCAGATAGCCGGACAGCATGATCGCGGCGATGGCATACATCAAGCCAGCGAACGCGTAGGTCAGGATGCTGTAGGTCTTGAGCGGTATGCCGACCACATGCGCGGCCGCCGGATTGACGCTGACCGCGATGAACCGCCGTCCGATGGTGGTGAAGGTCAGCACGAAGACCGTCACGCCTGCCACCAGCAGCAGCATCCACACCAAAGTGGGAACGTAAAGAAAACTGCCGACAAAAAATTTTACCATCATCACCGGCGATTGCACCGACGCGCCGGTCGAGACGAAATAGGTCAAGCCGAACAGAATGGCGTTGATGCCGATCGTGGTGACCAGCGGCGGCACTTGCAGCAGCGTCACGATCAATCCGCTGATCGCGCCGATCAGGGCGCCGACCGCGAGCGCCGCGACAATCCAGAAAATCACCACGCCGGCGTCGGTGCTGCTGTCCGGCAGCTTGGTCACCACCACGGCGCAGAACGACATGACGCCGGCGGTCGAGAGATCGAGCCCGCGCTGCTGAATGACGAGATGCTGGCCGATCGAGGCGACTGCCAGAATAGCGAAGTAAGGCAAGGTCGAGAGTATCGCCGCCGTAGAGATCGTGCTCGGCGCCGCGATTCCGCCGATCAGCACCAGAACCGCCGTCGCGATGAACGCTTTCGCCGCCAGCGGCAATTCGGTCAGGTCCACGCCCAGTCCGGGCATTCGCAGACGGCTCGTCCGTTCGTCCGCCATCTCCTGATCCGGTCCCCCTAGTGCCCGCTTCCGAAGTTCGTGATCGATAGCGGCACCCTTTGACACGAACTTCGGAAGCAAAGGGGCACTAGCGAGTATGTGATTCTAGTGCCGCTTTCGATTTGAAGTTCCTAAACAAGCTTGCCGCAAACGGTGTGGGAACTTTAAATCGGCAGCACTAGAGCATGATCCCGAAAAATGGAACCCGGCTTTCGGATGAGACGATGAGACGATGAGACGATGAGATCATGCTCGTACAATCAAAATAACAACTCAGCCCGCACCTCCCCCGTCGCCGGGGGAGGCCGCGAAGGCGCGGGCCTTCGCCGTTGCGGACTTAAACACCAGACACGATCGAGAAAGCCGTCCGGGTTACTTGCCCAGCGCCTTTTTCTGCTGGTCCTTGGTCAGCATCGAGCCCGGGATCGAGTCCATCGGCATCGACTTGTCGCACTTCAAGGCGAGCTTCGGATCTTTCGAAGTCGTGTCTTCGATGATCGGCAGCGTGATCAGGCTCGGCTCGTCATTGTCGATGCCTTGCGCCGCCGCCACGGCCTTGCGCAACGCGAGCCGCACCATCCAGGTGTGAGCATCGATGCTCATCATTTTCATTTCAGGATGCTCGGCGGTGATGCAGCTCAGATCCATCAGCGCTTGGCCGACATAGGCCGGGATCGGCTTGCCGGCGGCGACGAAGGCGCGGATCGGGCCGACGGTTTCGCTATAGATGCCGTCGATCTGCGGATATTTGGCGATCAGCGCGGCGGTCTTCTGCTGGGCGACAGCCGGATCCCACATGGTCGGCACCGGCTCCTGCTCCAGCACCTTGATGCCGGGATACTTGGCGAAGACCGGGCGCCAGCCGTGGGTCTGCGCTTCCGTCATCGGATTGCCCGGCGTGCCGCCGAACATGATGACGTTGCCCTTGCCGCCCAGCGTCTTCACCAGCCATTCGGCGGCTTGCGCGCCGACTTCGCTTTGGCTTTCGGTGGCGCGGTCGAGATAGTCCTTGCCGATCACGCCGGGAAATTTGTCGCCGGTGTCATAGGGCACGACCGCAACGCCGGCCCCGGTCGCCTCGCGCGTCGCCTTGAGAATGGCGGGGCCGCCGTCGAGGAAGGCGACGATCACGTCATACTTTTGCGCCATCAGGCCTTCGATATCGGCGATATGCTTCTCCGGCTTGAACTCGGCATCGGTGTAGCGGGCATCGGTGATGTTCTTGCACTTGGATGCCTCATCCTCGAACTCGGCGCGGGTGATGTGGCGCCAATAGTTGCCGCCCCAGCCATCCGCCAGCGCGACCTTGATCGGCTTGGTGCCGCAGAATTTGGACATCGGCTGCAGATCCGCCACCGTGCCCTTCTTGTCGGGATAGAGTTTGACCTTGCCGATGTCGACGGCGTAGCCGACCGTGGCCATGGCGACCACCAGGCCCAACGTGGAAACGCCGACAGCTAGACTGCGAGCTGACAACATACATTCCTCCCCTGTGCATCTGTTTTTGATCCCGATCGAACGAACAATCGGCAATTCACAGATGATCTTTGTGCAAATGAAGCATACTCCTTTTGCGGCCGGTGCCAAGCGCTGTGACAGGAGCTAAAAGGTTAATCGCGCCGCAGAAAATCGTGTGGGACCGTGCCCTTCGATGTGTGGGCAGCACTCTCGCGCGGCGCATCATGATCGAAGCGCGCGCAATCCGCCACGCCCGGCATCGGCACCAAAAAGAAACGGCAGCGGCGCGCGCGAGCGCAAGCTTCACGTCGGGTCGTGAGCGGCTAGTCACTTGCGCGCCGGAGCGGCGGGCTGGCATAATCCTACACACTTGGCGGCTAACCAACACTTGGCGGCTAACCAACACTTGGCGGCTAAACCAACACACCTGGCGGCCAATCAGAATTCAAAAGGGAGGAATTCATGCACAAAAGCACCGATCACATATTGATTACGCACACCGGCAGCCTGCCGCGCGGCGCCGAGCTCAACGATCTTTTGATCGCCGACGAGGCCGGCGAGAAGGTCGATCAGGCCAAGCTTGCCGAGAAGATCGAGAAGCGCGTCCTTCACGTGATGGAGAAACAGCGCTGGGCCGGTATCGACATCGCCAATGACGGCGAACAAGGCCGCGTCGGCTTTCAGACTTATGTCCCCAAGCGCATGCACGGCTTTGGCGGCGAATCGAAACGTCCGTTCGGCAAGGAATGGCTTGAAAATCCGCTGTTCACCGAAAAGTTTTCGGCGCGCATTCCCAAGACCGGCAAAGTGTTCGGCTGTCCGGAATGCGTCGGCGAGCTGAAGTATCACGACAAGGAAGCCATCAAGACCGAGCTGGCGCGCTTCAAGAAGGCCGCCGTGCAAATCAAGCCGCCCTTCCCGGAAATGTTCTTCGCCGAGCCGTCGCCGGGCATCATCGCAACGACGATGCTGAACGCGCATTACTCCACCTATGAGGGGTATCTCGACGCCATCGCACGCGAGATGCATTACGAATATAAGTCCGTGGTCGATGCCGGCCTGATCCTGCAGATCGACGCTCCGGACTTGGCGATGGAACGCGTGCTCTTGTTCCAAGACAAGACCGAGGCGGAATACGTCAAGATCGTCGAGCTGCACATTGCGACGCTCAACAAGGCGCTGCACGACATCCCGCGCGACCGGGTGCGGCTGCATGTCTGCTGGGGCAACTGGGAAGGCCCGCATATCTACGATATCGGGCTCGAGCCGCTGCTGCAGGCGTTCTACCAGGCCAATGTCGGCGCGCTCGGCATCGAATTCGCCAATGCCCGCCGCCAGCATGAATATGCGGCGCTGAAGAAGCACAAATTCCCGGACAACTTGATCCTGATACCCGGCGTGATCAACTCGAAGATCAACCTGGTCGAGCATCCGGAAGTAGTAGCGCAACGCATCGAGTTGGCGGTCGCTGTGGTCGGCGACCGCGAACGCATCATTGCCGGCGTCGATTGCGGCTTCGGCACCTTTGCGGGCTGGGAATGGGTCGCCGAGGACGTGGTGTGGCTCAAGCTCAAAACGCTGCGTGAGGGCGCCGACATCGCCAGCAAGCGCCTGTGGGGCAAGAAGGCCGCGGCGTAGGGCTTTTAGTTCCTCCCCCTGAAAGGGGGGAAGTCGTGGCCCGACGGATCCGGCCTGAAGTGGCCGGACCGATGACAAGGGCCGGCCGGCGGGCGGGGGTCTGTCGTTTGCCATGACCCTCCCCGGATCTCCTTCGTCGATGCGGCCCTCCCCTTTCAGGGGAGGGTCAATTTTTTTATGCCGTTTGCGAAGTATCGGCAGAAAGCTACTTTCCCCGATATGAAAACGGACACGCGCACGGCTTCGCCGCGGGCCTGGCAGCGCATGCTGTCGGGCCGCCGACTCGATCTGCTCGATCCGTCCGCGCTCGACATCGAGATCGAGGACATCGCTCACGGCTTGGCGCGGGTGGCGCGCTGGAACGGGCAGACCAGCGGCGCGCATATTTTCTCCGTCGCCCAACACTGCCTGCTTGTGGAGACGCTGGCGCACAAGCGCGCGCCGGGGCTCGATCGCGGCCGGCGGCTCGCGGTGCTGTTGCACGATGCGCCCGAATACGTGATCGGCGACATGATCTCGCCGTTCAAGGTGGTGATCGGCGACGCCTACAAGACGGTCGAACGGCGTTTGCTCGCAGCGATCCATCGGCGCTTCGGCTTGCCGGCGAAATCGGCGCCCGAACTGGAAAAGCTGATCAAGACCGCCGACCGGCAAGCCGCCTTTCTCGAAGCGACGCGGCTCGCCGGCTTCGACATTGCGGAAGCGCGTCGCTTTTTCGGCCGTCCGCCGCCGATTTCGACGTCGCTGGAGCGCGATTATCTCAAGCCCTGGCCGGCTGAAACGGCGCAAGCGCGTTATCTTGAACGATTTAAGAAGCTTTTTGTCAAAGGCGAGGAAAAGTCTTTCGTCGAATAGCGGGCTTGAACCTTTCGCTCGCCGCGAGCCTCCCATAAACTCCGGCGCCGACATCGGCGCAGTGGGGGCTGCGATGGACGATTTCTTCTTCATCCTCGTGCTCGCGGCCCTGGCGATTCCAATCATCGCCATCGTGGCGCTCGTGGTGGCGCTGTCGCAGCGCAGCCTCATTCTTCGCCTCGACCAAAGACTGCGCGCGCTTGAGCTCGAGCGGCGTGCGCCCGAGCCGTTGACCGCACAGCTAGTGCCAGCGGCCGCGTCTGCGCCGCCGCCGGCTGAAACTGCGCCGGCGCCAGCGCCAGCCATCGAGTCGAAGACCGAGGCAGAAGCAGCGCAAGCACCGGCGGCCAGCACACCGGCAGAATTGCCCACTCCACCTCCGCTGCCACCATCGCCCCCGCCGTCAGCGCCTGCGGCACCGCCGCGCTCGATCGGCTTTGAGGAGCGGTTCGGCACCCGCTGGGTCGTCTGGGTCGGCGGCATTGCGCTCGCGCTCGGCGGCATCTTCCTGGTGCGTTACACGATCCAGCAGGAGCTGATCGGCCCCGGCGTCCGTATTGCGCTCGGGGCGCTGCTCGCACTCGCATTGATCGCTATCGGCGAATGGGCGCGCCGCAACGCCAGGCTTGCGGGCCTTCCGGGCCTGCCGTCTGCGGATATTCCCAGCATCCTGACCGCCGCGGGCACCGTCGTGGCCTATGCGACGGTCTATGCGGCTTATGCGCTCTATGAATTTCTGCCGCCGGGTGCGGCGTTCATTCTGCTCGGCCTCGTCGCGCTCGCTGACGCTGGCCGCCGCTCTGCTTCACGGCCCGGCGCTCGCGGGTCTGGGCGTGGTCGGCGCCTTCGTGACGCCGCTGCTCGTCGCATCTGAAAAGCCTGATTATTGGTCGCTCTATATCTACATCGCGATCGTCACCGCCGCCGCTTTTGCGCTTGCGCGCGCGCGGCTGTGGCTGTGGCTTGCCGTCACCGCAATGGTGCTCGGCGCGTTATGGACCATCCCTGGCACCGATGTCTTTCCAGTCGAGGCGATCGGCGCGCATGTTTTCAACGCGCTTGCCGGCTTCGTCCTCGCCGCGGTGTTTCTGGTATGCGGCCTGCTATACGGCCCGGCGGCCAAGCCCGGCGAGGTCGAGTGGGTCTCGACGCTTTCGCTGTCGGTTTATGTGTTGGTCGCCGCATTCCTCGTTTTAACGACCCGCGAGGACAGCGTTGCTTTTGCGGCTTTTGTCATCCTCACCGCCGCGACGGTCGCAATCGCCTGGCGCAGCGAAGCCGCAACCGGCGCGGTGCCAGTGGCGGCGGTCCTCGCCATTGCGGTCATGGCCGACTGGGCGGTGGCGATGAACCTCTCGAATCTGATCGCGCCGGCCGGTCCGGCCGCGCCCGCCATCGCAGATCCGCAGCGCTACAATTACGGTTCGCACCTTCTGCTTGCCGCCGCCTGGGCGGCGATGTTCGGCGTCACCGGTTTTGTGGCGCAGGGCCGTTCGACGCGACCGCTCGCGCCCATGCTGTGGTCGGCGTGCGCCGTGGCGGTGCCGCTCGCGATGCTGATCGCGCTCTACTATCGGATCGCCGGACTGGATCGCTCGCTGCCCTTTGCCGGGCTCGCGCTGCTGCTCGCGGCGATTTTCGCGGTCGCGACCGAAGCGCTGGTCCAGCGCGCGCCGCGGCCCGGTCTGCCGGCAGCGAGCGCGATATTCGCAACCGGCACGCTGGCAGGGCTGGCGCTGGCGCTCACCTTCGCGTTGGAGAAAGGCTGGCTCACGATCGCGCTCGCGCTGATGGCGCCTGCAGCGGCCTGGGTCAGCGAGAAACGGCCGCTGCCGGCGTTGCGCTGGGTCGCCGCGGTCATGGTCGCGGTGACGCTCGCGCGCGTCGGCTACGAGCCGCGCATCGTCGGCACCGAGCTCGGCACGACGCCGATTTTCAATTGGCTGCTCTATGGCTACGGCGTTCCGGCGCTGTCCTTCTGGGCGGCCGGATGGCTGTTGCGGCGCCACGGCGACGATCTGCCGGCGCGCATCGCCGATGCCGGGGCCATCCTGTTCACGGTGCTGCTCGTGATCCTCGAAATCCGCCATTACATCACCGGCGGCGACATCTACCAGCCGGTGAGCGAAATCACCGAAACAGCCCTCGACGTCAATGCCGGCCTGGCGCTGACCATTGCGCTCGAGCGCATCCGCGGCCGAACGGGCAGCATCGTGCACAATGTCGGTGCGCTTCTGGTCGCGGCGCTGACGCTTTGCGTCATCGTGTTCGACCTGATCATTGCAGTCGGCCCGCGCTTCAACGACAATCCGGTCGGCGGCGTCTTCTTCAACATCATCCTGCTCGCCTACGGCCTGCCGGCCGTGCTCGCCATTATCCTGGCGCTGATTGCCCGCACCACGCGGCCCATGCCCTATCGCGTCGTTGCCGCGAGCACGGCGGCGATCTTGGCGTTGTTCTATCTGACGCTCGAAGTGCGCCGCTTCTTCCACGGCGAAATTCTGTCCGGACCGACCAGCGACGCCGAACAATATTGCTATTCGACCGCCTGGCTCGCCTTCGGCATCGCGTTGTTGGCGGTCGGCTTTTTCCTGCGCTCGCAACCGGCGCGGCTGCTCGCACTCGGTGTCATCACGCTGACGATCGCCAAGGTTTTCATCGTCGACACCGCGAGCATCAGCGGCATCTACCGGGCGCTCTCGGTGATCGGGCTCGGCGTCGTGCTCTTGGGCATCGGCTGGCTTTATCAGCGCCTGTTGTATCCGCGCGGGCCGCCTGCGGGGGTGGCGGCATCGGGCGAGCAAGGCGCAGGCGGGCCGCTTTGAGGACGGACGGAAACGCTCTATGGAACTTTCCAGAAGCCGGCCCGGCCAAGCAGGCGTCACACTTGTGCCGCGTCATACCTATATGAGGCTTAGGCAAAATAAAGCTTTGATTCGATGATTCACGTCTGTTCCCTCGCCCGCCTGCACGCCACAGTCGAAGATACCGGCGCGCGCCACGTCGTGTCGCTCCTCGCCGACGAGGACCGCATCGAACGGCCAAGCGCCATCGTCGAGGAAAACCATCTTTGGCTGCGGCTGCACGACATCTCCTCGCCGCTCGACGGCTACATCATCCCGGACGAGGAGCATGTGGCCGATCTTCTGAGCTTCGTGCGCCGCTGGGATCGCCGCACGCCACTGGTCGTGCATTGCTACGCCGGCATCAGCCGCTCGACCGCCAGCGCCTTCGCGGCCGTCTGCGCGCTCAATCCACATCGCGACGAGATCAATATCGCGCGAACTTTGCGGCGCGCCTCGCCGACGGCGACGCCGAATATCCGCATCGTCTCGCTCGCCGACCGGCTCCTTAGCCGCGATGGCCGCATGATCGCTGCGATCGAAACGATCGGCCGCGGCGAAATAGCCACCGAAGGCACGCCGTTCCGGCTCGAGCTGGAATAAGGCGAATAGCGAACGACGCCGTTCGCTATTTCTATCTTTCGCTTAGTCGGCGATCGCCGGTCGCAACGTCGCCGTCGGCGGCGAGCCCTGCGCCGGCTCGATCGGCGTCGGCTCGACAGCCGCCGGTTGCGGCGGTGCTATGGGAGACGCCTGCACCGAAACGACCGGCGCCGCCTGGATGGGCGCGGCAGGCGCGGCCTGTGCCGCGGGCGGCGCCATGCGGCTGGTCATCCGAGTCCGCCGATCCGGCGCGCGGCTGATCATCTGAGCGCGGGCATTGTGCTGCGAGAAGTCGCAATAAGCGAAGCCTAAGCCGGAGATCGATCCGCGAAATCTGCGATAGTCGATCTTTTCCACCCGGAAGCACGGCTGCATGATCAAGCCCGACAGGTGGGCGCACATCGACGAGCCTTCGACCCGCAGTGTGCCGGGAGGCAAGCTGGCGAAACGCACCTCGCCGCGGCCGCCAGGCCGGATGGTGCCGACGATCGAACCGTCGGCAAAGACGCGGCCCATGCCCGCGGTTCCATCGAAGCAGGTGTAGGAGAACAGCTTGCCGACAACGAACGCTCTGGCCTGCTCCGGGCCGAGTTCCTCGGCCATCACCGAAACCGCACCCAATACGTACATACCCGCAACAACAGCGACGCGCACCAACATCGGCGACTCCACTCTCAACGCGAAGCCCATGTTAACAAAATTTCTTAACCGTCCCCTTACCATAAGGCCCCGCACCATAGCCGAAGCTGTCGCTATTTTCCCGCGCAAATTCCTTGCCGCTTACCGAATTTTTACCACAATCCGTCCGCGCACGTCGCCGGCCAGAATGCGCGCACCGGCAGCGATCACGTCGCTCAATCCGATTTCGCTGGTCATGGCCGCGATCTTGCTGCGATCGAGATCGGTTTCGAGCCGCCGCCATGCCTGCTGCCGAAGCGGCAGCGGGCACATCACCGAATCGATTCCGATCAGTGATACGCCGCGCAGGATGAAGGGAGCAACCGTCGTCGGCAAGTCCATCCCGCCGGCGAGTCCGCAAGCGGCAACAGCGCCGCCGTAGCGTGTCATCGACAGCACGTTCGCGAGCGTGGTCGAGCCGACCGCATCGATGCCGCCGGCCCAGCGCTCTTTGCCGAGCGCGCGCGGCGGGCCGCTCAATTCCTTGCGCTCGATCACTTCGGCCGCGCCGAGCCCTTTGAGATAGTCCGCTTCCGATGGACGCCCGGTCGAAGCGATGACCGTGTAGCCGAGCTTCGCCAACAACGCGACCGCGACCGAGCCCACGCCGCCGGCCGCCCCGGTCACGATGATGCCGCCGCGCGCGGGCTCGATGCCCGCCCGTTCCAGCGCCATTACCGACAGCATGGCGGTGTAACCCGCAGTGCCGATCGCCATCGCCTCGCGCGCGCTCATGCGCACCGGCAACCGCACCAGCCAGTCGCCCTTCACGCGCGCCTTTTCGGCATAGGCACCGAGATGCGTTTCGCCGAGACCCCAACCGTTGAGGATCACCTTGTCGCCCGGTTTCCACGAAGGATGCGACGAGCCTTCCACGGTGCCGGCGAGATCGATGCCGGCGATCATCGGGAAACGCCGCACCACCGGCGATTTTCCGGTGAGCGCCAGCCCGTCCTTGTAATTGAGCGTCGAATATTCGACCGCGACGGTGACGTCGCCGTCCATTAGATCCTTTTCGTCGAAATCGGTGAGCCGGACGGTCTGTCCGGCATCGGTCTTGTCGACGACAATTGCCTTGAATGTTGCCACGCGACTGCTCCGGCTTCCATTTGCGTCATGCCCGGCCATAGCCGTTCGAAGAACGGCGTCGCGGGGTCTGTCATCGGGCCGGCTACTTTGGGCCGGACCCGTTGGCTCGCCTCGTGCCGGGCATCCACGTCTTACAACTCCGTGGATAACAGACGTGGATGGCCGGGGCGAGCCTGGGCGAGCCCGGCCATGACGACAAGGCTCAGGCCGGCACGGCGGCTACGCGCGCGACCGGCTTCTCAACGATCGGCAAATTGATCAGCGCGGAAAGCACGCCGAACAGGATCGCAAGCCACCACACCAGATCGTAGGAACCGGTGCGGTCGAAGGCGACGCCGCCGAGCCAGACACCGAGAAAGCCGCCGACCTGGTGGCTGAAAAAGGTCACGCCGGACAGCATCGCGAGCCAGCGCGTGCCGAACATCACCACGATGATGCCGTTGGTCGGCGGCACGGTGGAAAGCCACATCAATCCCATCACCGCGCCGAACACGATGCAGGTGAAGGGCGAGATCGGAAACATGATGAAGGCGAGGATCGCGGCCGCGCGGCCGAAATAGAGAAGCGACAGCAGATAACGCTTGGGCATGCGTTCGCCCAGCCAGCCGGCGCTCAGCGCGCCGACAATGTTGAACAGCCCGATCGCCGCAAGCGTCCACCCGCCGACATCGGCGGACAGCCCGCGATCGGAAAGATACGCCGGCAAATGAACGGTGATGAAAGCGAGCTGAAAGCCGCAGGTGAAAAAGCCGAGCATCAACAACACGTAGGAACGATGCCCGAGCGCTTCGCCAAGCGCCTGCCGCAACGATTGCGGGGCGGACGGCGTTGCTTCCTCCGCCGCCGGCGAAGCGAGCGCCAGCGAAGCCGGCAAGATGGCAAGCATGACGACGGCAAACCCGACCAGCGCGTACTGCCAGCCAAAAAGGTCGATCAAGAAAACGGCGAGCGGCGAGAACAAAAACTGGCCGAACGAGCCTGCAGCCGTTCCGAGACCGAAGGCGATCGAGCGCCACTCGGCCGGCAACATTTTGCCGAAGGCCGCGAGCACGATCGGAAAGGTGGTGCCGGAGAGACCGAAGCCGATAAGCGCGCCGGCCGACAGGTCGAGCATCGCCGCATTGGTGGAATAGGCGGTCAGTGTAAGGCCAAGAACGTAGAGCACAGCGCCGGCGCTCAGCACCCGGGCCGCGCCAAAACGGTCGGCAATCGCGCCGGCAACGGGCTGCGCCATGCCCCAGAGAAGATTCTGCAAAGCAAGCGCGAAAGCGAAGACATCGCGGCCCCAATGATTGGCATTCGATAACGGCGACAGAAAAAAGCCGAGCGCCGAGCGCGGCCCGAATGCCAGCGCGGCGATCAGACAACCGCATATGATGATGACTGCCGGTGTCCGCCAGCCAGCCGTTTTGGATGCGACCGCTTGCGATGTGATTGAATTCAACGAGTTCGGGGCGGCGGATGCGGCAGCGGCGCGCAATGAATTTTCGGCCATGGCAATCCCAACAAAATAATTCGAGCCAAAAACAATAGGGCCTTGCCGGGGCTCCCCCAAATGAATCTTTCTCGCGTCGGCGTGAGCGCATCGCTGCCCCGCGCCCCGGAGGATCAGAGCGGCGCGATCAAGCCCTTGCCCACGGCGTCGGGCGACGCGGCCGCTTGCGGTATCTTTGCCGCCGCTTCCGGGCTTTTGATTGCGGCTGCGGGCTCTTTCGCCGGCTCCGCATTTTGCGCAGACGGCCCGGTAGATTTCGCCGCCACCGGCACCGCGCCCCAGATCGGTGCGTCGGAGCCGTCACCCCAGGCCCGCGGCCGGTAGAAGGTATGAACGCCGAGCCGGTACATCTTGTTCATTTCATGCACCCAGCTCGGATGCACCCAATAGGCGTGATAATGCGTGGCGTGGCCGACCTCGGTGAGCCAGATCTTGCCGTCGAGCATGTCCTTGGAGATGCGCTTGGCCTGCTCCCACATATCGAGCTCGTCGATGCGGCTCAGGTCCTTGCCCTCGCAGGCGAAGGTGAACTGGCAGCGAAGATGCCGGTTGGCATTCTGATAAACGACGCCGCAGACATTGTTCGGATAGTAGCCCGAGAACACGCGGTTCATCACCACTTGCGCAACGGCCATCTGCCCGCGCAGCGGTTCACCGCGCGCCTCGAAATAGACGGCATCCGCGAGGCATTTTTCCTCTTTGGCGCGCGCCTTGCCCTCAAGGCCAAGCCGCTCGGCCGGCGTCATGAGCCGCCCCGCATCATCCTTGCCGGCAACGGTCTCGCCGCCGGGACCGGCGTCGGGCAGAGCTTCGAGTGCTGAAAGCTTCATGTCCGGATCGGAGCCGCGCGACACCAGAACCGGCTCGGCGCCGAGCGGCCATTGTTCCAGGCCACTGCGCGCTCCCATAATTCCGCCGCCGAAATAGACCTGGGTATTGCGCTCCGCCGCATCCTCGCCGAGGAACGAGGGTGACGCGAATGGCGACCGTGCCGACTCGCCCTGCTCGCTTTCGCCGGCCGTCGGAATTTCCGGCGGCTTGTCGGCCAGCGCGATGTCGTCGTCGACCTCCGCTTCCCGCGTGCCGTCACGCTCCGGCGCGACCGCCGCCACAGGCGTCGTTGGCGGGATGCTGCCGGTTGCGTCGTCGCTTATCGATAAATCCGTCGGCAAAGTTCCGAATGCATCGATCGGCGCGGCGAGCCCGGCAGCACCGTCGTCAAGCCGCTCGACGCTTTTCGGCCGCGGACCCAGGACCGGACCCAAGCCCGGCGTCGGAGGCGGCGCAGGCTGTGTCACCGCCGGCGCGTTGACCGGCTGCAAGGGCGGCGCACTCTCCGTTCCGCTCGACGTGGCGGCCGGCGGCGGCGGCACGGCCATGCGGTCGCCCTTGAGGCGGCGGTTGACCGTCGGATATTCGACCTGCAGGGCCGGGCGCACGAGCGGCGAGCCGTTGCTGCCGATCCAGACTTTCACATCGAGCGAACGCGGATCGAAATTGACCGCCTGCGCGCCGATCGGTTCGGCCATCGTCGTGCCGATCGGAGGCGAGAAGCTGAAGGTCGCGGCGTGAATGGTCCCGAACGGCGAAGCGATCAGATGGTCGCGCCAACGCTCGGAGATGCCCGGCTGCCGCGCCAGAAAGGCGGCAAGATCCTGATAGCCGATCGATGACGGCGCCAGCACGGCGCAAAGCGCGCTGAGCCAGAACGGACCAGTGAACGCGGCCAGCGGCCGAACACGCAACGCCAACATCACCCCTCACGCGCACGCTTAACGACGCGACGCTTTCCCTACGATCAGCAAACGCGCGCGCAGTGGCGCGAATGCGACACGTTTCGATATTGTCGGGTTAACCTTGCGGACGCGTTAACTCGCCGCCTTTTCCCGATTTGCGAGCGGCGCCAGACCCATCGCGGCCGGCAAGTTTGGGGCCCTTTGCCGCTCTGGGTTCTCGCGCGCCCCCGCCGGTGCCTTTTTGTTAACCAAACTGCAATGCGGCCGGGTGAATACTCGTGCTCGATCCGGGCGCCCTTTGATGTCGACCACACTGTTCCCCTACGTGGTGGCCTGCCTCGCCGGCGCGTTACTCGCCATCGCCGCCGGCGCGCTTGCGTTCGGACGCACGCCAGCAAAGATCCGCCGTTTGACGGACGCCCTGGATCACATGTCGCAAGGCCTGTGCATGTTCGACGCCGCCGGCCGCATCGTCGTGTGCAATCGGCCTTATCTGCGCATGTACAAATTGTCGCCCGAGGTGGTGAAGCCCGGCTGCACGCTGCGCGAACTGATCGAGCATCGCCGGCAGACCGGATTGTTCACCGGCGATCCCGAGCAATATTGCAAAGAGATCATGGACGGCATCGCGGCCGGGAAAATCTCAAAGTGGATCGTGAGCGCAAGCGACGGCCGTGTCGTTCATGCGATCAACTCGCCAATGCCGGACGGCGGTTGGGTGTCCACGCACGAGGACATAACCGAACAGCAGCTCCTGCAGCAGCAGCGCGACGACATGGCCAGTCAACAGAAACGTCGCGGCGCGGTCGATGCCGCGATCGCGGCGTTCCGCACCGGCATGGACACGCTGCTCAAGGCCCTGGGCGACAGCGCAACCGCAATGAAATCGACGGCGGTGACGCTCTCGGCCGCCGCCAATCACGGCGCGCAAAGCGCCACCAGCGCGGTGGCGGCCTCCAACGAAGCTTCGAGCGGCGTGAAGGTCGCGGCCGCCGCCACCGACGAGCTGGCGAATTCGATCGCCGAAATCGCCCGTCAGATCACGCAGACCAACAGCGTCGTGCGGCTCGCTGTCGATGAGGCGCATTCGACCGACGGCGAAATGACGACGCTCGCGGAATCGGCGCAGAAGATCGGCGACATCGTCAAGCTCATCCAGACCATCGCCGAGCAGACCAATCTGCTGGCGCTCAACGCGACGATCGAAGCGGCGCGCGCCGGTGAAGCCGGCCGCGGCTTCGCCGTGGTCGCCTCCGAAGTCAAATCGCTTGCCGTGCAGACCGCCAAGGCGACGGAAGCGATCGTCGGGCAGATACTCGCGGTGCAGGGATCGACCGCCAGCGCCGTCGATTCGATCCGGCGCATCACCCAGCGCATGCACGAGATCCAGCATTACGCATCAGGGGTCGCCGCCTCGATCGAACAGCAGAACGCGGCAACGTCGAACATCTCCTCGAATGTGGCGAGTGCCGCGCGCGCGGCGGAAACTGTGGCTCACGTCCTCGGCGAAGTCGCCGGCGCGGCGGCGAATACCCACGCCTCGGCCGAAATCGTGCTCGGCACTTCACATTCGGTCGAAGCCGCCATGGCCGATCTGCGGCGGCACATCGAGACTTTCCTCAAGAGCGTGGCGGCGTAGGCGTCATTCCGGGGCGCTATCGATGTCGGCTGCTTCCCGACATCGACAACTTAAAGTCCAAGTCGGCCACAGCCGACTTGGCTGGCAGCGAGCCCGGAATCCATAGTCACGACAAGATCAATTCTGGACTGGATGTGGGTATGGATTCCGGACAGCCGCTGCGCAGCTTCCGGAATGACGAACTACGCCGTGGAACTACCGCCTTTGCCGAGCGCGGCTTGCGCCGCGGCGAGGCGCGCGATCGGCACCCGGAACGGCGAGCAGGACACGTAGTCGAGCCCGACTTCGTTGCAGAAGGCGACCGAGGCGGGATCGCCGCCATGCTCGCCGCAGATGCCGAGCTTGAGGTCTTTGCGCACCTTGCGGCCGCGCTCCGCGGCAATACGCACCAGCTCGCCGACGCCCTCGCGATCGATCGACACGAACGGATCGTTCGCCAGAATGCCTTTCGACGTGTAGATGCCCAAAAAGCTCGCGGCATCGTCGCGGCTGATGCCAAACGTCGTCTGTGTCAGATCGTTGGTGCCGAAGGAAAAGAACTCGGCCGTCGCCGCGATCTCGCCCGCCCTCAGCGCCGCGCGCGGCAATTCGATCATGGTGCCGACCTGATATTTGACCGGCGACTTCGTCTCGGCCGCCACGGTCTCCGCCATCGCGTCGATCCGCTCTTTGACAAGATCGAGCTCGGCCTTGCTCGCGATCAGCGGCACCATGATCTCGGGGACCACCGGCTTGCCGCTCGAGCGGCTCACCTCGACGGCAGCCTCGAAAATCGCGCGCGCCTGCATTTCGGCGATTTCCGGGTAGGCGATCGCGAGACGGCAGCCGCGGAAGCCGAGCATCGGATTGAACTCGTGCAGCTCGCGCGCCCGGTCGGCGAGCTTCCTGGCATCGGCGCCCATGGCCTGCGCGACTTCCGCGATCTCGCGCTCGGTGTGCGGCAGGAATTCGTGCAGCGGCGGATCGAGCAGCCGGATCGTCACCGGCAAGCCGCCCATGATGGCGAACAACTCGACGAAATCGGCGCGCTGCATCGGCAGAAGCTTCGCCAGCGCTGCGCGCCGCGCCTTCTCGTCTTCCGCCAAGATCATCTCGCGCACGGCGCGGATGCGATCTTCTTCGAAGAACATATGCTCGGTGCGGCAGAGGCCGATCCCTTCGGCGCCGAACTTGACGGCGGCGCGCGCGTCGGCCGGGGTATCGGCATTGGCGCGGACTTTCAGCTTGCGCACCGCGTCGGCCCATTTCATCAGCGTGCCGAATTCGCCGGCAAGCTCCGGCTCGCGCATCGCCACCTTGCCGGCCAAGACCTGCCCGGTCGAGCCGTCGATGGTGAGCGTATCGCCTTTCTTCATCGTGACGCCGCCGGCGGTCATGGTCTGCGCACGGTAATCCACGCGCAGCGCGCCGGCGCCGGCGACGCAGGGCTTGCCCATGCCGCGCGCGACCACGGCGGCGTGCGAGGTCATGCCGCCGCGGGTGGTGAGGATTCCCTCCGCCGCGTGCATGCCGTGGATGTCTTCCGGCGAAGTCTCGACCCGGACCAGAATGACCTTATGGCCCTGGCTCTTGAGGAGCTCCGCCTCCTCGGACGAGAACACGATCTCGCCGCAGGCGGCGCCGGGCGACGCCGGCAGGCCGGTGGCGATGATCTTGCGTTCGGCGTCGGGAGCGATGGTCGGATGCAGCAATTGGTCGAGCGACGCGGGATCGACGCGCGTCACTGCTTCTTCCCTGGAGATCAATTTCTCCTGCGCCAGCTCGATGGCGATGCGAAGCGCCGCCTTCGCGGTGCGCTTGCCGTTACGCGTCTGCAGCATCCACAGCTTGCCCTGCTCGACCGTGAATTCCAGGTCCTGCATGTCGCGGTAGTGCTTTTCGAGCACGGCATGGATGCGTTTGAGCTCGGCGAAAGCGGCCGGCATCGCGCTTTCCATCGACGGCTTGTCGGACCCGGCCTCCTTGCGCGCCGCCTCGGTGATCTCCTGCGGTGTGCGGATACCGGCAACGACGTCCTCGCCCTGCGCATTGATCAGAAACTCGCCGTAGAGTTTTTTCTCGCCGGTCGACGGATTGCGGGTGAAGGCGACACCGGTCGCCGAGGTGTCGCCCATATTGCCGAACACCATCGCCTGCACGTTGACGGCGGTGCCCCAGCTCTCCGGAATGCCGTGCAGGCGGCGATAGGTGATGGCGCGCTGATTCATCCAGGAGCTGAACACGGCGCCGATGGCGCCCCATAATTGCGCGTGCGGGTCCTGTGGGAATGGCCTGCCAGTTTCCTTCTCCACGCGCTCCTTGAACGCGCCGACGACCTCTTCCCAGTCGCCGGCCTCGAGATCGGTGTCGAGCGTACAGGCGTTGCGATCCTTGTGCTCGTCGAGGATTTCTTCGAAGTGATGATGCGGAATGCCGAGCACCACGTCGGAATACATGGTGATGAAGCGCCGGTAGCTGTCATAGGCGAAGCGCCGGTCGCCGGATTTCTCCGCCAGCGCCGCGACGGTCACGTCGTTGAGCCCGAGATTGAGCACGGTATCCATCATGCCCGGCATCGAGGCGCGGGCGCCCGAGCGCACCGAGACGAGCAGCGGATCCTCGCCGCCGCCGAACTTCTTGCCGGTGATACGGCCGACTTCGGCCAGCGCCGCCTCGACCCGCGGCTTCAAATCCTTCGGATAGGTTTTGCCGTGCTCATAAAAATAGGTGCAGACCTCGGTCGTGATGGTGAAGCCGGGCGGCACCGGCAAGCCGAGATGCGCCATCTCCGCCAGGCCTGCGCCCTTGCCGCCAAGCAGGTTGCGCATGCTGGCGCGGCCGGCGGCCTTCCCGCCACCGAATGCATAGACCCACTGGCTTTTTTTCCCGGCGACTTTCGGGGCCCGTAGTAGCGGCGGGCATGGCCGGCCGCGATGTGATCGCCTTCGCCGGGAGAGCGCGGCGCGCTGCGGCCCGGTTCGATTTCTTCACCGGTTGACGAGAGATTTTGGAACGCGATTTCGCCATTGGGACTCGTTTGCTTCCACGGGCATTTAAGGCGGGGGCGCCTTCTTAATGCAGATGCCGGCGGCGAATGCAACGCCGGCGCTCAACCTCGCCCGCAATCGTTTCGGCTGGAAATCGCTCGGCGTCCAGCTCTTGGCCGAGCGCGATCTTTTCGGAAAACCGGTTTCCACTTTTGCGGATCATGGCGCTAATGCCAGTTGAAGAAATGATGCACGCTGTTGAGGCCGACGAGGCCGATGAAGATGAGGTAGATGGCGACGATGTAGTTGAGCAGCCGCGGCACGATCAGGATTAATATGCCGGCGATGAGAGCGACGAGCGGTGTGATATGGGCAGCGGTGATGACCATGATCTGAACCTTTAGGTTTGGTCGATGGAAATGCGGCGAATAAGGTGGGGTGAGACCGGCAAAGCCCGGCAGCTTAGACAACGCGGAACGCCGCGTTCGGTTCTAGCAGGATTCGCGAAATTCGGAACCCACCGTCATTCCGGGACCGAGCACAACGCCTTCTCCCCGCGTGCGGGCCGTCATTCCGGGGAGCCGCAAAGCGGCGAGCCCGGAATCCATAACCACCGTTAGCGAATATGGATTCCGGGCTCCTCGCTGCGCTCGGCCCCGGAATGACGCTCAGCCCTCGATCCTGGAAAAATCCGCGACCGCACGCGTGGCGGCGCGGATTTCGTTGAGGAGCTTCAGCCGGTTCTCGCGCAAGCGCCTTGTCTTCGACATTGACTGTGACCTTGTCGAAGAAGGCGTCGACATGCGGGCGGAGCTTCGCCATCGCGCGCATGGCGGCTTCGAAATCTTCCGTGGCGACGGCGCGCTCCGCCTCGGATTTGGCGACGTCAATCGCCCGCGCGAGCGCTTTCTCCTCATCCTGCCGATAGAGCGTCGGGTCAGGAGCGCCGGTATATTCACGATTATCTTTTTTCTCCTCGATGCGGATGATGTTGGTCGCGCGCTTGTAGCCGGCGAGCAGATTTTTGCCGTCCTCCGTGTCGAGAAATTTTCCGAGAGCTTCGACGCGGCGGACGATGAGCAGAAGATCGTCCTGGCCTTCGAGCGCAAACACTGCGTCCACAAGATCGTGCCGCGCACCCTGATCGCGGAGCTGGACTTTCAGCCGGTCGGCAAAGAAGGAAAGAAGATCGTTCGGCACAAGACGACTATCAATCAAGCTCTGCTGCGTGCCGGTTTCAAGTAACCCTTCTATTGCCAGTTTGACAAACGGGATCACGCGGAGCCTAAGTTCATTCTCAATTACTACTCTTATTACGCCCAGCGCCGCCCTTCGTAGGGCATAAGGGTCTTTGCTCCCGGTCGGCTTCTCGTCGATCGCCCAGAAGCCGACCAGCGTGTCGATCTTATCGGCGAGCGCGACAGCAATCGAAACCGGATCGCCCGGCACGAAATCGTCCGGCCCCTTCGGCTTGTAGTGGTCCTCGCACGCGTGCGCGACCGCTTCGTCCTCGCCCTGCTCCTCGGCGTAGTATTTACCCATCGTGCCTTGCAGTTCGGGGAATTCGCCGACAACTTCGGTGAGCAGATCCGCTTTGCACAGCCGCGCGGCGCGCTTGGCTTTCTCCACGTCGGCGCCGACCAATGGCGCGAGCTCGCCCGCGAGCCGCTCGATGCGCTCGATGCGCTCCCATTGGGTGCCGAGCTTCTCGTGAAAGACGATGTCCTTGAATTTCGGCAGCCGGTCTTCCAGCTGCGTCTTCAGGTCGGTCTCGTAGAAGAATTTCGCGTCGGAGAGCCGCGCGCGGATCACGCGCTCGTTGCCGGCGACGATGGCGGCGCCGCCGTCTTCCGCCTCGATGTTGGAGACGAGAATGAATTTGTCGACCAGCTTGGCGTGCGCTGCGTCGCGCAGTACGAAGCATTTCTGGTTGTTGCGGATGGTGGCGCGGATCACCTCTTCCGGGATGTGCAGGAAGCTCTGATCGAACGAGCCCATCAGCACCACCGGCCATTCGACCAGGCCGGCGACTTCGGCCAGCAGGCCCTCGTCCTCGACCAGCTCGAGCCCTTGCGCGAAGGCAAGCTGCTTGGCTTCGGTGATGATGATGTCGCGCCGGCGCTCGGCATCCGGCACCACCTTGGCCTTGTCGAGCTTCGACAGATAATCGGCCAGCCGCCGCACCGTAAACGGCGCCGGCGCCATGAACCGGTGACCGCGCGTCTCGTTGCCGACGGCGACACCGTCGACGGCAACCTGGACAATATCGGGCTCCTCGGTCTCGGGACCGAAGGTGGCGACGATCGAGTGCAGCGGACGCACCCAGGTGAGCGCGCCCGGCTCCTTCGACGGCTCGCCCCAGCGCATGGATTTCGGCCACGGGAACGTCTTGATCACTTGGCTTAAGATTTCGGCGATCACCTCGATCGCGGCGCGGCCCGGCTTCTCGATCACCGCGACATAGAAGTCGCCCTTCTTGTCGGGCTGCACCTTCGCTTCGCTGATCGATTTTAATCCTGCGGCCTTGAGAAAGCCTGCGATCGCGTTCTCCGGGGCGCCGACGCGCGGGCCTTTCTTCTCCTCGCGCACATCGGCCTGGCGAGCCGGCACGCCATGCACGGCAAGCGCCAGCCGCCGCGGCGTCACGAAAGTCTTGGCGCCTTCGTAAACGAGACCCGCATCGACCAGCCGATCGGTCACGGCTTTGCGCAAATCCTCCGCCGCCCGCGCCTGCATGCGCGCCGGAATCTCTTCGGAGAAAAGTTCGAGCAGAAGATCAGGCATTGTCTCGGCACAGCTTCTTGTGGCTGCCGTCGCACATCGGCTTCTTGGCCGAGCGCTTGCAGGCGCAGAACCAGACCTTCTCCGACGTGGCCGGCTTGAACTCGATGGGCGTGAAGCTCGTCACCTTGTGCGAGCCGTCGCAGAAGGGCTGCTTCTTCGACAATCCGCAGGCGCACCACCAATAGCTCTTGCCGGCTTCGACATCGACCGTGATCGGCGCTCGGCCGCCGATTTCTGGCATTTCGCTCATGTCATAGTTCCTCCGCCTTCGGTCGCGAGCCACGCTTCGCCGCAGGCTTTGGCGAGCTCGCGCACCCGCAAGATGTAGCTCTGCCGCTCGGTGACCGAAATCACCCCGCGCGCATCGAGCAAATTAAACACGTGGCTCGCCTTGATGCATTGATCATAGGCCGGCAGCGCCATCAGATGCCGGCCGCGATTGCTGCGGTCACCGCCGCCATCGCCAGCCCAGCCGAAATCGAGATATTTTTTGCAGGCCTGCTCGGCCATGCGGAACTGCTCGAACAGCATGTCGGTGTCGGCATATTCGAAATTGTGCCGCGAATATTCCTGCTCCGCCTGCAGGAAAACGTCGCCGTACGTCACCTTCTCGCGGCCCTCGCGGCCGTTGAAATTAAGCTGAAAGACGTTCTCGACGCCCTGCACATACATCGCCAGCCGCTCGAGCCCGTAGGTCAGCTCGCCGGATACCGGCGCGCATTCGTAGCCCGCCACTTGCTGGAAATAGGTGAATTGCGAAACCTCCATGCCGTCGCACCAGCATTCCCAGCCGAGCCCCCAGGCGCCGAGCGTCGGACTTTCCCAGTCGTCCTCGACGAAGCGGATGTCGTGGATTTTCGGATCGATGCCAATCGCGTAGAGCGATTTCAGATAAAGCTCCTGCAGGTCGTCGGGTGACGGCTTGAGGATCACCTGCAGCTGGTAATAGTGCTGCAGGCGGTTCGGGTTCTCGCCGTAGCGGCCGTCCTTCGGCCGCCGCGAGGGCTGCACATAGGCCGCGTTCCAAGACTTCGGGCCGAGCGCGCGCAAGGTCGTCGCCGGATGAAACGTGCCGGCGCCCACCTCCATGTCATAGGGCTGCAAAATGACGCAGCCCCAATCCGCCCAATAGCGCTGCAGCGCCAGGATCAAGCCCTGGAATGAGCGCTCGGGACGCATGTGCGGCGGCAAATCGACGGTCGAGGTCGCGTTCATCGGGACGTTGTTGGTGGAACGCCCGCTCGCGGTCAAGTCTGATTACCGCCGCTCGTCCCCGCGGAAGCGGGGATCCAGAAAAGCTTCGGAAAAATAAACTGGATTTCCGCCTGCACGGGGAACGAGCGGAGCAGGATCCCTAACCCGGCCGGTACTCGCCGGTCCGCGGATCGGCCTTCAATGTCGGCAAGGCGTTGCGATCGATAGGCTCGGCACGCGCACGCAGCGCGTCGAGCTCGGCGTTGACGCGCTTGACCTCGCGAACACACCAGCGCACGAGCACCGCCGTTCCCATCAATCCGAACGCCAAGGCGAAGACCGGCATCGTCATCTCCGTACGGTCGCCCCTGCTTGCGATGTTAGCCGAAAACGGGGCCGGCGCTAGAGCCCGTAACGGGCCCAGAGCGCGCGGGCTTCAAGCGCCGAAATCATGTCTTCCGCAAGGCCGAGCGGGGCGCCGGCCCGGAGCCCCGCTCCGAGGAAGGCGTCCGGCCCGACACCGAACGCGCGCCGGCCGAACAGGCTCCGCTCGGCGGTGATGAGCGGCGTGTAGACTTTCTCGCCGAAGCGCTCGCGCAGCGTGGAACGCAAGTCGCCGATCGCATCGACCAGGCCGAAACCGAGCGCACGCCGGCCGGTCCAATATTCGCCGGAGAACAAGGTTTCCTCGGGGCCGCTCAATTTCGCGGCGCGGCGCGATTTCACCAGCGCAATGAAATCGTCGTGAATTTCCCGCTGCAAGCTCTTGAGCCGTTCGACGTCGGACGGATCTTCCGGCAGAAACGGATCGAGCATCGCCTTGTGCGCGCCGGACGTATAGAGCCGGCGCTCGATCCCGATCTTGGCGATCAGCTTGTCGAAGCCGAACGAGCCGCCGACCACGCCGATCGAGCCGACGACGGAACTCGGATCGGCAATGATCTCATCGGCGGCGCAGGCGAGCATATAACCGCCGGAGGCGGCGGCATCCTCCACGAAGGCGATCACCTTGCGGTTATTTTCCTGCGCCAGATCGCGGATGCGGCGGAAGATCAGATGCGATTGTGCGGGCGAGCCGCCCGGCGAATTGATGACCAGCGCCACCGCCTCCGCATGCGGCACGCCGAACAGACGGTCGAGCGAACGCGCGACGCCGGCCATGCTCAAGCCGGGCCGCAGCGGCGTTGAAAATCCGATCACGCCCGTGAGCCGCAGCACCGGCACCACCGGACGGTCCCTGCGGAAGCGCTGCGGAATGAGTTCCCGCAACGCCGATACCGCCCGCGTCACGCCGTCCTTCACCCAATTACCCGTCCCTGGTTCGGTCATTTTCCCCACATAGGATGCGGCTCGCTCGCTCTCAAGTAATCGATTGTTAACCGCCTGGACCGCTACTTGCTTTGCGGGCAATGCGGGACGGAATGGTCGGGCAATGAAAATCTATGTGCTTCTGATGTTGATCAGCGTCATCGTCGGCGTCTCTTATCTGCCGTTGCGACGGCAAGCCAAGACACCGGCGCCGGTATCGAGCGATTCGATAACCGCCAGCATCTGAGGGCGAAGCGGCCACCGCGGCCTTCAATCGCCGGCCAAAGGAAGCAGCGCGCCGTCGCGCAAAACGGCCTCCGCTTCCGGCGTCGGCCGTCCGGCAGCATCGGCAAGCACCAAGCCCGGCAGGATCGAAAGCGGCGCGCGGCTTGCCTTTGCGGCGCGAACAAGGACCCGGATCGCCGGCGCGGCCGGCTTCGGATGGACAGGCAACATGGCAGCGCCGCCGAAATCGTCGGCGAGAGCGGCGAACACCGCGCCAAGCCCGTCGGCCCGCCAGATCAGCGTGAGGATGCCCGCGGGGCGAAGAAGCCGCGCGGCGGCCTCGACCCAGCGTCGCGGCGTGTCATCTGTGCCGGCATGCGCAAGCCGGCGGTTGCGATCCGGCGACGGATTGTGCGCGGCATTGAACGGCGGATTCATCAGCACGTGATCAGCCTCGCCCGAGGCTAGCCCGGCGGCGGCGAAAGCCGCCGGCGATGCGGTGACGTCGAGACAAGCTACGCGCACCCGTTCGGCAAGTCGGTTGCGTGCTGCATTCTCGCGCGCCAGCGCCGCCAGCGCTGGATCGATCTCGATCAAGGTCACCGCCAGATCCTCGACCCGTCGGGCGACGGCGAGCCCGGCCGCGCCGACGCCGGCGCCGAGATCGATCAGGCGCTCGCGCGGGCGCGCCGAGCATGCCGCGGCGAGGAGGATCGCATCGTGACCGACGCGATGGCCCTTGCGCGGCTGGCGCAGCAAAAGCCGGCCGCCGAGCACGGCGTCTTCGCTCACCTCCGCCGGTTCAACGGCCATCTTGCCAGAGCTCGCGCGCGAAACCCGCCTCTTCAAGGAGCCGTCGCGCGGCATCGAACTCCTCCTCGCCGACCAGAATGCGGCGCGGGAAAACGCCGATCGAACCTTCCAACACGCTCATGTTCCGGTCGACCACCATGTGTTTGATATGCGCGCCGTTGAGCAACGCTTCGATCGCCGTGATCAGCACCGCATCGTTGGTCCGTACGAGTTCGCGCATGTTTCAGCTCCGCCGCCGCTCCTCACCCGGCGCCCGCAAGCCGAGATAGGCAAGGAGCTTGAGCTCGCGGCGGCCGCGCGTCACGGTGTCGAGGATGAGGCCGACCGCGATCGAGAGGAACGCCAGCAGCATCAGTCCAGTCGAGAGCACCGCCGTCGGCAGGCGCGGCACCAGGCCCTCCTGCACAAAGGTGACAAAGACCGGGATGGCGAGCCCGATCGACATGATAGCGAGCGCGAGGCCGAACGCGCCGAACAGCGAGAGCGGCCGCTCGGCGCGGTAGAGCTTCAACACCGTCCAGAGAATGCGGTAACCGTCGCGCCAGGTGGACAGCTTCGAGGCGGAGCCGAGCGGGCGTGAATAATAGGGCGTCGCGACTTCGCCGACCGGCAATTCCAGATCGAGCGCATGAATGGTCAGCTCAGTCTCGATTTCGAAACCGCCGGAAAGAATCGGAAACGATTTGACGAAGCGCCGCGAGAACACCCGGTAGCCGGACAATATGTCGGTGAACGATCGCCCGAACATGTGCGCGACGAAGCCGGTGAGGATGCGATTGCCGGTGCGATGGCCGGCGCGATAAGCGGCTTGCTCGCGCTCGACGCGCGCCGCCACCACCATGTCGAGCCGCTCTCCGAGCAGTTTGTCGACCATCGCCGGCGCACTCGCCGCATCGTAGGTCGCGTCGCCGTCCACCAGCACGTAAATGTCGGCTTCGATGTCGTTGAACATCCGCCGCACGACATGGCCTTTGCCCTGAGAGGTCTCGCGGCGGACCACAGCGCCGGCTGCGCGCGCCACCTCCACCGTGTTGTCGGTCGAATTATTGTCATAGACATAGACCGCCGCCGCCGGCAGCGCCGCACGGAAATCGGCTACGACCTTGGCAACGGCGTGCTCTTCATTGTAGCACGGCACCAAGACCGCTAGCTGATAGTCCGCTCCGATCACATTCTCGGCAACGCGTTCGCCGCTCGACATTACCTCTGTTGGCCCCTTTCGCCGGGTGTTTAAGACGTGATCGACGCCGCCGATATTGAACCAAGCGCCACAATGCCTTTGCGTGCGACCGTCGGGATACTTGCCGCTTCACCATAGCGTTTCTATTGTCGCCCGTCCTGCATGGAGAATATTGCGTGGCTGTCGTTGTCCCCTTTGAAAGCCCGGAAAAGCCCTCGATCGACCCGCTGGTCGACCTCGTGAGCGCCGACATGGAGCGCGTCAACGGCGTCATCCTGGCGCGCACCGGCTCCGAGGTGACGATGATTCCCGAAGTCGCCAACCATCTCATCAATTCCGGCGGCAAGAGGCTGCGGCCGATGCTGACGCTGGCGCTGGCGCGGCTCACCGGCTATGGCGGCGACGGCCATATCAAACTTGCCGCCGCGGTCGAATTCATGCACACGGCGACGCTCCTGCACGACGACGTCGTCGACGAAAGCGAGCTGCGCCGCGGTCGGCTCGCCGCCCGCATGCTCTGGGGCAACGAGGCCAGCGTTCTGGTCGGCGATTTCCTGCTCGGCCAGGCGTTCAAGATGATGGTCGAGGTCGGCAGCCTCAAGGCGCTCGAGATTCTCTCGTCGGCGGCGGCAGTGATCGCCGAAGGCGAGGTGATGCAGCTTGCGGTCGCCAAGAACACGGCGACCACCGAGGACGAATATATCGCCGTGATCCGCGGCAAGACCGCCGAGCTATTCGCCGCAGCCTGCGAAGTCGGGCCGGTGCTGTCGGCGCGGCAAAAGGCCGAACAGGCTGCGTGCCGCTCGTTCGGCATGAATCTCGGCATCACCTTCCAGCTGGTCGACGACGTGCTCGACTATGGCGGCGCGGCAGCCAAGCTCGGCAAGAATGTCGGCGACGATTTTCGCGAAGGAAAGATCACGCTGCCGGTCGTGCTCGCTTTCCGCCGCGGCGGCGACGCCGAACGCGAATTCTGGCGGCGCTCGCTCGAGCGCGGCGAGGCGACCGACGCGGATCTCGAACACGCCATCGGGCTGATGATCAAGCACCGCGCGCTCGAGGATACGATCGGCCGCGCGCATCACTACGGCGCCATCGCCCGCGACGCGCTCGCGCTCTTTCCAGATTCGAAGATGAAGGCGGCGCTCGCCGAAGCGGTCGATTTCTGCATCGCGCGCACGCATTAAGCGTCATTCCGGATTGCCGCGAAGCGGCAAATCCGAAATCCATATCCGCAGGCGCGATCGGAAGAGCGCGATGCGGGCCGCCTTTTTCTGAAGTGATTGTGGTTATGGATTCCGGGCTCCTCGCTTCGCTCGGCCCCGGAATGACGAGCGTCATCGTCCGCCAAAGGTTGTGGCTTTCACCCACCAGTCCGGGTGACTGGCGGACAAGACCGTTTCCGCGGCGGCCGCTTGCTCGCTGGTGGCAAATAAGCCGAAGCAGGTCGCGCCCGAGCCGGACATGCGGGCGAGCGCGCAGCCGGCAAGCCCGCGCAAGTCGGCCAGCACTTCGGCGACCGAGGGTTGCAGCACCATAGCGGGCGGCTCCAAATCGTTCGTCTGCTCCGCGACAAGCTGCAACAGATCGCGCCCACTCGTGAGCTTTCTGAGCGCGGCCTCGTCGAGCGGGGCGGCAGATGCGGACGCAGGCTTCCAGGCGGCAAATACCGCCTTGGTCGCGAGCGACACCCCCGGATTGACCAGCACCGCCGGCAGCAGCGGCAGTGAAAGCGGCGGCGACAGTCTTTCGCCAATACCGCGCATGATGCGCGGCCGCGGATCGAGGCAAACCGGTACATCGGCGCCCGTGGCGCGCGCCGCCGCATAGAGATCGGGATCGTCGCGCGCGATCCCATTGGCTTCGTGCAACAAGGCGCAAGGCCGCCGCCGCGTCGGACGAACCGCCGCCCAGGCCGGCCGCGACCGGCAGTCTTTTGTCGAGGTCAAAAGCGCCCAAAGCCAAACCGGGACGGCGCGCGGCCAGCGCGCGGGCAGCCTTGCGTACCAGATTATCGTCGCCGGCGCCGGCGGCCGCCGCGCGCGGCCCGCGCACGGTCAGCGCCAAATCGCCGCCGCGGGAAAAGCTCAAGCGGTCGCCGAAGTCGGCGAACACCACCAGACTTTCGAGCTCGTGATAGCCATCAGCGCGGCGCGCAAGCACGCGCAGCGTCAAATTGACCTTGGCTGGCGCGTGATCGACCAGCAGAACGGGCGCGGACAATTCTCAACCGCCGTTGCCGACCTTCTTGGTCTTGGCCGCCTCGGCGGCCGACGACGTGTCCTCGGGCAGCCCGGATTTGAGCTTCGTCTCGATCTTCGGCAGGTCTTCCGGCTCGGGCTTCAAGTCGCGCGCATGGGTCCATTGAAAGCGCGCTTCCAGCACGCGGCCGACCCGCCAATAGGCATCGCCCAGATGGTCGTTGATGGTGGGATCGTCGGGCTTGAGCTCGACGGCACGCTCCAGGTCCTTGACCGCTTCGTCGTAATTGCCGATGCGGAAATTGGCCCAGCCGAGGGAGTCGACAATGTAGCCGTCGTCCGGCCGCTGCTCGACGGCGCGGCGGATCATGTTCATGCCCTCGTCGAGATTGACCCCCTGGTCGATCCAGGAATAGCCGAGATAGTTCAGCACCAGCGGCTGGTCGGGATAAAGCGCCAGCGCCTTTTTCAGATCGGCCTCGGCCTGCGGCCATTGCTTGGAACGCTCGTAGCAAATGCCGCGGAAGTAAAAGACCACCCAATTCGCCTTCTCGGGCGTGGGTATGTTGGCGATCGCCTTGCTGTAGACGTCCCCGCATTCGGCGAATTGCTTGCGGCCGCGCAGGATATTGGCCAGCGCCAGGATCGCTTCGTTGTCTTTCGGATGGTCGGCGACCAGTTTTTCCAGCCGCTTCTTGGCCTCGTCCGTACGCTCGAGGGCATCGAGGTCGGAAGCGATTTGAATCTCGGCGTTGCGGTGAAGCGGCGAAGACGCCGGGATCCGGTCGTAGATCTTGATCGCCAGATCGGGCTTCTTGAGCGCCTCGTACAGATCGGCGAGCGCCAGCATCGCCATCTGATGGTTCGGCTCGAGATAAAGCGCGAGATGCAAATAGACGAGCGCGAGGTCTTCGCCGCCGCGGCGGCCGATCGAAGAGCCGAGACCGTAGAGCGCCTCGGCGGCGCCGGCTTGCGGCGAATCCACCAGCGGCGGCAGCTTTTCGCCGGCGGCGACCTGCTTTGCCTCTTCCAGGATCACCGGATGATTAGGCACGGCCTTTTCGAATTCGCCGTAGATCTTGAGCGCTTCGTCCTTGCCGCCATTGCGCGACAGATAGCGGGCATAGGCCTGGACGTTACGCACCGCCACGGCGTCCGCCTTGTAGGCGCGTTCGTATCGCTTGGCGGCATCCTTTTTGTTGTTGGCCGCATCGAGGATGAGAGCGGCATGCATATCCTTGAAGATCGCATACCAATCCGGTCCGGAGAGCCGGTCGAGCGTGTCGATCGCCGCATGCGTATCGCCGGCGCCGGCATAGGCCCACGCCGCGAGCAGCGTCGCGGTGAGATCGGTGACCGGGCCGCGGATCGATTGGGCGAAATTCTGCCGCGCCAGCCCATATTGCCTCTGCTTGAGCGCGCGCACGCCGAGCACCAGCCGCGCGATCCGGTCGTTGCGGTCGACCTGCACCACGCGGTCGGCCAAGCGGCCGGCTTCCTCGATATCGCCCTCGGTCAGCACCGAGAGGAAGGCGCGGCTGAGCAGCTCGGCGTTGCGCGGATCGGATTTCAGAACGTTAATGTAATAGGCCGCCGCCGTCGCCGAGTCGCGCTCGGTCCCGGCGTGCCGGGCAGCGAGGTAACTGCCCGAGGCGGTCGCATGCACAAGGTCCTGCGTGGTCGGTGTTTCCGTGGCGAGTGCAGATTGCAGCCCGAACAGGATAGCGGCGCCGGCGATGACGGCGTGCGGCAGCGTGTGAGTCACGATATCTCCATCGGCGAGTCTGGATCGTCCACTGGCGAACGAAAACACGGCGAACTAAAACGTGGGCAATCAGGGAATCGGCGCCGTAGCGTCCGTGTGCGCAAGAATGATCCTTTTGCCATGCCCCTGCAAGGACATATGACTTTAGGCCGCAAGGGAGGCGAAATCGCGGCAGGCCGGAGGGCGAATGCCGTCAGCAACCGCTGAGCAATCACATATTCGGATAATTCGGCCCGCCGCCGCCCTCGGGCGGAACCCAGTTGATATTCTGATTCGGATCTTTGATGTCGCAGGTTTTGCAGTGGACGCAATTCTGCGCGTTGATCACGTAGCGTGGATTGCCCGCTTCCTCGACCCATTCATAGACACCGGCCGGGCAATAGCGCGCCGACGGCCCGGCATAAACGTCGTGCTCGGAGGATTTTTGCAAAGCGGCATCGCGCACCACGAGATGCACCGGCTGATCCTCTTCGTGATTGGTGTTGGACAGATACACCGAGGACAACCGGTCGAAGGTGAGCTTGCCGTCCGGCTTCGGATAAACGATCGGGCGGCACTTGGCGGCCGGCTTGAGCGAAGCAAAATCCGGCTTGCCGTGGCCGAGCGTGCCGACGAGCGAAAAACCGAGCGTGTTGGTCCACATGTCGAAGCCGCCGAGCGCGACGCCGGCGAGCGTTCCGAGCTTCGACCATAACGGCTTGGCGTTGCGCACCCGCCAGAGATCGTGCCCGATCGGCGAGCCGCGCCACGCCGCGTCATAGTCCAACAGTTCGTCATGCATGCGGCCGGCCTTGAGCGCCGCGGCGACATTCTCGGCCGCCAGCATGCCCGAAAGCACGGCGTTATGGCTCCCCTTGATGCGCGGCACATTCATGAAGCCCGCGGCGCAGCCGAGCAGCGCACCGCCGGGAAAGACAAGCTTCGGCACCGACTGCCAGCCGCCTTCGGTGATGGCGCGGGCGCCGTAGCAGATGCGCTTGCCGCCGGCGAAGGTGCCGCGGACGAGCGGATGCGTCTTGAAGCGCTGAAACTCCTCGAACGGCGAAAGATACGGATTGTCGTAGTTGAGATGAACGACGAAGCCGACCGCAACGAGGTGGTCGCCAAAATGATAGAGGAATGAGCCGCCGCCGGTATTGTTGGCCAGCGGCCAGCCCATGGTGTGCTGAACGAGGCCGCTCTGGAAATTCTCCGGCGTAACCTGCCACAGCTCCTTTAATCCGATGCCGTATTTTTGCGGCTGCCGGTCCTGCGCCAGCCCAAAGCGCGCAATCAGTTCCTTGGACAGGCTGCCGCGCGCACCTTCGGCCAACAGCGTGTATTTGGCGCGCAGCTCCATGCCGCGAGCGAAGCCCGATTTGTGATGCCCGTCCTTGGCGATGCCCATGTCGCCGGTGGCGACGCCGGCAACCGCGCCGTTCTCGAATAACAATTCGGCGGCGGCGAAGCCCGGATAGATTTCGACGCCAAGCGCTTCCGCCTTCTGCGCGAGATAGCGGCATACGTCGCCGAGCGAGACGATGAAATTGCCGTGATTGCTCATCAGCGGCGGCAGCAACACATTCGGCAACCGCACCGCGCCCGAGGGTCCGAGCACATAGAAGCGGTCGGAACTCACCGGCGTGCGCACCGGCGTCTCGTCGTTGCGCCATTCCGGAACGAGCCGATCGAGCCCGATCGGATCGATGACCGCACCGGAAAGAATATGCGCGCCGACTTCGGAGCCCTTTTCCACAACCACGACCGAAACGTCCGGCGTGAGCTGCTTGAGCTTTATCGCGGCCGCAAGGCCGGCGGGCCCTGCGCCGACAATCACGACGTCGAACTCCATCGCTTCGCGGGCGGGAAGTTCCGCTACACTCATGGCCTGCTCCCCAATCGGCGCAAAAGACGGTATTGCATGCCTCGATCCCTCGCATAGACGCAAGGGATCGTCCATAAACTTGCAGCCATGAATTAACTTGCAGCCATGAATTAACTTGCAGCCATGAATTAACTTGCGGTCATGAATTCCCCGGACAGGAACGCGCGCGAGCTTATCGCCTTCTATCTCGACGCCGGAGTGGATGCGCTCCTCGGCGACGAGCCGGTCGACCGCTTCGCGGATGAGGTCGATCAGCAGGTGCCGAAATCGGCGGCCTCCCGCCTTGCCGGTGGACGTTCCGAAGAGACATTACCCGCCTCCCCAGCCCTTCCCCGCAAGGGGGGAGGGAGCAACACAATCAGCATCAGCGCGCCCAATCCCCTTGCCGCCACGCCGCCTTCCGCGGAGGCTGCGGTGATGTCGGCGCGCTCTGCCGCGCGAAGCGCCGAAAGCCTCGAGGCGTTGCGGGCATTGCTCGAGACTTTCGAGGGCTGCATGCTGCGCACCACCGCAACGCAGCTGGTGTTCGCCGACGGCAATCCCAAAGGGCGCGTGATGTTCGTCGGCGAAGCGCCCGGCCGCGACGAGGATATCGCCGGGGTACCCTTTGTCGGCCGCTCGGGAAAATTGCTCGACCTGATGATGCAGGCGATCGGTCTTGACCGGACGCAAGCTTACATCGCCAACATCGTGCCGTGGCGGCCGCCCGGCAACCGGACGCCGACGCCGCACGAGAGCGCCATCTGCCTGCCATTTCTGCTGCGGCAGATCGAGCTTGCCGATCCCGATATTCTGGTCTGCCTTGGACAGCCTTCGACGCAGACGCTGCTCGGCACCAGGGAAGGCATCACGCGCACGCGCGGGCGCTGGTTCAAATTCGACACCGGCCGTCGCGAGATCCGCGCGCTCGCGACCTATCATCCCGCCTTCCTGCTGCGCAGCCCCTTGCAGAAGCGGCTCGCCTGGCGCGACTTCCTGGCGCTGAAAAAAGCGTTGGCCAGCTAGGCCTTCCGTCGGCGCAGCGTTCCCGCGATCACTGCGCCGCGCCCGCCGGCCTGATCACGCCCCAGCCGATCGATAACGGCGGCAAGCGCCCGCGCACCGGGCGCGCAAAAGTATGCGGCACTTCGGGAACGAGATCGGGAAAGCGCCCTTTGATTTCGGGCGGCGGCGCCGGATCGGTACCGGCGGCCGGCCAGACGATCACGGCGCCTTTGTCGCGAATGGTTTCGCCGGTGATGCGCACCGCAGCCGCGGGATCGGCATCGAAAATGACATTCGGCCGGCTCGGGGCGCCGACTGCCACCAGTTCGGCGATGCGCGGATCGCCGCCGATAAGGGCGAGCGACCGGCCGGTCCGGCGCGCAAAACTATCGGCAAAGAAACGTCCCATGGCGGTCGCCGGCTGCGCCACCTTCAGCTCGGCGCCGGCCGTCCACGGCAACATCACCATCACGATGGGAACGCAAATCGCCGGCACTACCAGCAGCCCGGCCCAGGCCAGGCCGAGGATGCGCTGATGGTGAAGCTCGATGCTGTTGCCGGCAAAAACGACGACGGCGAGGCCGGACAGCGTCAGAAACGGCGCCGCCGCAGCGATCGGCAAGCGAAATCCGGCCAGCACCGCGACGATCGTCACCAGCAGGACCGGCCCGAAAGCAAAGACTTTCACAAACGTCACCGCGAATGGCGACGCCGGCGTCCGCGCGATGGAAGGGGCCGGTGTGGAGCGCGCGCCCGGCCATCCGAAAGCCAGCGCGACAAGCACGATCAGGCCGGCGTGAGCGAGAACGAGCGCGCCGAGGAGCTGCAACCATGCTGCCGTGTTGGCGGCCGCGGCGCCGGCAATGCGCAGCCGATCGACAACCGGCGCCAGCGTGATGCCGGCGCGGTTCAAGAGCTCGAAATGCACGAACACCATGCCGGCGACCGCAGCCCACGCAATCCACGCTTCGAATGTCTGCGCGGCAGTACGGCCGCGCCGGCTTGTCGCGCTGAACAAGATCAGCGCGGCCACGAAAATGAGAGCAAATTCGGTGGTGATCAAAAGAGCGGCCGCGGCGGCCGCGAAGGCGTACCAATATTGCCGGCGTTTCTCGCCAACCGCGCGCCAATAGAACAACAGGGTCGCTGCCCATAACGGCATGGCGAGGATCGGCGGTCCGAAATCCGGCGTCGGCACCGCGAAGGTAAAGATCCCCACCATCAGCAGAACGGCCATCACGGCATGGGTTGCACCGACCATCGCGCGGCCGAGGGCGAACACGCACCAATAGGCCGCGATCACGCACAATTGCGACAACAGATAAACGCCGAACAGTCCGGCGGCGCGGAAGGTGGTCTCGGCCAGCCAATAGGCCAGCGGCGGACCGACATCGCCGCGAAGCGGCAACTCGTCGGCGACGGCAAGCAGGTGCGCGAGGTCGCCGGGCGGCCCCGCATAGAACAGCATCGGCACCGCGACCCATAGCGTCGCCTGCGCCAGGGTCGCGAGCCAAAACACCAGCCGCGGGCGCGATCGCAACGCTTCAACGTAAAGGGGGACGTAAAACATCGGGTCTTCGGTCATTCCGGCCGAGTGAGCCAGCGGGTCCGGCCTGAAGTGGCCGGCCCGATGACAAGCTCCGCGAGCGAGGGCCGGAATCCATGACCACAATGCTCACACTACGAAGCACTGAACGCAAACCGCAAAACAGGTGGCTATGGATTCCGGGCTCCGGCCTTCGGGCGGCCCCGCAACGACGGCGCGGAACAATACCTTATCGCGTGGCGCATAAGTTCGGGCAATTACAGCGGCAAAACGCCGACGACCAGATCATCCGCGTCGGCGGCCAACAGGCCCAGCGCACCCGCCACCGGCGAAAACGAGCGGCGGTGATGGATGGTCGGGCCGAGCCGGTCGAGGGCGGCGAAATGCTCGGGCACGCTGTAGCCCATGTGGCGCTCGAACCCGTAACCGGGATGCGCGGCGCCAAGCCGGGTCATCAGACGGTCGCGCGTAACCTTGGCGACGATCGAGGCGGCGGCGATCGACGCCACCAAGCCATCGCCGCCGATGACGGCCTCGCAATCGCAGCCTGCATGGATGCGATCGCGGCCGTCGACAAAAACAAGGCGCGGCTTGACCGGCAGCGAAGCGACGGCGCGCGCCAGCGCCCAAAGCGAAGCGCGCAAGATGTTGTCGCGGTCGATGCGCGCCGGCGGCGCCAGCGCGACCGCCACCTGCGCGCGCGCGCAGATGCGCTCGTAAAGCACCTCGCGCCGCTCCGGCGTGAGCCTTTTCGAATCGTCGAGGCCGCGCGGCACATTGTCCGGGTCGAGAATGACGGCGGCGGCAACGACCGGACCGGCGAGCGGGCCGCGGCCGGCCTCATCGCAGCCGGCGACCGGCCACACCCCGCGCTTGAGCGCTGTGCGCTCGCGGCGGAAGGTCGGCCGGATGATCTCCTCATCCAATGGCAGGCGCGCGGCTTTCTCGGTGCGACTCATGCGGCCATGTTGACCACGGCAAGGCACCATTCGCAACGCGCACCGACAACGAGGCGGAGGATTGCGGGGATAGTCGTCATTTCGGGCCCGAGCAAAGCCAGGAACCCGGAATGATGCGCAAATCACCCAAACAGGCTCAGCTGCTCGGCCCCCGGCAGCGGCGGCCGGAAATGCTCGGTCGTGGTCTTGACGCTCGTTGCGTTGAAACCGAGCCGCTCGCAGGCGACCTCGAAACGGCGGCCGATCATCCAGGCGATCGGGCCTTTGCCGGTCATGCGCGTGCCGAAAGTCGAATCGTAATCCTTGCCGCCGCGCATGTCGCGAATGAGCTTGAAGACGTGGCGATAGCGGTCGGGAAAATTCGCCATCAGCCACTCGCGAAACAAGTCGCGCACCTCCAGCGGCAGGCGAAGGAGCACATAGCCGGCATGCCGCACGCCGGTTTCCGCCACCGCTTCGAGGATGCGCTCGATCTCGGCATCGTTGAGCGCCGGGATCACGGGCGCGACCAGCGTCGAAGCCGGCACACCGGCCTTGACCAATTGCCGCAGAGCTTCGAGCCGGCGCGGCGGGGTCGAGGCGCGCGGCTCCATGGTGCGCGCGAGCTTGGCATCAAGCGTCGTCACCGAGATCGCCACCTTGACTAGATCGCGCTTGGCCATGCGGGCAAGGATGTCGAGGTCGCGCAATACCAGCGCCGATTTGGTCACGATGCCGACCGGATGGCCGGCCCGCTCCAGCACTTCCAGGATGCGGCGCATGATCTGATGGCGGCGCTCGATCGGCTGATAAGGATCGGTATTGGTGCCGATGGCGATGACCTTCGGCGTGTAGCCGGGCGCCGACAACTCGCGTTCCAGCAGTTCGGGAGCGTTCGGCTTCATGAACAGCTTCGATTCGAAATCGAGGCCGGGCGACAGCCCGAGATAGGCGTGGGTCGGCCGTGCGAAGCAATACACGCAGCCGTGCTCGCAGCCGCGATAGGGATTGATCGAGCGGTCGAAGGAAATATCCGGCGAGTTGTTGCGGGTGATGATTTTGCGCGTGGCATCGACCGTCACGCTCGTCTTGAACGGCGGCAGGTCTTCGATTTTCTCCCAGCCGTCATCGAAGGCGGTGCGCGCCAGCGGCTCGTACCGGCCGGAGGCGTTCGACTGGGCGCCGCGGCCGCGGCGGCGTTCGCGCTCGACGGCGCTCCCTAGCTCGCCCGCCGGCGCGGAGGGCAGCGGCGCCGGCGGGCGTCTCAATGCGGACGATCGGGTCATGGCGCCAAGCTAACGTGCGCGTCGGAACAAAACAAGAACAACTTTGCGTGAGCCGCGGAAAAGGTTGGAAACGCGCGGCAGTCGCCGTAAACCCTCGCGATGGAACTCTCAAACCAAGCACGGCCGGGCGCGATCGATAGCGAATGTTGAGTGTGATCATCGCGACCCGCGATTCGGAACGTCCGCTGGTGCGGACGCTCGCCGCTCTGGTTCCGGGCGCAACCGCGGGCCTCATCACCGAAGTCCTGGTCGCCGACGCCGGATCGCGCGACGATACCGCGACCGTCGCCGATATTGCCGGCTGCAAGCTTCTCGTCGCGGACGGCCCGTTGGGACGTCGATTGCAGGAGGCAGCGGCAGCCGCGCGCGCTCCGTGGCTTCTATTTCTGCAGCCGGGAATCGTGCTCGATACCCCTTGGATCGGCGAAATGCGAAGCTTCGTCGAACGGCCGCAGGCTGATGTCCGCGCCGCCGTATTCCGCCGCGTTGCGCCGGCGCGATCGGCCCTCGGCGAAGCCGCCTCGCTCCTTGCCGGCGCGCTCCGACCAAGGCCGCGGCCGGAACAGGGCCTCGTCATTGCGGCGGAACTCTACCGGCAGACCGGCGGCCATTCCGAGCACGCCGCCGACCCGGAAAGCGATCTTCTTCGCCGCATCGGCCGGCGGCGCACTGCGCGATTCGCCACCCGGGCATTCCGGACAGATACTTGACTTAGTCAAGTATCTGTCCGACCCTTGCGGCATGCCGGGAAGAAAACACCAGCACCGCAAAGGCGACGACCCGAGTGGTGGAAATCGCGCTACCAAGGATCGCGCCGCCAAAGACCGCGTCGCCAAAGACCCCGTCGCCAAAGACCGGATCGCCAGGGTGCGCCGTTTCAACCGCTTCTACACACGGCAGCTTGGCGTGCTGCGCAAGACCTATCTCGACAGCCCTTATTCGCTCGGCGAAGCGCGCGTGCTGTACGAGATCGCCAAAGGCGACGCGCCGACGGCAAGCGACATCGGCCGCGCGCTCGATCTCGATCCCGGCTATCTGAGCCGGACGCTGCGCAACTTCGAAAAGCGCGGCCTGATCGAACGTAAAGCTTCCGAAAGCGATGCCCGGCAAAGCCATCTGGCGCTGTCGGCGCGCGGCCGAAAATCTTTTGCGCCGCTCGAGCGGCGTTCGCAGCGTGACACCGCAGCGATGCTCGCGCGGCTTGCTCCCGCCGACGAGCCGCGGCTGATCGCGGCGATGAGCACCATCGAAGAGCTGCTCGGCGGCGCTGCGGCGGACAATCCAGGTCCGGACCGCCGCTACAGTCTGCGCGCGCCGAAGCGCGGCGATTTCGGCTGGATCGTCAAACGTCACGCCGAGCTTTACGCGCAGGAATATGGCTGGGTCGCGCCGTTCGAGGGCGTGTGTGCGCAGATCGTCGCCGACTTTGTCAACAAGTTCGATGAGAAGCGCGAACGCTGCTGGATCGCCGAGATGGATGGCGAGAATGTCGGCTCGATCATGCTGGCGAAAGATTCAGACAGCGTCGCCCGTATCCGTTTGCTGCTCGTGGATCCGAAGGCGCGCGGGCTTAAGCTCGGCCAACACCTCACCGACGAGTGCATCCGGTTCGCACGGCGCGCGGGCTACAAAAAGATCACGCTGTGGACCCACAGCGTGCTCACCGCCGCCCGCCACATCTATCAGAAGGCCGGCTTCAAGCTGATGCGCTCGGAGCGGCACCGCAGCTGGGGCCGCCCGGTGGTGAGCGAGCACTGGGATTTGGTGTTGTAGGGAGCCCGACACTGCTTCCTTCGCTTCCGTCATCCTGAGGCGGCCGCCATAAGCGCGTTCACGCGCGTCTTCGACGCGCTATGGCGGCCTTCGAAGGATGCGGCCGAGGTACCGGGGCCGTCGCCCTTCGAGGCGCGCCGTTGGCGCGCACCTCAGGGTGACGGAACGAACTTATACTGCCGCCCCTTTCGCCTTCTCCCGCCGCATATGCTCATCGAGCCGCGGCATGATCTCGACGAAGTTGCAGGGCCCGTGGCGATAGTCGAGCTGGTGCACCAGAATTTCGTCCCAAGCGTCCCGGCAGGCGCCGGGCGAGCCCGGCAGGCAAAAGATGTAAGTCCCGCCGGCGACGCCGGCCGTCGCCCGCGATTGGATCGCCGACGTCCCGATCTTCTCAAAGCTGATCACCAGGAACAGCGCCGAGAAGGCGTCCATCTTCTTTTCGAACAGTGGCTCGACCGCTTCCGGGGTGACATCGCGGCCGGTGAAACCGGTCCCGCCCGTGGTAATGATCACGTCGATGACCGGATCAGCGATCCAGGCCTTGACCCGCGCGCGAATGGCCTCGATGTCGTCGGACACGATACTGCGCTCCGCCACCAGATGACCGGCGGCGCCGATCCGCTGCACCAGCAGCGCGCCGGATTTGTCGTCCTTGAGGCTGCGCGTGTCGGAAACCGTCAGCACCGCGATCTTGAGCGGCACGAATTGTTTGCTGTCGTCGATCCCAGGCATGGGTACACCTTACACGACCAGGCGACCGCTCGTCCCCGCCCCCGATCAAGCCGGGGGTAAACTCCGGCGGGGACCACAGCGCACGCCCTCCGAATTCCCGCCGGCGCGGGAATGGGCGGAAATACTACACTACAGCGCGTTTGCCGCGAAGGTGTTGCAGGTGGCGATATCGCCCTGTTTGAAGCCGGTCATGAACCAGCGTTTGCGCTGTTCCGACGTTCCGTGGGTGAAGGCATCGGGCACGACATAGCCCTGCGTTTCTCTTTGCAGCCGGTCGTCGCCAATCGCGGAAGCGGTCCGCAGCGCCTGATCGACATCGCCGGGATCGAGGAAACTGTGCTTCTGCTGCGCCCGGTTTGCCCAGACCCCGGCAAGACAGTCGGCCTGCAGTTCGACGCGCACTTGCAACGCGTTTTGCTCCGCCTTGCTTGCGGAGGCCTGCTGCTCCTGGCGCACGCGCGGCAGAATGCCGAGCTCATTCTGCACGTGATGGCCGACTTCGTGGGCGATCACATAAGCTTCCGAGAACTTGCAGGCATTGTTGTTTGCGCAGCCGCCGAATTTGTTCTGCAGGTCGTCGAAGAACGAAATGTCGAGATAGATGCGCTGATCGTTCGGGCAGTAGAACGGGCCCATGGCCGAGCGCGCCAAGCCGCAGCCGCCCTGCTCCGCGCCGCTGAACAGGCGCAAGCGCGGCGGATGGTAGGTGCGGCCGCCGGCCGCGAAGATTTCTTTCCAGCGGTCCTCGGTGTCACCCAGCACCAGCGCCACGAACTTGCCCATCGGATCGCTCGGCGTACTGGTGGTAACCGGCGGCGCCGTACCGCTTTGCTGCGAGGTCAATTCGCCGCCGGTGAGAATCTGCGCGCCGTTGAGCAGCACGCTCGGGTCGATACCGAAATACCAGCTGATGAGGCCGATGATGATGACGGTCCCGATGCCGATACCGCCGGCACCACCCGGCAAGCCGCCGCGCGCAGCGCTCGCTTCGCGATTGTCCTCGACATTTTCGCTCGGACGAAAGTCATCGGTACGCATTTGTCATTCTCCTTCGCAAATCCATCGCCCGATTGGCTTGTTTGCTACGTTTCAAGCCAACCGATCTGCTACCACGCGCTCGCGCCGGCGCGCACAGTTAACTAACTGTTTCCCGGCATTTATTGCCTAGTCAAACGACGTTTTGATTAAGCCGATTTTTACCTTGGGGCGGCATCATCCGTTTCGTCGGTTGTAGGTCCCGCGTCGCCGATCTCGCGTCGCCTGAGTTCAGAGTTCTGAGTCATGGTTGTGTCGCGTCGCGGGGCGTCCGTCAGGACGCCCCGCGTGAGTTTTGAGTCCGCCGCGTCGCCGCACATCCTCGTCGGCGATTGCGTTGCCGAAATGGCAAAGCTTCCGGCCGCCTCGGTCGATCTCGTTTTCGCTGATCCGCCATACAATCTGCAGCTCCAAGGCGACCTCAAACGTCCGGACAATTCCCGCGTCGACGCCGTCGACGACGATTGGGATAAATTCTCGAGCTTCGCCGCATACGACGATTTCACGCGCGCCTGGATCACCGCCGCCCGCCGGCTGATGAAGCCGAGCGCGACGCTGTGGGTGATCGGTTCCTATCACAACATTTTCCGGGTCGGGACGATCCTGCAGGACCTTGGATTTTGGATCTTGAACGATATCGTCTGGCGCAAATCGAACCCGATGCCGAATTTTCGCGGCCGGCGTTTCACCAACGCGCATGAAACCTTGATCTGGGCGACGCGCGATGCCGCAAAGCGTAATTATACCTTCAATTACGAGGCGCTGAAAGCCGGCAATGACGACATCCAGATGCGCTCCGATTGGCTCTTTCCGCTCTGCACCGGCGAGGAACGGCTCAAAGGCGGCGACGGCAAGAAGCTGCATCCGACGCAGAAGCCCGAGGCGCTGTTGGCGCGCGTGATTCTGGCCGCCTCGCGGCTGGACGATCTCGTGCTCGATCCGTTTTCCGGCACCGGCACGACCGGCGCGGTGGCGCGGCGGCTGGGCCGGCGGTTCCTCGGCATCGAGCGCCACGCCGAATACGCCGTGGCGGCCGAACAGCGCATCGCCGCGGTCGAGCCCATGCCCGAGCCGGCGCTCGCCTCGTTCATGACGGCGCGCGAGGCGCCGCGGGTGCCGTTCTCGGCGCTGGTCGAGCGCGGCCTGGTGACTCCCGGAATCAAGCTCGTTGACGCCAAGAAGCGGCATCAAGCCCTGGTGCGCGCCGACGGGGCGGTGGCGCTCGGCGAAGCGGTCGGCTCGATCCACCGCATCGGCGCGCTGGCGCAGGGGCTCGAAGCTTGCAACGGCTGGACCTTCTGGCACGTCGAGACGCCGGCCGGGCTGACCGTCATCGACGCTTTGCGCGCACGCGTGCGGGCGGAGATGGGCGCGGAATAATCTCGCACCTTCGAGGACGTCGTAGCCCGGATGAGCGGAAGCGACATCCGGGATCGGCATTCCGGCCGATTGGTCGTTCCCGCATATCGCTTCGCTCATGCGGGCTACGAGTTCGATTGCATGCGCGACGACTTTGCGCATGAGGCTTGGCAAAGCTTCGCCATCAAGTTCTGAAATCTTCACCCAGCGCATGCCCTCCGGCGCGCGCGTATTCGCTGGCAGCTCGGCCGCGTGAACTGAAAGCTCAAGCGGGAAGTGCGTGAACACATGCCGCACCATGCCGGGCAGTCGGCGCCAAACAATTTTCGGTCCCCGCCCTCCCCGCCTCACCCGGCTCGCGTCGTTGGCGCGCGCCGACCTCTCCCCAGCGGCGAGAGATGAAAAAACCGGCGCATGCGTCAGCGCATCGCCCTCGTCAAAATCCGCCGACCATTCCGTCGTCGGCACTTCCGTCATGCCGCCGAGGAGCCCCTTCGCCGGCCGGGCGCGCACCAGCAGATATCCGTCGGCGCGGCGCACGACAAAAGCCGCGCCGCGGCGCAAGACGCCTTCCCGTTTCGGCACGCGGCGCGGAAAGCTTTCGGCGTCGCCGCGCGCATAGGCCGCACAGCTTTCGTTCCATGGACACAGCGCGCAGGCCGGTTTCTTCGGCGTGCAGAGCGTGGCGCCGAGATCCATCATCGCTTGCGCGAAATCGCCGGCGCGATGCTGTGGCGTAATCTCACGCGCAAGCCGGCGCAATTCCGGCTTCGCCCCGGGCAGCGGCGCCTCAACTGCAAACAGCCGCGCCACCACCCGCTCGATATTGCCGTCCACCGGGCTCGCCGGTGCATCGAAGGCAATCGCGGCAATCGCGGCCGCCGTGTAGTCGCCGATGCCCGGCAGCGCACACAGCTCGGTCTCGCTCGCCGGAAATACGCCGCCATGGCGCTCGACGACGGCACGGGCGCAGGCATGCAGATTGCGCGCGCGCGCATAGTAGCCGAGCCCGGCCCAGGCCTTGAGCACCTCATCGAGCGGTGCCGCTGCGAGCGCATGCACGTCGCCCCAGCGCGCGAGGAAGCGGTCGTAATACGGCGCCACGGCCCGCACCGTGGTCTGTTGCAGCATGATTTCGGAGAGCCAGACCCGATAAGGATCGGCGCGCTCGCCTTTGCGCGCACGCCACGGCAGCGTCCGGCGATGGCGGTCGTACCAGGCAAGCAACGCTGCGGGGGGTGGCAATGTCCTCTTTCCCTCTGCTGAAAGAGGAGAGCGGGAAGACTTTTTGCCGGGCACGTTGACTGCTACGGTCATCTGCGCAGGGATGACAGAGCATCTGACCATGAACAAGCCCGCCCGCTCCTTCGCCAAACCTTTGCGCGACCTCCTCGGCAAGGTGGTGGGCGATACCTTCACGCGGCAGGGCTTTGCGTCGGCCGAACTCGTCACGCGCTGGCCGGAAATCGCCGGCGCCGAGATCGCAGCGCACAGCGAGCCGATTAAAATCCAATGGCCGCGACCGGACCAGACCGGCATCCGCCCGCCCGGTACCCTCGTCCTGCGGGTAGAAGGCCCGGCGGCGATCGAAATCCAGCACCTCGCCCACCTGATCTGCGAGCGCGTCAATCGCTTCCTCGGCTGGCGCGCCGTCGAACGCATCACCTTTCGACAAGCGCCGCTGCAACGTACACCCCGCCGCTCAGGCCCGAAGCCGGATGCCGCGGCCGCGGCGCGCTTGGCAGCAAGCCTGCCGGAGATCGCCGACGACAATTTGCGGGCGGCACTCGCACGGCTCGGCGCTGCGGTCAAACGCCACTGACGCGGGGCTGAGTCTTGTGCGGGTCAGGTCTTGTGCGGGTCAGGTCTTGTGCGGGTCAGGTCTTGGCGGAACGGCGCGCCGGTGCCACATTCCGGCTGCAGCATAAGCATTAAGCACTAAGATCAGGAGTTGCCCTTGACGCTCACCCGTCGCCGCATGTTTTCGGCCAGCGCGAGCCTCGCCCTCGCCGGCGCCGCTGGAGCCCTTCTGGCACCGCCGTGGCGGCAAGCCAAAGCCGATGCGGGCATGCCGGACCCGGCTGACCTCGCCAAGGCCGGCCCCGACGGCGATGTCGTGCTCGGTTCCGACAAGGCGCCGGTGACCATCATCGAATACGCCTCGATGACCTGCCCGCACTGCGCGCACTTTTCCGAAAACACCTTTCCGGAGCTGCAGAAGCGCTACATCGATACCGGCAAGGTGCGCTTCATCTTCCGCGAGTTTCCGCTCGATGCGCTCGCCGCAGCGGGCTTCATGCTGGCACGCTGCGCCGGCAAGGACAAATTCATGCCGGTGGTCGAGACGCTGTTCGCCAAACAGCGCGAATGGATGGTGGAAAAACCGATCGAGCCGCTGCGCGCCATCGCCAAGCAATTCGGCTTCACCCAGCAGAGTTTCGACGAATGCCTGGCGAATCAGAAGGTGCTCGACGGCATCCAAGAGGTGCGCGACCGCGCCGCCGAGAAGCTCGGGGTGAACTCCACGCCGACCTTCTTCATCAACGGCAAGAGGTTCATGGGCGATCAATCAATCGAGGCCTTGGCCAAGGAGATCGACCCCTATCTCAAGGACGGATAAGGGCTTTTCGGCTTTCCCGGCGCGCGCTAGCTGGGCCGCCCGGAACCTGCGGCAAGGCGGCCTCACCGGAAAATCTGGATAACGCTGCGGCGCTGTTGCGCTCACCGGCATGACGATTCATTCTCCGCGCCGATGCGGCACCCCAGGCTTTAAGCCCTCAAGGGCTTTAGCGCCTGACAGTGTTTCCTTCGCAGCCGCAGCGGGCAAGATGGACATAACACGCGAATGAAGCTCACGCGGCTGCGTCTGATCGGATTCAAGTCCTTCGTCGAACCGACAGACTTTGAGATCGAACCCGGACTGACCGGCGTGGTCGGCCCGAATGGCTGCGGCAAATCCAATCTGGTGGAAGCCGTGCGCTGGGTCATGGGCGAAGCCTCCCACAAGGCCATGCGCGCGGCGGAAATGGACGACGTCATTTTCTCCGGCAACACAGAGCGGCCGGCGCGCAATCACGCCGAAGTCAGCGTGGTGATCGACAACGCCGACCGCAAGGCGCCGGCGGCCTTCAACGAAAACGAGACCCTCGAAGTCTCGCGCCGGATCATGCGCGAGCAGGGCTCGACCTTCCGGGTCAATGGCCGCGAGGTGCGCGCACGCGACGTCAACGTGCTGTTCGCCGACGCCTCGACCGGTTCGCGCTCGCCGGCGCTCGTCCACCAGGGCCGCATCGGCGAGATCATCCAGGCGCGGCCGGATCAGCGCCGCCGCCTGCTCGAGGAAGCCGCCGGCATTTCCGGATTGCATGTGCGCCGGCACGAGGCGGAGCTGCGGCTCAAGGCCGCCGAGCACAATCTCGAGCGGGTCGAGGATGTCATCGGCCAGCTCGCGGCGCAGGTCGCCTCGCTCAAGACCCAGGCGCGGCAGGCGGTGCGCTATCGCAACATTTCCGGTCAGGTGCGGCGCACCGAAGCGTTGTTGCTGCATTTGCGCTGGACCGCCGCCAAGACCGAAGCGGCCGAGGCCGAGCGCACCAAGGACGAGGCCATCCGCATCGTCGCCGAGCGCACCAGCGAGCAAACAATTGCCACGACCAAGCAGGCGGGAATCGCGGCCGAGCTTCCGGCACTGCGCGAAGCCGAAGCCAGGGCGGCGGCCGCGCTGCAGCGTCTTCTCAGCGCCCGCGACGCGCTCGAGCGCGAAGAAGCGTTGGCCAAGGAGCGGATCGCCGAGCTCGACCGCCGGCTCGCGCAATTCGCTGCCGATTTGCAGCGCGAGCGCACGCTGGCCGCCGACGCCGCGGCCGCGCTGGAGCGGCTCGACGCCGAGGAGCAGACGCTCAAGGCCGAAGCGCTGACGAGCGCGGCGCAATTGAGCGGCGTCAATGACCGGCTCGCCGCGGCGGAGGCGGCGCTTGCCGCCTCGGAGAAAGCGTTCGGCGAATTGACCGGCGCGCTGGCCGATCTGAGCGCGCGCCGCAATCAGCTGCAGACCGCGATGCACGATCACGAGCAGCGCGCGGCGCGGCTGGAGGCCGAGCTTGCCAATATCGAGGCCGGCCTCGCGGCGAGCGACAGCGGCGCGCCGGATCTTGCCGCGCTCGCCGCGGCGCTGACGTCGGCGCAAGCGGCGCTTGGCGAAGCCGAGGAGGCATCAAGAGCCGCGGAGGCCGCGCATTCCCACGCCCGCGACGAGATCGACGCCGCGCGCGCTCCGCTCGCGGCCGCCGAACGGCGCGTGCAGCGGCTGGAAACGGAAGCCAAGACCATCGGCAAGCTCCTGGCGGTCGAGAACAAAAATCTCTGGCCGCCGGTGATGGACGCGCTCAGCGTCGACGAGGGTTACGAGAAGGCGCTCGGCGCCGCGCTCGGCGACGATCTCGATGCACCGGTCGATCCGTCGGCGCCGATGCGCTGGGCGGGTGTGGCCGTCGATCCATCGGACCCCGCCCTGCCCGACGGCGCGCAACCGCTCTCTGGATTTGTGAAAGCGCCGGCGGAGCTGGCGCGCCGACTAGCGCAAATCGGCGTGGTCGAGCGCGGCGACGGCGCGCGCTTGGCGGCGATGCTCAAGCCCGGTCAGCGGCTGGTCACGCGCGAAGGCGATTTCTGGCGCTGGGACGGGTTTGCCGCCGCGGCGCACGCGCCGACTGGCGCGGCACGGCGATTGGCGGAACGCGGCCGATTGGCCGCGATCGAAGGCGAACTGACAAGCGCGCGCGCCGAAATGGAGAGCAAGGTGCGCGCGCTTGAAGCCGCCGAGGCGACGCGAGCAGCCGCCGCCGCGGCCGAAATCAAGGCCCGTGCGCGCTGGCGCGAGTCACAGCAGCACGCCGATTCCGCGCGCGAAGAACACGCGGCCGCCGAGCGCGAGATCAGCCGCAACGCGGCGCGCATCTCGGCGCTGAAAGAAGCGCGGCAGCGCACCTGCGCCGGCCGCGACGAAGCGGTCGCTGGGCGCGAGGAAGCGGCAAACGCGCTGAACGCGCTGCCGCCCGCCGCCGAGCTTGAGACTAAACTGGCCCAGGTCAATGAAGACGTAGCAAAGGATCGCGCGGCGCTTGCCGAAGTGCGTGTCGAAGCGCAAGCGATCGCGCGCAACGCCGAGCTCGCCAATCGCCGCCTGCAAGCGATCACGGGCGAACGTGCCGAATGGGACGAACGTAAAAACAACGCCGCGGCGCAGATCGAAACCATCAGCCAGCGCACGGAGGCGGCAAAGGCCGAGCGGACCGAGCTCGATCAGGCGCCGGAGAAATTCGCCGCCCAGCGCCAAGCGCTGATCGGCGAGATCGAGACGGCGACCGCCGGCCGCCGCGCGGCCGCCGACCGCCTGGCGGAGGGCGAAACCGCTCTTGCCGCCGCCGACAAGGCCGCGCGCGCCGCGCTGGAAGCGGTTGGCGAAGCGCGCACCGAAGCGGCGCGCGCCGAGGAACGCCGCGACGGGGCCGTACGCCGTCTCGCCGACATCGAGCACGAAATCCGCGATCTGCTCGATGTCGAACCTGCCGTTGCGGCAGAGGTCGCCGAATTGAAGCCCGACGAGCAACTGCCGGAGATCGCCGAGGTCGAAGGCAAGCTCGACCGCATCCGCCGCGAACGCGAGCGTCTCGGCTCGGTCAATCTCCTGGCCGAGCAGGAGCTCAACGAGGTCGAGGCGCAGCACAGCAAGCTGATCGCTGAACGCGACGACTTGGTGGAAGCGATCCGCCGGCTGCGGCAGGGCATCGGCAGCCTCAACAGCGAGGCGCGCGAGCGCCTGCTGGCGTCGTTTGCGACGGTCAACACCAATTTCCAGAAGCTGTTCACCGAACTGTTCGGCGGCGGCACGGCCGAACTGCAATTGATCGAAAGCGAAGATCCGCTCGAAGCCGGCCTGGAGATCCTGGCGAAGCCACCCGGCAAGAAGCCGGCGACGCTGTCGCTCCTGTCGGGCGGCGAGCAGGCGCTCACCGCACTGGCGCTGATCTTCGCCGTGTTCCTCACCAATCCGGCGCCGATCTGCGTGCTGGACGAAGTGGACGCGCCGCTCGACGACTATAATGTCGAGCGCTTCTGCGATCTGCTCGACGAGATGACGCGCTCGACCGACACGCGCTTTGTCATCATCACGCACAACCCGATCACCATGGCGCGCATGAACCGCCTCTACGGCGTCACCATGGCCGAGCGCGGCGTTTCGCAGCTGGTATCCGTCGACCTCGAAGGCGCCGTGAAGCTGCGCGAAGCGAGCTAAGGCATGTCTTGGAACATGTCTTGGAACATGTCTTGGAACATGTCTTGGAACATGTCTTGAAAAAAGCCTGCCCCGGACTTGATCCGGGGTGGAAACCGGTTTTCCGAAAAGGACATGCGACCGCGCTAGAATCCCGAGCACAGCCCGGTTCAACTAAATCGGGATGTACTCTTAGTCTTCATCCGCCGCCCAACATTTAAGCAGCCGCGGCCCCATCAACAAAAAGACAGCCGCGTGCGGAGCGCGGCTGCCTTTTCCGAAACCGAAGGAGAAAACGGGCCATTGCCGGCCCGCCGCAGATTAGTACGGAGCTACGCCCTCGAACACGGTCCCGGCAAGGGGGTCAGGCCGCTCGGGCCTGCCGGCGGGTGCGACTCCCGCCCAGTAATCCCGATTGTAGTAGGAATCCGTGTAAGCCGCCTGCGGTTGAGCGCCCACCTGCGCCGCGTGGCGGTGGGTCTGCGCGGACGCGACGCCCGCGGAAGCCAGCAGAACAGCCGCGGCAACAGCGGCGGTGATCTTACCAGTCATTTCAATTCTCCATTTCCATTCCTGAAGCTGAGCGGCCCTTGGCAGCGACCGCGCGGACCGGAGCGTTTGCCTCCCGTCCAGTTTTTGATATGTGCGTGCCGCAGCCTTTCGATATCGCGTAAAATGCGAAAGACCTATTCAGCGGAACTGAACAATCGGCTGCGGCCGCGGGCTTGGCGTTGCGAAGCGACGACGGCATTCCGTCCGGCCTCCATCCCTTACGTGTCGGTCGCGCCTGCGTTTTAACCTGCGTTTTGAGCAGATGTGACAGGCGCAAAAGCGCGGCACGGCAGCCTTCATCCGCTCCCGAACGGGGCGTAAGGAAAGGTCGTGGAGGGCGCTCCCAGGAATTGACGCCGGCGGAGCGCCCATGGAGCTGCAGATGCGGGGAACCCGATTTGCCGAATTCAACGCCTTCGTGGCGGTCGCCGAGCAGGCAAGCTTTACCAAAGCAGCGCGGCGGCTCGGGCTTTCCACCGCAACACTGAGCCAGACCGTGCGCGCGCTTGAGGACCATCTCGGCGTTCGGCTGTTGAACCGCACCACGCGCAGCGTTGCTCCGACCGATGCGGGCGAGCGCCTGTTGGCGCAACTGCGCCCTTTGCTCGAAGGCTTCGACGCCGCGATTGAGTCGGTCAACGCCTTTCGCGATACGCCCGCCGGCCATCTGCGTCTCTCCATGCCGCCGCCGGTCGCCCGGTTCGTGCTGGCGCCGGCGCTCGCTCGCTTCGTGGAGCGCTATCCCGAGATCGTCGTCGAGACCACCGTCGAATCCGGTCTGACGGACATCGTAGCCGATCGGTACGACGCGGGCTTTCGCCGCGGCAATCTGGTCGCACGCGACATGATCGCGATGCGCGTCACCGAGGATCTGCACTATCGCGTGGTGGCCTCGCCGGACTATGTGGCGCGACGCGGCCGGCCGCAGACGCCGGCCGAGCTACAAGCCCATAACTGCATTCGCTATCGCCTGCCCGGCGGGGGATTCATCCCCTGGCTGTTCCTGGTCGACGGCAAGATGGTCGAATTCGACGTGGCGGGATCTCTGATCGTGATCAACGATCCGGAACTGGTGATCAACGCCGCTTTGCAGGGTGTCGGCATCGCCTATCTTTACGAGGAATATGTGGCGCCGATGGTGGCTGACGGCCGTCTCGTCAGTCTGCTCGACAAGTCGGTATTGCCGATCACGGAGGGCTTCTTTTTGTTCTATCCGAGCCAGCGGCAGAACTCGGCTGTACTACGCGCGCTCATCGAATTTCTGCGCAGCGAGCTGCGGCAGAATGCAAGCCGGGCGAAATCCAGAGCCGGCGCAGCAGCTTAGCCTTCCGTTTCTTGCCTCTCGCCGGCGTATCTACGCGCCCGCCAACGGATAGCTGGGCAATGTCAAACGATCCAACAGATCACGGCCGATCAGCAACTCGGCAACAAACGGCAACACGAACGCCTTTGACAATTGGTTGCGGATCGAAAGACCGAGCCGGGTCTTCGGCGCAAATGACCCGGCAAATTGCTCGGCCGCCCGCTGCTTGCTGTCAATAAATTGACGAAGAACCAATTCATAGCGCGAAAACGCGGACTGATAGTCACCCTGCGCCACGGCGATTTCGCCAGCTAAAATGTAAGCCGCCGTCATCGCGAGCGCCGAACCTTGACCCGCAAGCAGCGACGGCGCGAATGCGGCATCCCCGACCAATGCCACGCTCCCGCGCGACCAACACTCGAGCCGGATTTGGCTTACGGCATCGAAATAGAGGTCCTCGGTGCGATCGAGCGCAGCCAGCATCTGCGGGCATTCCCATCCCGCATCGGCGAGGGCGCGGTTCAGCAGGACCTTCTGGGCCGGTATGTCGTGCGGAACAGGGTTGGAGGTCCGGAAAACGATCAGGAACAAGGTGCGATCGTCGCGCAAGGCAAAACGCGCGACCTGCTTGCCCGGCTCGCCATAGCTGACATAGATCCCCTCGTCGCGCGGCCGATAGCCCTTCGCCTCGAATGCCGCCACGCTGTAACCGAGATACTTCTCGAACCGGCCCTCCGGCCCGAACGCGATCTTGCGTATGGCGGAATGCAAACCGTCGGCGCCGACCACGGCACCGAACTTGCGCGCCGGGGTGCGCTCGAATGTGACGATCACGCTGTCGAGCGCGTTGTCGATAGTCGCTACACTGTCGTCGAAGAAAATTTCGCACCGCTTCTCGATTGCGTGGTAGATCGCGGCGGCGAGATCGCTGCGCGGCAAACTGATGTAGCGCCCACCGGTCATTTTGCGAAAAACGTCGACGCCGAAGCCGCCGACGCGCCGTCCACGATCGTTGACGAACCGCAACTCCTCCACCCAATAGGCGCGGCGCTTCAGCTCCGGCAGCAGCCCCATTTTTTCTGCGATGTCGTAGCCGAGACCCCAGAAATCGATCACATAGCCGCCGGCGCGAATATTCGGCGCGCGCTCGACGAGCGTCGGCTCGAAGCCGTAGGCGACGAGCCAATAAGCCAGCGTGGGACCGGCAATTCCGGCCCCGGAGATAAGGACGGATCTATCGCGCATAGCCTTTTCATCCAGGCTCAGCGCCACGACCGGAACATTTCGGGGTCGCAAGAGAAACTGCGCTCAATGTCGCAGACCGACCGCGCGACGCGGCGTTCTCGAACGCCTGGCCAACAACGCTGTCGCTTAAATTCCCGCCTGCGGCAGGCACGCTACGTTCAGCGTCTCGCAGGCTACGTTCAACGTCTTAGGGTCATGGCCGAACTGACGCCGGCCATGACCGCGATGCCGCCCGCTTAATCGTTCCCCAGCTTGAACAATCGCCGCGCGTTGGTGCGGCCGATCTTCTTCCGGTCGTTCTCGCTGATCGGGCAGGCGTCGAACCAGTTCGCGGCGTGATCGATATTCTCGAACGGCCAGTCGGTCGAGAACATGATGCGCTCGGCGCCGACTTCCAGCATGGCGTTGAGCAGCGCCGGCGTGTGGAAATTGCCCGACGTGGTGACGAAGAAATTTTCGCGGAAATATTCGCGGATCGGCTTCTTCGCCGGGTAGCTGTGTCGGTTTGGGATCCAGGCATTGGCGTTGTCGACGCGCCAGAGCGCAAACGGCAGGTTCTCGCCCATATGGCCAAGAATGATCTGCAGGCGCGGATGCGCGTCGAACAGACCCGAGCCCATCAGCCGCAGCGCATGCACGGCCGTCTCCTGGGCGAACGCCCAGATCGGCCCGAGCAGCCAGCCGTGGCCTTCGTAGATTTTGGCGTCGCGCGGCAGCGGATTGCGCGGGTGCAGATAGAACGGCACGTCGAGCCGTTCCGCCGTCGCCCAGAACGGCCGGTATTGCGGCAGATCGTAATAAACGGCGGTCTCGGCGTTGCCGACCTGCGAAAAGCCGTTCACCAGCGCGCCGCGAAAGCCGAGGTCTTTGACGCAGCGCTCGAGCTCGCGCGCCGCGAGTTCCGGGTCCTGCATGGCGAGCGCCGCCAGCCCCTGAAAACGGTCAGGGCGTTTCGCCACCTGTTCGGCGAGATAATCATTCGCCCGGCGCGCGATCTCGTGCGCCTGTGCCGTATCGGGAATCGCCTGCACGGCCGGCGCGTTGAGCGACAACAGCATCATCTCGATGCCATGCTCGTCCATGAGCTTCAGCCGCCGCTCGTGCAGATCCATCACGCGGCTTTTCACTTCCTGCCAGACGCGATCGGGAAAGTAGCCGCGGGAATCCGCGAGCGTTTCCGGAATGGCGAAATGTTCTTCGAGTGCGATCTTCCCCTGCATGCTTTCTCCTTTAGCCGCCCTCAAATCGGCGCCGGCACGTTAATCTTAACACGGTCTTTCGCCGCGTTTTGTCCCTGCGAAAGCGCGCGTGGCCGTCCTGGCATGGTTCTGGCGACCCTTAAGACCTAGCCCCCTGTGTTGTCCCGTTTCGGGGCAAGGGACATCGACACCCGCGCTGATGAATACCCACCAGAACTACACGCTGGCGTCGCGGCCGCAAACCAGCCGGGTCTTGCGCGGCTGGGCCGTGCTCTCGCGCGGTACATTTTCCGGCGCCATTTTCCTGACCGACGTGGCGCTGATCGTGGCGATGTCCTGCCTCACCGGCATCGCTTATCACCTGATCGCCTATGGCGAGCACGGCAACATTTCGTCCTTCATCCAGGTCGGCGTGCTGGCGGCGAGCATTTTCGCCATCTCCAACCTGTTCCGCCGCGAATACCGGCTGCCGAATTTCTTCAATTTCAAGCCGCATGCCCGGCGCACCATCCAGCTCTGGAATGTGACGCTGATTTGCCTGTTGATGCTCGGCTTTCTGACGCAGATCAGCGTCGATTATTCGCGCGCCTGGATCGTCCTCTTTTACGTCACCACGCTCGCCGCCTTGATCGTCGAGCGTTACGCCGTCGTGCGCATCACCGCGCTCGCACGCGCAGCCGGACTGTTATCGGCGCTGCGCATTTTCCTGATCGGGACCGGCGCCAATGTCGGCGCCTTCGTCAACCGCTACGAGCCGTGGACGCTCGGCATCAACATCGTCGGCTGCCGCTTTTTGACGCCGGTCGTCGCCTCGGCACCGGTCGAGGAGCGGCGCGCCATTCTCGATCGCGATCTGGCGGAAGCGGCGGCCAGCGTCCGCCAGCTGGAGCCGGACGCCATCTTCGTGCTGCTGCCGTGGTCGGCGAGCGAAACGATCGACCGCTGCGCCGAGACCTTCGTCTCGCTGCCGGTGGAAATTCATCTCGGTCCCGAGCAGGTTCTGTACAAATTCGAGGAAGCAAAACTCTCGACGCTCGGCCCGGTCGCGAGCCTGCAATTGACCCGTCGGCCGCTGACCCGGCGCGAGATCATGCAGAAGCGCCTCTTCGATCTCGTCTTCGCGGCCGGAGCGCTCGTTGTGGCAACGCCGTTGCTGATCCTGGTCGCGATCCTGATCAAGCTCGACAGCCCGGGCCCGATCTTCTTCGTGCAGCGGCGTTACGGTTTCAATCAGCAGCCGTTTCGCATCATCAAGTTTCGCACCATGCGCACGCTCGATGACGGGCCGGTGATCCGGCAGGCGCGCCCGAACGACCCGCGGCTGACCGGGATCGGCCGCTGGCTGCGACGCTGGAACATCGACGAGATCCCGCAGCTCTTCAACGTGCTCACCGGCGACATGTCGCTGGTCGGTCCGCGCCCGCACGCGTTGTCGCACGATCGCGAATACGAGCAGCGCATTTCGCGTTATGCGCGCCGGCACAACGTGAAGCCCGGCATCACCGGCTGGGCGCAGATAAACGGTTATCGCGGCGAGACCGACACGGAAGAGAAGATGCGCAAGCGGGTCGAGCACGACCTGTTCTACATCGACAATTGGTCGCTGTGGCTCGACTTCAAGATCATCGTGCGCACGGTGCTGTCGCGCTCCGCCTATCAGAACGCGTATTGATTTCATCCTCCCCCGTTCCACTAAGCTTCACGGGCGCGGACAAACGATTCTTGAGTGCTATCCCACCAGCGCCGAAATGGCGAAGACAGCGCCGATCGTCACCAAAGCCGTGGACAGCCACAGCGCTCCGATGAGCAGCCATACCGGGCGGGGCTTATGCGCGGTCGGGGCCGGCATGTCGATCCAGGATTCGAGTTCCGGCTCCGCGCGGCGCAACGCGGCCGACGCGCGCTCGATGGCCGCGATCTCGCGCTCGAGGTGGGCGCGATCGGCGGCGGCGAGCAGCCCGGAATCGTCGGCGTCGGCGGCCGCGCTCTGGCGCCGATCGAGCGCGGCACTGTCGTGCGCCGCGTCACCGGCGGCGGCGCCGGACGGGAAAAAGCCGAGTGGTTGCTCCGACATGCGTGGCACCTTTGCGTGTGCGTCTTCCTATCCGACACGGCGAAGCCGAGCGATCTTCATCGCGAGCTAACCTTAACGGCGCCACGGATTTGTCCTATTTATTGGGCGAAAGCTCTACGCGTTCGCCTGTTTGAGACAAAAGTGCGCCGCTTGCCGCTATGCTGCCCCTATTGCCATTCGCGCTATGGCGGCGATCGGATCGCGAGTTGAGCCAGCCGGAGGATTTTGCCGATGGGTATATCGACACTGATTGTTCTTGCCGTGATCGTTGTTTTGGTTTTGTGGGCGATCGGTATCTACAACGGCCTCGTCACCATGCGGCAACGGGTCAACCAGGCCTTCGCCGACGTGGATGTGCAGTTGCGCCAGCGGCACGATCTCATTCCCAACCTGGTCGAGACCGTCAAGGGCTATGCCGCGCATGAGCGCGGCACGCTCGACGAGGTCGTGCGAGCGCGCAACGCCGCGGTGGCGGCGCAAGGCACCCCGCAACAGGCGGCGGCGGAAAACGTGCTGTCGGGCGCGCTGCGCCAGCTGTTTGCGTTGTCGGAGGCCTATCCCGACCTCAAGGCCAACGCCAACTTCCAGCAATTGCAGACGGAGCTGACCGATATCGAGAACAAGATCGCGGCCGCGCGGCGCTTCTTCAATAACGCGGTGCAGGAATACAATGCCGGCATCCAGCGATTCCCTGCCGCCCTGTTCGCCTCCTCGTTCGGTTTTGCGCCGAAGGAATTTTTCGATCTGGGCGAGGAGCGCAAGACCGTCGGCGAGGCGCCGCAGGTGAAGTTTTGATTCCGATTTCATGAACCCAATGGTGGGAGCAAATTTCCGCTCGACCCCGCGAAGGCAGGAACCCAGTGCGGGTGTTCCGACAGCCACGCCTTCCTCTGGATTCCCGCTTGCGCGGGAATGAGCGGAGACTTCGATGGCCGCCTACGGGCTCTATAGCCACATCCAATCGAACCGGCGCCGGTCGATCGCGCTCTTGATCGGGCTGTTCTTTCTCATTTACGTGCTGGTCTATGCCGGCGCGCTGGTCGCGGAAGCGCTGTCGATCGATGCCGATCTCAACACGCTGATGCAGCGCGCCTGGAACGATCTCATCAGCGCGGCGCCGCTGGCGACGATCGGCACCGCGCTATGGGTGGTCATCGCCTATTTCTTCCATCAGAGCATGATCGACGCGGTCACCGGCGCGCGCGATGTCACGCGGCCGGAGGAGCCGCGCCTCTACAATCTCCTGGAAAATCTCTGCATCTCCCGCGGCATCACCATGCCCAGGCTCAAGATCATGGAATCCGAGGCGCTCAACGCCTTCGCCACCGGCATGAATCAAAGGCAATATGCGATCACGGTCACGTCCGGCCTGCTCGGGCGGCTCAACGACGCCGAGATCGAAGCGGTGCTCGGCCATGAGCTCACGCATATCCGCAACGGCGACGTGCGCATGATGGTGGTCGCGGTCGTCATCGCGGGCGTGGTCTCGTTCGTCGCCGAGCTGGTGTTCCGGCTCTGGTTCTATAACGGCTTCAGTTTCCGCAGTTCGCGCTCCGATGACCGGCGCGGCGGCGGGGCCGGTATCGCCATTCTGATTGCCATTGGGCTTTTGGTGCTCGCCTATGTGCTTTCCTTCGTCATCCGGCTCGCGCTGTCGCGCTCGCGCGAATATCTCGCCGACGCCGGCTCGGTCGAATTGACCAAAAATCCGGACGCCATGATCGCGGCCTTGCGCAAGATCGAGGGCCGCGGCGAATTGCCCGGCGCCACTTCCGCGGTGATGGAGATGTGCGTCGACAATCCGCGCCAGGGATTTGGCGAATTGTTCGACACGCATCCGTCGGTCGAAAGCCGCGTCGCCGCTTTGGTCAAATTCGCCGGCGGTCACGATCCCGGCCCGATCGCCTTGCCGCCGCAAGCGGACGATGCCGATGCGGAAGCCGCTCGTGAGCCGGCGCCGCAAGGACCATGGAATTCGCCGCCGGCAGGCGCACCGAACAGCGGACCGGAAGGTGGTCCGTGGGGCTCGTCGACCGGTTCGCCGCCGAGCGGCGCCCCCGGGACGGACGTGGACACGCCCCCCGAAACACCGCCCGGTCCGTGGGGGCCGCACGGCGGCCGTTGAGAGCTTCGCGACGGCTGAACGAGCCGCAAAGCCGACATAATTAACCATAACAGACTGCAAATTCGTTGCGAGCCGCCTTCGGCGGCGGTTAACACACGTTAAGGTCTTCCAAACAGGACCCGGCCTGTGTAAAACCACTGACAGGGGAAAAACGGCGCGACTCGCTCGCTCGGGCCGTGCCTATCCGGTGGATTAAGCTTGCGGAACACAGCGCGGCTCCAGGCGGCGCGGGGGCACTAAGGGATCGGCCATGGCCAAGCCAACGGTGGTCGTCGTAGGAGCGGACAAGGGCGGCGTCGGCAAGACCACAGTATCGCGCACGCTGCTCGATTATTTCACCGCCCACCATGTGCCGACACGGGCCTTCGATACCGAATCGCCCAAGGGCACGCTGAAGCGGTTTCATCCCGACATCACCGACATCGTCGATGCCACGTCGGTGGCCGACCAGATGCGGATCTTCGATACGCTCTCGAGCACCGACGCCAGCGTCACCGTGATCGACGTGCGCGCCGGCCTGCTCTCGCCCACGCTGCGCTCGCTGCGCGACATCGGCTTTCTCGACGCGGTGAAGAAGGGGCAGCTCACCTTCGCCGTCTTCCATATCCTCGGCTCCTCGATCGCTTCGCTCAACGAGATCGAGGAAACCTCTCCGTTCACGACCGACGCCAAATATTTCCTGGTCAAGAATTTCATCAACAATACGAGCTTCTTCGAATGGGATCAGGCCACCCATTCGTCGTATTTCCGCAAGTTCAAGGACGCCGTCGAAATCACCATCCCGAAGCTCAACGAGATGGCCTACGAACAGGTTGAGCTCGCTTCGGTTCCGTTCCTTACCTTCGTCGCCAACAAGACGCCGAACGGCGACGCCGCCAATTATTCATTCGTGCTGCGCGGCTATGTCCGGCACTGGCTCGGCAATGTGTGGGGCGAATACGACCGCATCAAGCTCAACGAGTTCGTTGCGAGCGGTGCGGCGCCTGCCGGACCGCGCGTGCAGGTCGTCAGCCGCTCGTAGAACCGCGCGGCTGTGACCATGCAGCCGGCTCCCCTCTACATCGTCACCTCGCCGCGCCCACGCATGGGCAAGACGCTGCTGGCGCGGCTGTTGATGGAGTTTTTCCTGCACAGCGGCCGTCCACTGGTCGGCTTCGATCTCAATCCGCGCGAGCCGATGCTGGCCGGCCGCTTTCCCAAGCTTGTCTGGCCGGTCGAGATCGCCGAAGTCCGCGGACAGATGGAATTGTTCGACCGGCTGGTCGCCGATACCGCGAGCACCAAGGTCATCGATCTGGGCTACGGGCCGTTCGAGAAGTTTTTCGACATCATGGGAGAAATCGGCTTCGCCGAGGAGGCGCGGCGGCACGGCATGGATACGATCGTGTTCTTCCTGACCGACCAGGCGATCGCCACGGTGCGCATTTATGCCGAGTTGCGCCAGCAGGTGGCGGCGATCTTCGCCCCGGTGCACAACGAATCCGCATCGCTGATGTTCTCCAAGGAGGATTTTCCGCCGACGCCCGCGGCATGCGGCACCATCCGCATACCGCGGCTTTCTCAGCTCGTGCGCGGCGTGATCGATCGGCCAAGCTTCTCCTTCAACAGCTACATGGCCAACCAGCCGGGCGGCCCCACGGAAATCCATAGCTGGATCGCTGACGTCTACACGCAATTTCGCGATTTCGAGCTGCGGCTGCTGATGGGCCGGCTGAGTTCCTCGCTGGGCGGCGTGGCGGCGCCAACGCTCGCACCGTCGCCCAAGCGCCGGGGTTGGCTTTTCGGATAGCCTCGGCCTGACGCCCGCAATTCGGGGCTCAACGGAGGGAGTTCGAGAGTGCTGAAGCTTGCGGGCCGGACGGCCGTCGTCACGGGAGCAGCCGGCGGAATTGGCCGCGGCATCGCCCTCGCACTGGCGCGCCGCGGCTGCCACCTCGCGATCGCCGATATCGACGATGCCGCGCTCGCGCGCACGGCGGCGGAGATTGCCGGCAGCGAGGACGCGGGCGCGCTCCGCATCAGCCACCATCATCTCGACGTGGCGAACCGCGCCGCGGTCGCAGCCTTTCCCGATCAGGTGATTGCGGCGCATGGCGCACTCGACATTCTCGTCAACAACGCCGGGGTGGCGCTGGGCGGCACTTTCCTCGAGATTGCCGAAAGCGATTTCGATTGGCTGTTCGGAATCAATTTCTGGGGCGTCGTGCAGATGACGCGCGCGTTCCTGCCGCTTCTTCAAAAGAGCGAGGAAGCGCGGATCGTCAATGTCTCGAGCCTGTTCGGGTTGATTGCGCCGCCCGGACAGACCGCCTATGCGGCAAGCAAATTCGCCGTACGCGGCTTTTCAGAATCCTTGCGGCATGAGCTTGCGGATACGCGCGTCGGCGTCACCGTCGTGCATCCCGGCGGCATCGCCACGTCGATCGCGAAGAAAGCGCGGATGCCGGCGAGCCTTTCTGGCGACGAGGCCGCCAAGCGGCGCAATTTTTTCGACTCTCTCCTCACCCTGCCGCCGGAAACGGCCGGCGAAATCATCGTTCGCGGGATCGAACAAAGAAAAGCCCGCATCCTGGTCGGCTCGGATGCCAAATTTGCCGCTTTCGTGGAGCGGCTTATGCCGGTGAGCTATTGGAAGTGGCTGGGTCGGGGAGGCAAGAAATGATTGCTTGGATCGCCGGCATCGCGGCCGCCGTCATCCTTCTCGTGCTGGCCGGCCTCGTTCTTTTTACAGCGTGGACCGCGCGCCAAGTGGAAAAGAAAATGCCGCCGCGCGGCCATTTCATCGACATCGACGGCGCGCGGCTCCACTATATCGACGAAGGCAGCGGGCCCACGCTTTTGCTCGTTCATGGGCTCGCCGGTCAGGTGCATAATTTCACTCACTCGCTGCTCGGCAGGCTCAAGCGCGATTTTCGCGTCGTCATTCTGGATCGGCCCGGCAGCGGCTACTCGCTGCCGCCGAACGAGGCGCTCGCGCCGCTCACCGCGCAGGCGCGCATCATCAGCCGTTTTTGCGAGGCGCTCCACCTCGAGCGGCCGCTGGTCGTCGGGCATTCACTGGGCGGCGCCATCGCGCTCGCCCTTGCCCTGAACCATCCCGAGCGGGTCGGAGGTTTGGCGCTGATCGCGCCGGTGACGCACCAGCCTGAAGGTGTGCCGCCGCCGTTCGACGGTCTCGCCATCAAGTCGCCGCTGCTGCGCCGGTTGATAGCGTGGACGTTGGCAACGCCATCGTCGATCGCCAACCGCGAGTTGGCGCTCACGACGCTGTTTGGGCCGCAGCCCGTTCCGTCCGATTTCGCGACCAAGGGCGGCGGGCTGTTGAACTTGCGGCCGGCAGCTTTCATCGGCGCTTCAAGCGAGCTGATGGCGGCCGAAGAGGAGCTTGCCGGCATGCCGGCGCGCTACAACGATCTCACGATACCGATCGGCATCCTGTATGGGACTGACGATCGCATCCTAGACCCCGCCCTGCATGCCCAGGGATTCGTTGCCAAAGTACCGGGCGCCGATCTGGAGCTTATTGAAGGGGGCGGACATATGATACTGATCTCATCAGCCGATCAGGCTGCCGCATTCATCGCCCGCATCGCGCGCCTCGCGGCGGCCGCCGAGGCCCCGCTTGCTCCGGCCGGGTAGCGAACGGTCGCAAGATGAACCGCAACGTTGCGGGAAAGCGCATGATCAAACCGCCAGCTAAGACGCCAGACCATGACGCAAGAGCATTTTGACATCATCATCGTCGGCAGCGGGCTGTCCGGCGTCGATGCCGCCTATCATTTGCAGACGTCATGCCGCGGCAAGACTTACGTCATCCTCGAGAGCCGCAGCGCGATCGGCGGCACCTGGGATTTGTTCCGCTATCCCGGCATCCGCTCCGATTCCGACATGTTCACCTTCGGCTATCCGTTCCGTCCGTGGCAATCGAACGCCGCGATCGCCGACGGCCAATCGATCCGCACCTACATTCGCGAAACGGCGGAAGCCTATGGCATCGATCGCAAGATTCGCTTCCGGCACCGGGTGACAAGCGCGTCGTGGTCGTCCGCCGATGCGCTGTGGACGATCGACGTGGAGCGCGGCGACGAGCGAGCGCCGGCTCGCTTCACGTGTAATTTTTTGTTCGGCTGTACCGGCTATTACGACTATGCCAACGGCTACACGCCGGAATTTGTCGGCGCGGAAAATTTCGCCGGCCAGATCGTCCATCCGCAGCACTGGCCGGAGACGCTCGACTATAGCGGCAAGCGGGTCGTGGTGATCGGCAGCGGCGCCACCGCAGTGACGATCATTCCCGTCATCGCCGAGAAGGCAGCGCATGTAACGATGCTGCAGCGATCGCCGACCTATATCGTGTCGCGGCCGGCGGAAGATAAGCTCGCCAAGGCGCTGCGCCGGCGCCTGCCGACCCGGATCGCCTACGCCATCGCGCGCTGGTATTATGTGCTGTTCGGGCTTTACTTCTACAATCTCTCCCGCCGCAAGCCGAGAGCGGTGAAAAAATGGATCGTGAGCCAGGCGCGGGCGCAGCTCGGCGCCGACTACGACGTGCTGACGCATTTCACCCCGCGCTATAATCCATGGGACCAGCGGCTTTGTCTCGCGCCGGACGCCGATTTCTTCCGCGCGATCAAATCCGGCAAGGCCGACGTAGTCACCGACAAGATCGCAAGCTTCACCGCGGACGGCATTCGCCTGCAATCGGGCCGCGAGCTTGGCTGCCGACATCATCGTCACCGCGACCGGGCTGAAGATGCAATTGCTCGGCGGCATCAGCGTCGCCATCGACAACAAGCCGGTCACGTTCTCTGAAACGATGAATTTCAAGGGGGTCATGTTCAGCGACGTGCCCAACCTCTTCGCGGCATTCGGCTACACCAACGCCTCCTGGACGCTCAAATGCGATCTGACGTCGGCTTATGTCGCGCGGCTGATCAACTATATGGACCGGCACGGCTATGCGGTATGCACGCCACGTCTGCGCGATCCGTCGGTCAAGCCCGAGCCGCTGATCGATTTCTCCTCCGGCTATATCCAGCGCGCCGTCGATCAATTTCCGCACCAAGGCTCGAAAAAGCCCTGGCGGCTCCACCAGAATTATGTGCGCGACCTTCTCAGCCTGCGGTTTGGCGCGGTCAACGATCCCGCGCTGGAATTCGAACGGCGGCGGCAGAGCGCCAAGGCGGCGTAGGCCGAGAAGCGGCGCCGATGGACGTTGCCACACTTTCCGTCTTCATCGAGGTCGTGCGGCGAGGCAGCTTCGCCGCTGTCGCCAAGGATCGGAATGTTGATCCATCCTCCATCTCTCGGCTGATTGCCGGCCTGGAGGAAGAGCTCAGCATTCGCCTCTTTCAGAGGTCCACGCGTCAGCTTGTCCTGACTGAAGGTGGCCGTATCTACTTTGAAAGAATTGAGCCCTTGATTGAAGAGCTACAGCGCGCGTGCGCGGCGGCGCGGGACGCTGGTGCCGGCTTGTCGGGCACCCTTCGCATCTCGACGACGGTCGCATTCGGCCAGATATGCATCGTACCGTTGCTGGCCGAGTTCCGGGCCAGCTATCCTGGCTTGACGCTTGAACTCCTCCTCACCGATTCGAACCTTGACTTGATAGGCGAACGAATCGACGTCGCCATCCGTCTGGGTCCGCGCCTTGACGTGGGTTACGTCGCTGCAAAGTTGTTCCCGACCCGGTATAGAGTTTGCGCCAGCCCGGCGTATATCGCGCGCGAAGGCTCCCCTTCGACGCCGGCACAGTTAGCCAAGCGCAAGTGCGTCGTGTTCGATTTGCCCGGCTTTCGTGATCGTTGGCTGTTTCGCGACAAAAGCGGCGAAGTCACCGAAGTGCCAATCGCGAGTGATTTGAGACTATCGAGCGCACTGGCGATCCGACAGTGCGTGCTCGATGGCCTGGGGCCCACCCTGATCGGGCACTGGAATGTTGATTCTGATCTTGCCGATGGACTTTTGATCGACCTGTTTCCCGAGTACAGCGTCACGGCGACCGACTTCGAGACCGCAGCCTGGATCATCTATCCCAGCCGTTCATACCTGCCCGCAAAGGTTCGCGCCTTCATCGATTTTATTCGCGAGCGCCTTCGCCGCTATGCGCTCGACCAGGACACATAGGCGGCATCCCGTCACGTTCGTGCATGTTGCGCACGAGTGTTTTGTCAATGTAGCCATTTCTCTTGCCGCGAATACCGGCAAAACTCCGGTCGTTATTACCGGAGATTTCGAGATGAATATCGAGCAGTCCGTCGGTCTGGTGACCGGGGCCAATCGAGGCATAGGCCGCGCCTTGGTCCAAGCCCTTCTCGCCGCCAACATCGCTAAAGTTTATGCCGCCGCGCGCAGCGTGGAAAAACTCGGCGACTTCGCAAACGATCGGCGGGTCGTCGTCGTTCCCGTTGACGTAACGGACGAGCGATCCGTTGCAGTATTGGCCAAACGAGCCGAGGATGTGACGCTGCTGATCAACAACGCCGGCGTGCTCGACTTCGGCTCCGTCCTCGACGCTCCGCGCAATGCGTTCGAGCGCAATTTCGGCACGAACTTTTACGGCGTCCTTTCGATGTCGCGAGCCTTCGCGCCGGTTATCGAACGCAACGGCGGCGGCGCCATCGTCAATATCCTCACCCTCGTGGCGCTCGCCAGCATGCCGGGTCTCGGCGTGTACAACGCCTCGAAGGCGGCGGCATGGTCGCTGACACAGTCGCTGCGCGCCGGGCTTGCGAGCCGAAAGATCGCCGTCTTCGGCGTCTTCCCCGGAGCCGTCGACACGGACATGTTGGCTGGAGTCGAGATGCCGAAGACGAGTCCGCAGGACGTGGCGAGGGCCGTTGTTGCAGGCCTATCCCAGTCAGCCGAAGATATCTTCCCCGACCCGATGTCGGCATCGCTGTATGAGGCCTGGAAGAAGGATCACAAGGCGGTCGAGAAGCAATTCGCGACGATGTGACGCCTGGGATTTCTGTCAGTGCGCTTGGCTGACGTCGGCGACGCTTGGATCGGCGACGTGCGGCAACGTGATTTTGGCAATAAGTCCCTGCGGCTGCCGGTCGAGCAGCGTGAGCGTGCCGGCATGCGCCTCGATCACGCTTCGTGCAATCGACAGTCCAAGCCCAAATCCGTCGTTATTGTTCATGCCGCGAGCGGTGTCGCCGCGAACGAATGGCTCGAACATGTTTTCCTTCCGCAGATCGGGGATACCCGGGCCGTCATCTTCGATCGCGACCGTCACGGTGGGCGTTGTGAGACTCACGCGCACGTCGGCCTTGCCGCCATGGCGGACCGCATTGTCGATCAGGTTCGTGATCGCCCGATGCAATTCCTCGGCATGGGCGCGTATCACGACGTGATCGGGTCCGTCGTAGCTGACATCGTGACCGACATCGGCGAATTGATCGCAGATGGTCTGCAGGCTGGTGGCAAGGTCGATCATCGTCGCCTGCTGGCGTTTTTGTCCGTCGCGCAGAAAGTGCAACACGCTTTCGACCATGGAGTTCATGCGGGCAAGCTCGCCCAGCATCTGCGTCCGCGCGGCTTGATCCTCGATGAACTCGCAACGCAACCGCAGCCGCGTGATCGGCGTCCGCAGATCGTGGCTCACGGCCGCCAGCATGCGGGTGCGATCATCGACCAGGCTCTTGATCCGCTCCCGCATCTGATTGAGGGCGCGCGCCGCGGTGCGGATTTCATAAGGCCCGCGCTCCGGCAGCGGCGCGAGCTCGCCGTTGGGCGTAAAACTCTCCGCCGCCCAGGCCAGGCGGCGTAGCGGTCCCGTCAACCCCCGCGCCGCCCAGACGCCGAGCAGCGTGACGCTGATCGAAAGCGCCAACAAAGTGATGCCGATGGGACTGGGAGGTGGGGACGGCATGGGCGCCAGCCGTGCGGTGACGAACTGGCCGTCCGGCAGGCCGACGGCGATCAGACGTCCGCCACCCGAAGTCGCCGGCGATTTGCTCTCAAGGCCGAGCAGCCGGTAGTCCGGCCCCAGCCGATGAGCGAAGCCGCCCAATTCCCCGTCCGCGCCGGGCTGGACGGCGTTATCCGGCAGGGAATCCACCAGTGCCAGATCGAAGCGCGGGAACACGCTCGCCATCTCCCGCAACAGCGCCGGCCGCGTTTCGACCGGTCTTGCGGCGACGAGCTCGACCAGCGTCGCCACCCGTTCCGGCGAATGCTCGAATGGGCGGTCGTGGTGCGAAAGAAAGAACGAGGCGGTCAGCACCAGATGGATCACGACCAGGGAAATCACCATAAGGATCGCGATCTGACCGCTGATGCGGTTCGGCGAGAAGGAGCGCAGCCAATTCATGCGGCCTCGACCGGCGCCGCGAAAAGATAACCGCCGGAACGCACCGTTTTGATGATCGCCGGGTCGTGCGGATCGCGTTCGATCTTGCGACGCAACCGGCTGATGAGCACGTCGATGCTTCGCTCCAGCGAGCCCGCCTTGCGCCCTTGGGTCAGATCGAGCAATTGTTCGCGCGTCAGAACGCGCCCGGCGCGCTCGCACAAGACCTGCAGCAGCGAGAATTCCGCGCCGGTCAGCACGATGTGCGTCCCCTTCGGGTCCCTCAATTCGCGCACCATGCAATCGATCTGCCAGCCCAAAAACGTGAGCGTGCGGGCACGGCGATCAACGATCGGCGCGGCGGCGTTCGCCCGCCGCAGCACCGCCCGGATACGCGCCAGCAGCTCGCGCGGATTGAACGGCTTTGCGAGATAATCATCCGCCCCTATTTCCAGCCCGATGATGCGATCGAGCTCTTCGCCCCTGGCCGTCAGCATGATAACCGGCACTTCGGAGCGCGTTCGCAGCCGTCGGCAGAGCGCCAGCCCATCCTCGCCCGGCAGCATCAGATCGAGCACGATGAGGTCGACGCGGCTGTCCTCGAGCGTCCGGTCCAGGCTGCGGCCGTCGGCAAGAACCGAAACGTGCAGATCGTTGGTGCGCAGATAGCGGCTGACAAGGCGGCTTATTTCGGCGTCATCTTCCACAACGAGAATATGCGGAGACGCGTTCATCGGTGCTTATCTGCGGCGAACGGGGCAGTGGGCGAAGGAGATTTGTTTCTGAACGTTTCTGGAGTCAATTCGGCAATGTAGGGAAACAGGTTTGCCCCGCCGAAGCAAGCTTCCATTAATCGCAATCGCGTTTCCTACAAATAGTTCTTGACCATCTGGAGCGTGCCATGACCTCGATTTCACCGACCGGCTACCAACAACAATCTCCTTTGATCACGCTCCAGAACGAGCTGACATCAATGGTGTCGAGCGGCACGATCAGCTCATCCGATCAAAGCGCGTTGAGCTCGGCGCTGACCGATATTAACAGCGCGCTGCAGAGCGATGCGTCGTCTTCGCCCCCCTCGCCGACCGATATGAAATCGAAGATCGACAGCTTGATCGCGCAGGAAGTGCAAAACGGCAAGCTGACAAGCGATCAGGCGACCGAGCTGCAGAGCGTTTTTTCGAACGCGTTTTCCCAGGGCGGCCCCGGAGGTCCGGGCGGACCGGGCGGTCCGGGGGGGCCTCCTCCGGGCGGTCCCGGCGGCCCCGGCGGTGCTTCCAGCTCCAGCGGCGACGGCAGCAGCGGCGACAGCACGAGCAGTACCAGCGATAGCACAAGCAGCAGCGACAGCTCAGCGACCACCTCGACGACGAACTTGCTCACGGACTTTCTGAAACTGATCCGAGAGTCGCTCAGCACAACGACGGGCTACGCGGCCAATGGCCAAACGACCAGCGTTAGCTCCGCCTCCATCATCAACTACCAGAGCTGAAACGCGGTTAGAGCGAGTTCGCCCCCACATCCATCGTGAGCTTGCTCTACAGGGTGCCGCCGCGGCCGTCGCAGCCGTGGCGGCGCTTTCATGATGTCGCACCTGACCGCGGACCGGCTCGCACGATCACCAAAGCCGCCAGAGATGCGCGCGCCCGCGCGTTTTCATTCAAACACCACGACGCCGCGCAGGTTCTTGCCGGCCGCGAGATCGGCATAGCCGCGATTTATTTCGTCAAGCCGATACGTTCGCGTGATCAATTCGCGCAGCTTCAACGAGCCCTTGCGATACAGCATGAGCAGCTCGGGGATTTGCCGGCGCGGGCTGAAAAAGCCGTAGACCGCGCCCATGATCGCCTTCTGCGTGACCACGAGTTCCAGCGGCGGGATTGCGATCCCGGTTACCGTGTCCGGGGTCAGCGCGGTCACCACAACGTTGCCGCCCTTCGCCGTGGCCCGGAAGGCCGGCAGCAATGTCGCCGGCGGATCGATACAGACGAAGGCGTGATCAACGCCAATCCCCCCGGTAAGATCGAGAACCGCGCGGGTGAGATTTTCGCCTTGTGCATCGGTGCAATGCGTCGCGCCGAACTCTCGCGCCCAATCGAGCTTGGCCGGCACGATATCGGCGGCAATGATCTTTCCGGCGCCGCATAAAGCCGCGCCTTGGACCACGTTCATGCCGTCGCCCCCGCAACCCACGACCAGCACGCTTTCGCCCTGCATGACCCGTGCCCGGTGGCGGGCAGCCCCGACACCGGCCGTCACACCGCAGGCGACAAGGCTGGCAAGATCGAGCGGGATGTCTTTGTCGATGACCAGCACCGACGCCTGATCGACGACGGTGCGCTCGGCGAAGCCGCCGATCATGCAGAACGCGCCGACAACGTCGCCCGCGCGATCGCGCCGACGATAGGTGCCGTCAAGCTGTGGACCTGCGGTGATGCGCGGGCCTTGCGCGCAGAAATGATGCAAGCCCCGCTGGCACCAGTGGCACTTTCCGCATGCCGGAATAAAGGTCAGTACGACGTGATCGCCGACCTTGATTCCGTCAACCGCCGCGCCGATCTCTTCGACCACACCGGCAGCCTCGTGGCCGAGCACCATCGGCCGCATGGCCACCCGCCGCTCGCCGCGGATCACATGATAGTCCGTGCGGCACAAACCCACGGCGGCAATGCGCACCAGCACCTCGGTCGGCGCCGGCCGATCGAGCGTGATGCGCTCGATCGACAAGGGCGCGCCGACTTCGCGAAATAATGCAGCTATCGCCTCCATGCACCGACTACGTTAGCGGACCGATCCAGCCGTCAGCCGCCTCAGCCACCATATCGCGACCCACCGCTCTTCGCTCTTAATGCCCCTCGAAGCTCACCAGCGTACGCACCGGCACGCCGAGCTTCCTGATTTTGTCGCCGCCGCCGAGGTCGGGCAGATCGATGATGAAGCAGGCCGCCAAGACTTCGGCGCCGATGCCTTTTAAGAGCTTCACCGCCGCCTCGGCGGTGCCGCCGGTGGCGACCAGATCGTCGACCAGGATGACGCGCTCGCCCCGAAGCACAGCGTCCTCGTGCATCTCCATCTCATCGATGCCGTATTCGAGCGAATAGCCGATGGTCACCCGCTTGAACGGCAGCTTGCCTTTCTTGCGGATCGGCACGAAGCCCGCCGAGACCTGATGGGCGACGGCGCCGCCGAGAATGAAGCCGCGCGCCTCGATGCCGGCCACCTTGTCGATCTTGCCGCCGGCCCAGGGATGCACCAGCTCATCGACGGCGCGGCGAAAGGCGCGCGCATTGCCGAGCAGCGTGGTGATGTCGCGAAACATGATGCCCGGCTTGGGATAATCCGGGATGTTGCGGATCGCGGCTTTGAGATCGTTGCTCACGTCCAGTGTGGCGGTCGTCATGATCTTAAGCCCCAAAACTCGTCTGCCGGAACTTCGGCGGGGATGCGGCTGGCGCACTGTGGCGAACCATGGCGGCCGACGCAACCCAAGCGGAGCCGGGCGAAGTTTGGAGCGTTAACGCGGATCGGACAGCCGCTGCCGCCGGCGTCAGGCCCGCGGATACTCGGTCGGCGCGCGGCCCTTAAGCAATTCCGGATCATGGTGAACGTCGTGCCAGACCTTCTTCTTGGTGAAATAGAGAAGGCCGGTCAGCACGATGAGGAAGACGAACACCTGGAAGCCGAGGTGCTTGCGCTCATCGAGCTTCGGTTCCGCAGCCCACATCAGGAAGGCGGAGACATCCTCGGCATACTGATCCACCGTCGCCGGCGCGCCATCGGTATATTCGACCTGCCCGTCGCTGAGCGGCTTGGGCATGGCGATGGCATGGCCGGGAAAGTACTTGTTGTACTGCGAGCCCGGCGGCAGCGTGACCCCGGCCGGCGCATCCTCGTAGCCGACAAGGATGGCGTGGATATAGTCGGGGCCGTCCTCCTGATACTGCGTGAAAGCATCGAAGATGAACCAGGGGAAACCTGCTTCGTAGCCGCGCGCCTTCGCCAATACGGACATGTCGGGAGGCAAGCCGCCCCCCATTGCCGCGCGGGCAGCCTGATCGTTCGGGAACGGCGGCGGGAAGTGGTCGGCGAGCTTGCCGGGGCGCTGGAACATTTCGCCCTTGTCGTTGGGACCGTCGGTCACCTGGAAACCAGAGGCGATGGTCGCCGCCTGGGCCTCAGTAAAGCTCGGCCCGCCCGGATCGGCGAGATTGCGGAACGCCAGCAGCTTCAGGCTGTGACAATTGGAGCAGACTTCGCGATAGACCTTGAAGCCGCGCTGAAGTTGCGCGGTGTCATACAAGCCGAACGGCCCGTGGAACGACCAATACAGCCGCGGCGGCGCCGCGGCCTCTTGGGCGGAAGCCGTCTGGACGGCGGCCGCCGAAAGCGAAGCCGCGAGCGTGACGGCAAGGACGATGTTGCGATGCGCGTTCATGTTGCGAGGCAAGTTCATGTTGCGAAGCAAGTTCATGGGCGCCCTCCTAAACCTTCGCGCCCGACGGCGGCGGCGCCGAGGCGCCGGCTGGTAATCCTTCGCGCAGCACCGCCTCCGAGATCGAGTTCGGCAGCGGTCTGGTCGTTTCGAACAAGCCGAGCAGCGGCAGGATGATGAGCAGGAACACGAAATAATAAGCCGTGAGAATGCGCGCCGCGATCACATAACCGCCTTCGGGGGGCTGCGAGCCGAGATAGCCAAGCCCGATCACCACCAGAAAGAAGACGATCAGGAACTGCCGGTAGAGCGGCCGGTAATTCGCCGAGCGCACGCGCGAGGTATCGAGCCACGGCAGAAAGGCGAGCAGAATGATCGAGGCCAGCAACGCGATGACGCCCAGAAGCTTGCTCGGGATCGCGCGCAGGATGGCGTAGAACGGCAGGTAGTACCATTCCGGCACGATATGGGTCGGCGTCTGGCCGGGATTGGCCGGAATGTAATTATCGGAATGGCCGAGATAGTTCGGGATGTAGAACACGAACCAGGCCAGGAACAGACAGAACACGCCGATGAAGAAGGCGTCCTTGACGGTCGCATAAGGCGTAAACGCGACCGAAGTCTTTCTCGGTCTTCGGCTCGACGCCGGTCGGATTGTTCTGTCCGACCATGTGCAGCGCCCAGACGTGCAGCACGACCACGCCGGCGATGACGAACGGCAACAGGTAGTGCAGCGAGTAGAAGCGATTGAGCGTCGGATTGCCGACCGCATAGCCGCCCCACAGCCAGGTCACGATCGGATCGCCGACCCACGGAATGGCCGAGAACAGATTGGTGATGACGGTCGCCGCCCAGAAGCTCATCTGGCCCCAGGGCAGCACGTAGCCCATGAAGCCGGTGACCACCATCAGCAGGAACAGAATGACGCCGAGGATCCACAACACCTCGCGCGGATCCTTGTAGGAGCCGTAATACATGCCGCGCACGATGTGGGCGTAGACGGCGACGAAAAAGAAGGACGCGCCGTTGGCGTGCAGGTAACGCAACAGCCAGCCGTAATTCACGTCGCGCATGATCGATTCGACGGAAGTGAAGGCGAGATCGACATGCGGCGTGTAGTGCATCGCCAGCACGATGCCGGTCACCATCTGCGCGCCCAGCATGAAGGTGAGGATGCCGCCGAAGGTCCACCAATAGTTCAGGTTGCGCGGCGTCGGATAGACAACGAAGGAGGAATAGACCAGGCTCGCGATCGGCAGCCGCCGCTCCATCCATTGCATGAGGGGGCTCTGCGGCTTGTAGATCGAATTTGCGCTCATGATCGAAACCTTATGCGTTGGCGGGCTTTAGGCTTGCGGCCGGCGACAATGGCCGAGGGGGCGGCGTGTCGGACGAGCCGGGTGAGCGCCGCGGCCGCACTGGCGGCGCGGACGGCACCGACGCCAAAGTATTGAGACATCGCGCCGCGAAGGCTGCGCTGCGGAGATTGTGGCCACCCGTCACACCCTCTTCCGTCTAGCCGGTCACTCCATCCGCGCTGCGGACCACCCCCGAAAGGTCCGTCGAGCGGCGGAAGGCCCGTCTCATCCGACCTGGGGGAGATCAGAGGCGACGCAATCCGGCGGCGTTTTATTGGCACCCTTACCGGGCGAGCGCAAGTGTGCCATCACAATGTGCCCGCCAAGCTGCGCTCGATCTATACAGAGGGCTCGCTCGGCCCCGGTTTCGCCGAGTGCCCCCTTCCCCAGCCAGCCGATCCCGCCCATGCGCATCGCTCTTTACCAGCCCGACATTCCGCAGAATGCCGGAACGATGTTACGCCTGTGTGCCTGCTGCGGCATCGAAGCCCATATCATCGAACCGTCCGGTTTCCCGACCACCGACCGCGCCTTCCGTCGCGCCGGCATGGACTATCTCGATGCGGCCGCGATCGTGCGCCACCGGTCCTGGCGGGACTTTGCCGACTGGCGCAGCCGGGAAGGTCATCGGCTGCTCTTATTCACCACCGGTGCACCCCTCTCCTATCTCGATTATCGCTACCAGGCCGACGACATCCTCTTGTTCGGCCGCGAGTCGGCGGGCGTGCCGAAAGAGGTCCATGACGCCGCCGACGCGCGCCTGAAAATACCGATGCGCGAAGGTCTGCGGTCGCTCAATGTCGCGGTCGCCGCCGCCATGGCTGTGGGCGAAGCGCTGCGGCAGACGGGCGGTGTGGCGGACTGAAACTTCTGCTCGTCCGCGCGCTGGCGGGGCCCCAGGCTGACGCGATCGCCGGCTGGATTCCCGCTTTCGCCTTTCGCGGGAATGAGCGGACGGATGAAGCCTCGCGCTAAGCCGCCACCACGCCCGGCTTGCCGCCCTCGACCGCAAAGGTCCGCAGCGTCGAAATGTCGGCTTTCGGGTCGTGCGCGTCGGAGACCACGCGCATCTGCACCTGCATCTGCGCACGCTCGAGATCGACGCAGACATAGCCGCGGCGCCGGCTCTCGAAGAAATGCACATGCGGATTTTCGGGCAGCGCCTGCGCGATGATCTCGTGGGGCGGTCCATAGGACGAGATCGAGGTGCCGACGAATTCGGTCGCTACGATCGGCGAATTCGGATCGTCGAAGTCGAGCCGCAAATCGTTGGCGAAAAACGAATGGATATCGCCGCTGACAACGACGGGATTGGACACCTGCGTGTCCTGGATGCGCTTGAGCAGGCGCGCACGATTCGCCGGATAGCCGTCCCAATCGTCGGTCGAAAAGGCGAAGGCGTCATTCTGCTTGACGTGGTACTGCGCCATCAGCACATCCTGCGCGATCAAATTCCAGCGCGCCTTGGAATGGCCGAGCCTGGAATAGAGCCAGGCCTCCTGCGCAAATCCCATCATGCTGCGCCCGGCCTCGCGCCGCTCCGGGCAACTCGCGTCAGTTTCCAGATGCATGCCACCCTTGTTGGGCGGCGCGTAGCAGGCTCCGCGTGAGCGGTATTGCCGCCCGTCGATCAGCGACACTTCGATCAGATCGCCGAAGGTGAAGCGATCATAGATCCGCATGATCGGTCCGTTGGGCAGCGAAAGAATGGGCCGCACCGGCATGTGCTCGTAGAATGCCTGGTAAGCCGCCGCCCGCCGCATGAGAAACAGTTGCGGGTCGTCGAAACGCTCGGACCACTTGTCGGCATAATCGTTCGCCACCTCGTGATCGTCCCAGGTGACAAGCGCCGGAACTTCGGCGTGCAGCCGTTGCAGGTCCGGGTCGAGCCGATATTGCGCATAGCGGTTGCGGTAGGTCGGCAGCGTCGCCGCCTCGATGCCATCGGCGTGCCGGCGCACCGTCGGCCGCCTCTCCTCGACGGTTTCGTAGATGTAGTCGCCGAGAAAGAGCACGAATTCGGGATTTTCGTCCGCAAGGTGCCGGTAGGCGGAAAAATAGCCGTGCTCGTAGTGAGCGCAGGACGCGAAACCAAAACGCATCCGCTCCGGCGTGGCGTCCGGCGCCGGGAGCGTCGCGGCGCGTCCGATGCGGCTTGCCGCGTCGCCGCTCGTGAAGCGATACCAATAGGGCCGGCCGGGCTTAAGACCCCGCACGTCGAGATGGACCGAATAGGCGAAAGCCTGTTCGGCGGTCGCTTCGCCGCGGCGCACGATGTCGCGCAGGGCGGGATCCGTGGCGATCTCGTAACCGACCGTCACATCGCCGCCATGCATGCCGCCGGGCGTTTGCGGATTGCTCGACAACGGCTCCGGCGCGAGCCGCGTCCACAGCACGAAGCCATCCGGCCGCGGGGCGCCGGAAGCAACCCCGAGGCTGAAAGGGTCCCCGGCGCCCCAGCTTTGCGCCGCGGCCGAACGCAGCACAAAGGGGGCCGCCAGGAGGCCAAGGCCGGCACCGGCAGCGGCTGTGAGCAGGCGGCGGCGCGTCGGCCGGTTCAGGATCAGCGTCATGCGGGAAAGTCCAGGTTTGCCAGAGCCCAGTATAATCGCCCACAACTGTGACAATGGCGAAAAAGATGACGGCTCCTTGCCGTTGTAATACATGACCGATCATGGACTTGAACGTGATCGAGGCGCGCAAAGGCTCGGCCCGCGCCTGGTTCGAAACCTTGCGCGACCGGATTGTGGCGGCCTTCGAAGCGATCGAGGACGCGCTGCCCGCCGGCGCCCCGCTCGTGGATCGGCCGCCCGGCCGCTTCGTGCGCACCCCTTGGACCCGCACCGATCACACCGGCAAGCCGGGCGGCGGCGGCGTCATGGCCATGATGAAGGGCCGCGTCTTCGAGAAGGTCGGCGTGCATGTCTCCGCGGTGTTCGGCGAATTCGCGCCGGAATTCCGCAAGGACATCCCCGGCGCCGCCGACGATCCGCGCTTTTTCGCCACCGGCATTTCGCTGATTGCCCACATGCACAACCCGCATGTGCCGGCCGTGCACATGAACACGCGCTTCGTGGTGACGACGAAATCCTGGTTCGGCGGCGGCGCCGATTTGACCCCGGTGCTGCTCGTGCGGCGCTCGCAGGAGGACCCGGATACGACCGCGTTTCACGCCGCGATGAAAGCTGCCTGCGATGCGCATGCGGCGGTCGCGCCGTACGAGAAGTTCAAGACCTGGTGCGACGAGTATTTCTTTCTCAAGCACCGCGGCGAGGCGCGCGGCATCGGCGGCATCTTCTACGACTGGCTCGATTCCGGCGATTTCGACGCCGATTTCGCCTTCACCCAGGAGGTCGGCCGCGCTTTTCTCGGCATCTATCCGGTTCTGGTGCGCAAGAATTTCGCCGAGCCGTGGACGGAAGCCGAGCGCGAGGAGCAGCTTGTGCGCCGCGGGCGTTACGTCGAGTTCAATTTGCTCTATGACCGCGGGACGATTTTTGGATTGCGCACCGGCGGCAATGTCGACTCCATCTTGTCTTCGATGCCGCCGGTGGTGAAATGGCCGTGATGGCGAAAGGCGGTTCAATTAGCCGCCAGAACCTCGTCAATGTCACCAAAGAGCTTGTGTACTACTCTCTGCAACCTTTCGCTCGACGGAAATTGCATTCTGTGAATTTCAATTGCTGGCAATCGCGAAACCATCCGACGAATAACATTAACAGGAAGGGCAAGCATTTTGGCCCATGTCTCGGGACTACTCGGCTTTTCCGCAAATTTGCCGGCCAATTCTGCAAACGCCAAAGTGCTTTCAAGGCTTAGCAGTCCCTCGCCCCTACCGTAAACTTTTTCTATTTCTTCAAAAACCCTGCTCCACTCACGCGCAACTGCAAGTTCATCTTTGCGGCTGCCGCTGGCCAGTCTGCTCTCCACTTTTGCAAGTCGTTCTCTCATTGGCGCAAGATCATATCGAAGCTTGACCATTTCACGCGCGATATTTTGTGGTTTTGACGCCCGATCAAACACAATGCTTGCTAATGGCGTAATTCGCCTTTTGATATTCACATCATCAGCAAAGGAATTTTTCTGGAACTCGTCTTTAATTTTCTCCAACAACAGTTGCCTAAGTTTTCGCTCCGAGCGGGCAATCGGATCTAGAACTTTCGCCCGAGTGCTATCAGGCGTAAGAGTAATTTGATTGATATCTGCATAGGCGAGATAAAGAAAGGTGCGAACCAAGAATGTTATAGAACGATGAAAATCCTCATCTTGATCAAGCGCGGCGAGGACATCGATTTCGCTAGGAACTGTCCGAAGCCATTCTTCTCCTTGCTGCAACTCGTCCGGACCATCCGGCGTAGTGGCGAACGCATGATAGACCGAATACGCATTACTCAAGGAATCGATCAGCGGCCGATATCGATCCAAGTCCACTCTCTCATTTAAAAACGCCCCGAGATGGCCACATGCGGCGGAAACTACCCGTGCGTCTGCATGGGGCTCGTCAACTCGAACAACATCGCCCACCGCGGCAATTAAGTCGCTACGATTTGGTAACATTGAATATGCTTGTCGTCCGAGCACGACAATTTCATCGTAAAGGCAAAACGCATCAATAAAGACCGACAAATCCTGAATTGCTGGCCAGCTCATTTTCCCCTGAAAGTCGTATGAAGCAGCGGAGACTAAAAGGTTTTGGGTGACCAGTCGTTGGCTCGTCGAATCGAAAGCGGCTTTAGGCATCGGACAAGTCCCACAACAATCGCTATGTAATTATATCTAATATATAGCTTAGGTTGCAAGACGGTTGCCAACGCAAGTATTCGCAATTGACTGATCGAAGTTAGGTCTCAACAAGACGCACTCGGCAAACGACGTAAATGGGCGGAACTCTAAGCCATGGATCTGGGAATTGCCGGCCGCAAAGCGATCGTCTGTGCCTCCAGCCGCGGGCTTGGCCGGGCCTGCGCCAAGGCGCTGGCGGAGGCGGGTTGCGAGGTGGTGATCAACGGCCGCGACCGCGAGCGGCTCGCCGCCACCGCCGCCGAATTGCAGCGGGCCACCGGCGCCAGGATCATTCCGGTCGCCGCCGACGTCGCCGCGGCGGACGGGCAGAAAGCCCTGTTCGACGCCTGCCCAGAGCCGGATATTCTGGTCAACAACAATGCCGGACCGCCGTTTCGCGACTTCCGCGAGCTCGACCGGCAGAAAATGCTCGATGGCGTCATCGCCAATATGATCGTGGCCGTGGAGCTGTTTCAGAAAGCCATCGATCCGATGATCGCCAAGAAATTCGGCCGCGTCGTCAACATCACGTCGGGATCGGTGAAGGCGCCGATCGCGGGCCTCGATCTTTCCTCCGGCGCACGCGCCGGCCTGACCGCGTTTTTCGCCGGCGTCGCCCGCAATGTCGCCGCCTCCAATGTGACCATCAATTTCCTGTTGCCCGGCGTGTTCGCGACCGATCGCTTTCAGACCTATGTCGAAACCACGATGAAGAAGAAGGGGGTCAGCGCCGAGGAGGCGCTGGCCGAACGCGTCGCCGCCGTTCCCGCGCGGCGGATCGGCAACCCCGACGAATTCGGCGCGGCCTGTGCGTTTCTTTGCTCGGCACAGGCCGGTTATATCACCGGGCAAAATTTGCTGATTGACGGCGGCGCCTTTCCGGGGGCTTTCTAGCGCCCCTTTATCCGAGGAGTCTTTGAATGAAACTCGTCCGCTTCGGCGCCCCTGGGCGCGAAAAACCCGGCATGCTCGATGCCCAGGGCCGCGTCCGCGATCTGTCGAAGGTCGTGCCCGATATAACCGGCGCCGCTTTGTCGCCGAGCGGACTCTCCAAGCTGCGCAAGCTCAAACCCGAGAAACTGCCGCTGGTGCGCGGCACGCCGCGGCTCGGCGCTTGCGTCGGTGATGTCGGCAATTTCATCGCCATCGGGCTGAATTACTCCGACCACGCGGCCGAGGCCGGCATGCCGATCCCGAAAGAGCCGATCATCTTCAACAAGGCGCCGAGCTGCATCTGCGGGCCGAGCGACAACACCATGATCCCGAAAGGCTCGACCAAGCTCGATTACGAGGTCGAGCTCGGCATCGTCATCGGCAGCCGGGCGCGCTATCTCGCCAAGAACAAAGCGATGGAGGCTGTCGCCGGTTATTGCCTCGCCAATGACGTCTCCGAGCGCAGTTTCCAGATCGAGAGAAGCGGCGGGCAATGGGGCAAGGGCAAGGGCTGCGAGACCTTCGGTCCGCTCGGCCCGTGGCTCGTCACCAAGGACGAAATCCGCGACCCGCAGCGGCTCGACATGTGGCTCACGGTCAACGGCGAGACCCGGCAGAAAGGCTCGACCCAGACCATGATCTTCGGCGTCGCCCACCTCGTCTGGTATTGCTCGCAATTCTTCGTGCTGGAACCGGGCGATGTGATCATCACCGGCACCCCGCCCGGCGTCGGCATGGGCATCAAGCCGGAGCCGAAATTCCTCAAAGCCGGCGACGTGGTGCAGCTCGGCATCGATGGGCTCGGCGAGCAGCAGCAAAAGATCATCAAGTTCAAGGCGTAGCGGCAACGGCCGTCGACGTGGGTCGGCGTGGTGAATGGGCGTGTGGACGATTGCTCGCCCGTTCACCGCCGCGCCTTGCGCGGCGACCTCCCCGCCATCAAGACCGTGATCCGCATTGGCATGACGCGGCCAGGGCGCGCGTGTTAAAGCACCGCGCGAGCTTTGCCCCATGCACTCCGATCCCGCCCCGCTGACCGCCCGACACACTGGCCCGTTGAAGGGCCGCGTGCGCGTGCCTGGCGACAAATCGATCTCGCACCGGGCGCTGATTTTCGCCGCGCTCGCGGTCGGCGAGACGCGCATTGCCGGGCTGCTTGAAGGCGAGGACGTGCTCAACACCGCCAAGGCTGTGCGCGCGCTCGGCGCGCGCGTCGAGCGCACAGGTGTAGGGGCGTGGCGCCTGCACGGCGTCGGCGTCGCCGGCTTTGCCGAACCGGCGGGGCCGCTCGATTTCGGCAATTCCGGCACCGGCTGCCGGCTCATGCTCGGCGCAGTTGCCGGCTGTCCGATCGCAGCCACATTCGACGGCGATGCGTCGCTGCGCAAGCGCCCGATGCGGCGGGTGCTGGAGCCGCTGGAGCGGATCGGCGCGCATACGTTGACATCAAGCGACGGCCGGCTGCCATTGACGCTCGCCGGCGCGCGCGAGCCGATCCCGATCGTATTCGAGCCGCCGGTCGCTTCCGCACAGCTGAAATCGGCCGTGCTGCTCGCCGGGCTTGCCGCTCCGGGCGAGACAGTCGTGATCGAAGCGGAGGCGACGCGCGACCACACGGAGAAAATGCTCACGCATTTCGGCGCCGATGTGCGCGTCACGCCGCATGGCGCGCATGGCCGCCGCATCAGCCTTGTGGGTCAGCCCGAACTGGTTCCGCAGCCCGTCGTCGTTCCGGCCGACCCCTCATCGGCCGCCTTTCCGCTGGTCGCAGCCGCGATCACGCCGGGCTCCGACGTGATCCTCGAAGGCGTGATGCTCAATCCGCTGCGTGCCGGCTTGATCGAGACGCTCGCCGATATGGGAGCCGCGATCGAGCGGCTTGCTTCGCGCAATGAAGGCGGTGAAGACGTCGCCGATCTGCGCGTGCGCGCCGGCACGCTGCGCGGGGTCGAGGTCCCGGCCGCGCGGGCGCCGTCGATGATCGACGAGTATCCGATCCTTGCCGTCGCCGCCTCCTTCGCGGAAGGAACAACGGTGATGCGCGGGCTCAAGGAATTGCGCGTGAAGGAATCGGACCGGCTTACCGGCGCCGCCGACATGTTGCGGGTGAACGGCGTGCAAGTCGATATCGAAGGCGACGATCTGATCGTGCAAGGCAGCGGCCGCGCGGCCGGCGGCGGCCTCGTGGTCACGCACATGGATCACCGGCTCGCCATGTCGGCGCTGGTCATGGGGCTGGCGAGCGAAAAGCCGGTGAAGATCGATGACGGAAGTTTTATTGCCACCAGCTTTCCGGATTTCGTCGAGCTGATGCACAGGCTTGGAGCTGATATCGCTTGACAGTTGATTGCTAGGGGCGACGCCTACGCCCGCCCGAGCACGAGCACCGCGTTCAAGCCGCCGAAGGCAAACGAGCTCGACATGGCCTTTTGGATCGGCGCGTTGCGCGCCGTGTTGGGCACGTAATCGAGATCGCAATCCGGGTCGGCTTCTTGGAAATTCGCCGTCGGCGGGATCGTCTGGTTGTGCAACGCCAGCGCCGTCGCCGCGAGCTCGACCGCTCCCGCTGCTCCCAGGCTGTGGCCCAGGACGCCCTTGCTGGACGAGACGGCCAAATGGTCGGCGGCGTCGCCAAAAGCCTGGCGGAGCGCGATCGTCTCGCCTTTGTCGTTGAGCGCCGTGCCGGTGCCGTGCGCATTCACGTAATCGATCTCGTCGCGGTTGACCTTGGCGTCCCGCAAGGCCGCCTGCATCGCGCGCGCGGCACCGCTCGGATCGATGGCGGTGATGTCGCCGGCATCCGCGCTCATCCCAAAGCCGAGTATCTCGGCATAGATCGGAGCGCCGCGCGCAACAGCGCGTTCGCGCGTTTCGAGCACGAACATGGCCGCGCCTTCGCCGAGCACGAGTCCGGATCGCGTTTTCGAAAACGGCCGGCAGGTGTCGGAGCTGAGCACCCGCAAGGCCTCCCAGCCTTTGAACGTACCGACGGTGAGGCAGGCTTCGGTGCCGCCGGTGAGCGCAATCGGCGCCTGACCCGTGCGCACCATCTGAAAGGCCTGGCCGATGGCGTGCGTGCCGGAGGAGCAGGCCGATGCGATTGTATAGGTCGGCCCCTTCAGCCCGAGATCCATCGAGATTGCGCTGCAGGCGGCGTTCGACATCAGGCGCGGAATCGACAAGGGATGTGCGCGCGCTGCGTTTTGCCCGTAGAGCTTGAAGAAGGAATCGTCGAGCGTATTCATGCCGCCGGTCGAATTGCCGATGATGGTCGCCGCCTCCAGCGCCATCTCTTCGCTCAGCTCCAATTGCGCGTCGCGCAAGGCGGCGCGTGCGGCGACCACGGCGAATTGCGCGAAGCGATCGAGCAGGCTCACGCGCCTGGCGTCGAAATGATCCGCCGGGTTGAAATCGAGCACTTGCGCGGCGATGCGGCTGTTCAGGCGCTCGGTCGGGATGATCGTGATCGGGCCGATGCCCGAGCGTGCCTCGACCAGCGCCGACCAAAATGTGTCACGGGTATTGCCGATCGGGGTGACGACCCCGATGCCCGTGATGACGACCCGATTCATTTCGATGCTTTCGCCGCAACCAGCTTCTCGACCATTTCGGCGACATCGCCGACGGTGGCAAACGGCAATTCGGAGTTGCCGCTCTTGTCCTGGCTTTCACTTTTGCCCGACGCCGAAACGCGCGTCGCGTCATTCGCCTGCAGCGGAATGGCGATGTCGTATTTTTCCTCGAGCGCGAAAACAATCTCGATGACGTCGAGGGATTCGGCGCCGAGCTCGTCGAGACGCTTTTCCGGAGTAAGCTGATCGACGGGGATATTCAGCGATTTAGCGATGATGGAGCGAACGTCGTCGATGATTGCCAATGTGCTTCCCCGCGCAACGACTTACCGGCTCAATTGCAGCCTTAATCGGCGATAATCCCATTATTCGATACCCGCCGCTCAATCTCAAGCCGCTCCTTCCCGGACCGGTCGTTGACCGCGCCTGCCGGCAGCCGATCTACAATGGCATGTGCGCGTTCGGTCGCCGAATTGAGGGCCTTTTCCAGCATGCCGCGTGCTTGTTCAAGGCCTTCGCCATCGGCCTCGGCCGGCACGCGGATCGGGTCGCCGACGACGACGGCGCCGCGGCTGAGCGGCAGGTTGATCGCCGAACGATCCCAGTTGTCGAGCACGACCCGGCGGCTGGTCGCCAGCGCAACCGGAAAAATCGGCCGGCCCGTCGCACTCGCGAGCTTGATGATTCCGAGGCCGGCAACGCGCGAGACTTTCGGAACGTCCGCGGTCAGCGCCATGTTCCAGCCTGCGGCGAGCGCGTCCATCATGCTCCTGAAGGCGCTCACGCCGCCCTTGACGTGAAATCTCCGCCCGTGATCGCCCGAACCGCGGACCGTGCCGACGCCGAGCCACTCGGCGGCGATCGCATTGATCTCGCCGTCGATATGGCGCGAGATCAAAACCTTGAACGGGAATCCTTTGCGGACGAACGGCAGCATGAAGTGCTGGCCATGCCACATCGCAAGAATGACCGGCTGTTCGCGTTCGTAGAGCCGATAAGGATCGGCAGGCTCCATCGTGAAGCGGCTTGTCATCCACACCAGACGCAGATATTCCGCGGCTGCGACGCCGATGGTCTTCTGGACCCACCGCTTTTGCGTCAGCCGTCTCGCAAACTTCATCAGCAGGCTTCCCAGGTCGGCATCATGTTTGGATTCTGAGCCGGTGAAATCACAGAGTCGATTTGGATGGGCGAGGGATCGGGCGGCTCAGGCATTTGTCTCGCGATCATTTGTGACGCGATCATTTTGTCACGCGATCACGCGCGTAAGCCGTTTCGATGTGCATAAAGCCGCTCCTGATGCACATGAAGCTTTTGGCGCTTGCGAAATCCCTTGTCCCGCCGTTTGATGTCCTGCCGTTTGATCGATCGGTCCGCGGCCGAGGGCCGCCAGTCAGCACACTGCGCAAGAAACGTATGTGACGATGATCATCGCTATAGACGGCCCGGCAGCCTCGGGCAAGGGAACCATCGCCAAGCAGGTGGCGGCGATCTATGGGCTGCCTCATCTCGACACCGGCTTGATCTATCGTGCGGTGGCCAGGGCCGTGCTCGATGCCGGCTACGCGCCCGATAATGTCGATAAGGCGATCGAAGCCGCGATCGCGCTCGATCCGACGCGGTTTAATGAAAACGCACTGAAGGCGCCGGCGATCACCGAAGCCGCCTCGGTGGTGGCGGCGATCCCGGAGGTGCGGCAAGCGCTCATGAACTACCAGCGCGGCTTTGCCACGCAACTGCCCGGCGCGGTGCTCGACGGCCGCGATATCGGCACGGTCATTGCGCCGGGCGCGGACGTGAAGATTTTCGTGGTGGCGACGCCGGAGGTGCGCGCGGCGCGCCGCACGGCCGAAATGCGAAGGCGCGGCGAGCCGGCCGACGAGAAGGAGGTCCTGGCCGACCTGTTGCGGCGGGACGAACGGGATTCCCGGCGCACGGCCGCCCCCTTAAAGCCCGCGCCCGACGCGCACTTGCTCGACACCACGCATTTGGGTATAGACGCCGCATTCCGGGCTGCCGTCGACATCATCGAAGCCGTCCGAACGGGCCGAAAGCGCGGCTAACCGCGATTTCGTCATTGGAGGTTAAGCCCGTTCGCGTGTTTCGCTAGGCACCGGACCAAGCTTTGTCCTGACCGTCTGGCTCTAGCCCCACCCGCCGGCGTGACCGGCGGTGGCTGCGCGTTCGGGATCATTTTCAATCACGGGGCTCGGAGTGTTCATGGCTCAAGTAGCGATCGCCGCGCCGTCGCGCGAAGACTTCGCCAGCATGATCGAGGAATCGTTCAGCGATGGTCATCTGCAGGAAGGATCCGTCGTCAAAGGGACGGTCGTCGGGATCGAGAAGGACGTCGCCGTCATCGATGTCGGCTTAAAGACCGAAGGCCGCGTGGCGTTGCGCGAATTCGCCGGCCCGGGCCGGTCCGCCGAGATCAAGATCGGCGATACCGTCGAGGTTTATCTGGAACGGGTTGAGAATGCGCTCGGCGAAGCGGTGCTCTCGCGCGACAAGGCGCGCCGGGAGGAGAGCTGGGGCAAGCTGGAGAAGGCGTTCCAGAACAACGAAAAGGTCCAAGGCGTCATCTTCAATCAGGTCAAGGGCGGCTTCACCGTCGATCTCGACGGCGCCGTCGCCTTCCTGCCGCGCTCCCAGGTCGATATCCGTCCGATCCGCGATGTTTCGCCATTGATGAACAACTCGCAGCCCTTCCAGATCCTGAAAATGGATCGCCGGCGCGGCAACATCGTCGTTTCGCGCCGCACCGTGCTGGAAGAGACCCGCGCCGAGCAGCGCCAGGAACTGGTGCAGAATCTCGAGGAAGGTCAGGTCATCGACGGCGCGGTCAAGAACATCACCGATTACGGCGCGTTCGTGGATCTGGGCGGCATCGACGGCCTGCTGCACGTGACCGACATCGCCTGGCGGCGCGTCAATCACCCGTCCGAAGTTCTCAACATCGGCCAGCAGGTCAAGGTCAAGATCATCAAGATCAACCACGAGACCCACCGCATCTCGCTCGGGATGAAGCAACTGCTCGACGATCCCTGGCAGGGCATCGAAGCCAAGTATCCGGTGGGCGCCCGCTTCAAGGGCCGGGTCACCAACATCACCGACTATGGCGCCTTCGTCGAGCTCGAGCCCGGCATCGAGGGCTTGATCCACGTCTCCGAAATGTCGTGGACCAAGAAGAACGTGCACCCGGGCAAGATCGTCTCCACCTCGCAGGAAGTCGAGGTGCAGGTGCTGGAAGTCGATCCGGTCAAGCGCCGCATCTCGCTCGGATTGAAGCAGACGATGCGCAATCCTTGGGAAGTGTTCCTGGAGAAATATCCGCCCGGCTCGGAAGTCGAAGGCGAAGTCAAGAACAAGACCGAGTTCGGCCTGTTCCTCGGCCTCGACGGCGACGTCGACGGCATGGTGCACCTGTCCGACCTCGACTGGAAACGGCCCGGCGAGCAGGTCATCGAGGAATACAAGAAGGGCGACAAGGTCAGAGCCCAGGTGCTCGACGTCGATGTCGAGAAAGAGCGCATTTCGCTCGGCATCAAGCAGCTCGCCGAGACTGTTGCAGCGGGGGGTGACGCCGCGGCCGGCGAGCTCAAGAAGGGTGCGGTCGTGACCTGCGAAGTGATCGAGGTGAAGGAAGGCGGCATCGACGTGAAGATCGTCGGCACCGACTATGTCTCCTTCATCAAGCGCTCCGAGCTGGCGCGCGACCGCTCCGAGCAGCGTCCGGACCGTTTCGCCGTCGGCCAGAAGGTCGACGCGCGCGTGATCCAGTTCGATCGCCGCACCCACAAGGTGCAGGTCTCCATCAAGGCGCTGGAAGTCGCCGAGGAGAAGGAGGCGATCGCGCAATACGGCTCGTCCGATTCGGGCGCAACGCTCGGCGACATTCTCGGCACCGCGCTCAAGCGCAAGGGCGAGGAAGAAAAAGACGAGGCGAAGGAGTAAGCTGAGGTTGATCAGTTCCGCTCGTCCCCGCGCAGGCGGGGACCCAGTTTTTGTTAGCGCCGAGCCGCTGGATTCCCGCTTTCGCGGGAATGAGCGGAGCAGAGAGGAACCCGCACCATGTCGCTCGATGCCGACCTGATCGTCGATCGCCGCCGCATGCGGCGCAAGCTTACCTTCTGGCGCGTGCTCGCCGTCGTGGTGATCATTCTGGCGATTGCCGGAATGGCTGCGGCCTGGAGCGGTCGCACAGGCTTTGCCGGCGCCGGCGCCTACATCGCGCGGGTGACCATCAAGGGTTTGATCCGCGACGACGAGGAACGGGTCAAACAGCTCGACAAGCTTGCGCAATCATCCACCGCGCGCGCGGTCATCGTGCATATCGACAGCCCCGGCGGCACCACCGCCGGCTCCGAGCAGCTCTACAACTCGCTGATGCGGTTGAAGGAGAAAAAGCCGCTGGTCATCGTCGTCGATGGTCTGGCTGCCTCCGGCGGCTATATCACCGCGCTCGCCGGCGATCATATCGTCGCCAAGCAGACCTCACTGGTCGGCTCGATCGGCGTGCTGTTCCAGTATCCCAATGTCGGCGACCTCCTGAGCAAGATCGGCGTCAAGGTGGAATCGATCAAATCCTCGCCGCTCAAGGCGGCGCCGGACGGCTTCGAGCCGACCTCGCCGGAGGCGCGCGCCGCGATCGAATCGATCATCAAGGATTCGTATGCCTGGTTCAAAGACCTGGTGCAGACCCGCCGCCATCTCGATGACGGGGAGCTGCAGACGGTCGCCGACGGCCGCGTCTTCACCGGCCATCAGGCCATCGGCCTCAAGCTCGTCGACGAGCTCGGCGACGAAAGAACGGGCATCGCCTGGCTCGCCAAGGAAAAGAAGATCGACGCCAAGCTGCCGGTGCGCGACTACACGCTGCACGACCGCTTCCGGGACTTGCCGTTCCTGCACGCGGCTGCCGCGGCGGCGCTGGATGCGGCGGGGCTCGCCACGCTGGCGCGCCAGCTCGACGATTGGGGTACCATGCAGGCGGTCGAGCGGCTCAATCTTGACGGTTTGTTGGCGCTTTGGCACCCTACCGGAGCGGACTAAGGCGGAGCGTTCGGCTTTGGCGTTCCGTCACCTCGTTGTAAAGGCCCCGCGATATTGCGACGAGGCTGAATTTGCGAACGACCCAAGGCATTGTCCACGGCACGTTCCAGGGCTCACCATGATCAAGTCCGAACTTGTGCAGCGTATTTCTGCGCAGAACCCGCATCTTTATCAGCGTGACGTGGAGAAGATCGTCAACGCCATCTTGGGAGAGATCATCGCGGCCATGGCGCGCGGCGATCGGGTGGAGCTGCGCGGCTTCGGCGCCTTCTCCGTGAAGCAGCGCCCAGCCCGCACCGGACGCAATCCGCGCACCGGCGCCCACGTCTCGGTCGATCAGAAATGCGTGCCGTTCTTCAAGACCGGCAAGGAAATGCGCGAACGGCTCAACCAGGGCAGCGACGCCTGAGCCGCTGCATTGACGCCCATTTCGCTCGCCCCTGCCCCGATCACGTCGGGTAAACGCCTGCTGAGACCTACGACCCCGGGGATGGATGGCGTAGCGGATGGATGCGGGGGGCCCATGACGCCGGGCACCCCTTGCGGCGGGGACGCTGGAGCCCCGGCCGGATTGCAACCCTTCCTGCTTGGCTCCCGCTGCGCGGGAACGAGCGGATGGAAACAAACAGAGGTCTGAACATTGCTGCGCAAGATCGTGGCGGCAATCATTCTGGTGCCGCTCGCCGTCCTCATTACCGCCTTTGCGGTCGCCAACCGTGAGGCCGTGACGGTCTCCTTCGATCCATTGAGCGGCGGTGAGCCGGCCGCTTCGGTCTCGCTGCCTTTGTATGCGCTCATCATCCTCTTATTGATCGCAGGCGTGATCATCGGCGGTGTCGCGTCCTGGCTGGGCCAGGGCAAATGGCGGGGCGCCGCGCGCCGGTTCGAGCGCGAATTGCGGGCGCTGCGCGGCAAGCTGGCGGCGATGGAAGGGACGGCGGACAGCGAGAGCAAAGTTCCCCGCGCCGGCGAGCCGCCGCCGCGGCTGCGCCTTCGGCCTCCGGTGCAATAGCGCTCGCGGCTCGCGCGCGAGACAAGGCGCGCGGGTCGATGTAGAAGGGCGGCACCGAGAACATGATCCGGAAAAGTGGAAACCGGTTTTCCGAAAAGATCATGCTCAAACAAAATGTTAGAGAGGGATGACGACTCGAAGATAAAGTCATCCCGCTCTAGGAACAGGCGATGCCCCTTATTGTTAAAATTTGCGGCCTTTCCAGTCCGGAAGCCCTTGACGTCGCGCTCGACGAAGGCGCCGACATGGTCGGCTTCGTGTTCTTTCCGCCGTCGCCGCGCCATCTTTCCTTCGACGCGGCGCGGATGCTCGGCGAGCGCGTGCGCGGCCGCGCGCACAAGGTCGCGCTGACGGTCGACGCCGACGATGCGTGGTTGGAGGCGATCGTTCAATCGCTGCAGCCGGACATGCTGCAGCTTCACGGCAAGGAGACGGCGGCGCGCGTGACCGCGCTCAAGCGGCGCTTCGGCCTGCCGGCGATGAAGGCCATTCCGGTCGAACGCAAAGACGACCTCGCGCTTGCGGCGAATTATATTGCCGTGGCCGACCGTATTTTGTTTGATGCGCGGGCGCCGCGGGACGCCACCCGGCCGGGCGGGCTTGGCAAGGCGTTCGATTGGCGGCTTCTTGTGAATCTGGCGCTCGGCCTGCCCTTCATGTTGTCGGGCGGGCTCGATGCCGGCAATGTCGGCGAAGCTTTGCGGATCACCGGCGCGCCCGGCGTCGACGTCTCCTCCGGCGTGGAGCGCGCGCCGGGCGAGAAGGATCCTGATAAGATCCGCGCCTTCGTGCGCGCGGCGCGTGAGGCGGAGGCGCGCTTTCCAGCAAACCCGGTAGCGAGTCCGGCATGACCATCCAGCGACCGAATTCCTTCCGCACCGGACCGGACGAGAACGGGCATTTCGGCATCTATGGCGGCCGCTTTGTCGCCGAAACGCTGATGCCGCTGATCCTGGAACTGGAGCAGGCTTACGCCAAGGCCAAGGCCGATCCGCAATTCAAGAAGGAAATGGACGGCTATCTCGCGCATTATGTCGGCCGCCCGTCGCCGCTTTATTTCGCCGAGCGGCTGACCGCGCATTGTCGACAGACGGCCTCCGGCCTTTCGAGCGGTGGCGCGAAAATCTATCTCAAGCGCGAGGAGCTCAATCACACCGGCGCGCACAAGGTCAACAACGTGCTCGGCCAGATTTTGCTGGCGCAGCGCATGGGCAAGAAGCGCATCATCGCCGAGACCGGCGCCGGCATGCACGGTGTCGCCACGGCGACGCTGTGCGCGCGCTTCGGCCTCGAATGCATCGTCTATATGGGTTCGGTCGACGTCGAGCGGCAGAAGGCGAATGTCTTTCGCATGCACATGCTCGGCGCCAAGGTCGTGCCGGTCGAGTCAGGCGCGAAGACGCTCAAGGACGCGATGAACGAGGCGTTGCGCGACTGGGTGACCAATGTCGGTTCGACTTTCTATTGCATCGGCACCATCGCCGGCCCGCATCCCTATCCGATGATGGTGCGCGATTTTCAGTCGATCATCGGCCGCGAGACGCGCGAGCAGATGATGGAAGCCGAGGGCCGCCTCCCCAACTCGCTGGTCGCCTGTATCGGCGGCGGCTCGAACGCGATGGGCCTGTTCCATCCGTTCCTCGACGAGCGCGGAATCGAAATCTACGGCGTCGAGGCGGCGGGCTACGGCCTCGAAACCGGCATGCATGCGGCGTCGATCGCCGGCGGCCGGCCCGGCGTGCTGCACGGCAACCGCACCTATCTCCTGATGAACGAGGACGGCCAGATCAAGGAGGCGCATTCGATCTCCGCCGGTCTCGATTATCCCGGCATCGGCCCGGAGCACGCCTGGCTCAACGATCTCGGCCGCGTGACTTTTCTCTCGGCGACCGACGACGAGGCGCTCAACGCTTTCCAGCTCCTCTCCAAGCTCGAAGGCATCATTCCGGCGCTCGAGCCGGCGCACGCCATCGCCAAGGTGCTCGAGCTGGCGCCGCAAAAGTCGAAAGATCACCTGATGGTCGTCAATCTCTCCGGCCGCGGCGACAAGGATCTCGCCACCGTCGCCGCGCATCTGCACAGCGAATCGCAATGACTACCCGCATCGATCGGCGCTTTGCCGCGCTCAAGGCGGACGGCCGCGCGGCGCTCGTGACCTTCGTCATGGCCGGCGATCCCGACTACGAAAATTCGCTCGCCATCGTGAAAGCGCTGCCGCAGGCGGGCGCCGACCTGATCGAGCTCGGCATGCCGTTTACCGATCCGATGGCGGACGGTCCGGCGATCCAGGCGGCGGGGTTGCGCGCGCTCAAGGCCGGCCAGAATATGAAGCGGACGCTGTCGCTGGTGCGCGAATTTCGCCACGCCGACGATGCGACGCCGATCGTGCTGATGGGCTATTACAATCCGATCTACATTTATGGCGTCGAGCGGTTTTTGGCGGACGCCAACAGCGCCGGCGTCGACGGACTGATTGTCGTCGATCTGCCGCCCGAGGAAGATACCGAATTATGCCTGCCGGCGCTCAAGGCCGGCTTCAATTTCATCCGGCTGGCCACCCCGACCACCGACGACAGGCGATTGCCGGCGGTGCTCGCCAATACCTCGGGCTTTGTCTATTACGTCTCGATCACCGGCATCACCGGCTCGGCCGCGCCGGATTCCGGCAAAGTGGCCGAGGCGGTCAAGCGCATCAAGCGCCACAGCAAGCTTCCGGTCTGTGTCGGCTTCGGCGTGCGCACCGCTGAGCAGGCGCGCGCGTTTGCCGAAGCCGCCGATGGCGTCGTGGTCGGCTCGGCTCTGGTCGACACCGTGCGCCAGCATCTTGGCGCCGAAGGCAAGGCGACAGCCGAAACGGTGGCCGCCGTCGCCGGTCTCGTGCGCGCGCTCGCCGACGGCGTGCGCGGCGCGCACCGCACCGCGCCGGCGCGTATCGGCTAAACTTCCGGTCAGACGCTGCCCAATCGGGTTTGGGCAGTTGCCCCGCCTCGCCCAAAACGGTCGCGCGCCGCGCTCGTGTCGTCGCAGCGCGCTGCGAACGCTTGCCGACTGCGAACGGTATTCGATAGAGTTCAAAAATCGTGTGCGGCGGCTTCGTACGGCCGGCGCAATGCGCAGACAAAATAGTTCTACAAAATCGGGAGGAAGAATTATGGCCAATCGGATTCTGACCACGCATGTCGGCAGCCTGCCGCGTCCGCAAAAGCTTCTGGACATCAGCCAAAAGCGCACGCTCGGCGAGAAGCTCGACGAGGCCGCCTTCGAGGCGGAGCTCAAGAAATCGGTGATCGACGTGGTCCGCCTGCAGAAAGAGGCGGGCGTCGACCTCATCAATGACGGTGAACTCGGCCACACCATGGGCTGGGCCTACGATTACGGCTCGTGGTGGTCCTATGTGGTGCGGCGCCTGGCCGGCGTGGAAGTCGTCAAGACCGGGCTTTGGATGACGACACTGAAGGCCCATACCAAAACGCCGATGGCGCCCAATGATTTCGTGGTCGGCGATTGGCATGACCGGCGCGACATGACCAAGTTCCAGGAGGCCTATATGGACCCGCATTCCGGCTGCGGGTTGCCCGAGCAGTTCATGACCGAGCATAGCCCGCTGGTCAAAGGCCCGATCAAATATACCGGACACGACGCGATCAAGCGCGACATCGAGTACTTCAAGGCCGGGCTCAAGGCGGCGGGACTGAGCACCGAAGGCGCGTGGATGAATTCGATCGCGCCGGCGAGCTGCGCACGCATGCCGAACGAATATTACAAGACCGAAGAAGAGCTGCTCTACGCCTGCGCCGACGCCATGCACGAAGAATACAAGGCGATTATCGACGCCGGCCTGACCGTTCAGCTCGACGACCCGGCGATCGGCGAAAACTGGGATCAGCAGAAGAACGAGCCAAGCGTCGAGGGCTACCGGCGATACACCAAAATGCAGATTGACGCGCTCAACCACGCGATCAAGGGCTTGCCGTCCAGCAAGATCCGCTTCCACCTCTGCTGGGGCAGCTGGCACGGCCCGCACACCACCGACATCCCGATGAAGCACCTCGTCGATCTGATGCTGGCGGTGAATGCGGATTATTATTCCTTCGAGGCGGCCAACGCCCGCCACGAGCACGAATGGAAGATCTGGAAAGAGGTCAAGCTGCCGGCCGGCAAGAAGATCCTGCCCGGCGTCGTCACCCATTCGACCAACCTGATCGAGCACCCTGAGCTGGTCGCCGACCGGATCATTAAGTTCGCCGAGGTGGTCGGCCCCGAGAACGTCATCGCCTCGACCGATTGCGGGCTTGGCGGCCGCGTGCATCCGCAGATCGCCTGGGCGAAGCTCAAGGCTCTCTCGGAAGGTGCGGCGCTTGCCTCCAAGCACTTTTGGTCGAAGGTGGCGGCGGCGTAACGCCGAAGGGGCGGCGCGCCGCGCCCAACCCCGCCTTGTTGATCACTTTCAGAGCGAGGAAGCTTTCGCTTCCTCGCTCTTTATTATTTGAAAAAAACACGCTGCGACGGATGCGCTTCTCTGCGAGCCGCGCGTTCGATCACGCATGCCGTCGAGCCCCGCAAACGCACTTCCCGTCAAAAATGGGTTTGGACTTCGCCATACGTCTTGCGTTATATTTATCAGTATATAACGTGCTGCCGGCAACCTCAATGAAAAGCGGCCCTGTAATGGTGAAAATTCGGAGTGAGAAGCTGACGACCTGCCGTGTCGCAGCGGATGGCGGAGAAGTCGGTCTCGAGTTTATTGATGCTTCCGGCGTCGCCGTCAGGCTGGATCTGCCGGTGGAGCAGGCTCAATCGCTGGTGATGACTTTACCGCGCTTGCTGGCCTGCGCGCTGCAGCAAAAGACCGGCGATGAAGACGCGCGCTACGTCTTCGGGCTGGGCGAGTGGGCGATCGAGAGCGCCAAGGGTGAGGCATGCCTGATCGCCACGCTGAAGACCGCGGACGGCTTTGAGGTTTGTTTTGGTATTCCGTTCGAGGCCTGCCGGTCGCTGGGCTGGAATTTGCTGCGGGCGGCCGAGACGCACGACCCCGGCGAGCCGGAGACGGCGTGCTGCCGGATGAATCTGAACTGAGTGGCGCCGTCGCCCTGTCATCGCAGACGAGAATGAAAGCCGTCGCCGGCGGCCGCGTCCGGGACTTTTCCGGGTTTGCCGAAGCGCGCTCCTGATCCCGCTGCGATCGGAGGTGTCTCTCCAAGATCGCAGCCGCTGGTTCCTCGCCAAGAACTGCGTTATATCACGAGCTGCGCTATATCTTGTTGAATATGACGAAGCGCCAGGCGGCGCGGATTCCGCGCTCGCGCGCATCGCAGGCCGCAAAGGCAGATCGCAACAGGGAGGGTGATCAACATGAATGCACCGGCGGGAAAATTTCTTATCGAGGACACCTGGCGCGGGCGCGTCTTCGGCACCGAATGGCGGAGCGCCGCCGGCGGGTTGCTCGACGTCGTCGAGCCCGCGACCGGAGCCAAGATCACCAGCGTCGGCAACGCCACCGCCGTCGATGTGCGCAAAGCCGCCGCCGAAGCGCGGGCCGCCCAGCCCGGCTGGGCCGCCACGCCCTACGAAGAGCGCGCCGCCATCCTGCGCAAGGCCGCCCGCGTGCTGGAAGACAATCAGGAGGAATTGATCCCCTGGATCGCGCGCGAGACCGGCGGCATCCCGGCCAAAGCGGGATTCGAAATTCACCTTGTGGCGGAGGGCCTCTATCGCGCCTCGGCGATGTGCACCGAGCCGCAAGGCCTGGTGCTGCCGTCCAATCCCGGCCGCATCAGCATCGCGCGGCGCCTTCCACGCGGCGTCATCGGCATCATCTCGCCTTTCAACTTCCCGCTCATTCTTTCGATGCGGGCGGTCGGGCCGGCGCTGGCGACCGGCAATGCAGTCGTGCTCAAGCCCGATCCGCGCACGGTGATGACCGGCGGTTTCATCGTCGCACGCGTATTCGAGGAGGCCGGTCTCCCCAAGGGCGTTCTGCACGTTCTGCCCGGCGGCGCCGAAGCGGGCGAGGCTCTGTGCACCGATCCGGACATTGCGATGATCTCCTTCACCGGATCGAGCCATGTCGGCCGCCGCATCGGCGAGCTTGCCGGCAAGCATCTGAAGAAAGTCCAGCTCGAGCTCGGCGGCAAGAACGCGGTGATCGTGCTGGAAGACGCCGATCTCGATGCCGCCGCCTCGGCGATCGCATTCGGCGCCTGGTTTCATCAAGGCCAGATCTGCATGACCACCGGCCGCATCCTGGCGCAGAACAAGATCGCGGCGGCGTTGACCGAAAAGCTCGTCGCCAAGGCCGATCACCTGCCGGTCGGCGATCCGCTCGGACAGGTCGCGCTCGGGCCGGTGATCAACAAGGCGCAAGTGCAGCGCATCGACGGCATCGTGAAGGATTCGGTGGCGGCCGGCGCAAAGCTGGAAGCGGGCGGCACGTTCGAGGGGCCGTTCTACCGGCCGACCGTGCTGACCGGCGTGAAGCCCGGCATGCGCGCCTTCGACGAGGAAATTTTCGGCCCGGTGGCCGTGATCACATCAGTCGGCAGCGACGACGAAGCGGTGGAGCTTGCCAATCACAACGAATACGGGCTCTCGGCCGGCGTGTTCTCCGCCGATGTCGGGCGCGCTATCGCGATCGGCAACCGGCTCAATACCGGGCTTCTACACATCAACGATCAGACCGTCGCCGATGAACCGCATATTCCGTTCGGCGGATCGGGTGCTTCGGGCAACGGCACGCGCATCGGCGGTCCGGCCAATTGGGATGAATTCACCCAATGGCAGTGGATGACCATCAAGGACAAGCCGAATCCCTATCCGTTCTGAGCGCGATCCGAAAAAGCCTGCCCCGCGCTGATTGGGGGAAACCGGCTTTTCGAAAGGCTCGTGCTCTATCGGACCGTTAGCGCGCCCATCGATCCGGTCTGAAGCGATTGCGCTCCAACGCTCGGCACTGTATCGGCCCAAGTTGTCGAGCGGGTGAGGCGGAGGTTCCGCCCACCCGGCGCCTCGCCTGTGGGCTGGCAATATGAGCCAACAATGACGGGACGTTAGGCCGACGTTGAAAACTGCCGCTCGACGCCACACATCTGTCACACACTAGATTTGGGGGTGAGTGATGGCCCGTGATGTGGCCCGCGATTGGATGTGGTCGGAAGCGTGCGAGATGCTGGCGCGCGCCGAGCGTATGCACCGTGAGCTGTTTCGGCCGGCGGGTACGCGGGCGCGGCAGCCGTCCTGGGAGCCGCCGGTCGATATCCTGGAAACCGAATTCGAGGTGCTGGCGCTCGTGGCGTTGCCCGGCGTCGATCCCGAAAGCGTCGAAGCTGTCATCGACGACGGCGAGCTGGTGATCGGCGGGGCGCGCAGCTATCCGCCCGCGCTCCGCACCGCCGTCATTCATCGCCTCGAACTGCCACAGGGCCGCTTTTACCGGCGGCTGCGATTGCCGGCCGGCCGCTATAGCGGTGTGCGCCGCGCGGTCGTGGATGGCTGTCTGGTGATTACCTTGCAGAAAGCGGGGACGAATCGTGGCTGAACTGGAAATGTTGTCATCGAACGAAGCCGGATCGGGAGCGGCGGCGCTGCCGCCCTTGCCGCCCGATGCGCTCATCATCGTGCCGGTGCGCAACACCGTGCTGTTTCCCGGCTTAGTGTTGCCGATCACGCTCGGCCGGCCGAAGTCGATCGCAGCCGCGCAACAGGCGGTGCGCGATCAGCGGCAGGTCGGCATCCTCCTGCAGCGCGACGCCGAGGTCTCCGAGCCGACCCCGCTCGACATGCACCGCATGGGCACGCTCGCCAATATCGTGCGCTACCTCACAGCGCCGGACGGTTCGCATCACCTCGTCTGCCAGGGCGAGCAGCGCTTCCAGATCGTCGAATTTCTCAGCGGCTGGCCGTTCTTTGTCGCGCGCGTGCTGCAAATCCCCGAGCCCGAGGTCAAGACCGCCGAGGTGGAAGCGCGCTTTGTCAATCTGAAGGCGCAGACGCTCGAAGCCATTCAGCTCTTGCCGCAAGCGCCGCCCGATCTGCTCGCCGCGATCCAGTCGATCGAAGGACCGTCGGCGCTCGCCGATCTGGCGGTCGCCTATATGGACGTGAAGCCCGAGGAGAAGCAGGAAATCCTCGAGACGATCGACATTTCCGTGCGCATGGACAAAGTCTCGCGGCTTCTCGCCCACCGCATCGAAGTGCTGCGCCTGTCGCAGGAGATCGGCCGGCAGACCAAGGCCGCGCTCGACGAGCGCCAGCGCGAGGTGCTGCTGCGCGAGCAGATGGCCGCGATCCAGCGCCAGCTTGGCGAAGGCGAAGAAGGCAAGGCCGCCGAGATCGCCGAGCTCGACAAGGCGATCAGCAATGCCGGCATGCCCAAAGAGATCGAGGAGCAAGCGCGCAAGGAATTGCGCCGGCTGCAGCGCATGCCGGAAGCGGCCGGCGAATACGGCATGGTGCGCACCTATCTCGACTGGCTGATCGAATTGCCTTGGGCTTTGCCCGAGGAAAAGCCGATCGACATCGTCGAGGCGCGCCGCATCCTCGACGAGGATCATTACGATCTCGACAAGATCAAAAGGCGGATCATCGAATATCTCGCCGTGCGCAAGCTCGCGCCGCAGGGCAAGGCGCCGATCCTCTGCTTTGTCGGTCCGCCCGGCGTCGGCAAGACGTCGCTCGGCCAATCGATTGCGCGCGCGATGGGAAGAAAATTCGTGCGCGTGTCGCTCGGCGGCGTGCATGACGAAGCGGAAATCCGCGGCCACCGCCGCACCTATATCGGCGCGTTACCCGGCAACATCATCCAGGCGATCCGCAAGACCGGCGCGCGCAACTGCGTGATGATGCTCGACGAGATCGACAAGCTCGGCGCCGGCATTCAGGGCGATCCGGGCGCAGCGCTGCTCGAGGTGCTCGATCCGGAGCAGAACAACACGTTCCGCGACAATTATCTCGCGGTGCCGTTCGACTTGAGCCGGGTGGTGTTCATCACCACCGCCAACATGCTCGACACAGTCCCCGGGCCGCTGCGCGACCGCATGGAGATCATCAGTCTCGCCGGCTACACCGGCGAGGAGAAGCTGCAGATCGCGCATCGTTATCTCGTGCGCCGGCAAATGGAGGCGAACGGGCTGAAAGAGGGCCAGGTGGAGATCGGCGACGACGTGCTGCGCGAGATCATCCAGAGCTACACTCGCGAAGCGGGCGTGCGCGGTCTCGAGCGGCAGATCGGGCAAACGCTGCGGCATGCCGCCGTGCGCATTGCCGAGGGCTCGTCCGGTCCGATCCGCATCACCCGCGACGATCTCGCCTCGATCCTGGGTCCGCCCAAATTTGAAAGCGAGACGGCGATGCGCACGAGCGTGCCCGGTGTCGCCACCGGCCTCGCCTGGACGCCGGTCGGCGGCGACATCCTCTTCATTGAGGCGACGCGAATCCCCGGCAGCGGGCGGCTGATCCTCACCGGCCAGCTCGGCGACGTGATGAAGGAAAGCGCGCAGGCCGCGCTTTCGATCGTCAAGAACCGCGCCGCCGCGCTCGGCATCGACGCCAGCCGCTTCGAGAAGAGCGACATCCATGTGCACGTGCCGGCCGGCGCCATCCCAAAGGATGGGCCAAGCGCGGGCGTCGCCATGTTCATGGCGCTGGTCTCGCTGATGACCGATCGCACCATCCGCAGCGATACCGCGATGACCGGCGAGATCAGTCTGCGCGGCCTGGTGCTGCCGGTCGGCGGCATCAAGGAAAAGGTCGTGGCCGCGCATTCAGCCGGCGTCAAGCGCGTCATGCTGCCGGCGCGCAATCGCCGCGACTATGACGACATTCCCGACGTCGCGCGCCGGGAGATGGAATTCATCTGGCTCGAGCGCGTCGACGACGCGGTCGCCGCGGCGCTCGAGCCGAAAAAGCCCGCCGAGGCACCGGCGTCTGTGCCGCACTTCGCCGGCGCCGACGCATAGGATGGACTCCGCTCCACCCCGCTCGGGGTCCCGATCGCGCGAGCAGCGATAGGGTGCCCCGGCCGCGGGACCCGATCCGGATACCAGCCTGCGACCCCAGCCTCCGGCCCCCGCCAGATTGAGCGGAGCAATACCTCCAGCTGATCGGCGGCGGTTGGCACGCCCGTCGAACGAACGATTTGGCCGCGATTGGCGTTAACCTCAACGCGGCGTTTCCACCCATCGATCGTGTTGCCCGTCTGTGATGGAGAGCATTGCCGTTAAACGAAGTTTACACCTTCCGTGTGTGGTCTCTCGTTCCACAGATGTGCGATGGCAATTATGCCCGATGGAAGGGAATTCTGAATGAACATCACGGTCGGCAGGAAGGCGATTGGGGAAGCTACGGAGAAACTCAAAAACTGGGGGCGCTGGGGCAAAGACGACCAGATCGGAACGCTCAATCATATCATGCCGGAAGACATCGTCCGGGCGGCGGGTTTGATCCGCACCGGCAAGGTGTTCGCGCTCGGCATTCCGCTCGACCGGCAAGGTCCACAAAGCGGCTTGTTCGGCGGGCGCTGGAATCCGATCCACACCATGCTCGCCACCGGCACCGACGCGGTCGCCGGCCGGCAGGACAAGGTGCCGGGCATTCGCTACGCCGACGACGCGATCAACATGCCGGTGCAGGCCGCCACCCATTGGGATGCGCTCGGGCACATCTTCTACGAAGAGAAAATGTATAACGGCTTCGACGCGCGCGAGGTCGATTGCAACGGCGTCGGCAAGCTCGGCATCGAGCATACCAGGAACAAGATGGTCGGCCGCGGCGTGCTGCTCGACGTTGCGCGCTTTCGCGGCGTTCCTTGGCTCGCGGACGGCGAGGCGATTTCCAACGACGAGCTCGACAAATGCGCCAAGGAAGCGAATGTCGAGATCAGGCGCGGCGATTTCGTCATCCTGCGCACCGGTCAGATGGAGCGCTGCCTGACGGAGAAAAACTGGGGCGCCTATGCCGGCGGTCCCGCGCCCGGGGTGCGCTTCGAGAATTGCTATTGGTGTCATGCAAAGGAGATCGCCGCGATCTGTTCCGACACCTGGGGAGTCGAGGTGCGGCCGAACGAGACCACCGACGTCAATCAGCCCTGGCACTGGGTGGTCATTCCGGCCATGGGATTGACCATGGGCGAGATGTTCTATGTGAAGGAGCTGGCGGAGGATTGCGACGCCGACGGCATCTACGAGTTTTTCTTCTGCGGCGCGCCGCTCGTCATCACCGGCGGCACCGGCTCGCCGCTCAATCCGCAAGCGATCAAGTGACAGTCTTCGCCTCCGCTTGGAGGGTATTGGCGCGCCCAGCCCCGCTCGAAGGTCATCCGCGTGTGGATCCAGGAAGGATAAACGCCGGCCGCCGCTCACATGGCCGATATCGAGCTTATTCTCGAAATCGGCGTGAATGCGCTTGCGGATCCGCCGCATGCCGGCCCGAATGCGCACGGGCCTTCCGGTTGCCGCCGCTGCCGTCCGGCTTGTGAAGGTTGCCATTCCGCTATTGACAGGCGCACCACGACTAGCCAAGTGAAGCACCCAAATTGAAGGAATTCTGCCGTGGCCAAACCGGAACTTGGCACCAAGCGCGTCTGCCCCGATACCGGACGCAAATTCTACGACCTCAACAAGGATCCCGTGATCTCGCCCTATACCGGCAAGGTCGTCCCCGTGGACCTGCCGACGTCGCGCTCCCGGCCCGACCAGGCCGCAGCGGCCGCACAGCGCGCTGCCGCCGCCCCGGCCGAGGAAGTCGCCGCGCCGGAGCCGCAAGAGGCCGAATTCGTCTCCCTCGAGGACGCTGACGCCGAGGCGGCGGGCGCCAAGGGCGCGGTCGAGACCGCGGAGCCGGATATCGAAGAAGACGTCGAGATCGACGAGAGTCTCGACGATGCGGCCTTTATCGAGGAACAGGAAGAAGAAGACGCCGACGTCACCGACATTATCGGCGGCGATATCGAGGACGAGGAGGAAAGATAACCAGGCTTCAGCCCATCGGCCGTCCGTCATCAGACTGCCGAGCGGTCGCCCGTTTCTTCTGATGACCGTTTGCCGGTGACTGACACCCGGTTTCGGGGCCATAGCTCAGTTGGGAGAGCGCTTGAATGGCATTCAAGAGGTCGGGGGTTCGACTCCCCCTGGCTCCACCAGCAACCTTCATAAGCCATTGAGGTTGCTGCGCCGATCCGGTCGCCATAAGTGAAGAATTGTAGCTGATTGGCCCCGCCGCCGCCGGGAAGCCGGCAGTGGACGCGGCAAATGGGCGTCACTCGATTGTCGCACAAGACAATCAAGCTATAAGGTTCTGGACACAGCTATCCTGACTTTGCCTCGGCCCAGCGCCGAGGCTCTGTATTGGCGTGCGCCTCGGTCCAGCAATCGCACGCACTAAGGAGAGGGAAAATAATCGCACGCACAAGGAGAGGGAAAATGAAGAGTAGCTTGAAGACTATTGCGGCCATCGCCTGCGGCCTGTTGGTCGGAGGTGGCGCCGTGCAACTGCTGCACGCCCAGTCCAAGCCGCCGGCCTACGTGGTCGCGGAGGTCGCGGTCAAGGATAAGGCGGGCTTCGAGGAGAACTTCCTCAAGGCCACCAGGAAGGACATCGCCGACCACGGCGGCAAGTACCTGGCCGGAGGCTACAACAAGACCTTGAGCCTGAGCGGCGCCGAGCCGCCCAACCGCGTCGTCATCGTCCAGTTCGAGAACATGGACGCGGTCAAGACCTGGCGCGATCAGGGCGCCATGGACATGGAGAACACCGTCGGCAGCAAGTACGCCACGTTTCGCATCTATGCCGTTGAGGGCGTGACCCAGTGAGCTGAGACCCGGCCCGGAGGGTTCGGCCCCCGGCTCTCCCTGTCCCCCAAAAAGAGCCGGGGGTCATTTCTTTTGATCTGCCTCAGTGTGACTAATCCATGACGACTACGCACCTCTGAGACGCGCGCGATCATGGCGCTTGCCGTCGCCCGCCTTAGCCATCACGTTCCTTTGAGTGTTATTTCCGTTCCGGCAAAGACGCTGGCCAGAACCGTTCCCACTCGTCTTCGGACATCGGCTTGTAGCCAACGATGCGCTGCCGCAGCGCTTCGTCTTTGACGTAGGGAGCTGCTAGCCGTCCGGCTCTGCGCGCAAGCTTCATGTATCGTAACGCGGCAGCCATGTCGGCTTTCGGCTGGTCGAGCGCTCGTCGAGTCAGCGTGTGGCATTGTCGCGCCAACCTTAACGTCGCCTCCAGTGCCAAATGAGGCTTCGTCGATGCCGGCTCCATAGACGAGACGCCAGATGACAACCCATCATCGGCGCATTGTGCCAGTGCGCTTAGTGTTTCCCACAGGTACCCGCTCGACAATTCGTCGACGGCGATCGTGAAACATTTTTCCGCGCCGGGAAGGGGTGAGCTAATGTGGGTGACCCGCGCGCGAACGGTCATTTCGTCCAGCGCCACTTCGATCACCTCGCCGACTGCCGGTACCGTTACTCGGTGTTGTGTCTCGACTATCTCGCCTTCGGCGTTGCCGATGCGTGTAAGCCTTATCACGCAGATATTGAGTTCTGCTGTGATCTCACACGTTGTCATCAGAGCCATGCGACGCTCGCCTTGGCGGACCAAGCGCTTTTGCTTCGCAAAACATGGAAGGGACCTTCGCAGGTCCCTCCCCCGTGCGCCAGCATTTGCCTTCGATTTCTTTTACGCAATCGAAGCTAGCGCCAAAATCGTTTCTTCAATGTAAAATTGCACTAGGTATTAATACGCATGGAACAGTTTGATCGCCGTCAACGGGCAACGATCGCGTGATCAAACAAAGATCGGGTTCCTGAACGCTTTGGGAACTTGAGGGCGCTCTGGATCGACGAATAGGCGTTGCCGTGTCGGACGCCGCGCGGTTTCGAACGCCTCAAACGGTTCACTCAAAGCGTTGCGGGCTGTTCGGGCAACCGATTGCTCATCGCGCCGGTCACCGGCGGATGTTTCCCGTATTGCATTAGTCTTGAGCGGCGAGACCGCGGAGCTGCTCGGCGTTCACGATAATGGTCCAGCCGTCCTTCAAATTCACAATGCCGCGCCGATGCCAGTCGCGAAGGCACCGGTTGACGTTCTCGCGGGTGGCGCCGACCATTTCGGCCAATTCACTTTGCGACAAAGAGAGCTTCGTCTCCCTGTCAATTTTCCCCGAGTTATAGCTGAGCAGCAGCTTGGCGAGGCGGGTCGGCAATTCGAAAAAAGCAAGGTCCGCCATGCGTTCATCCGAGCGGCGAATCCGAGCGCACAGCATCTCCATCAACTGCAGGCAGGCCGCGGGATTCTTCTCGAGAAACGGGATGACATGCCGCCGTTCCAACATCAGCAGCTCGCATTTGGTAAGCGCGGTTGCGCTGGCCGAGCGCGGTTTGCCGTCGAGCATGGCAATCTCGCCGAATAATTCGCCGGCGGACAGATCGGCCAGGATGAGCTCTTTGCCTTTCGCCATTGGCAGCGAAATACGAACGGTTCCCGCGATCACCGCCATCATGCTTGCGCTCGGATCGCCGACGCGACAGACCGGCTCACCGGCGCGGAAAGTGCGGGGTACGGCTCGAGCGATAAGATCGCGCCGGCTGTGTTCATCCATCCGCGCGAACAGCAGGGATCGCTCCAATACCCCGCGGTTATGGGCGCTCGATCTCATCTCGGGCATTGCGCTGGGGTCTCCCTTCCCGGCAAAGCGGTTGTGACGCGCGGCACTGACGCTGGATTCTCATCATGTAGGTTGGCGGGGCCGGTTGCAATCGACGAGGCCAGCAGGATGAGCCATTTTCCGATCGCCGAGGAGCCAGCAAACAGCGCCCCGGAAAGCGGCCGCAAATCGCTGGAATCGATATCGGACCGATTGGTTGCGGCCATTACGGACCGCAACCTTATCGCGGTCCTGATCGTTGGCATTGTCGTCTGTCTGATCGCACTCAGCGTCAATTTGCCCGCGTTAGACATCAAGCCGACGATCGAGCCATTCGGTTCATACCCGTGATGGCCATCGATGCGGGCGCCTCGTTCGACTGCTCCGTGCCGGCTTTCTGAAGTCGCGTTTGCAGCAACAGGAGGAACATCATGTCCAAGATCGCTCCGATTGCTCCGAAATGTTTCATCTACGACCCGTCAAGCGTACCGCGGCCCATGCTTACGAAAGAACAGGTATTTCGCCTGTGGCGGTGCGCGATCAAGGATGACGACAAGCTCATCGATGAGCTCATCGAACAAATTTACGAAAATATCATCGCGTTCGATGGCAAACGCGCGGAATGCGTGGTCGAGCTGGTCGTCCGGCGCAGCGTCACCGCCGGTTACGCCTTGCGGTCTCTGCTCGCCGATATGCGCGCGGTTGGCGCTCCGGCGCTTCTCGCTTCGCCGGCGGATCACAATGGCTCTCGACCACGCGGGTCGACGTGTCCAGTCAACCGGACCGTAGTCCGACAAGCGGACGCCGCCGAGTAAAGAGCTCATTGGCGGTTTTGCGTGCGTTTTAAGCTAAATCTCGGTGGAAAATTTGTTCCGCGCGCTCGGAATGGGTGAAAATTCGAGTTCCCGCCGCGTTATCCTGCTTCGCACTCATTTGTCATTAATTCGCAAAAATAGGTTGCCCGAAGCCGCCCCCTGGACACGTTATTTGCCCTGGCTCACGATTGTTGTCGTGCGTGAGGGGCAGCGTCATGGACCTGAACACGTGGCTGCTGAGCCTCGGTCTGCAGCAATATGAGGCGGCGTTTCGCGAGAACGAGATCGACGGCACACTCCTGCCGAGCTTGACCGCGGATGACCTGAAAGACATCGGCGTCACTATCGTCGGACACCGCCGCAAGTTGCTCAACGCCATTGCCGCCCTGCGCGCGAATGCGGCAGCCGCGTCGGTCGGTGGCCCTGGGGTGGCCCGCATACACCCTCAGGATGCCGCCGAGCGCCGGCAGATCACCGTGATGTTCGCGGACCTGGTCGGCTCGACCGCGCTCTCCGCCCGCATGGATCCGGAGGACTTGCGCGAGGTCATTTCCGCTTATCGCAAATGCGTTGCCGAGACTGTGCGGCGCTTCGGCGGGTTCGTGTCACAATATGTGGGCGACGGGGTCCTTGCCTATTTCGGCTACCCTGAGGCGCACGAGGACGATGCCGAGCGTGCGGTGCGGGCAGGTCTCCAGCTGGTCGAAGCGGTCGCGGAGCTAAAAACGGGGGCAAAGCTGCAGGCGCGGGTCGGCATTGCCACCGGGCTGGTCGTGGTCGGCGACATCGCCGACGCGGGCGGTTTTGCCGAGCGCGGCATTGTCGGCGAGACGCCGAATATCGCGGCGCGCTTGCAGGCCAGCGCCGAGCCGAACCAAGTCGTCATCCCCGAGAGCACGCGGCGGCTGCTCGGCAATCTCTTTGAGATCAGACATTTGGGTGCAATGGATCTCAAGGGCGTAGGAGAGCCGGTGCAGTCCTGGCTGGTATTGCGCGCGAGTTCGGTGGCGAGCCGGTTCGAAGCGCTGCACGCTGCCGCTCTGACCGCGCTCGTGGGTCGCGAAGAAGAAATCGAATTGCTGATGCGGCGCTGGTCCAAGGCCAAAGCCGGCGAAGGCCAGACCGTCTTGCTCTCGGGCGAGGCCGGCATCGGCAAATCGCGATTGACGGCGGCCATCTCAGAACGTATCGCCGCCGAGCCGCACAGGCGCCTGCGCTATTTCTGCTCCCCGCACTACACGGAGAGCGCGCTTTATCCGATCATCGGGCACATAGAACGTGCGGCCGGTCTCGCATACAACGACAGCCTGCAGACCAAGCTCGACAAGCTCGACAAATTACTGGCGCACACGTCGACCTCGAAAAAGGAAGCTTCTCTCTTGGCCGAGCTGCTGTCGTTGCCCAACGACGGGCGCTACCCCGTCTTGCAGCTGACACCGGAGAAGCGCCGGCAAAAAACACTGGAAGCACTTTGGTCGCAAGTGGAGGTCCTTGCGCGGGAAAGTCCGCTGCTGATGATCTTCGAAGATGCGCATTGGACCGACCCGACGAGCTTGGAAGCCTTCGGCCGGCTCGTGAACCGGATCACGGCTCTTCCGGTTTTGCTGATCGTGACCTTCCGGTCGGAATTCGACCCGCCGTGGATCGGCCGCCCGCACGTGACATTGTTGACCGTCAACCGGCTGGAGGAGCGCGAAGTCGGCGTCCTGATCGACCGCGTCGTCGGCGGCAAAGCGCTGCCTGCGAATATCCGTCAGGACATCATCGAACGCACCGACGGCATTCCGCTATTTGCCGAGGAGATAACGCGAGCGGTGCTCGAGGCCCAAAGCCACGGTGCGGCCGAACACGCGATTGCGGCGATTCCATCGGCTGCTCTTGAGGTCCCCGCGAGCTTACACGCCTCGCTCATGGCGCGGCTTGATCGCCTCGGGCCCGCCAAGGAGCTGGCGCAGATCGGCGCGGTGATCGGGCGGGAGTTCTCGCATGCGCTGCTGGCCGCGGTGGCGGGGAAACCGGAAGCGCAACTCAATTCGGGGCTCGACCGGCTGCTGGCGGCGGGCTTGCTGTTTCGGCAGGGCACACCGCCGGATGCGACCTATCTGTTCAAGCACGCTCTGGTTCAGGACGCGGCTCACGGCACGCTGTTGCGCGAGTCTCGCCGCACGCTGCATGCCCGCATCGCCGCAACGCTCGAAAGCCAATTCGCGGACATCGTTGAACGTCAGCCGGAGGTATTGGCGCGGCACTGCACCGAGGCCGGGCTGATCGAGAAGGCCGCGCCCTTGTGGGGCAAGGCGGGACAGCGATCGCTCGGCCGATCGGCTTTGATTGAAGCGGTCGAGCAGCTGACACGCGCGCTTGCGCAGATCGCGGCCTCTCCGTCGACGGCTGCGCTGCGCCGTGAGCAAATCAAGCTTCAGGTCGCGCTCATCAATCCGCTCATGCATGTCAAGGGATACGCGGCGGCGGAGACGAAGGCTGCGGCGGAGCAGGCACGGCGGCTGATCGAGCAAGCCGAAATTCAGGGCGAGGCGCCCGAGGACGCGCTACTGTTGTTTTCGGTGCTCTACGGCTTTTGGGTCGCGAACTACGTGGCCTTTAATGGCGACGTGATACGCGAACTTTCTACCCAGTTCCTGGCGCTCGCTGAGCAGCGACAGGCGACGCTGCCGCTCGTGACCGGGCACCGCCTCATGGGTGCTTCTCTCTTGCACACCGGGGAAATTGCCAAAGCGCGGGACCATCTCGACAAAGCGATCACACTCTATAAGCCCGCCGAACATCGCCCGCGCGCCCTGCTCTTCGGCCAAGATGTCCGCGTGGCGGCACTGTTCTACCGGTCGCTTGCGCTGTGGCGGCTTGGTTACCCGGACGCCGCGCTCACGGACGCCGCTCGCGCGGTCGCGGACGCGCGCGACGTTGGGCAGGCCGCCACGGTGATGGCCGCATTGGCGCTCACGTCGCTCACCCACATTCATTGCGGCAACTACGCGCTGGCGAAAGCACAGCTGGACGAGGTCTGCATTTTGGCGGACGAAAAAAGCGCCATGTTTTGGAAGGTGGGCGCCACGGTGCTGCAAGGTTGCATTTCGGCCTCGATCGGCAACGCGGCAGACGCCGTCGACATGATCGCCTCCGGAATCGAGGCGTGGCGGTCGACCGGAGCATCGTTGTGGATGCCGGTCTATTTGTCGCATTTGACCGGCGCCTATGCGGACCTCGGCCGTTTCGACGACGCATGGCGCTGCATCGACGAAGCGATGACGGTCATTCAGCAGACCAAGGAACGATGGTACGAGGCCGACATTCATCGTATCGCCGGGGACATCGCGTTGCGCTCGCCGAAGTCGCAGGCTCAAAAAGCAGAAACGTTTTTCGGACATGCCCTTGAGGTTGCGCGGTCGCAGCAGGCGAAGTCGTGGGAGCTGCGCGCAGCGTGCAGCGGCGAAGTCGTGGAGCTGCGCTCGCCGAGCTGCGGCGCGATCAAGGAAGGGGCGATGAGGGTCGCGACCTGCTCGCACCGGTCTACAATTGGTTCTCCGAAGGGTTCGATACCCTCGATCTCAGAAAGGCGAAGGCTTTGCTCGACGCGCTGGCGTAAGGAGCGGCGGGCATCTGCGCCAACGAGACGCGGATCAAGGGCGCACAGATCGGCTACGCCATTGGCCCGGAAATAGCAGCGACTGAAATGGATCGGCGTACTGCACCAGCACCGGAGTGGCGCCATCGAGCGCCAGCGCGCGCAAATTGTTCGCCATGGGATGCGCAGATTCGCCTATTTCCAAGACAAACCCGTTGCCGCTGCCGAGTTGCGATGGCGTCACCACACGGATGAGCGTTTTCACCACCCGCCCTTCGAGCAGGCTGAACGTGAGGATGTCGTTCGGCGGCATCGGGATGGAGGCGCCGCGCGTGCCGGCGAACGTGGCGATCGTTACGTTGGCCGGATCGCGTATCGTCATCGAGAAGTTCTTCCGGTCGTCGGCGATATCGATGGCAGCTACAAATTTGTTGTAGCCCCAGATCTCACGGCCGACGCGATTGGCCGACGCGGTATCGACGCGAAGGTCCGTGACATAGAGTGCGGGCGTGCGATCGCCCGGCGCGGTCGCCAGGATGGTCAGACCGACTTCGTTGTACGGGCCGATGTCGGTTTTGCGGTACTGAAAGCGCCGGACGCTACGACGGCTTTGCCGTCCTCTTGGGGAACTGCCGTAAGACCGGTCTTTTGCAGGAGTGCGAAGGCGCAGCCGAGGTCGGTGAGGAACGTGGCAATGAGACATAGATCGTCGAAGTAGCGGATCGGCAGCGGACACGTGGTCCCGTCGCTGAGGACACGCTGTTGCAGCGGCAAATCGACCGGCTTGCCGCTAATCTGATCTGACTTCGCCTGCCACCCGCGCGTTCTACCCCCGCACCGGAGCCCCTAATCTAACGTCCGCGAGAGTTGGACAAACGCACCGTTTAGGGAATCTCGACGATCATGCTCTTCATGTTTCTGATGATCCGCATGAACTCTGATTGTTCTTGGTTCCCTACCTTGTGCTTGTTGAGGGCTTCGACGAACAAGTCATCAGCGATCTTCCAGTCGGCTTCGGTGACGCGGAGCCCCTTGTGGGCCGACTTCATATCGCGTCCCGTGTAGACGCACGACCCGCCCGTTAACTCACACAGGAGATCGACGACGTGCTGGCGGAGTACTTTGAAGCTCCCCTCGCTATGACCGGCAAAGAACCGGCCCAGCTGCTTGTCGGCCCAGCCCCACGCGAGGAAATCGTCGGAAATCGCAGCAATCACGTCATACCCTCCTAACCGCCTGTAGAGGTCGTCTGGCGCCGACTCAGGATGTCGCATCATTCTATTCTCATTGTCTGACGCCTGATGAGCGCGCTCCCCCACGCGCACCACGTATACGTCGAACTCGACCCGAAAAGCGGTCATGTCCACCCTGCCCACGCCGATGCATTGGGCCCGGTTGAGCCATTCCAACTGCGGGTCCGCGGTCTCGTATGTCGGTGTGACCACAACGGGAGGAAGCCGATCGTAGTCGTCGCGGAGCGCCCGAGCGTAGCCGTCGGGACCAAGGTCGAAGATGCCGCCGTAGGAGCCGTAGACGCGAACGTGTTCCCGCGTCTCGAAACACGCCTGGACTCTGACGATCGCAATTCCATCCCGGCGGATATGCATCCAGTCTGCCGCGCCGGGTAGCACAACTGCATCGAGACCCGGCCCAACGAAGGTCCCCTCCGTGACGTGCCAATTGACCCGTAGACCATCGGGCATTGCGCCGACCAACTCCTTGCGCAGCACCGCCCTCAATGATCCGAGGAAGCTCGTGTCCCAGGACCAGCGAGATTGAGCGGAGGCGGCCTCGACGGGAGCCCTCGGACGCGGGCGCAAGACGGCGTTCGCCACTCCCCGGTACCCAGTCGAGCTGTCGCGCGCGGGTCGTGGCGTCTGATCCGCCAAGCCGGTGACCACTCCCCGCACCTTGGGAAAGTAGCCCAGCACTTTGGGCGTGAAGCCCCATGCGAGAAGGGTTCGACCTTCTTCCGAGCTCGGGTCGAACACCACAGTCCCCGGCATCACCGGCTGCAGCCGAGGGGCGACATCGCTTCGCCACTGCCAGCACACAACCCCCCCCTGGCCGATGCGCGCGACCGCCGGGTACGCGCATTCGGAACCACGCGGAAGCGCCTGCAGCGTGATGCCAGCGGTTTCGGCCGCCTGCGCGACTACTGACTCGTACGCCGCGAGATCTCTGGAAAGCTCCAGGTCTCCCAGGACGACGCCACGTCTGCCCTGGTCTTTGATCGACAAGCTAAGCCGGCGACCGTTACACGCCATGTCGATGGTCCCGGGCCGTTTGTCGGTACCCATGCGTTCGCGTCCAACATCGATCGCAACCTGGGTTGTGTCGAGGAGTCGGAACATGTACATCCGCGCCTTGTTTTCGTACACCACTGTTGCGGGGTCGAAGGATCCGTCGAGCATCACCAGCACGCTCGATGCGCCATTAAAGTCCACCCTGATGGACGCCTGGCTTTCGGGAGCGTTGTCGACCACGGCAGCGACCGCGATAAACATGGCAGCGTACGGTCGAAATCGTGGTGTCGGTGAACTTGTTCGACCAGAGCTGCGCGATAGCCGCGTGCCTGCCGTCCGCGTACTGCAGGGTCATCGCCCTGTAGCCACTGCCCGCCAATGCGGCATTCACCAGAGCAACGTTGGAGCACTCGCCGTAGAGGTGCGCCATTTCACCGTTGTAGTACTGAAGCTCGTTCGGCACCACCGTGCCGCTGGCGGTCGTATAAGTCTTGCCGGTGATGGTGTACTTGTCGAAGAGTGGCTCGTACCGCTGATTATCGACATCGGACGGTGGCGGCACCAACGCGTCCAACGTCAGCTTGCTCCTCGCTTCTCGGGACATTTGCTGCTCGAACGCCTGAAGCACTTCTTGAACGTCTTTCGTGCTGTGAGGAATCTGCAGGAGTCGAATGGCATCCGAATTTCCAAGCTCGCCGGCCGTGGCGAGCCTGGAGGCCTCTCGCATCATGCCGCCGTCGCGAATAGCTGTGCCCACTCTGGTCTCCCTCGAGTAGCGCATAAGGAGTCGCGCCGGCTACGTAAGCGTTGCCAAACTGGATCGCCCGTTCTGAGGATAATAGGACGATTCTTGGAGCACAAATGGCGGAATTTAGGATAGTCTGCCGCTGCCATGTCGCAAGTCTTTCGAGGGAACACCCGGAGAATGGGGTGTTACAATGACATCATTTCCGGAGTAGCGTTGCCAGTGAGTTAGGTGCGCTGCCGTCAGACCCTATTAGCGGGCGGCCATCGACTTTGTATGTGCCGCGCGCCCCTGACCCTGGATGATCTGCGCCGCCTCGGGACTCGACCTGGCGGATTGCGACAAGCTCCTACGGGTCGTCGCCTTGCGTGCTTGCTTCATCATGCCTGCCACTCTTGAGCACGCGGTCGAGAGCGACGACGAGCGTTATCGGGACGGCGGCTTCACTGGAAATCCCGCGCTTTTTCCATTGATCTACGAATGAAGCTCGCAACATCATGCTGGTGCAAACCTGAGTTACCGAATACCAGCAAAATGAACGGCAACTGGGATTTCCTGTTGCATCTTCATGATATTGGCAGAAGACGAGCCGACGGTAGCATCCAATTTTGATCGAATAGGCCTCGAGTTCAAGTGTTAATTTCTAGAAATTTCCAGACGAAATATCTGTGACGATTTCAGTGCAAGGTTGGTTTTTTGCGAAGATCAGGTGACAGCGTTGGTCTCGCACATTCCTCGGGTACCTTTAGATGCCAATACGGCAGCGGCGCGGATGTTTTGGCAGATATTAAGATGAACGGTTGTATGCGACCTCGCGTGTTGTTGGGGTTGGCACCTTCCATTGGCCCCCAAAACCACTAACACCGGTCCATTTTGCTGTTCGACATTTTTGTTAGTTAGCCCATTGAGTGTTTAATAGATAAGTTCAAAGATTGTCCTAGACACGATACTTCATCTGGATGATGATTATTTTGGTATGCATGATTATTCATTAATTATTGCGTTTGGTATAGGACACCGTCATGGACCTCGGCGGTTGGCTGCTGAGCCTCGGCCTCGAACAGTATGAGGCAGCGTTTCGTGACAACGCGATCGACGAGGCGCTCCTGCCGACTTTAACGGCGCAAGATTTGAAAGACCTTGGCGTCGTTATCGTGGGTCATCGCCGCAAGTTGCTCAACGCCATCGCCGCGTTGCCCGCTAATTCGTTAGCTAAGCCCCTCGATGGGCTTTCGGTCATTGGCGCGCCCCTTCCGCGCGCGGCAGAGCGCCGGCAAGTGACGGTGATGTTCGCGGACCTGGTCGGCTCGACCGCGCTCTCCACCCGCATGGATCCGGAGGACTTGGGCGAGGTCATCGCGGCCTATCGCAAATGCGCGGCCGAGACCGTCCGCCACTTGGGTGGGTTCGTGTCGCAATACTTGGGCGACGGAATCCTTGCTTTTTTCGGTTATCCTCACGCCCATGAAGACGATGCCGAACGCGCGGTGCGGGCGGGGCTCCAGCTGGTCGCTGCAGTGGCCGGTCTAAAGACGCGAGCTTCGCTGCAAACGCGGGTTGGCATTGCCACCGGACTGGTCGTCGTCGGGGAATTGACCGATGCGGGTGGTCCGCAAGAGCGAGGTATCACCGGCGAGACGCCGAACCTCGCGGCGCGTTTGCAAAGCAGCGCCGAGCCGAACCAAGTGATCATCGCAGAAAACACGCGACGCCTACTCGGTAATCTGTTCGAGCTTGAGCACCTCGGTGCAAGCGACGTTAAGGGGATCGCCGAGCGGGTGCAGACCTGGGCGGTGCTCCGAGTGGGTTCGGTGGCAAGCCGCTTCGAGGCGCTACACACGGCCGGCCTGACGGCCCTCATCGGGCGGGAAGAAGAAATCGAATTGCTTCAGCGGCGCTGGTCCACCGCAAAGACTGGTGAAGGTCAAGTGGTGCTGCTCTCGGGCGAGGCGGGCATCGGCAAATCGCGGCTCACGGCTGAACTCCTGGAACGCCTCGCCGGTGAGCCACTTACCCGTCTGCGCTATTTCTGCTCCCCCCAACATACCGACAGCGCGCTTTACCCAATCATCGGCCAGATGGAACGCGCCGCCGGGCTCACCTACAACGACACCTTGCAAACGAAGCTCGACAAGCTCGACGCCTTGCTGACACAGTCCGCGACTTCGATCGACGATGCAGAGCTCTTCGCCGAGATGCTGTCGCTTCGCAACGATGGACGATACCGAGGGCTCAATCTATCCGCGAAGCAGCGCCGGGATAGAACGCTGGAAGCGCTCATTGAGCAAATCGAGGCGTTAGCACAACTAAACCCGGTGCTCATGATATTTGAAGATGCGCATTGGGCCGACCCCACGAGCCTGGAAGTACTCGGTCAAGCGGTGAACCGGATCGCCACTCGGCGCGTACTGCTGATCGTGACCTTCCGGCTGGAATTCGCTGCCCCCTGGATCGGACGCCCGCATGTGACCGCCCTCACCGTTAATCGGCTGGGGCAGCGCGAAGTCAGCGCCATGATCGACCGCGTGGTCGGCAACAAATCGCTAGCGGAGAGCGTGCGGGAGGATATCATTGAGCGCACAGACGGAATCCCTCTTTTTGTCGAGGAGATAACGAAAGCGGTGCTGGAGGCCCAAAGCCAGAGCGCGACCGAGCATGTCATTGCTGCGATTCCGTCCCCTGCCCTGGAGGTCCCAGCAACGTTACACGCCTCGCTTATGGCGCGGCTCGATCGGCTCGGCCCTGCCAAAGAGATAGCGCAGATCGGCGCGGCGATCGGACGGGAGTTCTCCCATGCCCTACTGGCTGCGGTGGCGCAAAAGCCGGAAGCGCAGCTCAATTCAGCACTCGACCGTCTCCTCGCGGCCGGCTTGCTGTTCCGCCAGGGGGTGCCGCCAGATGCAAGTTACCTCTTCAAGCACGCGTTGGTGCAGGACGCGGCCCATGGCACGCTGCTGCGCGAGCTACGACGCGTGCTTCACGCTCGCATCGCCGAAACCCTTGAGAGCCAATTCGCCGACATTGTAGAGCGTCAGCCGGAGCTGCTGGCGCGGCACTGCACCGAGGCGGGGCTAATCGAGAAGGCCGCGTGCATGTGGGGCAAAGCCGGGCAGCAGTCGCTCGACCGATCGGCTCTTCTGGAAGCCGTCGCCTTCCTGCAAGAGGGGTTGGCCATCATCGAGCGGCTCCCACCTTCTGCCGACCGCGACAGCCTCGAGCTCGCACTCCGGGAGCCGCTACACTCGGCGCGGCTTCGGTGGCGCGGCTGGGCCTCGCCGGAGGTGCGGGTGAATGCGACAGCCATTCTTGAGTTGGCCCAACGACAGAGCCGACCCCAGAGTCTACTGGTCGGGCTGTGGGGAATGTGGATCAACACAATCACGCAAGGCCGGGTGGCAGAGGCTCCCGATTGGGCTCGCCGCCTGCTCGCGGAGGGAAACCAGAGTGGTGACATCGACCTGCAGATCTTGGGGCACCGCGCCAGCCTGTCCTCTCACTTCTACCTCGGTGAGCTCAACGAGGCGCTGGAGCAGCGCGACAAGGTTCTCGCCCTCTACGACCCGGGGCGAGCCGCGCGATGGAGGGAACTGACCGGGAATGATGTCAGAACGGCGGTCGGCGTCTTCTCGTCTCAGGCGCTCTGGATGCTGGGCTATCCGGACCAAGCCTCGCAGATCAGCGACCAGAATATTGCTGATTCTCGCCGACTGGGGCATCCGTTCGACCTCGGTTGGGCCTTGACATGGGGGACATACGCCTTCGACTACCGGTGCGAGCCCGATCGGCTGTTGGCTTGCGTCCACGAGGCCGATCGTATCGGGCGTGAACAAGGCATTCCCCTACTCAATAAGGTGCTCGTCCCGGTGGGCGAAGGCCTCGCCATGCTGCGCAAGGGCCAGCTGCCCGAGGCGATCTCCTTGCTGGAGCGTGGCATCGAAGGTTGGCGCGCGACCGGCGGCCATCTCAATCTTCCGTACCTGAAATGTGCGCTCGCCGAATCGCTATCGCGCCAGGGCGACGTTGAGACCGGCCTCCGCCTGTTGGATGAATGCCTGGACCAGATCGAGAGGCGGGGATGGCACGAGCGGGTGTGGCTCGCCGAAATCCTGCGGCTCAAGGGTTGGGTGCTCATACACCAAGGCCGGCGCACAGAGGCCGAGGCACAGCTTCGAGCGTCAATCGAATGTGCGCGCCGGCAGCAAGCCAGATCCTGGGAGCTGCGCAGTTCGAAGACGCTCGCGGAGTTGTTGATCGAGTGCGGCCAGCGCGACGCCGCACACCAGCTGCTCGCGCCTATTTACGACTGGTTCACCGAAGGCTTCGAAACCTACGACCTCAAAGCGGCCCGCGCGCTGCTGGAGGACTTATGCTAATCCGTGACTTGCTCAGACGACATCGATCGTAATGAGCACACGCAGGTAGTTTACGCCCCACAACGAACAGACCGGTATAACAGCCGGGCCGCGACGTCGCGCCCCGATCCCGCTTGGACGTCAGACGCATGCTGAGTATCGGCGTAATTGATCAATTCTGTAATCTTTGCGAACCATTGGGTACCGAGCTTGCCCCCAACCTCGCACCCGGCTGCATGCCCCCTTTTTTGCGCACGCAAAATTGTGTAGGTTACAAATTGCTCCACCGATGCGAGATGTGCTGAGATCGTGGCTGGGGAACGGGGAGCGATGGTGCGGTTGGGCAAACAAACCGTCAGCCACGTCTTTTTGGCCTCCGCATGAGGATGCACCAGCGACATGGCGCCTGCGCGGCATTGGTAACGCTCTCTTTCGGAGAAATTGGCCGCCCCGACTTGCCCCGACGAGGCAAATCTATGGACCGAAGAGCGTTCCTGAAGGGCACAGCCGGGAACCCGAGACAGCCTATCTCGGGGGCGCCGCGACTACCGCATTTGCCGGGTTTTGTCGACGCGGCTGTCGCCCAAACCAGGGCACCCCTAAACGCCTCGCGTTTGGCGGGCCCCTCGGTACAGCAGGCGCCACCTTCCGCGCCCCGCCTGATGACCGACCCCGGCGATCTCGTCGCGCGCGCACTCGCGATTCTCGCCGAGGAAGACGAAGCATGGCAAGCGCGTCGGTTCCTCAATCCCGCGCCGCGGAGCATCCGGTGAATTGCCCGTCGTGCGGACTCGTCAATACAGCGGCGGCGCCTTTCTGCCGAGGTTGCGGCAAAGCTCTCAATGATCTGCCCAGCGGGTTGCCGGCGTCTTCCAGCGCGCCAGCGACCACCACTTCCCCGAGGCTCCAAACAAAAAAGGCCCCCGCAGGTCAGGGAGCGTCCTTGCCTTCAATGCAGCGTGCTCGGGACGGCTCGGAGCTGCGGTGGGGCGAGGCGGATACGCCTGTGCCGCCTGCGGTGATTTCTCCGGGAGCCCCAGCCTTGGTCGCGGTAGCGGTTTCCCCAGTGCGGCCAGGTCATGCTGTCACGGTTGAGTACCGGGTAGACGGAGGCCCGGTCCGCCAAGCCATCGGCCTATCCGAGCCGCGAATCCATGGTGCCAACGGGCGTGTGTTTCGGGCGGTCCTGCCGAGCCTACCCGACGGGACGGTTGAGTTCCTGCCGGTGCTGCGCTTCGCCGGCCAGCCGATCTCCCCACGTCTCGGGGAGTCGGCCGATTGTCCCCGGTATCACGTGGGTTGTGACGCGGCCCCGGTCGAGACTGCGGACCTGTCGGTGGCGCCGAGTGCCAAATTAGCAGGCCAGATTCGCTGGAATTGGGACACCATGTTTCTCTGGGCCTGCACGGTCGCTATCCGCAAGCAAGTGATAGGCGCCCTGCCCGATGGACTGCGAATCAATTTTGAGGTGACGGACGGGCGCTTCGTTGGGCCTTGCTTCGACGGGGTCGTCCTACCCGGCGGGGTCAACTGGATGCGCATCCGCGAGGACGGTGTGGCGATGGCCAACGTGACGGAGTGTTTGCAGACACGGACTGGGGCGCGGATCGACAGCTTGTATGGGGGAATCTTTGACCTCGGTCCAGCTGGCTACGCGCGTGCCCTGCGTGGGGAATTCGATCCACTGCCGCCGTTCGTTGTGGCTCCGAACTACGCGACCGCAGACAAAGAACTTGCGTGGCTCAACCGCGCCCAGTGTATTGGCGTTGGCAGGGTGGACATGAAGGCGCTGCGCGCCGAGTACGATGTATACGTCGTAACTGTGGGGGCTGCAAAACATGCAGAGTAAGACCCGCCCGGAGCCGCACTTGTGGAGGCGCACTAACGGAGCTTGAGGCGCGATACATTTGTATATGCATAACGCCTCGTTCGAAGGGGAGCGACATCGCATTCCGCCGCCTACGATCGTGACAAGATTTTGGCCAACTAACTACGGGGTGCTGAGATGATAACCAACGACCCGCAAGTGCCGTGGACGGACGAGCAGTGGGCTCGCGTCAACCGGGTTATTCAGGAGGAAGCGAGCCGCGCACGGGGGGCTGCGACGTTTCTTCCGCTGATCGGACCGCTGCCGGGGGACACGGACTTCGTCCGGAGGGGGGATATCTTTTATACTGAACCTCCGAATGTCCTTCAGGCTGCGCTCGTCGATATCGCGCAGGCGACCGTAAACTTCAATGCCGCGATGGGAATGGTACCGCCCGATATAGGCAGAGCCCTGGCGGCGCAGCAGCTAATCGCCACCGCCCAAGCCATTGTTCAACGGCAGCGCATAACAATCGATGACAAGCGTACTATCCAGCTTGCGACCTTACAAGTGAAAGTGCCGGTGCGTGGGGCGCAAATGGCCGACCCGGAGATGACTAGCGTGCTGGCCTTATTCCGCCGCGCTGCCAATGTGCTCGCTCGTCTAGAGGACGCGGTAGTCTTCAGGGGATTGAGGGCAGACCCAACACTCCCCGGCCGCGTCATACCCCGAGCAGGCGTGGCCGGCCTTCCAGGCATCTGGGAAATCACGGGCGGGCAGGTGTCGAACGGGCTTTGGACAAGAGCGGCCCCCTGGAGGCGGTGGGTTTATATTCAATGGTGGCCGTCTAGAGGCAGAGACACGCGGTTGGTGCGCGGGATAGCCCAAGCAATCGGCCGCCTGGAGGCGGCAGGCCACTTCGGACCGTTCGCGGTGGTGCTTGACCAGCGGCTGTTTCTTGTTGCGGAGACCCCATCCCTGGCGCTTGTGCTGCCGCAGGACCGCATCATCCCGTTTCTAGGCGGCGGTCCGCTCCTCCGTTCGTCGACACTTGACCACCGTCGAATAGGGGCGGGCGTGGTGGTGGCACTCGGCGGCGCGGCTGTCGAGCTCGTCGTTGCCACGGACGTATGCCTTCAGTTCCTGCAGCTCACGGCCGAGCCGGTTTTCGTCTTTCGTGTGTGCGAGAAGATGGCACTGCGCATCAAGGAGCCCGAAGCAATCATACAGCTGGCCAGTTGGTAAGGCGCCATGAGTCAAACATCGATCACCGCAGCCTTGGGTACTGCCAGCACCGTGGCGATTGACATTTCGGTGATCGAGGCGGGCATGACTAAAGACATATGCTCGGGCCTAGTTCACCCGTATGGCGGTCGCGACAGTCACCTCGGTACCCAATCTCATAGGAGCAAATGCAAATGGCAACAGCACCCGTAATGATTACCGAGAGAGAGTTGAGCGAGGTCAATTCAATGAAGGAGGGCCAGCTCAAGGAAATAATTAGTTTATCCAAAAAGGCGATGATTGTGTCGGCAGATGGAAAAGAAACCGCAGCGAAAACGGATAAACAAATAGCCGGGCTATCGTCGAGCGATTTTGGTCCCGGTCCCTGGAGCATTGTCCTAACCACAGACGAGGACGAGATCGTTGCTGTGCTCGGATATAATCCCGAGACAAAAGAATTCCTTCCAAAAAAGGAAGAAGATCAAACTGACGCCGACATCATAGAGGCCATTGATAGGGCCGCCGAAGCCATCGCCAATGCTGTGGGGAAAAAAGCGTCTCCACGGAGTTAAGGGACTACGTGTCGTGGCGCCGGTGACACATGCCTGCTAGGGTTATCGTTCTGGGCGGCGGTGTCGCTGGCATGACTGCCGCGCACGAGCTAAGCGAGCGCGGCTTTGAGGTTGTCGTTCTGGAGCGTCGATACGTCCCCGGAGGCAAGGCGCGCAGCCTTCGGGTCACGCACGAGAGCGGGCACCAGCTCGCGCACCTGGCCAAGGGAAAGCCATCGATCGGGCATCGCTTGCCCGGCGAGCACGGATTTCGGTTCTTTCCAGGATTCTACAAGCACGTGATCGACACCATGCGGCGTATCCCGTCGTTCGATGGGCGCACGGTGGCGGATCATCTCGTGCCGACAACGCGCTTGGGCATCACGCAATACGGAAAACCTACCTTCGTCGTACCGACGGTCTTTCCGCGCACCCCCAGCGATGCGGGTGTATTGCTGCGCGACATCCTGGCTGCGTTCGGGCCGATCGCCGACCTCACCCCCGAGGAATTGGCGTTCTTCGGCGCGCGTCTGTGGCAGATCCTCACCTCATGCGCGGAGCGTCGGCTCGCAGAGTACGAGCAAACGAGCTGGTGGGAGTTCGTCGGTGCAGAGCAGCGCTCGAAGCCCTACCAGAAGTTTCTCGCGGTCGGCCTGACGCGCTCGCTGGTGGCCGCCAAGGCGCGCCGGGCCAGCACACGCACGATCGGCGACATCTTCGTGCAACTGATGCTCACCGTCCTGGACCCAACCGGAGGATCGGCTGATCGTGTCCTCGATGGCCCGACGAATCTCGTTTGGATCGATCCATGGCTTGCCTATCTCAAATCGCGCGGCGTGCAATACGACACGAAGGCGGAAATTGAGGAGATCCTATGCGACAAAGGTCGGATCACCGGTGTCACTGTTAACCAGAATGGTAAGCGCACCTTGGTGCAAGGCGACCATTATATCGCTGCGTTGCCGCTCGAGCGCATTGCTCCGCTCGTGAACTGGACGCTCCTTGCTGCGGCCCCGCAGCTCGCCAATTTGGCGACGCTGGCGCCAAACGTGGAGTGGATGAACGGGGTGCAGTTTTATCTGCACCGCGACGTGCCAACCGCGCACGGGCACGTCATTCACATCGACACCGAATGGGCGCTCACCAGCATTTCGCAGCTGCAATTCTGGCGCAACGTGCCGCCGGAGCAGTTCGGCGATAGTGACGTACGCGGCATTATCTCGGTCGATGTGTCCGACTGGACGGCGCCGGGTGGCGATGGACGTCCCGCCATGTTCTGTTCGCGCGAAGAGGCTGTGCGCGAGACGTGGCAGCAGCTCAAGACCTCGATCAATGCCGAGCAGGAATTGCTGCGCGATGAGGACCTGCATTCCTGGTTCCTCGATCCGGACATCGATGTCGATCCGGCGCACCCCGGCGTTCTGCAAAACGTCGAGCCGCTGCTGGTGAACCTGGTCAACACCTGGGCCTTGCGCCCCGAAGCGACTACCGCAATTCCCAACCTGTTTCTGGCGTCGGATTACGTACGCACCTATACCGACCTCGCCACCATGGAAGCCGCCAACGAGGCGGCGCGGCGGGCGGTCAACGGCTTGCTCGACGCCGTGAACTTCGATGGACCGCGCTGCGAATTATGGCAGCTGCACGAGCCCGAGATCCTCGTGCCATGGCGGCTGCATGACGCCGCGCGCTTCAAGGCCGGCCTGCCGTGGGACGATTCGCTCATGCAGGTTGCGGCCCATATGCTACGGGGCGTATCGCCCCTCTTGGACCAGGTGCGGCCCTTGCTCGAACAGGTGGCGCCATTCGTTTATTCCGTGGCGGATGCGCTCGACCTCGCTGACGGCGTTATCGAGGATCCGAGCACGGTGCGCACTGTTGACCCGACCGCGGCGCGCCGTGCGGCCTATATTCCACCACCCTTTAGCCTAAGCAACGTCGCTAGCTTGGGCAACATCGCCGACGCTGTTCCGCATATCTCGGACGTCGCAGGACCGGCGGATTTCTTGGAGCGCCTCACGTGGTATCGCAACATGCTCTCCGACGCGCTCACGCAGGGCATTCCAAACTGGGAGCCGCAACGTCATCTTTATGGCCTCGTGAAGGATTTCATGGACCGTTCGGGCAAGGGATTGCGCCCAGCGTTGTGCATTGCGACCGCTCGTGCGCTTGGGGGGCGCGCGGAGGACGTGTCCCACGCGGCGGCCGGGCTGGAAATGCTGCACAACGCCTTTCTCGTGCACGATGACATCGAAGACGGCAGCGACTCGCGACGCGGCGCGCCGACAATGCATCGCCGAACTGGCATCCCGATCGCCGTGAACACCGGCGATTCCATGAACGCGCTTGCCATGCGGCTTTTTCGCAGGACCGGCGAGCGGCTTGGACCGGTGACGGCGATGCGCATCTTCGACGAAGTCGATCACATGGTCGTCGAGACACTCGAAGGGCAGGCCATGGAGCTTGGCTGGGTGCGCGATAACGATCTCGCAGTAGGGGCAGACGACTATCTGCGGCTCGTGCTGAAGAAGACCGCCTGGTACAGCTTTATTCACCCCATGCGGATAGGTGCGCTTGTCGCCAACGAAGAGGACCAGAATCTCAGTCGATTTGATCGGTTCGGCTACCTGCTTGGGCTGGCTTTCCAGATCACCGACGATGTTCTGAACCTGATTGGCGACGTTGGGCGTTACGGCAAGGAGATTGACGGCGATCTGTGGGAAGGAAAACGGACCATTGTGCTCGCGCACGCGCTCGGTCACGCCGATCAATCTGATCGTGCGTGGATCAGCAGCTTCCTGGGTCGGCCACGTGAACGCCGCCTGCCGCGCGAAATCTTACGGCTCCATCAAATTCTTGCGAACGGTGGCAGCATCCAGTGGGCACAGCAGTCGGCTACGGCGTTTGCAGAGGCGGCAGCGCGCGAATTCCGTGGCTCGGCATTTGCTGGCGTGCCTGCAAGCCCCGACCTTGAATGGCTGCGGGCCTGCACAGACTTTGTAGTTCAGCGTACGGCGTAGCCCGCACCAAAATTCGACCCGGCATCTGCCACCACACGCGCTAAATTAGGAAATGATTCCGGAATGGGCGGTTTTCTAAGATTTGCCCTCAATCCAGGATCGCCAAAGCAATTGTGGCCACTTATTTCGGAGTTTGCGATATGGCTTGCGAGCGAACGTGTTGCTCGTAACGTTTCATACGCAGCAGCCCGCCGAGGTTCGACAAGCGCAGATCGGTCTCGCGACCAAGAACGGGAAGCGTGCCAGCGACATTTACTCGCGCACGCTCGTGCTCTCTCGCGCATTATGCGAAGGGTCTTATTACTGCGCGCACTATACTGCAAAGGCCAAATGTCTTGGTTCAGGCACTCTGGCCAAATTCGATCCGCACAAATCAGCATTTCAAAATGGCCAAAGTCCCTCAACTCCGGCCGTCCGTTGCTTGGGGGTATGGAGCGATCTGCGGCCATTCGGTGTAGCGCACCGTGTGCCGGACGTTCCTTTGGCCGAGATAGGCTTGCAGACTATAGCACGAGCGCCTCGTCAGAATCGCGGCCAGTCAGTGAATGCGTCTGCAACCAAAGGGCGCGTGCTGTGAGTGTCGGATCGACGCCGGATTTCTGCCACCATGCCGCCTCGTCGCCGCTGCCATGGACCTCGCGGTGGTGTCCTCGACACATTGGAACGGTGAACTCGTCGCTGACTTTGCGCCCAAGCGCTCGACTTTGAACGAAGCGCAGATGATGGGCATCCGACGGCTGTCGCGCGCAAATCAGGCAAGGCCGGCTGGCAACGAACTTGACGTGATCGCGGTCACGAACCCGGCGCGGCTCAGGGAAATTGAGCACGGCCTTGTCTATCGCTTTTGACCGCAGCCGCTTGTTTGGCTTGGCTGCATGCCCGTTGCGCAGAGGTCGTGTCGGGTTGTTGTCCATTTGGGGCTCCACTGCAAAACCAGCTGGGAGATCTTTTAGCTTTGTTTCGAATTGCCCCTCCAAGCAACGGGCGTCCGCTGCGGTCAGCTTGTTCTTTTTACCGAATCGGCGGTGCGCCCACAGTGCGGCATCATCGCCGGTTTTGAGATCGGTGAGTTCGGCAATCAGTTGGTCGCGCAAGGCAGCTGATGCTCCTGGTTCAAGGACCGTGGTGGTGGCTTGCGGGCGAATCTTCGCATGCGGGCGAAGCGTCAAGTGTTGCGACGTGGCAACGTCAGTCGGTTGGCCGTCGCCGGTTGGGCGTGGTTCCTCGGATCCGGAAGTTCCCTTTATCGGCGCGGAGAGGTCCGGCGCATCAAGATCATCTTCGCCGGCAATGCCGACGAGGGTGAACAATGCATAGCGCCGGGCGTAAGTCAGCGCCGCTCCCATCCGATGCGGCGTCGCGGTCTCGCTGATGGCGCAGACCGGCCAGTCCGAGGCGATCCATTCTCCCGACGCGTGCGCGAGCACCGTGGTGAGATTGATGATGCCGGCGACCTGGTCGATCGAGGTTGTCTGCACCGTGGCAATCTCATGCTGGCCCAGCACCTTGCGCACGATATCGAGCCCGCTCGACAACGGCGCATAGCGAAAGGTCTGTTCCGTCGCTTTGGGTCCTTCCCCGCGGATGGTTGCAACGAGCGACTTTTCCGGGTTGACGAGTTCGCCTTGGGCCTTGGCCAGCGCCGATGCCAGCGTTCCAATCGAGGGACTAGACCGCTGCATGGCCGCTACCCTCCGCACTGAGGAGGTCGAAAGTGATGGCTCCTGATTTTGAGCGCCTGGCCCTAACCCCATGGCCGATCGTCTGTCGAGCATCCTCTGGCACGAGGCTCTTGAGATCAGCCTTGGCCTGCTCGTGTTCGAGATAAGCCGGCCGTGTCCGCGAGAAGATCGCGGCGAGTTCCGCCCAGGCATTCGATGAGCTCATGTCGACAATCCGCACAGCCTCGATGCGTGGCTTTGGGGGCTCAACCCCGAACAGCGTTGGGGGCTCGCCATTCTCGACACAGCGCCAGAACTTCCGCTCCGCGGTTACGATGAGGTGCTGGTAAAGCGGATCGGCATGGGTCTTGATCTCGACCCACTTGCCGCCGCCGGTAATGACCGAGAGCACCGCCGTCTTGGCTGCGACGACCCACATATTGTGCTGCAGCTGAGGCATGTACTTGTCCGCGGCCGCTTCTTCCGAGAATGACCAGGGCAGCATGAACTTGGCCTCGAATACCGTGCCGCTGCCCTCGATCCGCCCTTCGAGGCTCGCTCCCATCCAGCGGACCGTCGGATGCCGGACCTTGCGTTGGACGTCGGTAACGACCTGGCCCGTATTGGCCTCATACCAGCGGCGGTTAAGGTCTTCGGTCGCGGCCCCAAGCTGGACGATGAGGTTGGCGGATAGGTCCTGCGGCTCGGCCTCGCCGCGTTTTTCTCGCCATAATCGCAGCAAGGCCGCATTATCATCGCCCATAATGATTCGAGCGTCTGAGCCGCCGATGAAGGAGCGTCGGTTCATAGTGTAATCCAGCCTCGACGCATGGCAGTCATGGCTCATCCTCATCTCTGCAGACTCAGGTACAATTTGCGTTCTTCGCATCAACATAAAATGTTTATGACCTTCCGAAAGCCATGTCAACAGAAAATGTTGAAATTCGGCCAGCCCAGTGCAGAGCGGCTCGCGCACTGTTGGACATAACTCAACCTGAGCTTGCAAAGTTAGCAGGATTGAGCCTCTCGACTGTCGTCGATTTCGAAAAGGAGAGGCGGCAAGTATCAGTCAGCGCAGTCGAGACGATCCAACGTGCTCTGCACCGCGCAGGCATCGAATTCATCGACGAGAATGGTGGCGGGCCCGGTGTTCGGCTCCGAAAGCAGCAACACAAACGCCGCTAGGCGCGGCGGTTCTGGCGTTCGCGCGGCACTGTGGCTGCTATCGCCGGTGAGCTGGTCCGTCCGTTTGTAACAGAGGGAGTGCCGCCGCCCGTCTCGCCGCTTTCCTTCATTCTAGGCGCGCGCAAGCGCTCACGAGGCGTCAGATTGTCGGGAAGAGCCAATCGCTCGCGCCGGCGCTCGCGCGCCTTGGCATAAATTTCGTCCTCGGCGCCGTCGGCAACCGGCGCCATTTGGGCGCGGGCGTGTCGCATGGTGCATGGTGCAACGCTCCAAACAACATCCTCCACAACGTGCATCTTAGGACGAAATTCCACGATCAGCAACTGGCTTCAGTAGCTGCCCCAGTCTGTTGGGACCGGTGGTTTAACCCTCGCTTGCTGAGTTCAGCACCCAGAGGGAGCTAACGAGGGGTAATGCCTTCGCACGCGTAGATCTCGCGTAATTACGCTGGGAGGGCGTCGAGTTCATCGACTAAAACGGCCGCGCCCGGGCTTCCGATTGTTGAAGCAACTGCAGGCCGGTTCACTTCGCTCCAGATCACTGCGGGATCACGGCACAGGACCGGTTCGGCTATTTGCTGGGGGCGGCGTTCCAGATCACCGACGACGTTCTCAACCTCACCGGCGAGGTCGACCGCTACGGCAAGGAGATCGATGGCGATCTCCTGGAAGGAAAACGGACCATTGTGCTCGCGCACGCGCTAGGCCACGTTGATGCGGCCGACAAAGCGTGGATCGGAAGCTTTTTGTCGCGGCCGCGAGAGCGCCGGTTGACGCGCGAAGTCCTGCGACTCCGGCAGATACTGGCGAGCAGCGGCAGCATCGAATGGGCCCAACAATCGGCTGGCGCATTGGCAGAGGCCGCGAAGCGCGAGTTCCACGGCACGGCCTTTGCCGGGGTGGCGGCAAGTCCCGACCTGGAATGGCTGCGCGCGTGCGCGGACTTCATTGTCCAGCGGCAAGCATAGCCTGTTACATTATCGGGCCAATTCGGCATCGGGCCAACTTCGCCAGCCCGGCATTTTCCCCCTTAACCATGAAAATAGTCCGGCAACCATCGCCTTATGGACCAATTCTGTGATAATTATTGTCTTATGAAATCGGCCTGCGCGGCAAAGGCGGTGCGCAATACCCGCCCGAAGCCAAGCGGTTAGACTGGAGGTCTTGTGCACGAGCACAAATTCAAAATCGGCCAAACGGTGAATTTTACGTCCGGGCCCTTTGGTCGCGGCGGTACGAACAGCGTCTATAAGATCGTCCAACTGTTACCGCCCGAAGGCGATGACAATCAGTACCGGATCAAGAGCGCAGCCGAACCACACGAAAGGGTCGTCAGGGAAAGCCAGTTGAGCCGGGTTGCATGACCCTGAGGGTTGTGTGGTCCGCTGTGAGAGTAAGATCATGACATTCGACTACCGCTCACCGGCCGAACTATTCACGGCGAAGCGAAAGGGCGGACCGCGGCAAAAGCTCGGCTATCGTCGCTTTGCCACGGCCGCTGAAGCCATCCGCTTCGCCGTCGAAGATTTTCCTGCAATTCGCGCGCTCGGCGCGTGGATGCAGGTCGGCGACGAACGCTTCGGCAGCGACGATATCCGTCGATTATACGAGCGGGACGATTATCCTCTGCGGCGCAGAACGCCCTAAGCTGCATCGGATTTTCACAAACCGAATTTCATAAGCCATTCGGCAGGCGGAGCGCCAATCGCTTCAGACCGAATCGGTTGGCGCTCTGACTTTCAGGTAGCGCATGATCCCCCGGGTCAAGCCCGAGGGCATGCTTTTCGGAAAACCGGCTTCCACTTTTCCGGATCATGCTCTTTGGCGGAGCGTGATCTTTTTCGGAAAACCGGCTTCCACTTTTCCGGATCATGCTCAAGGAACGCGGCGTTGCGGGCCGATAGTCCCTTCCCCGCACGTTCCGCGGCGCGGGCGTGGCGTCGCGCCGCGGCCGGGTCGATCATTGGGGCCTTGAAACGAACACATCTATGGCCCATATGAGACTCGCGGGCGCTTAGCCTGCTGCGAGCCGCGTGTACGGGACCCCGTAAAACGGCTTCTGGCTCGCTCTTTCATTTCACTGACAGCCCAGATCGCGCGGGGTGTCTTGTTTCACCCGCGATGCGGGCCGCGGCGCATGGCGTAGCGGCGGCGCAAGCGCGCATACGAGAAAGTCTCTTCATTGACCTCTTTTCAAGATTTTAAACTTAACGGCGCAATCACACGTGCACTCGCAGAGGAAAAATACGTCACTCCGACACCGATCCAAACGCAGACGATCCCGACGGTGATGTCGGGCCGCGACGTGATCGGGATAGCCCAGACCGGAACCGGCAAGACCGCCGCCTTCGCGCTCCCGATCCTGCATCGGCTGGCCGAAAACCCGCGCTCGCCCGAGCGCAAGAGCTGCCGGGTCCTGGTGCTCAGCCCGACCCGCGAGCTGTCCGCGCAAATCCTCGACAGCTTCGGCGCTTACGGCCGCCACTTGCGGCTGAAAACCGCGCTCGCGATCGGCGGTGTATCAATGGGCGGACAGGTTCGCGCGCTGCTCAACGGCTTGGACGTTCTGGTCGCGACGCCCGGCCGCCTGCTCGATCTCGTCAGAGGCAACGCGCTTCGCTTGGACACGGTCGAATGTTTCGTCCTCGACGAGGCGGACCGGATGCTCGACATGGGCTTTATCAACGACATTCGCAAGATCGTCGCCAAGCTTCCGGCGCAGCGGCAGACGCTGATGTTCTCCGCCACGATGCCGCACGCGATCGCCCAACTCGCCGCGCACATGCTGCGCGATCCGGCCAAGGTCGCAGTGGCGCCGGTCGCCTCCACGGTTGAACGCGTCGAGCAGCGCGTCATTCGCGTCGATCGCGCCGCGAAGCTGACAATGCTGATCGACGTATTGCGCGGCGAAACGATCGACCGCGCGCTGATCTTCACGCGGACGAAGCACGGCGCCGATAAAGTGGCGCGCGGCCTGGTGCGGGCCGGAATCGGGGCCGAAGCGATCCACGGCAACAAATCGCAAAGCCAACGCGAACGGGTGCTCGCTGCCTTTCGCAAGGGCACGATCAGGACGCTCGTTGCGACCGATATTGCAGCACGCGGCATCGACGTGGACGGCATCAGCCACGTCGTCAATCACGATCTGCCGAACGTGCCGGAAACCTACGTGCATCGGATCGGCCGCACTGCCCGCGCGGGCGCCGACGGCGTCGCGATTTCGCTGTGCGACCGCGAAGAGATGACGCTCCTGCGCGACATCGAGAAGCTTATTCGCATGACTATTCCGATGGACGGCAGAGGCGGCGATCGATCGGCGGCCGCGCCGAAGCCCGCCAATCGGCCCCCTGCCCGGCCGGCGGTCGACACCAAGGAGCGGCACCGGCGCCGCGATCGGCCGGTGCGGAAGCAAGGTCGCCGTAGCGATTCCACCGCGGCTGTTGGCCAGATCGAGTTGGTTGCGTTCATGCATCGGCCGACTGCACCGGAGCACAACCGCGCTCCGCAGGCGCAGCATGCGGCCGGACACGCGAAAGGAACGTAATGTGGCGAAGGAAGAACTCCTGGAGTTCGAAGGTCTCGTCACCGAGATCTTGCCGGACGCCCGCTATCGCATTCAGCTCGACAATGGGCATCAGCTCGTCGCCTACACGGCGGGAAGAATGAAAAAGAACAGGATCAAAACCCTTGCCGGCGACCGCGTGACGGTCGAAGTGTCGCCCTACGATCTGGAAAAAGGGCGATTGATCTTTCGCCACAAGGACGAACGTGCCGGAACGCTGCGCAATGCACCGCAGCGTCACCACTTTCGGCGGCGGTGATGGTCATGGCCAACGAAGCGAGCAAAAGCAACGACAATTCCACGGCAAACGCAGGTGGGCCGATGCGCATTTTCCTCTTCAAATCGGAAGCTAGCCCTGACCTGCGGGTGTTTGGCGGCGATCTGGTCGGCACGCAATTGCCCGAACGGTTCAAGCCATGGCGCCTGGTCGGAACCATCGCCCCGGGCCAGGACCCGCCCTACAAACTTTCGCGCGACGTTATCGAAGCGGCGATTAATGATCGCGGCTTCCAGCTTTTTCGCCTGAGCAAAAAGGAATAAGGCAAAAAGAACGAGGATCGTGCCGTCGCCGATGCGCGGCGGCGATCCCTCAATCGCGCCGGTCGCAGGCCTCATCACCGTCCGTAGAGGTGCGCGCTAGAGCGCAGTCGCTTCAGACAGAATCGATTGGCGCACTGACTTTCCGGTGGAGCATGATCTTTTCGGAAAACCGGTTTCCACTTTTCCGGATCATGCTCTGACTTTCCGGTGGAGCATGATCCCCCGGGTCAAGCCCGAGGGCATGCTTTCGGAAATCCGGTTTCCACCCCGGATCAAGTCCGGGGCAGGCTTTTTCGGGATCACGCTTCGCCCCACAGCTGTTCGGTGGCGATGTCGGCGCCTTGCCGCATCGCCTTGAACTTCTCCCACACGACGGTGGGATGCACCTCGGTATTGTACAGGGCCTGCGAGGAGAAGCCGCAATCGGCGCCGGCGATGACACTCTCGCGTCCAACGAGCCGCGCGAAGCGGATGATGCGTTCGGCAATGAGCTGGGGATGCTCGACGATGTTGCTGGCGTGCGTCACCACGCCCGGCACCAGAACCTTTCCCTCCGGGATCTTCACCCGCTCGAACAGATGATATTCGTGCTCGTGACGCGGGTTGGCCGCCTCGAAACTGTAGGAGCCGGCGTTGATCTGCAGCACATAGTCGATGATGTCCGCGAGCGCCGCCTCATAGATGCGCGGACCTTCATTGATTCCGTAGCAGGTGTGAAAGCGCACATATTCAGGCGGAATGCCCTCAAGCGCGGCATTGATCGCTTCGACATAAATCTGCGCCCGGCGTTTTTTCTGCGCATCGTCGAGCCCGACTTCGTAAAAGATATCCGGCAGGAACGGATCATCGATCTGCACGAGAATGCCGGCATCGACGATCGCGCGGTATTCTTTGCTCAGTTCGGCGGCCAGCGCGTGGAAATAGTCTTCGTCGGATTTATAATATTCGTTGAGGCCCACGCCCGACGGCGCCGTCGCCGGCAGGAAGACATGTTCGTTGGCGACGCCGGCGGCCGCGGCCGCCGCCTTCACATTCTCGATGTCGGTCTGCACGAGCTTTTCGCCGCGATACTTGACCGGGCCGACGCAGACCACTGGCGCCAGCGAAACGATCGCGCCGCCCATCATCGCCTGCTTGAAATATTGCTGATAATATTCCGGAAAGGCGGCGACCTCCTGCTCGAACAGCTTCAGCTTGATATCCGGACGCGATTCGAAGCCGTCGAGCCGCTCGCGCACATAGGTGAAGAAACCGGGCTTGGAGAATTCTCCGTCGGTGACGATGTCGATGCCGCACTGGACCTGCTCGCGGACGACATCGGCGACGGCGCCGCGCAGCGCCGCCTGATAGGCCTTTTCGTCGTAAGGCTGCCCGGCATATTTCGCCTTCATTACATCGAGCAGCCGGTGCGGGCGCGGCAGGCTGCCGATATGCGTCGTTTGGATGCGATCGGTATTTTGCTGCAACTGCATGGCCTACCATCCAAATTTTTCGGCGGCATCAAGCCGGTCGAACCGCATTGACAGCGGGCTTCCAGCGCGCTTTGTCTTCCGCACGCTCTTCCAGTTCGCTAGCCGCAATTCACACGAGCGTCGAGGTCAAAACCATCCCGCCTTTGCCCGTGCTTGCCTCGTCTCTAGACACTACGGGCGTGAGACACCACTCAGGTATGAGACACCACACAGGCGTGAGACACCACGACTTGGCGCACGGGGCAATAGGCCCCGCGCCGCAAAGCTGCCTTGTATGGTATGGTAAATCTTTTGTAGCATGGGAGCCCTTGAGAATGCATCGACGATGGATCGAGGCAGCGTTGCTTGTCAGCCTCGCCACGATAATTGCCGGTCCGGTGTCGGCGCAGAAGGCCCAGCAGCTGGCGCAGCAGCCTTCGATCATGCAGGAGGAGCAAGACACGGTTCCGGCCTCACCGCCGCCGCCGGCGAAACCGGCGCGCTCGCGAAAAGGCAAGCCGGCGCCCGCATTCGAGCACGACCCCGATCTTGATGCCCAGGACCAATTCTCGCCTTCGCAGATTCAGCAGCCGATGCCCGATGCGGTCGCGATGCCCTCCGGCGGCGGTCGCACCGGCACGCACGCGGCCGCCCATGGAACGGAAGCTCATGGAACGGAAGCTCATGGGACGGAAACTCATGGAACGGACGCCGAGCCTGGCGCCGTCGTCAGGCCGTCGCGCACCGTCAAGCCGAACATCGTCGCCTGCAGCGGCGTCTTCGCCAAAGATTCAAGTCACGCCAAGCTCGCGATGGCCTTCCAATCGCGGAACGTCGCCTACACGCAGGTCGATGCCAGTTCCGGCAGCAAAGTGATGGCGAGCGTGATTTACGCCAAGGATCCGAAACGGCGTCTGGAAGTGTGGTGGTCGAAGCCGGCGAGCAAGAGCGACACGCATCTCATCGTCATCAATGGCCAGTCGGACTGGATCGCGCCCGGCGAGCTTCACCTCGGCCTGACACTGGCGGAATTGGAGAACCTCAACGGCAAGTCTTTCAAGCTGTCCGGTTTCGATAAGGATCGCGTCGCGACATTAAGCGACTGGAACGGAGGAACGCTGTCCGCGCTTGCCGGCGGCTGCAAGGTTGGCATCAGCTTGCGCGCCGATCCAAAAACGCCGGCTTCCGCTTTGAGCGACTTGCCCGCCGATCGCGGATTCACTTCCTCCGACGCTCCGCTGCGCGCAGCCAATCCGACGGTGAGCGAAATCCTCGTCGCGTATTAGTGTTTCGCATGCGCGGCCGTTGAGGCGAAGGCGCCGCTAACAGCGGCTGCGCGGCAATCGCGCGGCGCGCCGCAAGCGCGCCGCACAATCGCCAACGGCGCGCCCGCGACCTGCCATCAAGTTAGACAACAGCCGACTGCCTCCTTCAGGAACCCTTCATTCCGGATGTTGAATTCTTCGCTCGGGTGGCGACTCGCAGAGAATGGAGCGCTGCTATGGTTATCTGGAAATTGAGTGGTTTGGCGCTGGCCGCCGTGCTCGGTTCGGGCTTGGCGGTTGGGCAGGCATCGGCGATGCCGGCGAACGGACTGGCGTCGGCCGCGACGCAAGCTGTCGCCACCAACGGCGTCCAGGATGTCCGCTACGTGTGCGGACCATACCGCTGCTGGTGGACTCCGGGTCCGTACTATTACGGCCCGCGCTACTACAACCACTACGCTGGACCGCGGCCCTATTGGGGGTGGCGCCGGCGCTACTGGTAGTAAAGCGGAAGCCTTCTAAAGCGGAAACCTTGCACGCGGTGACCGCGCCGCCGCAAAGCTGGTACCGCGAGCGCCAATCGCTTCAGACTAAAATCGATTGGCGCTCTCACTTTCTTGGTGGAGCATGATCTTTTCGGAAAGCCGAATTCCACGTTTCCGGACCATGCTCTAACGCAGGCGTCGTCCGGATCGAGCGCTGTCGAGATCCGGACGCGCTTGCGTCGGTTCTGATCTCAGCGCTGCTTTTGCACGTTATCGGTGGCCGGCCGAGACTGCTCCTTGCGCATGGCGCGCACGTCCCGTGCCATTTCAAGACAGGTGAGCAGTTCGGTGTAGCTCGAATCTCCGCCCATCACCGATTCGTTGACGCAGTGCGTCCGGTCGTCGGCCGAAAAACTCGACCATTGCTTGACCAGCTGATCGCGGATTACCTGCTCGCTGTCCAGGCAGTTCTTTTTCTCTTGCGGGACGGAAGGATCACGAAACGTCACGCCGCCCTGGTCGGCGATGCCTTTGCAGACCTGCTCGACATTGAGATGAGGAACGCTGTCGGCAGCCGCGACAGGCATCACGAGTTGCACACCGAGTGCCAGCACCTTCGGCAAGATCATGATCAGCTCCGTGAATCCTGGCGTGATTATAGCATTACCGCGGCATGGAACCAGCAAGCGCTGCGCGCTGCCGGCGGAAAAAGATTGACCCGCCGCGACGGCGACCGCTATGGCTCGAAGCCTGAGGTGGGGACATCACATGATAATTGCACCGCTTTTGGGCGCGGCGCTCATCGTCCACGTGGCTACCGGCCCGTTAACCGATCCGGCGGCCGGCGAGACAAGCTTGACCTCTCAGCAGAAGATTGCCGCCACGGAGCCCCTGGTGCAGTCCGCAACCGACTGCATTGTGCACGCGGTCATGACCGATCCTCGTTACGCCGGCCAGCCGAGCGCTCCCTTGGGCGATTTGATCGTGGATTCGATGCGCTCCTGTCGGACGCCGGTGCGCGCCATGATCGATGCCTACGACCGCTACTACGGCGACGGCACCGGCGAAGCGTTCTTCATGGGGGCTTATCTCGACCTCCTGCCGAAAGCGGTGCAGGCCGGGACGAAGAAGGTGGTGCAGTAGCGCGCGGCCGACCGCCTATCGCGGCCTACTCCTTCGTCTTCGGACCGATGACGGCGATCACCCGCATTTTGACCGGATCGACCAGCACGACCTGATCGTCCACCTTGGTGAATTTGTACAGCTTGGTTTCCGGGTTGGCCGCGAGAATATCGTCCGGCAGCGTGTAGAGCTCGATCATCGGCGGCACGTCCGCCCCGACATGAGCGGCAAAGCGGCTGGGCGCAACCTTGCTATTGTCTTTGTGCACTTCCTGATAGATCGCGTTCCGTTGCGCCTGCGTGAGTTCGAGCTTCGGCGCGACGCCGTGCTCGTCCACCACTTCCTCGATCCCGGTCGATTGCGCGGCGGCGATGCCGCCGCTCATCGCCATAAAAACCGAAGCCGTAGCGGCGAGCAGGATACCGGTCTGCGGAAAAGCGAAATGGCGCTTCATACCCGCCTCCCTTAAGCGATCAGTGATGCGCCGCGATGAACGGCGCATGACTATGGGTGAATTGACTTCGCATCAGCGCGGGATCGCCTGCACCGCAATGTTGGTATAGGGGTCGATCACCAGGATGCGATCGGGCTCGTAGACATAGCGGTAGGTCGGCATCGCCACTGGCGCCGCCGATACGACGGGCTGCGTGGCCACCACCGGCGCGACGGCGGGTGCGGGGGCGACCACCGGTGCGGGCGTCGCGACGTCATAGAGCCGCGGGCCTTGCAGGAATTCGTCATAGGCCGGCGCTGCGGCAGCCACGGCCGGCGCGGCAATCACAACACCCTGCCGCACGGTCGTCGTCGTGCGCGTGGTGGTCACCCGCTCCGCCGCACGCGTGCGCGCGACGTGGCGGTGGACCCTGCGCGGTTCCGTGGTCCGCACAGTCCGCACCGTCTCCACGGTTTCCACCGGCACGGTCGCGGCCACGGTCGGCGCCGGTGGCACCAAAACGCCCGAAGGCGGCACCGCTATGGGCCCCTGGGCGATGGCCGCAGGCCCGGGTGCCGGCGTCATGATGGTTTCTACCGTCTGGGCGCGCGCGACCGACGTCCCGGCCGCCAGCGCAGCGCCAAGCGCGATAACGGAGATGCTGTTTCTCATAGAAGCTCCAATGCATTTTGGTCTCGGATAGGCGGATCCGAGCATGAGCCAAACGCACGGCCCGGACGAGCGTTCCTGCCGGCAGCCCAAGCCCGGCTTATGCGTCCGGCTTGCGCGCGTTCCCGCCGCCGCAAAAATGACGGCGATGCACCGCCTCACCGCCACACTTTCAAGGCGCCGAGCACGGCTCGATTGACCGCCGCGATGGCGAAGTGCAGTCTGCACACTTCTCAAACACGCAGATTCGGCGCCTGCAGCATGATCCGCAAAGGCCTGCTCCGGAATTAATCCGGACGGGACAATTGATTTGAACGATCATGCGCCGGCAAACCTGGGGTGCCAATCGATTCAATGTGAAGCGATTGCGCTCTAAAGTCGCGCCGTCGCCGTCATCATTGGTTCGCGAGAGGAGCAGACATGTTCGGCATCAGCGATTTGTTCCAGTGGGAGCGGTTCGTGACGCCCACTGTCATCAAAGTCTTTTACTGGCTGGCCGTCGTTATTTCCGTGCTGCTGGGACTGGCCGCCGCGGTCTCTTCGCTTGCCACCATGGCCTACAATCCCTTCGTCGGCATGATTTCGCTGATTGCGAGCCTGCTCGGCGCCTGTATGGGCGTGATCGTGTCACGCATATCGGCCGAATTCGTGCTGATCGTGTTCCGCATCAACGAGCATCTCGGCGCAATCCGCAATCAGGGCCAGCAGCTTTGAAGCTCTCGTGTCATTCCGGGCCGCGCCGAAAGGCGCGAACCCGGAATCCATAACCACGGTCGGTGCCGAACAATAAGAGCTTGTGGTTATGGATTCCGGGCTCCTCCGCGGAGTTTATCACCGGGCCGGCCACTTCGGGCCGGACCCGTTGGCTCGGCTCCGGAATGACGCGTTGCGACTAGGTTGCGAAGCGGAAGTGCATGATGTCGCCGTCCTGCACGACATAGTCCTTGCCTTCGAGCCGCATCTTGCCGGCCTCGCGCGCGCCGGCTTCGCCGCCGCAGGCGACATAATCCGGATAAGCGATGGTTTCGGCGCGGATGAAGCCATGCTCGAAATCGCTGTGAATGACGCCGGCGGCTTGCGGCGCCTTGGCGCCGCGCGTCACGGTCCAGGCGCGCGTTTCCTTCGGCCCGACGGTGAAGAAGGTCACGAGCTGGAGAAGCGCGTAACCGGCGCGAATGAGCCGGTCGAGGCCGGCCTCCTGCAAGCCGACCGCGGCGAGATAGTCGCTGCGCTCCTCGCGCGAGAGCACGGCGATTTCCGATTCGATCTTGGCTGAAATGACCACGGCGGCGGCGCCCTCGGCCTTGGCGCGCGTTTCGACCTTGCGCGAGAAGTCATTGCCGGTCGCCGCGGCCGCCTCCTCGACATTGCAGACATAAAGCACCGGCAGCGAGGTGAGCAGGCCGAGCGTGTGAAAGGCGCGCTCCTCCTCGGGCTTGCGTTCGACCAGCCGCGCGGGCTTGCCCTCGCGCAACAGCACGAGCGCGCGATTGATCAGATCGAGCGCTTCCCTGGCGTCCTTGTCGCCGCCCTTGGCTTTCTTCGTCAGCCCATCAGCCCGCCGCTCCAGGCTGTCGAGATCGGCGAGCATCAGTTCGGTCTCGACCGTCTCGATATCGGCGATCGGATCGATGCGCCCTTCGACATGGGTCACGTCGGTATCCTCGAAACAACGCACCACATGCGCGATCGCATCGACTTCACGGATATTGGCGAGGAATTGGTTGCCGAGCCCCTCGCCTTGCGACGCGCCGCGCACCAGGCCCGCGATGTCGACAAAGGTCAGCCGCGTCGGCACGATCTCCGCCGATTTCGCGAGCTTGCAGAGCGTCTCCAGCCGCGGATCGGGCACCGCGACTTCGCCGACATTCGGCTCGATCGTGCAGAACGGATAATTCGCCGCCTGCGCCGCCGCGGTTTCGGTCAGCGCATTGAAGAGCGTCGATTTGCCGACATTCGGCAAGCCGACGATGCCGCATTTGAATCCCATGGAGGTTTATTTCATCCGTTGATTGCACTTCACGCTTCGCCTGAATTCTCGTCGCCACTGGCATCCTTTTCGGACTTGTCGCCGAAGCCCTTGGCCACCATGGCGAGGTGAACCTTGTTCTGAAAGCTCGCATCCTGGCCGCGGACGAGAAGTTCGACATTGTCGGCGAGAATGCCGATCAGCGCCTCGACCCAGCCGCGTTCGCTCTTGGCGAAATCGCTGAGCACGTAATGCTCGACGATATCCTTGGCGCCCGGGTGACCGACGCCGATGCGCACGCGCCGGTAATCGTTGCCGACATGGGCGGTGATCGAGCGCAGCCCGTTATGTCCGGCAATGCCGCCGCCTACCTTCACGCGCACCTTGCCGGGCGGCAGCTCGATCTCATCGTGGAAGACGGTGATGTCGCCGGGCGCGAGCTTGTAGAATTGCGCCGCCTCGGCGACGGCGCGGCCGGATTCATTCATGAACGTTCCGGGCAGCAGCAACAATACGCGCTCGCCGCCGAGCGGCCCCTCGCAGGCGACACCGGCAAAACGCCGGCGCCACGGCCCGATGCCGTGGCGCCTTGGCGATTGCTTCAAGCGTCATGAAGCCGATGTTGTGGCGGTTGCCGACATAGCGCGCTCCCGGATTGCCGAGACCGACCAGGAGCAGCATCAGCTTAGCCCTGTGCGCAACCTCACTTCTTCTCGGCGGCGCCGGCCGCGGGCGCTGCACCGGCCGCGGCGCCCGGCGCACCCGGTGCGGCACCACCGGCACCGGCCGCCGCGGGACCGGCGGTAGCAGCAGCGGCAGCCGCTGCGGCCGCAGCCGCGGCAGCTTCGGCCGCGGCTTTGATTTCTTCCGCGTAACCCGACGGCGGCACCACCGTGACCAGCGTGACGTCGCGGCCGGAGACCGCACGCACGCCTTCCGGCAACTTGATGTCGCTCAGATGCTTGGAATGGTTGATGTCGAGCTCGCCGACATCGACCTCGATGCCGGCCGGAATGGCGTCGGCGCGGCAGCGCACCTCGATGCTGTGGGCGACGATCGACACGGTGCCGCCGCGCTTGACGCCCGGCGACTGCTCGGCGTTGCGCACATGGATCGGAATATTGACGCGGATGGTCGCGCCCTCGCCGAGCCGCATGAAGTCCACATGCAGCGGCAGGTCGCGAACGGCGTCGAGCTGGAAATCACGGGGGATGACGCGGTGTTTCACGCCGTCGATTTCGACCTCGTGCACGGTCGACAGAAAATGTCCGGCATAGATCCGCTGCTGTAATTCGCTGTAGTCGAGCGAGATCGGCAATGGCGGTTTGCCATCGCCATAGATGATTCCAGGTACTCGGCCGGCGCGACGCTCTGCCCGGGCGGCCCCCTTGCCGCCTCGTGAACGCGACACCGCCTTGATCAGGTGGACGGTCGCCATGATGTATCCTCGTCTCTAAAGCCTTATGGCCAAGCACCCATTGCTTTGGCCCGTTGCTTTCGTTGGATTGCTGCGGCGGCCTCCAGGGGTGCCAAAGGGTAACTCGCCGCGGCGGCGCCCTTATAGCGGCGCAAGGCCCAAAAAACAAGGAAAGCGGTAGCCGCTCAGGCGAAGTAGCCGCCGGGCGGCGCGTCCGTTCCAGGAGCGCCGGGAGGCGCCTCCGAGGCGCCGGGGCCCGAAGGCGGCGAGGTCGCACCCACGCCGGCCGCCGGCGCCGGCGCATCGGTCGCCGGATTTGTCCCGGCAAGCCGCGCCTCCAGAGCCGCGACGCGGGCCTTCAGCGCTTCGTTCTCCTCGCGGGCAAGCCGCGCCATATCCTTAACGGCTTCGAATTCCTCGCGCTGGACGACGGAGAGGTCGCGGAGAATGCGCTCCGCCTGGCTCCGAAACAGCGTTTCGAACTCGCGCCGTACGCCTTGCGCAGCCCCGGCCGCATCATTCATCAATCGCGCAACTTCGTCGAAGAACCGGTTCGTCGTTTGGACCATGTCCGCCTCCGAAAGGAATTCGCCCGGAAAGGAGCGGGCGCGTCAGTAGCCCGCTTGCCATCGCCCTACACAATGGCAATGGTGGCGCCCCATCGCAAGGCGTGCAGCGCCCGATAAGGCTCGCGCCGCTCAGGACGGGGCGCATTAACCCGCTTGGAGCTCTCGATGCTCGTTCTGCCGGTCATTCCATTCCCAGCGGTCAATCCGGTGCTGATTTCGATCGGACCGCTCGCCATCCGCTGGTATGCGCTCGCCTATATCGTCGGCATCATCGCCGGCTGGTTCTACGCGCGCGCGCTGATCGCCGCGCAGCGCTTGTGGGGTGGACCGGCGCCGATCACGGTCGTGGAGTTCGACGACTTCATCATCTGGATCACGCTCGGCATCATTGTCGGCGGCCGCATCGGCTACGTGCTGTTCTACAATCTTCCGCAGTTCGCCGCGCATCCGATCCAGATTTTCGAATTGTGGAACGGCGGCATGTCGTTTCATGGCGGCGTGCTCGGATGCGTCGTGGCGACCGCGCTGTTTGCGTTGCGCCGCGGCCTGCCGATGCTCTCGCTCGGCGACGTCACCACCGCCGTCGCCCCGATCGGCCTCTTTCTCGGCCGCATCGCCAATTTCATCAATGGCGAATTGTGGGGCCGCCCGACCGACGTGTCCTGGGCGATGATTTTTCCCAACGGCGGCCCCATTCCGCGCCATCCGAGCCAGCTTTACGAAGCGACGCTGGAAGGACTTGTCTTGCTGGTCGTGCTCGGCGTGCTGGTGCGCTTCGGCGCGCTCAAACGTCGCGGCCTCGTCACCGGCGCATTTTTTCTCGGCTATGGGATCGCGCGTACCGTTTGCGAGTTCTTCCGCGAGCCGGACGCGCAGCTTGAGGCCTTCACGCGCAGCACCGGCGGGCTGACCATGGGAATGCTGCTCTGCATTCCGCTGATCGTCGCGGGCCTCGGTCTCATCGCCTTCGCGCTCTCGCGCCAACCGCTCGTCTCGCATGGCTGACGAACCGACCCCGCTCGAAAGCGAAATCCGCCGGCTGATCGAGGTCGCCGGGCCGATGCCCATTGCCGATTACATGCGGCTTTGCCTGACGCATCCGCAATACGGCTACTACATGACGCATGATCCGATCGGCGCCGGCGGCGATTTCATCACCGCGCCGGAGATCAGCCAGATGTTCGGCGAGCTGATCGGGTTGTGGATGGCCGCCGTCTGGCAGCAAATGGGCGCGCCGGAAAATGTGCGCCTGGTCGAGCTCGGGCCCGGGCGCGGCACGCTGATGGTCGATGCGCTGCGGGCGGCCAAGACCGTCAGAAGTTTCTACACCGCCATCGTGCTGCATCTCGTCGAGATCAGCCCGAAGATGCAGGCCGCGCAGCAACAGCGGCTGGAGAGCCTGGGCGAGCCGGTATTGTGGCATCCGGCGCTCACCGACGTGCCCGGCGGCCCGGCCATCATCATCGCCAACGAGTTCGTCGATGCGTTGCCGGTGCATCAGGCGATCAAGCAAGCCGACGGCTGGCACGAGCGCATGGTCGCGATCGCGCCTGACGGCAAACTCGCCATCGGCGTGGCGCGCGATCCGCTGCCGCATTTCGACGCCACTCTGCCGCGGGAATTGCGCCAATCGCCGGCCGGTTCGATCTACGAATGGCGCTCCGATCAGCTCGCGCTCGAGCTCGGACGGCGCGCACGCACGGACAACGTGGCGCTGATCGTCGATTACGGCCATGTCCGGCAGGGCCTCGGCGAAACTTTGCAAGCCGTCGCCGGGCATTCCTACACCGATCCGCTCCGGCGGCCGGGCGAAGCCGACCTCACGGCGCATGTCGATTTCGCGAGCCTGGCCCAGAGCGCGGAAATCATGGGCGGGCGCATCCACGGACCGGTCTCGCAGCGCGATTTTCTGCTCCGGCTCGGCATCGAAAATCGCGCGGCCGTGCTCAAGGCGCAAGCCGCGTCCGACAAGGCCGCCGAAATCGAGCGCGGCTTCAACCGGCTGACCGCAACCGGCCCGAAAGGCATGGGCGAATTGTTCAAGGTGCTGGCGATCGCCGATCCGAAATTCGGCGCGTTGCCGGGCTTCGAGACATAGCGGCGAGGCGACCCATGATCATCCACGCCGAGACACTCAAGATTGCCGGCATCCGCCACGCCTTCTTCACCCGCGAAGGCGGCGTTTCCGGCGGCCTCTATTCCAGTCTCAATGGCGGGGTGGGCTCGCGCGATCATGCCGGCCATATCGCTGAAAATCGCGCGCGCATGGCAGCGGCGCTCGACGTCGAGCCGCATTGTTTCCTCACCGCCTACCAGGTTCATTCGCCGGAGGTGGCCGTCGCCGAGACGCCGTGGCCGGTCGAGGCGCGCCCGCGTGCCGATGCCATCGTCACCCGTACCGTCGGGCTCGCGATCGGCGTGACCACGGCGGATTGCGGGCCAGTGCTGTTCGCCGATCCGGCCGCGCGCGTCGTCGGCGCGGCGCATGCCGGCTGGCGCGGTGCGCTGTCCGGCGTCGTCGAGGCAACCGTCGCGGCCATGGAGCGGCTCGGGGCCACGCGCGGCCGCATCCGCGCGGTGCTCGGGCCGATGATCCGGCAAGGCAATTACGAAGTCGGCCCCGATTTCATCGGCCGCTTTGCCGCCGAGGATGCGGGCAGCGCGGATTTCTTCCGCCCGGCGGCGCGCGAGGGTCACGCCTTGTTCGATCTCGCGGGCTACATCGCCGCCCGGCTCAACCGGGCCGGCGTCCAGCAGATCGAGGATCTCGGCTTCTGCACCTATGCCGAGCCGGCGCGTTTTTTCAGTTTCCGCCGCACGACGCATCGCGCCGAGCCGGATTATGGGCGGCATGTGAATGCCATCGCGTTGGCGGATGACGAATAGGGTTTGGCTGGCTGAGCGATTTGGATGGCCGATCCATGCGCCGTCCGCCATTTTGCCGTTCCTCCCAGAGGCGGCTATTTACTAAGCCGGAAGAAGTGCTTCCACGGCAAAAAATCCTGCGGGGACAAGGCCCTGATTCGTATTGCCAGCCTCCTGGGCGGCTTGTATCAGGGCGTTGTTTTTTGCACATGATCCTGTCCGAAAACCGGACTCCAGTCTTTCGGATCATGCCGGACTTGCGGGCGCCGAAAAGAGCGGAATCCAGGAGAGCGGAATGGCGGGTAACAACGGAGCCATCAAGCTCGTCGCCGGCAATTCCAACCCGACTCTCGCTGAAGAAATCGGCGCCTATCTCGGCACGCCGCTGACCAAGGCAGTGGTCCGCCGTTTCGCCGACATGGAGATCTTCGTCGAGATCCAGGAGAATGTGCGCGGCGCCGACGTCTTTGTGATCCAATCGACCTCCTATCCGGCCAACGACCACCTGATGGAATTGCTCATCATCATCGACGCGTTGCGGCGCGCTTCGGCGCGGCGCATCACCGCGGTGATCCCCTATTACGGCTATGCCCGGCAGGACCGTAAACTCGGGTCGCGCACGCCGATTTCCGCCAAGCTCGTCGCCAATCTGATCACGCGCGCCGGCGTCGACCGGGTGCTGACGCTCGACCTGCATGCCGGGCAGATCCAGGGCTTCTTCGATATTCCGACCGACAATCTGTTCGCCTCCCCGGTCATGGTGCGGGACATCAAACAGCGTTTCGATCTCGCCCAGTTGATGGTGGTTTCGCCCGACGTCGGCGGCGTGGTGCGCGCGCGCGGGCTCGCCAAACGCATCAACGCGCCGCTCGTCATCGTCGATAAAAGACGCGAGCGGCCGGGCGAGTCGGAGGTGGCCAATGTCATCGGCGAAGTCGACGGCCGCATCTGCCTGCTGGTCGACGACATTATGGATTCCGGCGGCACGCTCTTAAACGCCGCCGACGCGCTGTTGGAGAAAGGCGCCAGCGCCGTCTACGGCTATATCAGCCACGGCGTGCTCTCGGGCGGCGCGGTCGCCCGCGTCAACAAATCGAATCTGAAAGAGCTGGTGATCACCAATTCGATCCAGCCGACCGAGGAAGTCAAAGCATCGCCCAATATTCGCGTGCTCTCGATCGCGACGCTGATCGGCGAAGCCATCAGCCGCACCGCTTCCGAGGAATCGGTCTCGAGCTTGTTCTTCGATTAGGGCATGATCCGGAAAAGTGGAATCCGGTTTTCCGAAAAGCATGCCCTCGGGCTTGACCCGGGGGATCATGCTCCACCAAAATGTTAGAGCGCCAATCGATTCAATCTGAAGCGATTGCGCTCTAGCCACGTTATCCGAACGGTTCGGCGCACCTTGCCGCTCATTCCCGCGCAAGCGGGAATCCAGAGGGCGTCTCCTGATTGGGTAAGCGCGCTGCGTCCCCGCTGGAGTTTACCCCCGACTTGATCGGGGGCGGGGACGAGCGGATCAGGGCGCCCGACCCCCGAGTCAACTTGTCGCAGAGGCGACTGTGGACTGTCATCTGCGCTGCATTGTGCCGAGGGGGCAAATCACTTCATGAGTGCCGAAGCGACGGCGGCAGGCGGCGGCGGAACAACGATGAAGCCGCAGCTTCAACCAAAACTTTGGCGGAAGAATCGCGCCGTTTATAGTGTGCGTGCGGGCTGATTCGGGGGACTTACGTCAATCGACAGGGGCAAGTTGCTCCTGCGGCAAATGGCAGCCCCGCCTCGGCGGTGTGAATGGCGTGCGCATATCCACCCCAACCTCATCCGTGGAGGCGGCATGGCAACGATCAGCATCGCCCGCGAGGCCAACGACAGTCCGCTCGACGTGGTGGAGCAGATGGCTGCTGGCAACAGCTGGCCGTTCGAACGTGCCGGCGAGGACGAGATCTCGATCGTCGTCACCGGACGCTGGAGCAATTACCAGGTTTCCTTCACCTGGATGGGCGACATCGAGGCGCTGCATCTGGCCTGCGCCTTCGACATGCGCGTACCCGACCTGCGGCTCGCCGAGGTGCGGCACCTCGTTGCTTTGATCAACGAGCAATTGTGGATCGGGCATTTCGACATCTGGATACAGAATGGCGTGGTGATGTTCCGCCATGCGCTGCTGCTGGCCGGCGGCGTTTCCGCTTCCGACCGCCAATGCGAAGCGGTGCTCGGCAGCGCGCTCGACGCCTGCGAACGCTACTTTCCGGCGTTCCAATACGTGGTTTGGGCCGGCAAATCGGCGCGCGAAGCCATGGACGTCACCCTGTTCGAGACCGCCGGCGAGGCTTAGGTGCTTAAGTCATTCCGGGTCGGCCGAAGGCCGAGCCCGGAATCCATAATCCCCGCGCGGCGAGCAAATGGCTCCGGTCCCCGACAACCTCACAGACAGTGGTTATCGATTCCCGGCCGGCGGGCTTTGCCCGCGTCCCGGAATGACGGCTAAATACGGCCCATGAGCGCCTCAAATGGTCCTACAGATCCGGGCGCGGACCTGCGCGATCTCTCCGGCCCGATCGTTCTGTGCGGCGCCGGCAAGATGGGCGGCGCGCTGCTCGACGGCTGGCTGCATGCCGGGCTTGCTGCGGACAAGATCGCCGTATTCGAACCCAGTCCGGCCCCACAGATAGCGGCGCTTGCCGCCCGCGGCGTGCGCCTCAACCCGGATGCCGCCACGCTGCGGAATGTCGCCGCCATCGTCATTGCGGTGAAGCCGCAAATCGCCGCCGAAGCCTTGCCGGCGCTCGCGCCGATGATCGGCCCCTCGACCGTGGTGGTCTCGATCATGGCGGGACGAACGCTGCAATTCCTCGCCGCCGCCCTTGCCGATGCTGGCGCGCTGGTGCGCGCAATGCCAAATACGCCGGCCGCGATCGGCCGCGGCATCACGGTCGCGGTGCCGCTGCGGGCGACAAAGGCGCAGCGCCACCTCGCCCACCGTCTGCTGACCGCGACCGGAACGGTCGAGTGGGTCGCCGACGAGGCGCTGATGGATGCGGTGACGGCGGTGTCCGGGTCCGGACCGGCCTATGTGTTCCTGCTCGCCGAAGCCTTGGCGCAGGCCGGCGTCGCCTCAGGCTTGCCGCAGCCGCTCGCCGACAAGCTCGCGCGCGAGACCGTCGCCGGCGCCGGCGAATTGCTGCACCGCTCGACGCTTGCTGCCGCGACCTTGCGCGAAAATGTCACGTCGCCCGGCGGCACCACAGCCGCAGCCCTCGACGTGCTGATGAGCGAAAAGGGGCTGGCGCCGCTGTTAAAGGAAGCCGTCGCCGCCGCGACCAAGCGCTCGCGCAAGCTTGCGGGTTAATTTTTAGTCGAGCATGATCTTTTCGGAAAACCGGCTTCCACTTTTCCGGATCATCTGGATTTTTAGTGGAGCATGATCTTTTCGGAAAACCGGCTTCCACTTTTCCGGATCATGTGGATTTTTAGTGGAGCATGATCTTTTCGGAAAACCGGCTTCCACTTTTCCGGATCATGTGGATTTTTAGTGGAGCATGATCTTTTCGGAAAACCGGCTTCCACTTTTCCGGATCATCTGGATTTTTAGTGGAGCATGATCTTTTCGGAAAACCGGCTTCCACTTTTCCGGATCATGCTCTGAGCACCTTGGAACCGCGCGAGGGGCGGCGTACATTGAAATCTTGGTGACGCGCAAATAGTCGATCAGACTTTGCGCAATTCGTACAGGAGTTCGGTCATGGCCCGCAGACCCGCCCGCAAGCCCGCCGGCAGATCCCCTCGCCCGGCCCCCGCCGGCGCCACGGCAGCCTCGGCAACGCCGACCACCGACCGCGAAAAAATCATCGCGGCCTTCCTGGCGCTCTTGGCCGACGAGCGGTTTGAGTCGATCGGGCTGGCCGACATCGCCGCACAGGCCGGCATTTCGCTGGCGCAACTGCGGGACGAATTTCCGTCCACGCTTGCCATCCTCGCCGCCCACATCAAGGCGACCGATCGCGCGGTGCTCGCAGCCGATTTCAGCGACATGACCGAGGAGCCCGAACGGGAACGTCTGTTCGACGTCCTGATGCGGCGTCTCGAGGCGCTGGCGCCGCATCGCGACGCGGTGCGTTCACTGCTCCGTTCGGCGCGCCGCGATCCGCCGCTTGCGCTCGCGCTCAACGGCTTGGCGGTGCGCTCGCAACAATGGATGCTGACCGCCGCCGGCATCGGCGCGTCCGGTCCGCGCGGAATGGTCCGCGCGCAAGGGCTCGCGATGTTGTTCGCCTCGGTTCTGCGCACCTGGGTCGACGATGACGATCCGGGCCAGGCGCGAACCATGGCTGCGCTCGATCGGGCTCTGGGCCGCGGGCAGCGGTTTCTCGGCCTGCTCGAGGATGTGTGCGCCGTTCCGGCGCGCCTGTGCCGCTTGCGCCCGCGGCGGCGACGGCGGCGCGATGAGGACTACGAGGAAACGGCCACGGCCTGAAGCGCCGGCGCTTGCCAGCTTCGCGTGTGGTCAAGCCGCGAACCGGAGCGCGCCGGTGATTTTGTTACGCTTAGCGCCGTGCTAACCGCGCGCCGCGCGAGACCCAAGGTCGGCTTAACGTATTTCTAAAGTGCGTTTGGTACATTACTACCTATGCGCGCGCTGGTATTTTTGGTCGTCTTCGTCGGAATGCTGTGGACGGTCGACACGTTCTCGCTGCACGGTCGCATCATGCAGGCTGCCAAGGAAACGGCGAGCCTTCTGTACAAAAGAACCGAATACGACATCTGGAAATTGAGATTTTACTACACCCATTAGGGGGTGCGCTCGTAAGAGCATCATAAAATGAGAGCAGCATAAGAGCGTCATCGGAAAGCCCGCTCGCACGATCCGCAAGAGTGCCGTTTTCCCAACGCCATGCTCCAATCCGCGCCGGTTCGGCTCCTTGCGTGCGATTTCGCGAATTCGCGGGCGCGGCCCCGGATAATGGCTGATCTTCAATAACTTAGAATGTCTCAAAAGAAGGCTTTTTTGATTGAAATCATTTTTGGCGGGTCCTAGATAGCGTAGTTGCGTGTGCTACCAATCCCGCCGAGACCTTGCCGCGATGATCGTTTGTTCCTGTAACGTGCTCACCGACCACGACGTCCGCTCGACGCTTGCCGGCGAGGAGCGGGCGCGCACGACGGGCGAAGTCTATGACTGTCTCGGCTGCAGCGCCCAGTGCGGGCGGTGCGCGCGCACGATCCGGCGGATCATGAACGAGGCGCTGGCGGCGGCCGAGCCGCCATGCTGCCGGGCGAACAAGGCCGGTTCTTAGATTTCCACTGATCGGATTGCGCCGCCGCTGCGCATTTGCGCCTGCGCGGCAAACGCTATAATCAACACGCGCCACGCTAAGTGCAGGACGCCGGCGGGCGGCAGCGTTATGGCAGGAGCACGATCATGCGAGGCGAGCCCGGAGTCGTCGATTATCTCAACAAGGCGCTCCGGCACGAGCTCACGGCGGTCAACCAATATTGGCTGCATTACCGTTTGCTGGACAATTGGGGCTACAAGGCGCTCGCCAAGCAGTGGCGCAAGGAATCGATCGAGGAGATGGAGCACGCCGACAAGCTGGTCGAGCGCATCATCTTTCTCGACGGCTTCCCCAACATGCAGGTGCTCGATCCGCTGCATATCGGCCAGACCGTGAAAGAAGTCCTCGAATGCGATCTGCGCGCCGAGATGCATGCGCGCGCGCTCTACGAGGAGGCCGCCACGCATTGCCATGCCGTTAAGGATTACGTCTCGCGCGACCTGTTTGAGAAGCTGATGAGCGACGAGGAGCATCACATCGATTTCCTCGAAACCCAGCTCGATCTCGTCGCCAAGCTCGGTGTCGAGCTCTACGCCCAGCACCATATCGGCAAGCTCGACGATCACGACTGATAAAGCCGGGCGCTTTCAGACCCAGCCGATTGGTGTCATGGCCGGTCTTTGCTTGCGCGCTGCATTCGCGCCGCGATTAACAAAAACTTAACGCCCGCCGCCCGCTTGCCCGGCCGGAACTCGCCAATGGTGAAAAAGAACTAACAAACACAGTTAAGAGTTAAGGTTAAGGGGCGTTTAAGGATTTCCTGACACCTTTTGCTTCGTTCAGCGACGCCTGGCCGCATGCGTGGCCGCGGAAAAAGGACGAAGCAGATGGTCAGCGTAAGATATTTCCTCGCCGCCGCCGCCGCGGCGGCCACCATGATCGGCACCGCCGCCCACGCGGCCGATATGCCGATACCGCCTCCACCCCCGCTGGTCTATCAGCAGCCGCCCTGCTGCGACACCGGCAGGTGGTACCTGCGCGGCGACGTCGGCGTCGGCGTGCAAACCTTCAACTCATTCGATCACTCGCAGACGAACTCGGCGTTCGTCTGGCCGGCGAGCTGGCAGATCGTGCAAAAAGATGTGCAGGACACATCGATCTTCGGCTTCGGCGTCGGCTACGAGTGGAACAGCTGGCTGCGGTTCGATGTCACCGGCGAGTATCGCAGCAAGGCGATGTTCAAGGCGACCGGCAGCTATACCGATTTCTGCACCGGCGCCACCTGCTTTGACGTGAACAGCGGCAACTTCTCGTCGGCCGTGTTCCTCGCCAACGCCTATGTCGATCTCGGCACCTGGTGGTGCATCACGCCGTTCATCGGCGGCGGCGTCGGCGGCGCCCGCAACATGATCAGCGGCGTGCAGGATAACGGCATCATCGGCACCAACGGCAGCGTCGGTTTCGGTTACACCCTCAACGACAGCGCCCAGTGGAACCTGGCCTGGGACGTGACGGCCGGTCTGACCTACAACGTCAACGACAATCTCAAGATCGACCTGAGCTGGCGTTTCTTGAACATGGGCTCGCCGCAGACCTCGGTAGTCCAGTGTCAGAACACGACGGCTTGCCCGGGCGCCTTCTATACGCTGCACGACTTCACCTCGCAGGACTTCCGCATCGGCCTGCGCTGGTTGTTCCCGGCCGGCGGCTTCGGCTTCGCGGCCCTGACCCAACCGGCCTTTGCTCCGGCGTCAGCCCAGTACGCTCCGCCGCCGCAATATGTGCCGGCCCCGCCGCCGCAATACGTGCCGCAGCCCCAATACGCGCCGCAGCCGCAATACGCGCCGCAACCGCCGCTGTCGACCCGCGGCTGATTCGGGTGCGGCCGCATGCGGCCGCACCGCCTACGCAAACCGGATGAAAGAGCGGCCGATGCGTTGGGTGAGTAGCATTCTCTTGATCCTCGGGATGGCTTCGCCGGCGCTCGCCGCCGATTACGATATTCCGATCCTGCGCGGCAGCCAGCCTCCCGCGCCGGTCGTGACCGTCGGGCCGGCGACCTTCACGCGCTGGAGCGGTTTCTATGTCGGCGGCGATTTCAGCTTCAACAATTCGAGCGCCGAGTTTTCTAGCGCGACGCAGCCGCTCTTCGCAGACAGCTTTCGCGATCTGACGCTGGAGGAGCAGGCGCATCCTTCGCAAATCCAGGTGCTTGGCAAAGGCACCAGCAATGCGTTCGGCGGCGGCGGTTTCGTTGGTTACAACACGCAGTGGCAGGATCTGATCCTCGGCGTCGAAGCGAACTATACGCGCACCAACCTGAACAGCACGGCGGGCAGTCCGCCGCCATCGCCTGCGTCCCTCGGGGGCGTCAGCTCGGTCGGCCGCATTTTTCCGAGCTTAAATAACCAAGTTCTACTCAACGCCAACGGGAACTTGGATCTTACCGATTATGCCACGCTGCGGTTTCGCGCAGGATACGTCGTCGGCAATCTGTTACCCTACGCTTTCATGGGCGTGGCGGTGGGACGGGCGAGCTACGGTGTGTCGACAGCCGCAGACGTCACGCAAAGCTCAAGCAAAACTTCAACTCCCGATTATTCGTGCGCTGGAACCGGTGGAGCAACGCCGACATGTCAAGATTTCTTCTTTTTTAACAACGCCGGACAAAGCAACGCGCTGCTCTACGGCTTCTCGGTCGGCGCCGGCCTCGATTGGGCGCTGACGCAAAACATCTTCCTGCGCGGTGAATTCGAATTCATCCAGTTCGCGCCCATCTCCAACATATCAATGTATATCATGAACGCCCGCGCCGGCGCCGGCTTCAAGTTCTAATTGCGCGCGAAAGTCCGGCCGCCCCCGCAACAGGCGCTTGACGGCGCCGCCTTCCTTCCTTAGTTCCACACGCGGGACACCCCTCCCCAACGAGGGGCGCCTATCTGGAAGGATAGACCATGACCGTTGCGATACCCGCCGTGCGGCCGTCCGTGCCGCATTTTTCGTCCGGCCCCTGCGCCAAGCGCCCCGGCTGGAGCCCGCAAAACCTCACCGGCGCCGTTCTCGGCCGTTCCCACCGCTCGAAACCGGGCAAGGCCAGGCTCAAACGCGCCATCGACCTCACCCGCGAGGTGCTGGAAGTCCCGGCCGACTACCGGATCGGCATTGTGCCCGCGTCCGACACCGGCGCGGTCGAAATGGCGCTCTGGTCGCTGCTCGGGCCCCGCCCGGTGACGCTGTTGGCCTGGGAATCGTTCGGCGAGGGCTGGGTCAACGATGTCGCCAAGGAATTAAAGCTCAAGGACGTCACCACGCTCAAGGCCGCCTACGGTGAATTGCCCGACCTGGGCAAGGTCGATCCGGCAAGCGACGTGGTGTTCACCTGGAACGGCACGACCTCGGGCGTGCGCGTCCCCGATGCCGACTGGATCGCCGCCGACCGGGCCGGCCTGACCATTTGCGACGCGACCTCCGCCGCCTTCGCGCAGCCGCTGGAATGGAGCAAGCTCGATGTGGTGACCTTCTCCTGGCAGAAGGCGCTCGGCGGCGAAGCCGCCCATGGCATGCTCATCCTCTCGCCGCGCGCGGTCGCGCGGCTCGAGAGCTACACGCCGCCGTGGCCGCTGCCGAAGATTTTCCGCATGACCAAAGGCGGCAAGATCATCGAGGCAATCTTCCAGGGCGAAACCATCAACACGCCGTCGATGCTGTGCGTGGAAGACTATCTCGACGCGCTCGAATGGGCGAAGTCGGCCGGCGGGCTCGCCGCGTTGCGCGCCCGCGCCGACGGCAATACCCGCGTCATCGCCGACTGGGTGAGCCGCGCCACGTGGATCGACTTCCTCGCCCGCGATCCGGCGATCCGCTCCAACACATCGGTGTGCCTGAAAGTGGTCGATCCCGCCGTCAGCCGGCTTGCGCCCGAAGCGCAGGCGGCCTTCGTCAAAGGCATCGCCGCCGCGCTCGACAAGGAGGGCGTCGCCTTCGACATCGACGCCTATCGCGATGCGCCGCCCGGACTTCGGATCTGGTGCGGCTCGACGGTGGAGCGCGCCGATGTCGAAGCGCTCACGCTCTGGCTCGACTGGGCCTACGCCAAGGCCAAGGACGCACTGGCGAAGGCGGCGTGATTCAATCGCATGATTTCGACCCGTCATCCTGAGAGTTTGTGAATGTTTTCTTGTCATTCCGGATCGCCGCCAACGGGTCCGGCCCGAAGTGGCCGGCCCGATGACAAGCTCCGCGGCGAGTCCGGAATCCATAACCCCAGCGTTCGCGGATATGGATTCCGGGCTCGCGCTTCGCGCGCCCCGGAATGACGACTAAAGCTTTACGAGCTCTCAGCTGAGGTCCAAAACCACAGGACGTGCTCATGCCCAAAGTTCTCATCTCCGATGCGTTGTCGCCCGCCGCCGTGGCGATCTTCAAGGATCGCGGCATCGAGGTCGAGTTTCAGCCCAATCTCGGCAAGGACAAAGACAAGCTCGCCGAGGCGATCGACGGCTTCGATGGGCTCGCGATCCGTTCGGCGACCAAGGTGACGCCCAAAATTCTGGAGCGGGCGCGCAGCCTGAAAGTGATCGGCCGTGCCGGCATCGGCGTCGACAATGTCGACATTCCGGCGGCGACCGCGCGCGGCATCATCGTGATGAATACGCCGTTCGGCAACTCGATCACCACCGCCGAGCATGCCATCACCTTGATGCTGTCGCTGGCGCGGCAAATCCCCGAAGCGGACGCCTCGACCCGCGCCGGCAAATGGGAAAAGAACAAATTCCTCGGCGTCGAGATTTTCGGCAAGACGCTCGGCGTCATCGGCTGCGGCAATATCGGCTCGATCGTCGCCGACCGTGCGCTCGGCATGAAGATGAAGGTGGTCGCCTACGATCCGTTTCTGTCCGACGAGCGCGCCATCAATCTCGGCGTCGAAAAGGTGCAGCTCGAAGAGCTGGTGCGCCGCGCCGATTTCATCACCCTGCACACGCCGCTCACCGAAAAGACGCGCAACATCATCAATGCCGAGTCGCTGAAGCTGGCGAAGAAGGGTCTGCGCCTGATCAATTGCGCCCGCGGCGGCCTGGTGGACGAGGCGGCGTTGTACGAGGCTTTATCCTCCGGACGCATCGCCGGCGCCGCGCTCGACGTGTTCACCACCGAGCCGGCCACCGAAAGCCCGTTATTCGCGCTGCCCAATGTGGTCTGCACGCCGCATCTCGGCGCCTCGACCACCGAGGCGCAGGAGAATGTCGCGCTGCAGATCGCCGAGCAGATGGCCGACTATCTGGTCCGCGGCGCCATCACCAACGCCGTCAATTTCCCCTCGATCAGCGCCGAGGAAGCGCCCAAGCTCAAGCCGTTCGTGGCGCTGGCGGAGAGACTCGGTTCCTTCGCCGGTCAGCTCACCGAGAGCGGCATCCAGCGCGTGCAGATTTCCTACGAAGGCATCGTCGCGCAGATGAATACCCGCGCGCTCTCTTCGGCGGCGATCGCCGGTCTCCTGCGCCCGATGCTGCAGGACATCAACGTGGTGTCGGCGCCGACCGTCGCCAAGGACCGCGGCATCGTGGTCGAGGAGACCCGCCGCGAAGCCGAGGGCGATTACGAGAGCCTGATCACGCTCACCGTCACCACGGACCGCCAGTCGCGCCATGTCTCCGGCACCGTCTATGCCGACGGCCGCCCGCGCATCGTCAACATCAAGGGCATCCGCATGGACGCCGAATTCGGCCCCTCGATGATCTACATCACCAATCTCGACAAGCCGGGCTTCATCGGCAAATTCTCCTCGACGCTGGGCGACGCCGGCATCAACATCGCGACCTTCCATGTCGGCCGCGAAGCGCCCGGCGGCAACGCGGTGGCATTGATCGAGATCGACGGCGATCTGCCGGCGGACGTGCTCGCCAAGGTGCGCGCGCTGCCGCAGGTGCAGCAAGCGAAACCGCTGCGGTTTTAATGAGATGCGGCAACGGTGAAAATCGGCTTTGCTGTGACAGCTGTGCATCAAAGGATCGGAGTTATGTCCCGCCCCATTGTCGTTCATGCCGACTGGGATCCAGACGCAGCGGTGTGGGTAGCGACCACTCAGGACCTCAGGGGGCTCGTAACCGAGGCCGAAACGGTCGAGGCATTACGCGCCAAGCTACCAGGCATGATTCTCGACTTGCTCGAGGAGTACGGCGTTTCCGATCTCCCTGCATTAATCGAGATTATCGCGCGACGTGAGCGATCGATTAGTCGCAGCTTCGTAGGGTGGGCTAAGGCGCGAAGCGCCGTGCCCACGCGTCTCATCTGCGCAATTCCGCGTGGGCTTCGCTTCGCTCAGCCCACCCTACAAGTCACTTCCGCGCCGCCACCGTGATGCCGGCGAACACCAGCGCATAGCCGATCGCGTGATAGAGCTCGAAGCGCTCGCCGAGAAAGGCGACCGCCATCACCGAACCAAATACCGGAACCAGATGGATGAACGGCGCCGCGCGGTTGGCGCCGATCAGATCGACGCCGCGATTGAGGAACAAATAACCGACCAGTGACGGAAACACCCACAGGAATCCGATGCTTGCGACATTGCGGAGATCGAGAACAAAGCTCTTGCCGCCGGCGAGCTCCCAGACCATCCCGGGGACGAGAAAGAGCGTCCCCACCCCCATGCCGACGGCCAGAAACGACAGCGGGTGCATCGGCGGCCGGTTGCGCAGCGCCGCCATGTAATAGCCGTAGATCAAAAGCGCGAGCAGAAACCACGGATCGCCGAAGTTGAAGCCGACGCCGAGGAGAAGGGCGAGACTGCCCTGACTGATGATGACCAGGACGCCGGCGAGCGAGACGCAGATGCCGCCGGCCTGGCGGGCGGTCAGGCGCTCGCCGAACGATACGAAGCTCCACAGCGCCACGAACAGCGGGGCGCTCGACTGCATCAACAGGCCGTTGATCGCGGTCGTATATTGCAGGGCGTAATAGGCGATCGCGTTGTAGCCGGAGAAGCCGGTGAACGCGAGCAGCGCCATCACCCCGGCATGCTTGCGGATCGTGGGCCAGTCGCGTGCGAGATGCAGCGCGGCGAAGGGCAGCAAGATCAAGAACGCGCCGCCCCAGCGGATGCATGCAAGCGTCAACGGCGGGATGTGTCCGGCGCTGACGCGGCCCACGATCGTATTGCCGGCCCAAAACAGCGACGTCAGGGACAACAGGAGATAAGGCTGATCGAACAGCCCGCCGCGCTTTCGGCTGCGAGAATAGGCATCTGCTCCCGCCATCAATGCGCTTCCCCCTGGCCGAACGTCCCACGCGTCGGCGGATTTTTGGCCGCCTCCGAGCTATCGTGGACCGCGGACAAGGACCAGTGTGCCTACCGCATGGTCCCGTCCCGGTTTTGCCGGTCTGTCACCGCCGCCGGGGCCGGCCGCGGCAACGAGTTTCCCCGAAGCGCCGGCCAAAATTTCCGTGAATCCAAGAGCTTAATGCCGATTTGACGGCGGCCGTGCGGGCCGTTTCGCCTTGCTTCGCCGCCCGTCATCCGTTATCCGAACGGTCGGGGCCGGTGATCTCTTCCTACGAACGTTCGCGGGTCGTTCATCCGTCTTCTTCTTCCGTTTTTTGGGGACATTTGCTGATGGCCAATGTTGTCGTGGTCGGCTCCCAATGGGGCGACGAGGGCAAGGGCAAGATTGTTGATTGGTTGTCGGAGCAGGCCGACATCGTGGTCCGCTTCCAGGGCGGCCACAATGCCGGCCACACGCTGGTGATCAACGGCACCACCTACAAGCTCTCGCTCTTGCCGTCGGGCGTGGTGCGTCCGGGAAAGCTGTCGGTCATCGGCAACGGCGTCGTGCTCGACCCGCACGCGCTCATCGAAGAAATCGCCAAGCTGAAAAAGCAGGGCATCGACGTCACGCCGGACAATCTGCGCATCGCCGAAAATACGGCGTTGATCCTGCCGCTGCACCGCGAGCTCGATGCCATACGCGAAAATGCCAGCGCCGCGCTCTCGATCGGCACGACGCGGCGCGGGATCGGCCCGGCTTATGAGGACAAAGTCGGCCGCCGGGCGATCCGCCTGATGGATCTTGCCGACGGCGCGACGCTCGACCGCAAGATCGAGCGACTGCTCACCCATCACAACGCGCTGCGCAGGGGTCTCGGGCTTGATCCGATCGATGCGCAACAGGTGCGCAAGGGCCTCGAAAGCGTGGCGCCGACGGTATTGCAATACATGGATTCGGTCTGGTCGCTGCTGGAGCAAAAACGGCGCGAAGGTAAGCGCATCCTGTTTGAAGGCGCGCAGGGCGCGCTGCTCGACGTCGATCACGGGACCTACCCGTTCGTCACCTCATCGAACACGGTGGCTGCGCAGGCCGCGATCGGGTCTGGCGTCGGACCCGGCGCCATCGGCTATGTGCTCGGCATTTGCAAGGCTTACACGACCCGCGTCGGCGCCGGTCCATTTCCGACTGAACAGAACAACGAGATCGGCCGCACTTTGGGCGAACGCGGCAAGGAGTTCGGCGTCGTCACCGGCCGGCCGCGGCGCTGCGGCTGGTTCGACGCGGTGCTGGTGCGCCAAAGCGTACGCACCAGCGGCATCAATGGCCTTGCTCTGACCAAACTCGACATTCTCGATGGATTTGATGAGATTAAGGTGTGCGTCGGCTATCGCTTGGACGGCCGCGAGATCGACTACCTGCCGGCGAGCGAGCATGCGCAAGCCCAGGTGGAGCCGATTTACGAAACGATCGCCGGCTGGCGGGAGGGCACCGCGCGGGCGCGTTCGTGGGCCGATTTGCCCGCGCAAGCGATTAAATATGTCCGCCGCCTGGAGGAATTGATCGGCTGTTCGGCGGTGGTTCTGTCGACCAGCCCGGAGCGCGAAGACACAATCCTGATGCAGAACCCGTTTGAAACGTGAAATAGAGATGAAAAACCAAAGAGGCGAGCGTAAGCTCCAGCGATGACCGATTATCATCCGCTCATCGCCCGTGCCGTGGAAGGCCTTGACCGGAGCACAGGCGAGGCTCGACGGGCGCTTTATGAACGGGCGCGGACCGCGTTGGTGACGCAATTGCGCGCCGTCGACCCGCCGCTATCGGAATCGGAAATCACCAAAGAACGCCTCGCCCTCGAAGATGCCATCCGCAAAGTCGAGGCCGACGCGGCGCGTAAAGCGCGCGTCGAGCAGCGCGATCAACGCACCGCCGCCGCACCACTGCCGCGCCGCGACCGCCCGGCCGGAGACGGCGGGCGCGGCGATGCGCGACGTGCCGATTCAATCGGTCCGAAACCAACCTCAGGCGAGCCGAGCGAAACCGCCGTGCCGCGCACCGCGACGCAGCCCAGCGCGCGCGAGCGGCTGTTGAGCGCGCGGGCACAACAAACACCGTCGATCAAGCGGGACGGCATCAAGGGCTTCCGCGATGTGGTGAGCGAGGTGCATGATCTCGGCAGCGCCTCTGCCAAGGCCGCGCAATCGGCGCGCGACACCCGCGATTCTTATACTCCGTCGCATCATGCGTCCGAGGATGACGCGGAGCCGCACGCGCTGAACGATTACCAGAGCGAAGGCGATGCCGACGATCTGAGCGCCGAGCCCTATGGCGGCTGGCAGGCGCGCAACCGGCAAACGGGCTACGGTCATGAGGCCGATGACGCTGACGCGGCTTTGCATGGTCAGCGGCATCAGCTCCACGCCGGAGAAGACGAGCATGTGCCGCCGCGGCCGGCGCGCTCCTATCGCGGGCTGATCAAGCTTCTGGTGGCGCTGATCATCCTCGTGGGTGTGTTGGCGACACTGTCCTGGCAATGGCCGCACATCACCGCTCTGTTTCATTCCGTCAGCCAGATCGGCACACGGCAGCCGGCCGCGCCCGCGCGCGAAGCGGCCTCGCAGCCGAAATTCTCCGGCCGCGTGCCGCAGGAAGGCGCCGGACAGGCGCCGGCTGGAGCCCAGCCGGGCAGCCAATCCGTACCGGCGGTGGCGCAGCGGGTCGTCCTCTATGAGGAGGACTCGAACGATCCGCAGGGCAAGCGCTATGTCGGCTCGGTGATCTGGCGCACCGAGACGGTATCGCCGGGACCGGGGCTGGCGCCGGAGCTCGCGGTGCGCGCCGACGTGGAAATTCCGGAACGGCACATCACCATGACCTGGTCGCTCCGCCGCAATACCGATCCGGCTTTGCCGGCGAGCCATACGATCGAGATCTTGTTCAACCTGCCGGCCGACTTCCCCGGCGGCGGCATCGCCAACGTGCCCGGCATCCTGATGAAGCAATCGGAGCAGGCGCGCGGCACGCCGCTCGCCGGACTGGCCGTGAAAGTGACCAACGGCTTCTTTCTGATCGGGCTTTCCGCGGTCGATGCCGACCTGCAGCGCAACATTCAGCTGCTCAAGGAACGTCCATGGTTCGACATCCCGATCGTCTACACCAATGGCGGCCGCGCCATCCTGGCGCTGGAGAAGGGCACGCCCGGCGACCGCGCCTTCGCCGATGCGTTCGCCGCCTGGGAGAAAAAGTAAAAGCAACAATTCCGCGGCCGGCGGCCGCCGGACGGGTGTTGGTAAGCGTGGTTGGACATGGATGCGAAGATGAGCGCGAAAAAGAGTTCGGCCGGCACCAGCGTGCGCAGCACCGCCGCGCAGCCGTTCGTCGCTTCGGCGCTGCGCACGCTTGAGACCGAGCGCGAGGGTCTGGCCGCGCTCGCGGCCGCCATCGCCGACGGGCTCGGCGGCTCCTTTGTCGCTGCGGTCGAGACCATTCGCCAGGCGCGCGGCCGCCTGATCGTCACCGGCATGGGCAAATCCGGGCACATCGCGCGCAAGATCGCCGCGACGCTCGCCTCCACCGGCACGCCGGCCTTTTTCGTACATGCCGGCGATGCGAGCCACGGCGATCTCGGCATGATCACTTCGGACGACGTGATGCTGGTCTTGTCGTGGTCGGGCGAGACCGTCGAGCTGCGCAGCGTGATCGACTATTCGCGCCGCTTCCGCATCACGCTGATCGCGGTCACGGTCAGCGCCGAAAGCACGCTCGGCAAGGCGGCCGATATCGTGCTGGCGCTGCCGTCCGCGCGCGAAGCCTGTCCGCATAATCTCACGCCGACCACGTCGACCTTGATGCAGCTTTCGCTCGGCGACGCGCTCGCCATTGCGCTGTTGGAAAGCCGCAGCTTCACGGCGGTCGATTTCGGCGTGTTTCATCCCGGCGGCAAGCTCGGCGCCGCGCTGAAATTCGTGCGCGACGTCATGCATCCGGGCGATGCCGTGCCGCTGATCGCGCGCGGCTCGCCGATGTCGGCCGCGATCGTGGAAATGTCGGCCAAGGGTTTCGGCTGCGTCGCGGTTACCGATGCCGCCGGCAAACTCGCCGGCGTCATCACCGACGGCGATCTGCGCCGGCACATGCGTGACGATCTGTTGCGGGCGCCGGTTGACGACGTCATGACGGTTTCGCCGAAAACGGTGCGGCCCGATCAATTGGCGAGCGAAGCGCTGGCGCTGCTCAACGCATCGAAGATCACCGCGCTGATCGTGGTGGAGAAGAACCGGCCGGTCGGCATCGTGCACTTCCACGATCTCTTGCGCGCCGGCGTGGCGTAATTTCCGTCACCTGAGGCGGCCGCGAAGCGGCCCTCGAAGGGCGACGGCCATATCCTTCGAGGCTCGCTTCGCTCGCTCCTCAGGATGACATTTCTAATACAGCCCGTCTAATACAGCCCGCCTTGGGTCGTGCTGCGATCGTCAGGTCGCGCATAGGCAGGAGGCAACGGCTGGGTATTGGCGTTGCCGGCCGGCGGCGGAACAACAGGACGCTGAGCTACCGGCGGCGGAACGGCCGCGGTCGTGGCAGGCGCCCCGGCAGGAGCCGATGTCGCCACCGTGCCGGGCGCCGCGGCAGGAGTTGCCGCGCCAGGAGCGGCAGCATTGGCCGCGGCATCCTGCCGCTGCTGATGAGCGATGAATTCCTCGTAGCCCGGTGCCCCCGGCCGGGGCGGCACGTCTTTGGGCATGCCGCCGGCCCAGGTCGGCCAAGCGTCGGATACGGCGCCGGCAAACGAGCTGCACCCGCCGAGCGCCAAGCAGGCGCCGAGCACGGCCGTCAGCACGAACCGACGCTTGGTCATGGCTGCCGCCAAATCTAGACCCCGGTACCCTGGCCGTTGCAGCGCCCCACCCGCCATCTTACCCGACCACGCCGAACCATTTGGCACGATCCCCGGACCGTAAAGAGAAACGTTTTCGTGGCTTCACTGTGACTGCAGCAAGGCCTTAAGCCAGGCTAGTATCCCTTTGCCATCAAAGATTTGCTAATAGACCTCTTATTGCCCCGGTCGTGATCCAGCATTGTCGAAGTGGTTGCCGTAGACACGGGAACAAGAGTTGCAGGCGTTGATCCCGGAAAAGTCCCACCGCGGCCCTGCCTCGTTGCGCCGCGCCGCATGGGCTTTGCTTTTGCTGGCGGCGGTCGGATCGTGCGGAGGGCTGACAGGATGCAGCGGGCTTGCAGCCGGCAATGGGGAGATGCCGCTCACCGGCCCCGACCCGACCTATCGGGAGGTGGTTGCCGCGCACTTGAAGAAGGTGCTCAAGAATTACAGCTCTTACGACACGTTCGAGATATCCGACCCGCGTTGGGTTCACTCGATCAAGGGCTGGAACTGGCTGACCTGTGTGCGCTTCCGGGACCGCGGCCGCGTGCGCAGCTATGCCATATTCCTCGACGGCAACAAAGTCATCGATGATCGCTTCGCGGTGCAGACCGATGACTGTGATTTGCAGGCTTATTCCCCGCTCGAGCGGATGCAGGGTGGATTGGACCCGCTGCACTGATGAATGAAGCATGACGCGCATCCTGGTCACCGGCGCTTCCGGATTCGTCGGCCGTGCGGTGGTGACCGCATTCGCACAATCCGACCGCACAATCCGCGCCGCCGTGCGGCGGCCGCCGGAGCCTGCCTTCGCCGCCGGCGTCGAGGTGGTGCAACATCCGGATTTGTCGCAATCCTTCGATTGGAAGCCGTATCTCGAGGGTGTCGATCAGGTCGTTCATCTCGCCGGCATCGCGCATACCGGCGGCGTCGCGCCCGAGCTTTACGATCGCGTCAACCACCGCGCCACCGCCGAGCTTGCGGCGGCTTCGGCGGCGGCCGGCGTCCGCCATTTCGTGTTCGTCTCCTCGATCCGCGCGCAAAGCGGGCCGTCCGCCGATCATGCATTGACCGAGCGCGACGCGCCGGCGCCGACCGACGCCTATGGCCGCTCCAAGCTTGCCGCCGAGGCCGCCGTCCGGTCGTCGGGCGTCCCGTTCACGATCCTGCGTCCGACCTTATTTTACGGGCCGGGCGTGAAGGGAAATTTCGCGCTGCTGTTGCGGGCCGCGCTCTCGCGCTTCCCGCTGCCGGTCAAGGATTTCGTCAATCGGCGCTCGCTGATCAGCGTCGATAATTTCATCTCGGCGCTTGACTTCGTGTTGTCCTCGCCAGCAACCATCGGCGAAACCTATGTCGTTGCCGACCCGGGAATTCCGCCGCGGCTCTCCGACCTGATCGCGACCATGCGCAGGGCGCAAGGACGGCGGCCGCTGGTCCTGCCGCTGCCGACGCATTATCTGGAAACGCCGCTGCGCCTTCTTGGCCGCGACGGCACCTGGGAGCGGCTCGGCGGCAATTTGCGGATCGACGCCGGCAAGCTGATCGCTGCCGGCTGGCAGCCGCTTCACGATACCCGCGGCGGACTTGCCGCGCTGGTCGAAGCGCTATCGCGCGCGAACAGGAAAGGTGCGGCGTGAAAATCGATTTGCTGATGATGATCGGCGTGCTCATCGTGGCGTGGGGCGGCGGGACTTCAGGCGACGCTCTTGCGCAAACCGCTGCCGAAACGCCCTCGGAACAACAGCACATGGGCGAGCGTTCGGGCGAGCATTCGGGCGACCACATGGGCGACCACATGCGGGCGGCCACCCGGGGCATGGCGGCGCGTCGGGCGAGGGTTTCCATCGGCGCTTCGACGATGCCGACAAATGGGCGAAGGAGTTCGACAACCCGGAACGCGACGCCTGGCAAAAACCGGAAGAGATTTTGGACGCGCTTCATCTCCAACGCACGTCGCGTGTCGCCGACATCGGCGCCGGCACCGGATATTTCAGCGTGCGGATCGCCAAGCGCGTTCCCGAAGGAAAAATCTTCGCGGCCGATGTCGAGCCCGACATGGTGCGCTATCTCGGCGAGCGGGCGCAGCGTGAGCATTTGGACAATCTCACGCCGGTGCAAGCGCGGGCCGATGCCGCCAATCTTCCCGAGCCGGTCGACCTTGTTCTGGTCGTGGACACCTATCACCACATCGACGACCGCACCCGCTATTTCGCGGCGCTGAAATCATCGCTGCGTCCCGGGGGACGGCTTGTCATCGTCGACTTCAAGGCCAATTCGCCAATTGGTCCGCCGGCACAGCATCGCATTCCGCACCAACAGGTCACGGAAGAAATGCTCGCGGCAGGTTACCTGCTCGAAGAGATGCTTTTCCTGCCGCGGCAATACGGCCTGATTTTCAGGAAGCGCGATTCTTGACTCCGGCCAGCGGGATCGCGAGCGGGATGTCTTTTCCCAGGTCCCTTTGCCGCAACACCATCCCGCCGACAACGCCGACGCCGAACACGTAGAGCCAGCCCGAGGTGAAGTCGAACAGGTGCGAGTTGAACAGCGACGATACGATGTTCTGCACCACGACGATCGTGCCGATCCAGGCGATCAATCCGCTGCCGCCGGCAAACAGCGACAGATGCGCGATCCACATTGCGATCAGCACCGCCGTGCCGACGAGCCCGAGCTGGATCGCCACCGCAAAAATCTGGTTGTGGGGATTTTCCGAATGGAACGCGGAGGCGCTGTCGTGACCGCTCTCCGACAGGCGGAATTGCTCCGGAATGGAGCCGGTGCCGTGGCCGATGATCGGCGCCGTCTGCACGAAGTTGAGCGATTTTCGCAGGAATTCCAGATGCAGCCCGGTCGAGTTCGGCTCGTCCTTGGTGCGATAGGCCTCATACTCCGCGACCGAGCGTGTGAGCCGGTCGTGCAGATAGGGCGAAACGGACCAGGCGGTGACGCCGAGGATCGCGAACAGCAGCAAGGTGCCGAGCAAGCCGCGCCAGCGGAATTCCTGCCAGCCGAGCCATAGCAGCAGCACCGGCACGACCAGAAGCGCGGTGCGGCTCGTCACCACGAACACGATGTTGCCGACGAACAAAAGCACAAGCGCGACCGCTTCCAGGCCGCGGCGCCATTGCTGCGCGCGGCCGGCCTCGCAGGCATAGCCCAGAAGCGCGAACACGCAGATCAGAAAATTCATGCTCTGAAAAATGTAGTCCTTGGTCGGCACGCCGAATTCCTTGCCGCGCCAGGACAAGCCGGGAATGAGCGCCAGTCCCCAGGACACCACGAGAAGCGCGACCGAGGCGGCAAAGAATCCGTAGATCACCCAGATGCCGCGCGCGGAGCGGCGAAAGTGGATGAGCAACAGCGGAATGACCAAGAGCCGATGGAATTTGCCCAAGCCGCCGATGCGGTCGTGCCAACTGACATCGGCCCACAGCATGCCGATGGCCGCGAGCACCCACAGCAGCACCGGCAGAAAGGCGGCCGGGTTCGTAAGCTCGCGCCGGACCGCGCTCATCTCCAACGTCGGCAGCACGGCGAGGATCCAGAGCGCGACCAGGACGGCCGTCACCGAGGTCGACCATGGCAGCGAGACGGCGACGCCGACCGCGAGCCAGTCGACAACCGCCATCCAGCGGCTGCGATCGAGACCGGACAGCATCGGCAGGCTGGTCATGCGTGACGCCATGACGTTTTTGCGATTTCCGCTTTCAGGATTCCACGGGCTTGGTCGCCCGCGCGGGCGGCGCGGCCAATTCCGCCGAGCGACGCACCAGGCCCGTGGTCGACTGGCCGGGCACGAGGCTGACGAGCAGGACATCGCCGCCGGCGCTTTCCACCACGTCGCGCCCGACCACCTCGTCGATCCGGTAATCGGCGCCCTTCACCAGCACGGCCGGGCGCACGCGCTTGATCAGTTCGAGCGGCGTGTCTTCTTCGAACACCACCACGAGATCGACCGCTTCGAGCGCCGCCAGCACTTCGGCGCGGCCTTCCGCCGGATTGATCGGCCGGCCCTTGCCCTTGAGCCGCTCGGTGGAAGCGTCGCTGTTGAGGCCGACGACCAGCCGGTCGCAGGCCGCGCGCGCTTCCGCCAGCAATTTCACATGACCGCGATGCAGAAGGTCGAAGCAGCCATTGGTGAAGCCGATGCGCAACCCATGCCGGCGCCAATCGGCCAGGCGCTCATCGAGCACCGACCAGTCGAACACGATCTTGTCCTCGGGCGCGAGCGAGGCCGCCGGCAGAATGCGATGGCGCAATTCGCCGAGCGACACGGTCGAGGTGCCGCGCTTGCCGACCACCACGGCGGCGGCGGCATTGGCGGCGCGCATGGCGAATTCGTAGGGCGTGCGCATCGCCGCCAGGACCGCCATCACGGCGGCGACGGTGTCGCCGGCGCCGGACACATCGCGCACCTTGACCGGATAGGCGGGAATGTGGATCGGCGGCTGCCCCTCGACGTGCAGGCTCATGCCCTCTTCGCTGCGCGTAACCAGCACCGCTTCGCTCTCGACCATGTGCGCGAGCTCGGCGGCGGCAGCGGCGATCTCCGCCTCGTTACGGACGGGGCGATGCACCGCGGCAGCGAGTTCCTTGGCGTTCGGCGTGATCAAGGTGGCGCCGCGATAGACACGATAGTCGTGACCTTTCGGATCGACGATGACCGGCTTGCCGTGCCGCCGCGCCGCCTCGATGATGGCGCGGATCACGCGCTCGGTGAGTACGCCCTTGGCATAGTCCGAGAGCACCACGGCGCCGGCTTTCGGCATCACCGCCTCGATATAGGCGATAATCGCAGCTTGGCTTTCCGCGCTGGCCGGCGCGGCAGTTTCCCAATCGGCGCGCATCAGGTGGGTGGAATGATGCTCGGAGACGAAGCGCACTTTGCGCGTCGTCGGCCGGGCTTTGTCGATTACCAGTTCCGGAACGATCGCGCCGAGGTTGGCGAGCGCCTTGCGCAAAATAAGACCGGCCTCGTCATCGCCGATCAGGCCGACAAAAATGCAGGTGGCGCCCAGCGCCGCGATATTGCGCGCGACATTGCCGGCGCCGCCGATCTCGATCGTGTTGTGCTTGACCGCGAGCACCGGCGTCGGCGCTTCCGGCGAAATGCGCGTGACCTCGCCATAGACGAAATCGTCGAGCATCACGTCGCCGACACAGAGCACCGTCTGCTTGGCAACGAGCCGCAGCGCCTCCTCGAAATCGAACATGCTGTGCCCGCCCCCGTAATCGTGTTCAGCGAAAGCGGTCGGCGCGATCGAGATACTGGCTCACGTAGCGTTTCACTCCCTCTTCCAGCGACAGGAAGTCCGCCGTAAAGCCCGCGCGGCGCAGATTGCCGGTCTCGGCTTGCGTGAAATACTGGTAGGTGTCGCGGATCGAGTCCGGCATGTCGACATAATCGATCTTCGGCTCCTTGCCGAGCGTCGTGAACATGGCGGTCATCAGATCGCGGAAGCTCCTCGCCTTTCCGGTGCCGACATTGAAGATACCCGAGACCGCGGGCGTCTCCAGCAGCCAGCGCACCACTGCGACCGCATCGTCCACATAAATGAAGTCGCGCTTCTGCTCGCCGTCGGCGACGCCGGCGCGATGCGATTTGAACAGGCGGATCGGCCCGCCGGCTTTGGCCTCGTCGAAGCGCTTGGCAACAAGGCTCATCATGTCGCCCTTGTGGTATTCGTTGGGGCCGAAGACGTTGAAGAACTTTAGCCCGGCCCATTGCGGCGGCAGTTTGTCTTTGCGCGCGAGGCGCAGGGCGACCGCCTGATCGAACAGGTGCTTGCTCCAGCCATAGGGGTTGAGCGGCTTGAGCCGTGCGAGCCCGCCGGCCGACCAGTCGTCGGAGAAGCCGGCAGCGCCGTCGCCATAGGTGGCGGCCGAGGAGGCGTAGATGAACGGCGTGCGGCTCGCCGCGCACCATTCGAACAGCCGCAGCGAGAGCCGGAAATTACTCTCCATCAAGAGATCGACGTTCGTCTCGGTGGTCGACGAGATGGCGCCCATATGCACCACCGCGTCGAGCTTGCGCCCCTCGAGCCAGCGCATGAGGTCGCCGGCCGGCACGAATTCGGCAAGCCGGCGCGCCGCCAGGTTGCGCCACTTTTGCCCGGTGCCGAGAATATCGTTGACGGCGATGTCGGTGCGTCCTGCCTCGTTCAGGCTCGCGACCACATTCGAGCCGATGAAGCCGGCCCCGCCGGTGACCAACAACATCGACGCCGCATCACCGCTTGAGGTTACCCCGTCGCCCCCGTTTGCCCCAGAGTCGGACGGGGTGCAACACTAGACACAGCAGCCGAGCCAAGCTAAGCCCCCGGCAGAAACAAAATAAATGAATATAAATTCATATCTACGATGAACGGCGATTCGGTAGATCTGCAACCCGGCCTCCGGAAGACGGTGCGCGCGGCCGCCAAGGACACGCGCCCGATCCTGATCGTGCCGTATATGTGGATCGGCGATTTCGTCCGCTGCCATTCGGTGGTGGCGGTCCTGCGCCAGCGTTTTCCCGATCGGCCCATCGATCTCTTGGCAACCCCGCTATGCGCGCCGCTGGCGGACTACATGCCGGGGGTCCGGCAAGCCATCGTCGCCGACCTGCCGCGCAGCCGGCTGGCGCTTGGCCGGCAGGCCGCCCTCGCGCGGCGGCTCAAGCAGGAGGGTTACGGCATGGCGCTGACCATGCCGCGCACCTGGAAGGCGGCGCTGGCGCCGTTTCTCGCCGGCATTCCGCAGCGCGTGGGCTTTGCCGGCGAAGCGCGCTTCATCCTCCTCAACGACATCCGTTTCGGCGAGAAGAAGCTGCCGCGTATGGTGGATCGTTGCGCGATGCTGGCCCTGCCGCGCGGCACCGCGCAACCGCCGGACTGGCCGCTGCCGGAACTGAACGTTCCGGCGAGCGAAATCGCGGCCTGGCGCATCCGGCGCGGGCTCACCGAAGACCGCCCGATCGTGGCGCTCGCGCCCGGCGCGGTCGGCCCCTCGAAACGCTGGACGACGGCCGGCTATGCCGCCCTCGCCCGGAGCCTGCGGGCGGATGGCGCCGCGGTCTGGGTTTTGGGCGGTCCGCAGGAGAAGTCCATCGCCACCGAAATTGGCGCTGACAGCGGCGCTCTCGACCTCACCGGCACCGACTTGCGCGATGCGATCATCGCGCTCGCCGCGGCTTCGGTAGCAGTCTCGAACAATTCTGGGCTCCTGCATGTGGCGGCCGCTTCCGGCACCCCCTCGATCGGGATTTTCGGCCCCACCAGTCCGTGGCATTGGGCGCCGCTCAATCCGTTGGCGGCGGTCATCGAGACGACGAGCGAATTGCCCTGCCGGCCCTGCCACAAACCGGTCTGCCGGCTCGTTCATCATCGCTGCATGGGCGACATCACGCCCGACCAGGTCCTGGCCGCGGCGCGATCGGCGCTGGCGAAAGCTGCGGCCGAACCGGAAGTGCCGGCCTAACCGCGTATTCATGAAATCGGCGTATTGGCGAGCGTTCGGGAGACGAGCTTAAGCACATGACAGTCTTGGTCACCGGCGGAGCGGGCTATATCGGCAGTCACATGGTGCTCGAGCTCGTCGATGCCGGCGAGCGCGTCGTCGTGCTCGACAACCTGTCCACCGGCCATGACTGGGCCGTCGCGCCGGGCGTGCCGCTCGTCATCGGCGACAGCGGCGACCAGGAACTCGTCGGCCGGCTCCTGCGCGAGGAGCGCATCGATGCGATCATTCATTTCGCGGCATCGATCGTGGTTCCGGATTCGGTGCGCGATCCGCTCGGCTATTACCGCAACAACACCGTCAATACCCGCGCGCTGATCGAATGCGCGGTGAAAGCCGGCATACGTCATTTTATTTTTTCCTCGACCGCCGCGGTCTACGGCAATCCGGCGGAAATTCCGGTGACGGAGAATGCGCCGACGCAGCCGATCTCGCCCTATGGCTGGTCGAAGCTGATGAGCGAAGTGATGCTGCGCGATGCCGGCCGCGCGCATGGGCTCGATCACGTCATCCTGCGCTACTTCAACGTGGCGGGCGCCGATCCGCTCTGCCGCACGGGGCAAGCGACCAAGGCGGCGACGCATCTGATAAAGGTCGCCGTCGAGGCCGCACTCGGCTTGCGCGAGAAGCTCGACGTCTTTGGCGACGATTATCCGACGCCCGACGGCTCGTGCATTCGCGACTATATTCACGTGAGCGATCTCGCGCGCGCGCATTCCGATGCGCTGCGTCATCTGCGTTCCGGCGCGCCGTCGCTGACGCTCAATTGCGGCTACGGTCACGGCTTTTCGGTGCTGGAGGTGATCGAAACGGTCAAACGCGTGTCGGGCGTCGACTTCAAGGTCGAGATGGCGCCGCGGCGCGAGGGCGATCCGGCGCAGATCGTGGCCGATTCGCAGCGCGCGCGTGCGACCCTGAACTGGCGGCCGCGCTTCGATGATCTCTCGACCATCGTCGCACATGCGCTCGCCTGGGAGCGCGCGTTGCAGAAGCGCCGCAGCAATACTTCGTAGGATGCCGCTCGACGCGCGGCGGCAAGTTCCCGCCGTTGAGCCGAAATAGCTTGAAAATCCCGTGCCTTCCGGGCATGGAACGCTTCGGGGCGCGCGGGCTTCGCGCGGGGCGCAACGGATAGCGTATGACAGTTTCCACGGCCGAAACCACGAACGCCTATCCGACTTTCACGCTGTTGCGCCGTTTGCTGGTCGATGAAGCGCTGGCGTATTGGCGGCGTTACGCGCTGGCCGCGCTGATGATGGGAATCTCCGCCGCGGCAACCGCGCTCGGGGCCTATCTTATCGGCACGATGACCAACGAGGCCTGGGTCAACCGCAATTTCCGCGGCATTGTCGTAATCGGTATCTTGGTGATGGCGCTGTTCGCCGCCAAGGGGCTCGCGACCTATTTCAGCGCCGTGATGCTCTCGCGCATCGGCAACCGCATCGTCGCCGACAATCAGCGGCGCATGTTCGACAAGCTCTTGCGCGAGAATATGAGCTTCTTCGCCGACCGTCATTCGTCGGAATTCATTGCGCGGCTGACCACCGGCGCCGCCGCCGTGTCTTCCGTCATCAATCTGCTGATCACCGCCGTCGGCCGCGATCTCATGTCGCTGATCGGGCTCACCATCGTGATGGTGACGCAGGACCCGATCATGTCGATCGCTGGATTCCTGGTCGCGCCGCCGGCCATTTTCTTCCTGCGCAAGCTGGTGCGGCGGGTGCGCAACATCGCGCGCATCCAGTTCCACGGCGGCACCCGCATCATCGAAACCATGCAGGAGGCGCTGCAAGGCTTGCGCATGGTCAAGGCATTCTCGCTCGAGGATGAGATGCAGCGCCGGCTCGATGGCAGCGTCGCGGCGGTCGAGCGCGAATCCAACAAGATGGCGCGCGTTTCCAATCGCGCCGGCCCGCTGATGGAAACGCTCGGCGGTTTTGCGGTGGCCCTGGCCATGATCTATGGCGGCTATCGCGGCATCTCCGGCGGCGCCAGCCCCGGGCAATTCGTTTCGTTCCTGGCGGCGTTCCTGCTCGCTTACGAGCCAGCCAAACGACTGGCGCGGCTCAACCTCGATCTCAACAACGGCCTCGTCGGCGTCCGCGTGCTCTACGAGGTGGTCGACAGCCCGCCAGGTGAATCGGACGACAGCGATCGTCCGCCGCTCAAGCTCGCGACCGGGCGGGTCGAATTCGCCGATGTGCGCTTCGCCTATCGTGCCGACACGCCGGTGCTGCGCGGCATGAGCTTCGTCGCGCAGCCCGGCAAGCTCACGGCGCTGGTCGGCCCCTCCGGCGGCGGCAAATCCACCGTGCTCGATCTGATCTTGCGCTTCTACAATATCGACAGCGGCCACATTCTGATCGACGGGCAGGATATCGCGTCGGTATCGCGCGGTTCGCTGCGCCAGCAGATCGCCTATGTCGGGCAGGTCGTTCAGCTGTTCCGCGGCACCATCCGCGAGAATATCGCGCTCGGCCGCATCGGCGCGAGCGAGGCCGAGATCGTCGCCGCCGCCAAGGCCGCGCACGCGCATGATTTCATCGCCGGCTTTCCGCAGGGCTACGAAACGCCGGTGGGCGAACACGGCCTGCAACTGTCCGGCGGACAGCGTCAGCGCATCGCCATTGCGCGCGCGCTGATCAAGAATGCGCCGATCATTCTGCTCGACGAGCCGACCGCGGCGCTCGATTCGGAATCCGAGCGGCACGTGCAGGAAGCGCTGGCGGAATTGCGCAAGGGACGCACGACGCTCGTCATCGCGCATCGGCTCTCCACCATCAAGCATGCCGACAACATTCTGGTGGTGGAAGCGGGACTGGTCGTGGAATCCGGCCGCCACGACGAGCTGTTGCGCAAGAGCGGCCGCTACGCTTCGTTCTATCGCCTGCAACTTCGGGAGCAGGGCCCGGAATTGGAATCGGTCGCCGTCGGCTGAGCGGCGATCGTCATGCCCGCGGCTTTAGGCCGGGGCATCCGCGTCTTGCAGACGAGGCATCGCGTCGCCATCCGCCCGAAGGTGCAGGAAGCGATAAAGGCGGAAGGGTTGTTGCGGTAATCACCAGAACGCAGCCGTCACGGCCGGACTTGTTCCGGCCATCCACGTCTTTACGACGGCCGAGCGACAATAAAAGCGTGCAATCCGCCGCGAAAACGACAGCGCGGTGGAACTTTGGCGAAATTGGCGCGTTGAGCAGCGGAGCTTTCCTCTTCGGGGTTCGCCATGCCTGCCGCCATGCCCGCCATAATGCCCGCCCGCCGCATCACGCTTCGTGTTCAACCGCCCAATCCGTTCGGTGAGGTCACGGTGGTGCCGGCAACGCTGAGCGGACGGCCCGAAGCGGAAATGGCGCGCGCCATGGCCGCCACGTTTGCCGATGCCGAAGCGCCGTCGGCCACCGACGTGTTCAACCGGCTGCGGCAATCCTTTCCGCTAGAGCCATTGAGCACGCGGGTGGCGGCGTTTTCCGCCATCATGGGCCGCTTACGGCATCCGTTCTGAGCGCCGCTGCGCGCGCCGCGGACAACCATCTCCTTTTCAGGCCGACGCAAATAGCGCCTCCACGCCTGCGGCAATGCGCAGCAGCGTGTGATCCATGCCGTTGCGCGCCAGCAGCATCAGCCCGACCGGCAGTTTTGCCGGCAGCGGCAGCGAGATGCCGGTGAGATCGAAGAAATTGCCGACCGAGGTGTTGCGCAGCAGCATCATGTTGCTCTTGGCAAAAATTTCCGGACTAGCCACCTCGGCGATGGTCGGCGCGACGATGCCGGCCGTCGGCATGATCAACGCATCGAGGCCGCAGAGCCGCCGGTCCATGGCGCGCATCAGGCGCTCGCGCGCATAGAGCATGTTGATGTAATCCGCCGCCGAAACCGCACAGCCGCGCTCAAGCCGCACGCGGATATTCGGATCGATGTCGGCCGCGCGGCGCTTGAGCCGGTCGTGATGAATGGCGCAGGCTTCCGGCTGCACGATGCCGCCATAGGCGTTGACCTGCCGCATCTCGTCGAACAGCGGCATCGGCTCGCGCGTGAGCCGCACGCCCGCTTTCTCCAGCCGCTCGGTCGCCGCGGCGAAGGCGGCGGCCACCGTCTCGTCCAGATGCTCCAGCGGAAAACCTTGCGCGATGCCGAAGCGCAGGCCCGCGAGCGGCAACGGCTCGAGCGGCGCAAAATCCTCGCCGGCCATCACCGCGTCAGCTTTGGCGCAGTCGGCGACGCTGTTCGCTAGCGGCCCGATCGAGTCGAGCGTCGTGCTCAAGGGCAATGCGCCCGCGGTCGGCACGCGCTGGCGGCTCGGCTTGAACCCGACGATGCCGCAGAGCGCCGCCGGAATGCGCACCGAACCGCCGGTATCGCTGCCGATGGCGATCTCAGCCATGCCGTCGCCGACCGTGACCGCCGCGCCCGACGACGAGCCGCCCGGCACGCGCGCGCGGTCGCGCGGGTTGCCCGGCGTGCCGAAATGCGGATTGGCGCCGATCGCACCGAGCGCGAATTCGGTCATGTTGGTTTTGGCAACGATCACGGCGCCGCCGGCGCGCAAGCGCCGCACCACCGGCGCATCGGCCGCCGCCGGTGGGGCCTCGTCGGCCAGGACTTTCGAGCCGGCGCGGGTCGCCTCACCGGCGACATCGAACAGATCCTTGATGCTGACGATGACTCCGTCGAGCGGGCCGAGCGACACGCCGTTCCTGGCGCGGGCGTCGGCGGCGTCGGCGGCCGCGCGCGCAGCCTCGGCGTACACGGTGAGGCAGGCCTTCGCGCCCTCGCCCTTAGGGTCATTGATGCGGGTGAGCGCCTGTTCGAGCCGCTCGCGGGAGGAAGAAGATTTCATGTCAATGTCCGGGTGGTTCTGGAGAAGGGAACGAGCAACGTAGCATTGCGAAAGAGCATTAAAAGTGTCATTCCGGGACGCTGAGAACGACGATGCCAGACAACAAGCCATCCCTCTGTTTCATCGGCTTTGGCGAAGCCGGCCAGGCCATCGCAGCGGGGTTGCGCGAGGAGGGCGTCGCGCGCGTCGCCGCCTGGGATATTCTGTTTCCGGACCCGACGGGCGAAAAGCTTAAACGCGCGGCCGATGCGATCGGCGTGCGCAGCGCTGGCTCCGCCGCCGATGCCGTGCGCGGCGCCGACATCGTCATCTCGGCCGTGACCGCCGCCGCCAGCGTCGATGCCGCGCAATCGGTCAAGGCGCATCTCGCCGGCACGCCTTATGTCCTCGACATCAATTCGGTCTCGCCCGGCCGCAAGCAGGAGACGGCAAAGCTTCTTGGCGACGCGGCGCGCTACGTCGATGTCGCCGTGCTGGCGCCGATCCATCCGGCCCGGCACCAGACGCCGCTTCTGCTTGCCGGCCCGCATGCCGAGGCGGTCGCGCCTTTGCTCGCCGCGCTCGCCATGCGCGCGAGCGTCGCCGGGCCGGACGTCGGCGCCGCGGCGGCGATCAAGATGGTGCGCAGCGTCATGATCAAGGGCATCGAAGCGCTCACGCTCGAATGCTTCCTCGCCGCCGCGCGCGCCGGCGTCGTCGACGAGGTCGCCGCCTCGCTGAAGAACAATTACCCCGGCCTCGATTGGGCGAAGGTCATTCCCTACAACCTCGAACGCATGGCGAGCCATGGCGAGCGCCGCGCCGCCGAGATGGAAGAAGTCGCCGCCACGCTGCGCGAGCTCGGCGTCGAGCCGCTGATGACCTCGGCCACCGTCAAACGCCAGCGCGAGATGGGCGAGATCGGCGCGCAGCAATCCGTGCGCCGGGTGCTCAAGGAGGACCGTGCCACGATGCTCAGCGCCATCAGCGCCGCCGCGCGGGATCGGCATTGATCTAACAGCCAGACTGGTGCGGTCGTTCATCGCCTCTCCCCAGGTGTGATGCGGCAACGCGAAATTCACACGCGCCGCTTGATCGTCTCGGCGAGGAAATTGAACGACGCCTTGGGCGTGCGCTTCTGCGTCGCGAAATCGACATAGATGATGCCGAAGCGGCGGCTATAGCCTTCCGACCATTCGAAATTATCAAGCAGCGACCAGGCGAAATAGCCCTTGAGCTTGACGCCGTCGGCAAGCGCACGCCGCGAGGCGGCGATATGGTCGCGCAGATAAGCGACGCGGTCGTCGTCGGTCACCGTGCCATTGGCGGCCACGCGATCGTCGTAACAGGCGCCGTTCTCGGTGACGTAGATCTCCGGATTGCCGTAATCGTCGCGGAAGCGGTTGAGCACGTCATTCAATCCGCCCGCGTCGATCGGCCAGCCGATCGCGGTGAAGCGAATGCCCGCCGGCACCGCGCCGAACCAGGCGCCGAACAGGCTCTGCGGCGCTTCCGTCACCCAGGCCGGCGCATAGTAATTCAGCCCAAAAAAATCGATCGGCTGGCGGATGATTTTCAGATCGCCGTCGGCAACCGCTGGTTCAAATTCGGCGGCAACCACCTCCGGATAACTGCCCTTGAACAGCGGATCGAGAAAGGCGCCGTTCCAGAACGCATCGAAGCGCTCGACCGCGCGGTGATCCGCCTCGCGGTCCGCGGACGGCCGCACCGGCGAGATGTTGAGCACCGTGCCGAGCTTCAGATCGGCCCGCTCGGCGCGCAGCGCGAGAAGCGCGCGGCCCTGCGCCAGATTCTGATGATGGCTGGCGCGGATCATATTGGCCAGGCCCTTGAGCCCCGGCGCATGCCCGCCCATGCCGTAGCCGAACAGCGCGTGGATGTTGGCCTCGTTGAACATCACCCAATGCTTGACGCGGTCGCCCAGCCGCCGCGCCACGATGCGCGCATAGTCGGCGAATTTGTCGGCGGTGTCGCGCTTGAGCCAGCCGCCCTGTTCCTGCAAAGCCTGCGGCAAGTCCCAGTGATAAAGGCACAGCCACGGCGTGACGCCGCGCGTGATCAGCCCGTCGACCAGACGGTCGTAGAAATCGAGCCCGCGCGGCTCGATCACGCCGGCGCCGGCCGGCAGGATGCGCGGCCATGCTGTCGAGAAGCGATAGGCGTTGAAGCCGCCGCGCGCCAGCCATTCCACATCCTCGACCCAGCGGTGATAATGATCGCAAGCGATATCGCCGGTGTCGTCGTTCTTCACCATTCCCGGCGTATGCGAGAACACGTCCCAGATGCTCTTGCCGCGCCCGTCTTCGTCGACCGCGCCCTCGATCTGATAGCTCGAGGTCGATGCCCCCCAGGTGAAATCCGCGGGAAATTGAATCTCCGGCGCGCCGCCTTTGGGTTTCTGTTCGAGCTTTTCCTGGTTGCGTTCTTGCGCCATGGCCGAACCGGACGAAAACGCCTGCGGCAGACCCGAGAGACCGGCGAGCACAGGCAACACGCCGCGGCGGGACAATTTCAGCATGACAATAACAGCATCGTGTCCCGGACGCGGTGCAGCGTGAAACGATGCACCGCCGATCCGGGATCGTCCAAAACACGGAGCTCTTTAAGGTCCCGGTTCTGCAGCGCAATACTGCATATTGCGCCGCGCCCGCGACACGCGGCCATTACCATGCCCATCACACCCGCTTTTTCTTCTCGGCCGCCGGCGCCGCGCCGACTGCCGTTTGCTTTGCTTCCGCCTCGCCAGGCGTTTTCACATGCGGCGGCCAGAAGCCGGCCGCCTGCAGCCGCATGCTCCAATATTCCCAGGTCCGCGCCACAACCGACGGCATCACATTGATGCTGCCGGCGAGCTTGATCTCGCCCGGGCGCAATTGCGTCGGCGCGCCGAGCAGATACGCCTTCATCTGATACTCGGCGTTCTGGCAAAGAAAGATCGAGCGCGATACGAGCTCTTTCAGACTGGTGCCGGCGACGGTGGCGCCGTGGCGGCGCATCAGCACCACCCAATGCCGGCCGAGCGTCCGCGCCAGCGATTGGCCTTCCTCCGGTTTGACCACCAGGAGATTGGTGTCGCCGAATTCGTCGGCCTGATCCCAGAACGGCGTCTGTTCGCCGATCGTGGCGCCGACATGAAACACCGGCACGATCGGCTTGCCCGAGGCGCAGAACGGCATCACCGCCGGCGCATGGTGATGGCAGACCGCCATCACATCGCTGCGCGCCTGATAGATGCAGCCGTGAATGACACGCTCCGAATAGAGCCGCACGCTGGTGCGCTTCACCGGCTCGGAATCGAGCTTGTATTCCAGAATGTCGTCGGGCTCGATCAGGAGCGGCGAGCGCGAGCGGGCGAGCAGATAGCGGTTCGGATCGGACGGATGGCGGACGCTGACATGGCCGAAAGCATCGAGCACGCCCTCATGCGACAGGATACGGTTGGCGACGCAGAGTTCCTCGATGAGATCGGTCAAATGGTCGGCCACGGGCGTTCCTCGATATGCGGGCAGCGGCTGCCGGCTGCTTTCGGTGGGCCTAACAAATCCGGAACCGCTCCTCACTGCAAGCGCCCTTGCAGAAAGCCCAATAATTTCGGGTTCTTCGCCGGCGTTCGGCCCCGGAATGACAGACCAGACGCCCGATGCTATCCATGGGGCGAGGAAAAGCGTTCCGGGCAGGAATGAGCGCGCGCCACCTCGACATCACTCTATCGGTAAACGGCGAGACGATGTCCGCCCGCGTCGAGGCGCGCAAAACGCTGGTCGATTTTCTGCGCGAGGATTTGTCGCTCACCGGCACCCATGTCGGCTGCGAGCACGGCGTCTGCGGCGCCTGCACCGTCCTGCTCAATGGCGAAGTCGTCCGCGGCTGTCTGACCTTTGCGGTGCAATGCGACGGCGCCGTCGTCGAGACCATCGAAGGCCTGTCGGATTCCGGCGCGATCGCCGATCTGCAGCGCGCGTTCCAGGAGCGCAATGCGCTGCAATGCGGTTATTGCACGCCCGGCATGCTGATCAGCGCCAAGGACTTATTGTCCGCCGGCGGCGTGCCGAGCCGCGAGGCGATCCGCGAACACCTCTCCGGCAATTACTGCCGCTGCACCGGTTATCAGGCGATCGTCGACGCGGTCGAGGCTGTGGCGTTGGCACGCGCTTCTCCTCCCCCGCATGCGGGGGAGGCGGCGAGCAAAGCGAGCCGGTGGGGGCAAGTGCCGGCTGGCTCCGAGCAAGCCAGCCCCCTCCACCGCCCTACGGGCGGTCCCCCTCCCCCGCTTCGCGGGGCGGAAAACAATAAATGAAAATCGCCGCCGACCAGCCCTCCGGCCTCTCCGCCCTCGACCGGCCGAATTCCTATATCGGCCGCTCGGTGCCGCGGCCGAATCTGGCGCGACTGACGCAAGGGCGCGGCCAGTATGTCAGCGACGTGGTGCTGCCGCGCATGGCGCATGTGGCCTTTGTGCGCTCGCCGCATGCGCACGCGCGCATCAAGAATATCGCGACCGACGAAGCAAAAAAAGCGCCGGGCGTGATTGCGGTCGTCACCGGCGCCGAGCTCGGAAGCGTGATCACGCCCTGGGTCGGCGTGCTGACGCATTTAAAGGGCATCAAATCGGCGCCGCAGCATGCCATCGCCGTCGATCGCGCCTGCTGGCAGGGCGAAGCGGTCTGCGCCGTGGTGGCGCGCACCCGCGCCGAAGCGGAAGACGCCTGCGCGCTGGTCGATGTCGATTACGAACCGCTGCCCGTTGTGACCGATGCTGAAACCGCGCTCGATCCGGCGACGCCGGTGATCCATTCCGAACTCGGCGACAATCTGACCTTCGAGCGCGCGCTCATCGCCGGCGATCCCGACAAGGCCTTTGCTGAATCAGACGCTGTCGCCGAAGCGACCTTCGTGTTCGGCCGCCATACCGGCGTCACCAACGAGCCGCGCGCCATCGTCGCCGACTGGAATCCGGGCGAAGAACGCCTGACCGTCTATCACGGCACGCAAGCGCCGCACATGACGCAGGACATCTTTGCCAAGCACCTGTCGCTGGAGTCGCATCAGGTGCGGGTGCTCACCAAGGATGTCGGCGGCTCGTTCGGCATCAAGGTGCACATCTACGCCGACGAGATGGCGACGGTCGCGCTCTCGAAGCTGCTGCGGCGGCCGGTGAAATTCGTCGCCGACCGGCTGGAAAGCTTCGTCACCGACATCCATGCGCGCGATCACCGCGTCAAAGCAAGGATCGGCGTGAACAAGGACGGCACCATCACCGCCTTCGAGATCGACGATCTGACCGGCATCGGGCCTTATTCGGTTTATCCGCGCACCAGCGGCATCGAGGCCAACCAGGTGGTCAATCTGGTCGGCGGACCTTACGCCTGCCCGAATTATCGCGCCCGCGCCCGCGTGGTCTTTCAGAACAAGAACGTCATGTGCCAATACCGCGCCGTCGGCCATCCGATCGCGACCGCGGTGACCGAGGGCCTGGTCGATCTCGCGGCCGCCAAGATCGGCATGGACCCCGTCCTCTTGCGTCGGCGCAATCTGATTGCCGACGATGCCTATCCCACTGCTGGTGCCTCAGGCATCAAGTTCGAGAAGCTCTCGCACCACGCCTCGCTCGACAAGCTTCTGGCGATGATGGCTTACGAAAAGCTCCGCGCCGAGCAAGCGGAGCTGCGCGCGCGCGGCATCTATCGCGGCATCGGCTTGGCGTCCTTCGTCGAAGTGACCAATCCGTCGGCGGCTTTTTATGGCGTCGGCGGCGCGCGCATTTCCTCGCAGGACGGCGCCACGCTTCGCCTCGACGCCACCGGCGCCGTGTTCGTGCATTCCGGCGTGACCGAACAGGGCCAGGGCGCCGAAGCGGTGCTGGCGCAATGCGTGGCAAGCTCCTTCGGTGTGCCGATCGAGCGCGTGCGCGTCATTACCGGCGACACCGACAACACGCCCTATGGCGGCGGCACCTGGGCCTCGCGCGCCGCCGGCATCGGCGGCGAAGCGGCCTGGCAAGCCGGCAAGGCGCTGCGCGCCAACGTGCTCGCCGCGGCGGGCTCCATGCTGCAAGCCGATCCGCAAACGCTCGACATCCGCGCCGGCATCGTGGTCGACGCCGACACCGGCCGCGAGCGCGTGCCGCTCGAGGAAGTGGCGCGCGTGGTCTATTTCCGCCCGGACACGCTGCCGCCCGGCTTCCAGGCCGAGTTCGTGGTCACCCGCCACTATGTGCCGCGCGGCTGGCCGTTCGCCTTCACCAACGGCGTGCAGGCCTCCTATCTGGAAGTCGACGTAACGACCGGCGAGGTGACGCTTCTCAAACACTGGTGCGTGGAAGATTGCGGCACCGTGATCAACCCGCAGCTCGTCGACGAGCAGATCCGCGGCGGCATCGTACAGGGCATCGGCGGGGCGCTCTACGAACATTGCATCTATGACGAAGCCGGCCAGCTCATCAACGGCAATATGATGGATTATCTGGTGCCGATGGCCGGTGAAATGCCCGACATCGATGTCGGCCACGTGGTGACACCGACCGCGGATTCGGAGCTCGGCGCCAAAGGCGCCGGCGAAGCCGGCACCGCCGGCGCGCCGGCCTGCATCATGAATGCGATCAACGACGCGCTCCGTCCGCTCGGCGCTGAGCCGCTTCTGGCGATGCCGTTCACGCCCGAGCGCGTGCTCAAGGCGCTGGGGAAGGTGTAGTTCCGGCGCATGCGCTTTCGTCATTCCGGGGCACTGGCTCTTGCCCGCGAGCTGGCGTTTTCGTCATTCCGGGGCGCCGCGGAGCGGCGAGCCCGGAATCCATAACCCGCAGGTCAGCGAATATGGATTCCGGGCTCCTCGCTGCCAACCAAGTCGGCTGTCGCCGACTTGGGAGCCTTAAGTGTCGATCTCGGGAACACCCGAGATCGATGGCGCCCCGGAATGACGACGCGCCATGCACCGCTCCACAACCGCCAGGGGGTGGTGTTGTCGCCAGCCGCGGAATAGGCCACAAGAAACTTTGGAAATTTCCGATTCAAAGGGAGGCAGTGCACATGGCAGGCGGCAAGCGCGCGGGATACAAGCTCGCGACATATCGAACGAGCGAAGGTCCGCGCGCAGGTATCATCATCGGCGACGAGCTATTCGACGCCGCCAAGCTCACCGGCAAGGCCAAGTATGCGACCGTCGCCGGCATCCTCGCCGACTGGAAGGCAGCCGACAGTGCGCTGAGGAAGGCCGCCGCCGGCAAAAGCCGCGCCAAGCGTCTGCCGCTCGCCAAGGCCAAGCTCTTGGCGCCGGTGCCGCATCCGCCGACGATTTTCTGCGCCGGCGCCAATTACGCCGACCATGCCGCGGCCATGGCGCGCAAGCAGGGCATGCCCGAGCCGGCCGATCCGCACGCGCAGGGGCTCAAACCCTGGCACTTCATCAAGGGTGCCGGCACCATCGCCGATCCGGGCGCCGCCATCAAAGCCGCGGACTATTCGAAGGAGCTCGACTGGGAGATCGAGCTTGCCGCCGTGATCGGCCGCCCTTGCAAAAACGTGCCGAAGGAGAAGGCGCTCAACTACGTCGCCGGCTACACCGTGTCGAACGATCTTTCGGCCCGCGACCGCGGCCGCCGGCCCGGCATCGAACCGACCTCGTTCTTCAAGATGGACTGGAGCAAGCACAAGAGCTTCGACGGCTCCTGCCCGATCGGCCCCTGGATCACGCCGGCGAGCGACATTAGCGATCCGCAGAATCTTAAGCTGAAGCTCTGGGTCAACGATGAGCTCAAGCAGGATTCGAACACCAGCAAGATGCTGTTCACGCTCGCCGAGCAGATCGAACAGCTCTCGATCAACATGACGCTGCATCCCGGCGACCTCATCCTCACCGGCACGCCCGCCGGCACCGGCGCCGAAAGCGGCGAGTTTCTCAAGGCCGGCGACGCGGTGAAGGTCTGGATCGAGGGGATCGGGGAATTCAGCAACAAGATTGTTTGATCATCAGCGAGCGACCCACGACCCCCACCTTGATCCTCCCCTCTTCCAGGGTGAGGAAAGAGAATACCGCACGGTCTCCGCCCAGGAGCAAACTTCGCGACCGCGGCTTGCGCTTCTCTCCCCCTGAAAGGGGGAGAGATAGAGTGGGGGTCACGGCCGTGCTACAAGCTCCTTCGCCAGGGCAGGATAACGACCAAAGTGCCGGAAAAATTCGTCGCCAAGGTTGCCGAGTTCAAGGACGGAGAGCGCCGCATCGTCTTTGTCGGCGACAACGAGATCGGCGTGTTCCGCCACGAGGGCGCGTTCTACGCCTATTCGAATTTCTGCCTGCACCAGGGCGGACCGGCTTGCGAAGGGCTCACGATCGCCAAGGTCGAGGAGCGGCTGCGGCCGGACAAGACCTCCATGGGGCTGTTCTTCTCGGAGAACGAGATGCACTTCGTGTGCCCCTGGCACGGCATGGAATACGACATGAAGACCGGCGAATGCGTGGCCGACCGGCGCATGAAGCTGAAGAAATATCAGGTCGTGCAGAAGGGAGATGAGGTCTATGTCCTCGCCTAGGCGCACGGCCAAAGATGCGCTCGACCGCGCCGCGCAAGCCGCGCGCGGCTCGCGGCCGGCGGTGCCGGCGCCCAAGGCGAGCGCCAAGATCGCCGCGGCCGACGCCAAGCGCGTTGTCGCCGCGATCGAGCGCGCCATCGCCGACGGCAAGCTCGACGTGCTCCCCGCCGAGGCCTTGCAGGCGCTGATCGCCGCCGCCTGCCGGCTCTATGCCGCGCGCCGCGAAGCCGGCGAGCAATTCACGCCCGTAGCACGCAACGCGCTTGCCGCCACCGACGTGATGGTGACGGCGAGCGGACTCTTGCGCGCCGCCGACCTCGCCGCCTTCGAGCTCGGCATGTGGCAGGGCTGGACGGGGCGGTGATTTAAACTTGTAGGACGGGTTGAGCGCAGCGAAACCCATCGCTTTATCCTCGGCATCGTATGGTGGGTTTCGCGTTGCTCAACCCACCCTACGCTCAGATGAGCAAAACCATGGACCTGATCTCCGACCGCGGCCGCCGCGTCACCATCGAAGAGCTCAACACCACGCGGCTTCTCGCGCATGCGCGCAAGCAGGCGCACCAGCGCGGCTTCGACGACATCCTGATTGTCGATGTCGACGCCCATCACTACGAGAACGAGCACTACGACGAATTCCTGCCGTTCATGGAAAACGACGTGTTCCGCCAGCTCACCATGTCCGGCCGCAACAAGAAGCAGCAACCCGGCATCGTGCCGATCCCGACCGGCTATCAGGACATGGGCGGCCGCGTTACCCGCTACCCGATGCGCTCGACCGAGAAGACCGACGAAGGCAGGATCCGCGACGTGCAACTCGGGCATCGCTGGATGGACGCGATGGGCGTCGATTATTCCTGCCTGTTCCCGACCGGCATGCTCAATATCGGCCTGCATCCGCAGAAGGAAATGGAGGTCGAGCTGTGCTTCGCCTATAACCGCTGGCTCACCGAAAAAGTGATGCCGGAAGCGGGCGGCCGCTTCTTTTCGCTGCTCTGCCTGCCCTTCTCCGATCCGGCCGCGGCGCTACGCCACGTCGAGACCTTCGGCGAGCGCAAGCATGTCGGCGGCTTCATGGTCACCACCGTGCGCTCCGGCATGGGCGTGCACGACAACGCCTATATGAAAGTCTATCGCGCGATGGAGGAGCGCGGGCTCGTCATCGCCTTCCATTCCGGCGTGAATTGGGGAGAGCCCGCGTTCGCAAGCTGCAATCGTTTCCTCTCCGCGCATGCGCTCGGCTTCACCTGGTACAACGTGCTCAACTGCACCAACTGGGTGATCAACGGACTGTCCGAGCGCTTTCCCAAGCTGCCGGTGATCTGGATGGAATCCGGGCTCGCCTGGATTCCGTTCCTGATGCAGCGGCTCGACCACGAATACATGCTGCGGCCGTCGGAAGCGCCGCTTCTGAAAAAGAAGCCGTCGGACTACATGCGCGAGATGTATTACTCGTCGCAGCCGATGGAGATTTAGGATTACGACGCGATGCAAACGACCTTCCGCATGATCAATGCGGAAACCCAGCTCCTCTATTCATCCGACTATCCGCATTGGGATTTCGATCTGCCGTCGACCATCTGGGACCTGCCGTTTCTGTCGGAGAAGGGCAAGCACAACATCTTGGGCGGTACCGCCGCGCGGCTCTTCAAGCTGCCGCCGCGCAACGAGAAGCAGAAAGCGAACCTGAAACGATTTGGCAATCTTGTCGCCGCAGCATGATCTTTGCTCTCCCGCCACGCATCATGCGCGGAGGGAGCGAAAGTCCGCACGGAGCAGCACGATGACCGCCTTGTCCCGCGCTGCCTCCGTACATTATGCCTTCGTCGTCCTGCTCGCCCTCGCCGGCGCGGCCCGCTCGGCCGATGACGCCGTCACGCCGCAGGCGCAGGCGATGGCGATGGCGCGCGAGCTCGACGCCATGGGCGTCGAGACGAAGTGGATCGCGGGCGAAAAGGTTTATTGGGAAAGCGGCCTGCCGACCGGCGTGCCGGAAACGATGCCCGGCAAGCACACCCATTGCAGCGCGTTCGTGGCCGCGGCCGCCAAGAAGTTCGGCGTGTATATTCTGCGCCCGCCGCAGCATGGCCAAAAATTGCTGGCGAATGCGCAGAACGACTGGCTGGACGAGGACGGCGGCGCCCATGGCTGGCGCAAGCTCGCCGACGCCAACGAGGCGCAAGCGGCCGCCAATCGCGGCCTGCTCGTGGTGGCGAGTTACCACAATCATCATGACAACCGGCCCGGCCACATCGCCATCGTGCGCCCCGGCAACAAGACAGCCGAACAGATCGCCGCGGAAGGGCCGGACGTCATCCAGGCCGGCTCGGTCAACAAAACGTCAATCAGCCTCAAAGACGGATTTGCAGGTCATCCCGCCGCATGGCGCGACCACGAGATCGCGTATTATGCTCATGAGGTGAAGCTATAGGGGTGAGTTTTTTCCGTTCCGCCTGTTGGAAAGATGAGGCGATCAGAACGCATGATGGGCATCATCCGCCGACCGAGCCGCCGCCAGATCCTGAAAACAACCGCAACGCTCGCGGCCGCGGGAGTGCTGCCTGCGCGCCACGCCGGCGCGCTCGGCAATGAACCGCCGCCGTCGCGGGCGGCCGCTTTTCCGCACATCGACGCAAGCCTGCGCGCGGCGACGGCCGCGCAGGAAGTGCCGGGCGTGGTTGCCATCGCCGCGACCGAGCACGGCATCCTTTATGAGGGCGTGTTCGGCAGCCGCCGGCAGAGCGGCGGACCGGCCAAAGAAGCCGCGATGACGCGTGACACGGTGTTCCGCATCGCCTCGATGGTGAAGCTGATCACATCGGTCGCCGCCTTGCGGCTGGTGGAGCAAGGCAAGCTCTCGCTCGACGCGCCGGTGCCCGAGATCGATCCGGCGGTCGGCGCACCGCAGGTGCTCGACGGTTTCGACGCCAGGGGAATTCCGCAATTGCGTCCGCCGAAGCGGCCGATTTCGCTTCGGCATCTGCTCACCCACACGTCCGGCTTCACCTATCGGCTGTGGGACGCCGAGGCGATCAGATATGTGAACGCCATCGACAAGGCGCCGCCGGCGCAACGAAGCAAGCTGCCGCGCACGCCGCTGATGTTCGATCCGGGCGAGCGCTGGCAATACGGCCCCAGCATCGATTGGGTCGGCCGCATCGTCGAAGCGGTCGGCGGCGAGCCGCTCGAGACGCAATTCCGCAAGCACATTTTCGAGCCGCTCGGCATGAAGGATACCGCCTTCGAGATCACGCCGGCGCAGCGCGTGCGCGAAGCGAGCGCGCATCAGCGCCAGCCCGACGGATCGCTCAAGCCCGAGCCGATGGAGCCCGCGCCGAAGCCGCACGCGGCGCCGCGCCACCATTCCGGCGGCGGCGGCATCTATTCGACCGCGCCGGATTATCTGACGCTGCTGCGCACGCTCATGCACGACGGGGCGTTCGAGGGCGCGCGCATCCTGCGTCCCGAAACGGTCGCGCTCATGGGCCAGAACCAGATCGGCGGGATCGAAGCGGGCATATTGAAGACCACCACGCCGCGGCTATCCAACAACGTCGACTTCTTTCATGGCATCAGCCTGAAATGGGGCTTCGGCCACATGATCAACATGCAACCGGTGCCGGAGGCACGCAGCGCCGGCAGCCTGACCTGGGCCGGCCTGTTCAACACCTATTACTGGATCGATCCGAAGAAACGCGTCGCCGCGGTGTTCATGACCCAGGTGTTGCCGTTTGCCGACGAGCGCGCCCTGCGCGTCTACCGGCAATTCGAGCGCGGCATCTATGCGGCGGTAAAGACGGGCTGAGCCGCCCCGTAGGATGGGTTGAGTGAAACGAAACCCATCAAAACTTCCTCATCGGCCCGTGATGGGTTTCGCGTTGTTCAACCCACCCTGCAGACTCCGTTGAAGCGCAAACGCACGACAGTGTAGGCTCGCGGGCCGGCTTTCAGCTCTCAAGGACCCGCCCCCATGCATGCCGTCCGCATCGATCGCACAAAGCCGCTCGCCGGCGAACCGCAATACGGCCACAACCGCTACCATCCCGACATCGGCCCGATCCTCGAAGTCGCCGAGGGCGAGGAGGTGAGCCTGGAGACGCGCGACGGCGTCGACGGCCAGATCGGGCCCGAAGCGACAATTGCCGATCTCGCCAATCTCGATGCCGGCCGCATTCATCCGTTGACCGGCCCGGTCTTCGTCAAGGGCGCCGAGCCCGGCGACATGCTCGAGATCGAATTCCTCGACATCATTCCGCAGCCGACGGCGTTTTCCGCCGTCGTGCCGGGCTTGGGATTTTTGCGCGACGTGATGACGACGCCCTTCGTCGTGCAGTGGAAGATCCGCGATGGCTTCGCGACCTCAGCCGAGCTTCCCGGCGTGCGCATTCCGGGCGCGTCATTCATGGGCATTTCGGCAACCGCGCCGTCGGCGCAGAAGCTCAGGGAATGGACCGAGCGCGAGCAGCGCGCGCTCGATGCCGGCGGCTTCGTACTGCCGCCGAGCGAGGCCGGCGCGGTGCCGACCGGCCCTTGCGGGCTCGAAGGCCTGCGCACGCTGCCGCCGCGCGAGAACGGCGGCAATTTCGACGTCAAGCAATTGACCAAAGGCGCCAAGCTCCTGCTGCCGGTCTTCACCAAGGGCGCACTGTTCTCGACCGGCGACGGGCATTTCGCGCAGGGCGACGGCGAAGTCTGCGTCACCGCCGTCGAAATGGGCGCAACCGTCGTGGTGCGCTTCAAAATTCACAAGGGCCTCGCCACCAAGCGCACCTTCGCCGGCCCGGTGTTTTCGCATCCCGGTTATTTCCAGGATCCGAAATTCGCCGCGCCGCAGAATTTCTTCGCCGTCATGGGCATGCCGATCAACGCCAAGGGCGAAATCGAGAGCGAGAACCTCACGCTCGCCGCGCGCAGCGCGCTGCTCAACATGATCGCACTGCTGCAGGAGCGCGGCTTTTCCCGCGAGCAGGCCTACGTCATCTGCAGCGTGGCGGTGGACCTGCGCATCTCCAACGTGGTCGACGTGCCCAATTACGTCGTCTCGGCGCTGTTGCCGGAGGCGATATTCAGCGGCGATTAGCGGCACCTGTCACGCTGCTGTCATTTCAAATAAAATCTGAACAAGGCTCACGAAATAAATCCGAACAGAGGCTCACGCGCGTTCCTGAAATGGTTTATATTGCGGCGGTCTCTTCGGGCAGTCCTGCAATTTAACGAGGAAGGTCGCATGAGGAAGCTCACTTTGACATTGAGTGCCGCGGTGCTTGTGTTTGGAGCTTTGGCATTGCCAGCCAGTGCGCAGACCGAGAATTGCGGCGCTGCCAGCATTCACGCGCTCAAGAACGCCACCCCGATCGTCAGACAAGCCGCCTGCCACGGCGGAACGGGTTACTGCGGTTGCGGCCCCGGCTGGATCAGCGCCTGCGCGCCGCGTTGCTGCCGCTGCGTTCCCTGCTGGTAAGCGGGCGGAACTTTGTAGATTTTCAACGGAACGGCTCCTCCCTCGCCGGCGCAGCGAGGGAGGAAGCGTGTCTGGTTGCGCTATTCTGATCCGCCGCAACGCGCGCATTGCTTCCCCGATCGCTCGTCACCAGCTAGTGCAACGAGCTACTTTTCGAACAGGGCGGGGAATTGAAACGTGAGCGCGCCGGGGCGACAGGCCCATTGGCAAAACGTCTATCGGACCAAGGGCGAACGCGACGTCAGCTGGTTTGAGGAAAGCCCGGCGATCTCGCTCGATCTGATCCACGCGACCGGAGTTGGTCTCGACGCCAAAATCGTCGATATCGGCGGCGGCGCTTCCCGCCTGGTCGATGCGCTCGTCGGCGAAGGCTTTACCTCGGTCACCGTGCTGGACCTTTCGGAAACGGCGCTGGCGACAGCGCGCGCCCGGCTTGGCGCGGCGGCAAGCCGGATCGCCTGGGTGGTCGCCGACGTGACGGCGTGGCAGCCGGCCCAAAGCTACGACGTGTGGCATGATCGCGCCACGTTGCATTTCCTCACCGATCCAGACGATCAGGCGGCTTATGCCGCGTGCGTGCGCAAGGCGGTTCGCCTGGGCGGTCAGGTCATCATCGGCACGTTTGCGCTCGAGGGACCGGAGCGCTGCAGCGGCTTGCCGGTGGTCCGTTACGATTCCGCTTCACTTGGTACGGTGCTCGGCCGCTCGTTCGCGCTGGTCGAGAGCCGGCGCCACGAACATCAAACGCCCGGCGGCGCCATTCAGCGTTTCCAGTTCAGCCGCTTCCTGCGCGAAAGCTGACGGCGAGAGTCCGATCCGATCAGGCTGACGCGATCCGCTCATCCCCGCGCAAGCGGGAATCCAGGAACGTAGGATGGGTTGAGCGAACGGGTCCGGCCCCAAGTGGCCCAATGACAGGCTCCGCGAAACCCATCATGTGCCCGCGTAGCTCCATGGTGGGTTTCGCGTTGCTCAAACCCACCCTACGGCGCGGCGAGCCCGAGCGAATTCAGATAGGCGCCGTTGACGCGCACATTCGCGAATTTGACGGCTTCCAGATAGGCGTTGAGGATCGAAAGCGCCTGCGCGCGCGGCGGCAGCGAGCCGGGCTCGATCGTGTCGGTAGAGCCCACCTGCGCGATCAGCTCCCAGCCGGCAGGCTTTGCGATCGAGACCACGGCCGTCTGCGTATCCAGACTCTTGTACGGCCAGAACACCCAGCCGATGCCGAACCGCTCGTGCAATGCGCGGAAGCGCGCATTCCAATCGTTGTTCATCTCGCCGGTTTCGCCGATCAGGATCGGCACGTTCCAGCGCTTGCTGAAATTCAGATAGCTCTGCAGCGCGTCGCGCGTCGGCTTGGCCCAGAATTTGTGATAGGTATAGACGGTGTTGGCGTCGAACGGCTGGCCGAACATCGCAAAGCTCGTGCTCCACTGTCCGCCGGCGAGCAGCACGACATGATGGGTATCGACGCTGCGAATGGCGGCGACGATCTCGCGATAGAGCGGCTCGAGCCGCGGATTGAGATAGCTCTCGTCGCTATAGGGCGAGATCGGCTCGTTCAAAAGGTCGTAGCCGAGGATCGCCGGCTCGTCGCGATAACGCGCCGCGAGCGCCTTCCAGAACGCAACCGTGAGCGCCCGGTAGCGCGGCACATAGAATGTCAGCGGAAAGCCCGTGCCGTCGTCGTGATTGACGCCGGTCTGCCCGCCCGGCGCGGCGTGCAGATCGACGATCACGCGCAAGCCCGCGTCGCGGCACCACCCAACAAGCCGGTCGAGCAGCGACCAGCCCTGCCCTGCGAACGTGTCGCCGCTGCCGTCTTCGGCCGCGCCCGGCGTGACGAACAGCCGCCAGTGCAGCGGCACGCGCACGGTGTTGAAACCGGCTGCCTTGATGAAACGGATATCGGCCTGCGTGACATAGTCTTCGCGGAAAGCGGCCCAGAAGCGCGACGCCTCTTCCCGACCGACCAGCGCCTCGATCACGTCGGCGATTTCCGCGGGCGCGCGCTTGCGCGCGAACTTGAACATGTAGCCTTCGGGGACCAGCCAGTTGCCGAGATTGATCCCCTTGACCGCGAAGCGCTCGCCCTCGCCATCGACAAGCTGCGTGCCCTGGGCATGAATGAAATTCGGCGCCGCAGCGATGGCGGGCGCATTGCCGGTCAGCAAAGTGGCGGCGAATACAAAAGCGGCGCGCTGGCAAAATCGCCGAGCCCGATCCGTCATCCTGAGGTGCGAGCGCAAGCGAGCCTCGAAGGATGGACGGCCGAGGTGCCGTGGCCGTCGCCCTTCGAGGCGCGGCTCCGCCGCGCGCCTCAGGGTGACGGTACCAGTGTTGTTGCGAGCCGTGTAACTGGGTTTCCCACCCATCATCCGGAGAAAATACTAAAATAAAAACACGATCTCCAATGAAATTCGCTTAAGGCATACGCGCACAGCCAACAGTCAAGGTTCCATCATCGCATGTCCGGCATGCCGTCCTTCCAGGCGCTTCTGCTCCTTGCCTCCGTCATCGCTCTGATCGCGCTCACGCAGGCGCGGCTGCTGCATGCGTTCCTGGCGATCGTCGTGGTCGCGTCGGCTTTCGGACTGGCCGCCGGCTTCTCCACCGCCTTTGTCGGCAAGGCGTTCGGCGCCGGCTTTGCGCAGGCGATCTATTCGCCCGGATTGGTCATCGTCGCGGCGGGCTTTGTCGCCGGTCTTGCGGAAGCGACCGGCGCCGCCGGCTGGCTTGCGGGAAAGGTCGCGTCCTGGCGATGGGCCGGCACCACGCGATTGCCCGCTTTGTGCGGCCTTGTCGCTGGCATCGCGGCATCGCCCGCGACCGCCTTCGCGCTGCTCACCCCGTTCCTGCGTGCCTCAACCGGCAGCGCCGCTTCGCCGCAACAGCGTGGCGCGGCGCCAATGGCGCTGGCGCTGGCGATTTCCGCAAGCCACGGACTGGCGCTGGTGTCGCCGGTGCCGATCGCGGCCGCGTCCATCCTCGACGCGTCCTGGGGCCGCGTCGCTCTGTTCGGCGTACCGCTCGCCGTTTTGCTGGCCGCCCTCGGCGCCGCCTGGTCGCGCTGGCTTGCGGTCGCCGACGCGCCGGCGCAACCGCCGATGCAAGCGCCGCAGGCCCAACAGGAGGCGCACACCCAAGCGCCGCAAGCCGCCACGGCGAAACGCGGCGGCTGGTCCGCCGGCGTGCTTGCGGTCGCGACCGCAATCCCGCTGCTGCTCCTGATCGTGCAATCGCTCGGCGACATTCCGAGCGAGCCGCTCGGCGGCGGCACCGCGCGCGAGATGGTCATCGGCGTCGGCCGCCCGCTGGTGCTGCTCGTGGTCGGCATCGGCATCATGGTCATCGGCAATGCGCGGCTCGCCGGAAAGCTTCTCGCCGACACTGCCTGGAGCACGCGCATCCTCGGCACCATCGCCGGCGTTCTCCTCACCGTCGGCGCCGCCGGCGGCCTGCAACGGCTCTGTCAGGAAACCGGCATGGCCGAATTGCTCGGCGAGCATGTCGCCTTCTGGCATCTTGGCGTCTCGCATCTTGGCGGCGCCGGCGGCTTGCTGATCGCGTTTCTGATCGCGGCAACGGTCAAGACCTTGCAGGGCTCTTCGCTGGTCGCCGCCATCACCGCCGCCGGCATCGTGCAGCCGCTGCTCGTCCCGCTCGGCCTCGACGCCGAGAATGCGCGCGCGCTCGCCACGCTCGCGATCGGCGCCGGCGCCATGACCGTCTCCCACATCAACGACGATTATTTCTGGCTGGTCGCGGTCGGCAGCGGCATCCGCCCGCTGCGCGCGCTCGCAGCGCTGACCGCCGGCACGCTGCTGCAGGGTGTTGTCGCGGTCGCTATGCTGATGATTCTGTTTATGCCGATCTCAAGCTTTTAAGGGCGCATCTGGCATTGATTCCGCCCTGAAATCGTCACCATTATTGCGACATCGCTCTTGACAGCCGTCACCGATTATGTTACGCACCCTCACCTTGCTCATTCGAGGGACGCATTCCGGATGCGATCCTGTTTGCGGAGCAAGGCGCGGCGCCTGCGCGCGGTCTCGCAAACCGCTCCCGGGCGGCTCTGGGCCACCGCTCGACCGGCACAACGACCGGTCTCCGCGGAGCGCGGTAGACTTGTGACAGATCGAAGCGGGTAACGCCCGTTAGATCGGGTCTCAGGAAACGCGGGAACTGGAGCTGAGCCAATGGCGGATGCGTTCGCCCTGGCGAGTGCCGCATGCGGAGCGCCGGAAGGCGAGCGCGCCCCGAATTTTTGGCGCGCTGCCGCGCCCGAAGCACCGACGAACGGCAACGTTTGTTGGTGCTGCGCGGCCATTGGTTGGATGCGCCTCTCGGCGCTCCGCTCCCTCTT
>CAWHPH010000056.1:0-73689 GCA_963831135.1 uncultured Alphaproteobacteria bacterium
CACCGCCAACAAAGCCTGGGGTTCGCTCGCTACCTTCAGTTCCCGAACGATCTTGCCGGTGTCATCCACAATGCAAACGCTGGTCTCCTTGACCGAAACATCCAGTCCAGCAAAATAGTCCATGCTGCGCTTCTCCTTCTGATGCTTGAGGCCGTACACCCGGACCTCGTTGAACCATCAGCCTGAAGCGCAGCACCCAAAATCTTCAGCTATCCACAAGCCGCCGGCCGATTACCCCATCTTCACCCCGACGTCCGCGTCCTGGATCAATCAGGTAGAACGCTGGTTCGCAGAGCTGACACGCAAGCAAATCCAGCGCGGCGTCCACACCTCGGTTCGCCAACTCGAAGCCGACATCGGTGCGTTCATCGAGGCCCACAACACCGACCCTAAGCCCTACCGATGGACCAAATCCGCCGACCAGATCCTCGCCTCCGTCAAGCGATTCTGCCACAAAGCAAACGCCACATTATGCGGCGAACTTTAAATTCAGGTGACTAGGCTGCTTTGGACTTCTGCAGCTGCACGAGAGGCTCGACTGGCCAACGCTCGATTTTTGCTGAGCGCCGCGCCGCGTTTGTTTGCCGAGATTGCGCCACTTTCAGTGAGCGCCGCGCCACGCGAGAGCTGCGTTCCGGTGGAACCTCTACGACCAGCAAAACGGAACGGGCAGTCAGGGGAACGGCCAACGCCTCGTCAATTATGGCGGACCAGGCGGCCCAAGGGTTGAGTTCATTCCCACATATGACACCGAACTCATTTTAGCACCTCCGCCGTACGTGACTGCCTCTGGCCCTAAGGGGACCGCAGAAGGCTGGGGCGATTGGTCCGGTGTTTCTCGCCAAATACCGTTTCATTTCCGCCCACGAACAAAGCGCCAATAATATCGTGACCGGCTTCTTTCAGATGTCGGACCCGCTGGGCACGCCTGGGAAAATTTCAAACAATGTTCTAACCGCACAGCCGACCCTCGCGTTGGATCAGCACGCAAATTCCAGTCAGCGCGCTCTCTTCACCTTCCAGATTTTTGGCCGGAACTCGAGGTCAATTATGAGTACTGGCCGAACGGGGAGCACGTAGGTCTGACCTAAGTCATGCTCTCGCCGGGTCTCGTGCCATGGGATGGGGTCGAACGGCTGCCGTATTGAACATCGCAACTTGACGCTTCCTCGGCGCATTGGCGTTAGCAATCCAGTCCTCCCCGCGACCCGCGAGCGTGGCCGTGTTGGAAACGGCAGGAGCCGACATCGGGGCCGCCCCAACCGGGATGCTGGATGGTCGCGCCTTTGTTGCCGCACGCGGTGCAGCGGGAGCACTGCCGTAGCTTGTCGCTTGAGGCGTTTGGCCCCCACCGGATCACCGGCACGGCGCATGCGAGCGGCGCGATGGTGCTGACACTTCTCGCAATGAAGCCACAGCCACGGCGTAGCGCGGTGCAGGTCGCCAGGTGGTTTGCGCAGTGCGCGTTTAGCGCACTCCCCGCCAAGGATCGAACTGCTTATCGGGGAGATTTTTCAGCGCCGCATTGTAGGCTTTATCGTTGGCTTTGACCTTAGTCTCGTCGGCGGCGCCTTTCGCATTTGCGGTTGATGCGTGCTGTCCGATCCCCTGGGAAGCGGTTGTACCCGGAGAAACGCCGGGAGTGCCCTGCTGCGCCTGCGCAGCTACGATCCCTGCCGCCAAAGCCAAACCAGTAATTATTACTGAGGTTGTTCTCATTGCCTCACCCCCGGCCTGACGCTTGGTCGCCACCCTTGATCATTCATTATTTACCTGATCGAGGGACAGTTGCAAAGCCCCTCACGCCTGCTCTCCGGTTGCATGTCCCCGCGTGATTGTCTGTGCAGTTTCCAACTTTGCAGCCGCGATCAGCTCCCGGCCAGCAGCGCTGCGCTGGGGCTTCCTCCCCGCCCCACATGCTGCACCGCTGCATCCCAGCGGGATTTCTCGTTCGTGGGACGTTCCGGCTATGGTCGCTGCGGCCTCGCGCCGGCCCGAGTCGCACCTACTTGCTTGCGCTCTGAGCAGCGGCCGCAGTATGTCCAGCGCTTTCCGGCTGTTCAACAAGCGCAATGTAGCGGTCGGGATAATGCTTGCATAACGCCTCAAAGGCCGGCGCTCCTTTTTCGCAAGCGGTTTCATGCTATCCCCCAATCTTAGGGATATGCATCTTAGAGATACGCATTACCGCGATTTCGTAGATTGTCTATAATTTGGCACATATTCGCCCCACTTACGCACACCCGCTGTCACCCGCCATGATTGCATAGGATCCGAAAAAAGGCGTCCACTTACCTCTGTGACGCGGCCGGGGCTTTTTCTCTGCAACAGCGCCCTTTGCCGCTAACTGCCTGCTTTTAACGTCGCAGCCTGGACAGTTGGACGAGGCCGCATGGCTCTCCGTTGTACCGGGCCCCGGCGCGCGACCTGGTCCCACGACGCGCTGCGCTGGCGGCTTCCCCGCAGATACTGCGCCGCTGCAATCCACAGCGCAGACCCCGCAGGGGTTGTCTCCGGGGCGAAGGTTCGGCTTTCACCCGATGCGAGCCCCGCTGCGACGCTCGCGGGTAGCAGGCTCTACTCCATAGCCGCGCGGCTGAGTACAGTGTTCACAGCGCTCACCCTTTTTGCTGATCGCCGTCGTGTTTGCGACTGGCTTCGAACAGCCGGTTTAGCGGAACTCTCGCGATCGCCGCTGAGTCTTGCAGTTCCTCGGTGCCATCGCCGACAGCATGAGGCGTGGCTTTCGACGATGCTGATACAGCTACAGTTGGGGAATTCGCTGATGTTTAATCGATGGGCGTTGAATGTTAGAGTTGGCTGCAATGAATGAGTGGACGAAGAAGCCCGAAAAATCACGGGCTTGGCTTGAAGCGGAGACCTTGCGAAGGTGCAAGCGTCGACCGGGCTGCGGCCACCTCGAAGCTGTTCGAATCGGGCGAATTAAGCCGAGCGGAAGCGGACCGAACTGGGAACTTCTGGCCTTTACGCCTGAACTGGACCCGGTAGCGCGCGCGGAAGCAATGGTAGAGCTTGACAGGCTTCGAGGGACGTATGCGCTCGCAAACGGACGGGCAGCTTAACGTGAGGACGACAGTAGTCAGTCCTCATTTTCGAACCCTAGCACTTTTCCAGTTTTCAGATTGAACAGATGCACCCGCGTGCAGGCGACGCACGCAAATGACTGATAGTGTATCATCGTTGTCATTGCGTCGTGTTGCGTACCCTGACGCGCGTGCCTTGGGCCCAGGCGCAATCAGCCGATTCCGAGCTTGGGGTTCCCTTAAGCCTGCACGCGCGGATTCTGCGGGTCGATCGGGACCAGCCCTGTGAAGCGTCTATTTTTCTTTCCGCTTATTGGCGCTGACTTCTGCGGCCCATTTTTCGGACGCGTCTGCCATCCGACGCAATGCGTCGGCGAGTTCGCGGTGTTTGGTGGTATGGCCTTTCTGGCGACACCACGCGGCAAGCGAACGGAGTTTTTCTTCCATGTGCGATGGCACCATCGCTTCAATCGCCTTTGGAATTTGACCTAGATCATGGGCCGTGCCGCCCACAGGCGGCGTTCCGTCCCGCTATCCCTAATTCCCCTCTGCGCCTGTGAGCGCGGAGGTCCACCGCATGCAAGCACGGGAGAATCCGGCAGGTATATCATCTCAAAGCGCCGCGATTGACTCCCGCACGCAGCTACGGCTGAATACTCCGGGCAAGGACTAAACACTCGTCCTTGCAATCCTATCCAGGACTTGCCCCGGTCAGAAGTCCGCCTGGCCGGGGCTTTTCTTTTCCAGCAACTGCCCGCTTAAGCCGTCGCTGACGGCCGGACAATATCGTCACGGCCGGGACGGTGGGGAAAATAAAAAGGTGGGATACAGCCCCGGCACGCGTTTAGGTCCCAGCCAGCAGCGCTGCGCCGGGGCTTCCCAGCAATTCTGCCAACCTGCTATTTCACCGTGGCGCGAGCCAGATGTTCGCAGGCAGCGCCGGCGGATGAGACGCACCGTCGAGGAGCGCGCCTAGCAGCGGATCTACCAAAGTCTCATCATTTGTTGGCGGGCCGACGAAATCGTCGATCGCCAGCATAGTGAGGCCATGCAGCAGCAACATATTGCGAGGGACGCTGCGGCGCCTTCGCGCGGATTTGCCATGCTTGAAGGAAGCGCGCCGGACCGGACAGCGTCGGCGAGAGTCGAGTCAACGACTGCCCTTGCCCTGGCGGCCGCGACCTTCTCGATCGCCGGCCGGCCCGCTTCGCGGCTGGTCAGCGCCGCGCTCAACAGGCGGTAGAGCGCCGGATTGGGAATGCCGTGCGCGACGAACGCCTGACCGCAAGCAACGAGACGCGGCTTGTATGGGTGAAGTCTTTTAGTCGGTCGATCCGCGTGTCGGCGCCTACATGCCGACCTCGTTGTGACCTCGACGTCCATCGAAATGATGGTCGAGAAAGTCGACCTGAAAACTTGTTCGATCCGATCTGCGAAGAATATCACGTTTCCCTCGCCGATGCGGCGGGCTGGACGGATGTCAAGTCACGGATCGCCGTCATGAAACGATGCAAAGAATGGGCAGTTCGTCTAGCTCAAGCGCCCGGTCAAATGGGACCCTGCTAAGCTCAGAATCGTTCGATTTTGGCTCAACAAAGTTTATCGACGATCGGCGATAGCGACGGCCCCAGGGCTCGAGACGGGCAGCGGCGAAAACCTCGCTGATAAGAAACACAAGATGCATCACCTCGACTTCGTACAAGCCTACCTTCGACAATTTGGCGCTCGATTGCCCAACGGGAATGGAACATCTGGAAATGTGAAGCCAATGCACCAACACCCGGCCACGCTATTTTCTTACGTCACAAGTCGGTTCGCTGCCTTGCATTGCTGTGCAGGCACTCGTGAGTTCCCGGCGGCTATGATGTCCGCATTATCGACTATCGATTGCGGTCCTTTCGGGATAAAAGCGGGCCTGGACTACGGGACACGGAGGCAGAAAATGCCCAAACACGTCGCCCACGTGCGAATTATCGCGATGTTCATGTTGAGCTTTTCGATTTGCAGCACTCCAGTTTTTGCGGGAGCACTCGAAGACGGGCAAGCAGCCTATAACCGCGGTGATTACGCGATGGCACTCAAGCTATTTCGAACCCTAGCCGAGCAGGGCAATTCAGATGCGCAGAACAATCTTGGTTGGATGTATGAACAGGGAAGCGGCGTGGGGCAGGACTTCAAAGAAGCAATGAAATGGTATCGGTTAGCTGCAGAACAAGGGTCCGCTCGAGGGGAGTACAGTCTTGGTGTGCTGTATTACAACGGAAGGGGAATTCCTAGGAGTCTTGAGAATGCGATGAAATGGTATCGAATGGCTGCGGCGCAAGGCGACGCAAAGGCCCAGTACAATTTAGGATTTATGTACGCGAACGGTGAGGGCGTCCCTAAAAGCCTTTCACGCGGATATATGTGGTGGAGCTTAGCTTCTAATGGTGGCGAAGCGGCTGCCTGGGCAACCCTCGAGACCCTTTCTAAAATGATGACCAAGGAGCAGATCGCGGAGGCTCAGGCGATGGCGCGAAATTGCGAGGCATCAAAATATAAACAGTGCAATTGAGAGGAGTCGCGCAATTTGATAGTCCCGGTTGAGTGGAGGCGCTTAGCCTTCGGGGGCGGGGCCAGCGGACAGTCGCCAATTGGTTGCCGGCTGCCCCGCGAGAAATTCTGCTCAGTCTCCGTCGCAAGCGAGGCGATTTTCAGGCCTCTGTAAACAGGTTGTTCGAGGAGACGCTTTCAGGCACATGCCCAGTGCGACCCGTCAGGGGCCGATGAAGCCTCGTGGGTATCGGCGCACGCGGTCGGCGAACTGTTGCGCTACGCCAACAACGACAGCGGCGCCGCCAGGGCGCTGTGTGTGCCGTCGACGGAGTATTACCAGGTCATGGCCAAGATCACCGCGGCCGCGCCACGCGTCGATGATGCGCTCCAAATACTTGCCGAGCGCCCTGCGCGAACAGCAATTGCGGTCATCAGCAACTTGCACGCGCAGGCTTGTGGACGTTCAATCACGCAAGACCTATTATGCAAACTTTCCGGTAAAGCGATAAGCGGTGCTCCCACTGGCAATAGAAAAAAGCCCCGCGGTTTCCCGCGGGGCCCAGAGAGAGGAGCGGCTGTTAGCTTAGTTCTTCGCAACCAGCGGCATCGCCGCCGGTGCCTCAAATCCCCACAGCTTGAAACCTAAGCGCGTCCAGACGTGGATAGCGCCGGGGCCGTCCGGACTATTCTCGCCCACAATGTTGTCTGTGACCCAGACCTGAAGGTCGACCGGGCCGAAATCGTACCCGAGCAGGCCACCGAGGGCAAACATGTCATGTCTTCCACAGATCGAGCTTGTAACCCCTCCCGTAACCACGGTGCAACCGCCGGTATCAGCCGTTGTCTGCCATTCGACATACCCAACCGGGCCAAACGACCACTTTCCGAGCTTGTAGAGGGCATCGAAGTCTGCGTAGAAGAGGTTCCCGCTGGTGATGGTGTTATTGACCGCGCAGCAGACGCCCTGCGACTTCGTATTGATGTCGTAGAACATGTTCAGGGTCGCGACCCAGCTACTGCCCAGGTAGGAGAACGCGACAGACGGCTCAAATGTCCAGTAATCGGGGTTCGGCGTACCGGTCTGATGCGTGCCGTCCGGTGGCGTGAAGGCGAAGTTGGTCGACATGAACCAGCCGCCGCCGAGTTTCCACGATAGGGCAATCGGTTGGATGAAGGTGTTGGTGTAGACAAAGCCGCCAGCGATGACCGGAGCTCCGCCGCCGCAGCCCGCTGGACCGCACGCGTTGAAGACGTAGAACGCTTGCACGAGCGAGGCCGAATAGGTGGCGCCCCAGAAATTCCAGCCCGGCACCCAGAGCAGCGGTACCGCCTGGGCGACCGCGGGCAGGACCAGGGTGCCCTGGTTTCCTGTAGCGTGGCCGTTAGTCGAGCCGCCGGCCAACATTCCGAGATAAGCCGTTTCAAGACCCGTATACAGACCGGGAGGCGGTGCTGCACCCAATGGCAAGCCAATGGTCGCACCGTTCAAGCGATTTTCGAAAGTACCGGTCTCCGAGGCGAAAGCGGCACTTGCCGCGCCGCCTATGGCGATGGCCGCGAGACCAGCCATTGCAATCTGTCTTATTCGGGTCATGTGCCCCTCCAGTGTTTTGTCCCCAACACCAAGCGAGTAATTCGCGCGGTGCTCATCTCGTCGGCACGCGATGCCAACTGCCGTGAAGCTCCGGCAAATGCGTACAAAAAGCAACGATTAGGTGCGCGTAAGGGCGTGGGAAACATCATTTAAGGGCCGACAGTTGCAAAAATGCCACGAAACTGAGCACAGCCCGTTCACGGCTGGGGTCCGCTTTTCGGCCCCGGCCGAACTCTTGTCGATAAGAAGGCGTCGATTACAGAATCAAAACAAATCATTCGACATGAAGTCAGGACTCACGCGAACGATGCTCACCACAATTTGCAAGCGCAAACCCTGACCACTGCTCATCATTTCGCGCCTTTTTGTTGAGGCGCGTAGTGCGCCGATAGGGCTGTTCTACCGAGTCGCCCACAGAATGAGCCAGCGCCATCTCACGCAGCTCTTGCCGATAGTCGTGTTCAGCTGCCAATCCGCAAAGCTCGAGCGGAAGCCATGGACTGTGTAACCAGGCCGCAGTTTATTCAGCACTTCCATCATCTGGCCGGCGTAACCTGGAAAAAGCTTTCCCTTGCGATCATTCACGAGCTCCAATGCTTCTTCTGCAAGAGGCACATAGTGCTCTTTCCTTCCTTCATCCGCTCCGCTGGTATGACCCATGTCTCACCCTTCACGAGGGTCAGCGGCAATCTAGCGATGCGCGCGAACTCTCTGGGCGTTTTAATTTCAGATCGACTGGCTCCAAGCGTTTCGCCAGCACGTGCCGCCGTTAGTATTGTCCATTGCAACGCCTTCGCTCCCGACGAGCCGTTCTCTTGAAGCTCGCGCATCAGCGCAGGCACTTCCACCCACGCTTTCCCGGTCCTGCGCCCGGCACGTGCTTTGTTGGCTCGCATTTCCCTCGGCCTCCGCCCTTGGCTCCACCGGCTCCGCAGTGGATTGCTCCACTTTGTTCGTCGGCTTCCCAGTTACTATGTCCGGTTCAAACAAGACGACCATCGATATCATCCGAAGCCTTGTGCCGAAGGATAATGAAGCATTGAACGCACGCTGAAGTTCGCTGTCATAAAGGGCGAAATTCCAAAAATCTGCAGCGCGTCAGCGTTTACGATGGCGATTAAACATATTTAAGGAATGCGACTTTCTGGGCCAATCTATTCTTTCCTGCCGCATCAAAAAGATCACCAATGCGCCGCGGTGCGAATAAAGCTTTAAAACGATCTATTTTTGCTTTCGTCGTTTGCGCAAACGCACACCTGGACCGGCACCGTTCTCGTCGATGAATTCCACACCGGCCGCTTCTAAGGCGCGGCGCACCGCCGCATCGTTCGGAGCGTTCATCGAAGTCTCTGCCTCTGCGAGCTCGGCACGCCGGATCGTGGCTACGCCGACCGCTGAGGCGCGGGCCAGATCGTCTGCGCTCCACCGAACAAAAGCCCGGGCTGCGCGAATCTGACCACTGGTTAGTGGCTTCTGTTTCATCCTTGACTATCGTATGATATGAGTTATATCATTCAGTACGATCAATATCCGCGAATCGGATGTAGCCCAGGCTGATTTTTCACCCACAGGAGTAGAAATGAAAACCGAATTGTGGAAGCGGGGTGGCCAGGACCGCCGGTATTTCGTCGGCGGTTCGGACGCCCGCATAATCATGGGAAAAGACGAGGCTGCCCTGTTGCGGCTGTGGCAGGAAAAGCGAGGTGAAGCCGAGCCGGAAAATCTTTCAAGCAATCTGATCGTCCAGCTTGGGCTCGTCACCGAGGAGCTAAACCGCCGCTGGTACGAGGCTAATACCGGTCAGGTCATTACGGACATTCAAAAGCGAATCCGCCACCCAGGCCTTCGCTGGATGGCAGCAACCCTCGATGGCCGAGGTCGAGTCGAGCGGCGCGGTGTTCGAGGCCAAATTCATGCTGCCGTGGTCGTTCTCGGACGAGGCAGCCGCCGAAAAGTACATGCCACAGCTGCAGCACAACATGTGGGTACTCCAATCGGTATCAGTCGCGGCACACCGCGGGGCACCGTTGGCTACCGCCGCTTACGAGCGCTCGAGCCTGGCGACTGGTTCCGGTCTGTCACCCCAGCGCGGTATCTCGAGCTGTACAGCGAAATCCTCGACCGCCTCGAACCTGCCGAAATCTACGATCGGCTAATCGCGTTTAGCGACAATCCGGTACTCCTGTGTTGGGAAACAGCGTCTGACTGTCACTTGGGTAGAACCTTCTGCCATCGTCATTTGGTCGCCCAATGGCTTGAGGATCGCCTTGACATCGACGTGCCGGAGGTCGGCCACATAACGCTTGATCGTTTCGCCTTTCTCCGAGCGCACGGAATCGAAGCTCCGGATTATCGAACGTCTCGCACACACCCGACATAATTGGCTCCGATAAATCGGATACTCGGACCTTGACGGGGAGATCGGCTCCGGTGTTCCGGATCGCTCGCGCGAGGGCCCTTAGAGAGGTCACAGCCGGGGACAAGTCGGCAGTTGCGCAGGCGACACTATCGGATCTTCGCGATGAGTGCGTCCAAGTCCCGCAACAGCGACCGAAGCGACCGACGTTCTGCAATAGCTTCGCGCGTAAACAGTCCATGTTTAAATGCATTAATGTTGCGTTTAGGTGCACCTGAACCGAGCGCCCCGCCATGCATGCGGCAGCGCTTCTTCTCGCTGACCGCCGGCGACTTGCAGGGTTTGCCCGATCGCGTCTTGGCGCCACAGCGCGGGCTCGCCAGCATAGGACCGGTGTTACGCGCGTGATTACTCGTCATCTTCTTGTGCGGCCTTGAAGGGAATTACCTCTCCCTGGAGTTCCTCGATGATGGGCATAGGAGGCTGCTGCGCGTCGGCAAGAGCGGGCACCGTATCCGCACGCCGGGTGGCCGCGCGCTGTGGATGCACAACATTGCCGACGATCGCTTGCCCGCCATCATTTACCGACACGTGTTGCACCGTAACCTTCTGCTCGCCGCCTGTCCGATACCGCTTGAGCGCCTCCATTTGTGCTGTGTAGGTCCGCGCGAGCTTGTTAAATGCGCGCTCGTTGCTGTCCAGTTGCGGTAGATTGTCGACGTGGGCGAGTTGCCATGCCAACCTCATCGTTGCGATGTGAACGGCGACCATCTGCGCTGCGAGCATCGCCTCGACTTGATCATTCGGTTTGATATTCTTGATAACGGAAAGCGCGAAATTCAGGTTGCTCTCGCTGAGCTGTTGACTTGGTGACGTGGCGTTTATCAATTGAGCAATAAGGCCCTCGACAAAATCATCACTTGTACTCCCTAGCGCCTCTGCCAGCAGCTTGCGACCGATCTCCGCGTTAGCATGATCAAACGACCACCCGGCAGTCTTGCCATTGTTGCTAATTGTTACGCGGGGAGCTGGAACTTCCCCTTCGCAACGCCGAGTATGGCGGCTGAGGGCCTGTTGCTCCTTCGCGGTCGGCTGGTAATTGAACCGGTTAGCGCGAGCAGCGCCTCCATTCTTCGTTTTGTCTTGCACGATCTGATCGCTCATTGGTCTTCCGTATATATCTGACGCGCGATGTGCTGCGTGTCATTGGCTGACGACTTTCAGCGACTGGCGTGATTACCCGCTTGGACAAGCGATTGCCCCACCTGCACGACCGCCTGCTGCTGATCACTCGGCGGCAGCTCGGTGCGCCTCGAGTTGCTATCGTCCGTATCCCCTGAAGAACAAATCGTGTACGGCCTTCTGGCATGAGCGTCAAGGGGGGTTTCGTGCCCGACTGGCTGATAAGCGGAGGATTTTCGTAATCCATTGATAAATCAAACAAATTCTTATTGTTGTCGTCAAAATCGTATACTTTCCATGGGGTTGTTCCGCAAAAAAACTCCCTCCCCCCGGCTAAGGCGGCCTGGTCAGCTACGATTTCGGCCCGGTCGCCGTCCAGATGTGGTTCGACGACACCGTCGAATGTCAGAACGCGGTTTGCGGGCTCGACGTCTGGGGCCGCATGAGCTTCAAAATCTGGGGCTACGACGCACCGAAGCCGCTGGTCGCCAAGAACTGACCACGAGAGTGTAAGCACGCTGCCGTCACGGTGGCGCGCATCAGAGGCCCCGCGATTTTCGCGGGGCCTTTTTTGTGCGCTGCCGGCTGGCGGCATCGGTCTTGTCCTCCGCGCCGATGCCAGTATGGTAGCGCCGTATCTTCGCGGAGATGGTTTCGAGGCTCGAAGCCGCTTCCATCGAAGCGATCTTTTCCACTGCGATGGTTCGTAGCGAAATGACTTTGGCCGAAACGCCCTTCCCAATCCGCACCTCCGGCGATCCGTCACGCCACGACTGGAGGCGCGACGAGTTGCGCGCGCTGTTCGAGCTGCCGCTTTCAGAGCTGATATTTCGCGCGCAAACCGTTCATCGCGAGTTCTTCGATCCATCTTCCGTGCAGCTGTCGACGCTGCTGTCGATCAAAACCGGCGGTTGCCCCGAGGACTGCGCCTATTGTCCGCAGAGCGCGCATTACGAGACCGGCGTCAATGCCGAGAAGCTGATGCCCCTCGATAAAGTGCTCGCCGAGGCGCGCGCGGCGCGCGACGCCGGGGCCAGCCGCTTTTGCATGGGCGCCGCCTGGCGTTCACCCAAGGAGCGTGACCTTGATCAGGTCTGCGCCATGATCGAGGGGGTCAAGGCGCTGGGGCTCGAGACCTGTGTGACGCTCGGGATGCTGACGCAACCGCAGGCGCAGAGGCTGAAAGACGCCGGCCTCGACTACTACAATCACAACCTCGACACCTCGCCCGAATTTTACGGCAAGATCATTTCCACGCGCACCTACGACGATCGATTGGATACGCTGGAGAACGTACGCTCGGCGGGAATCCACGTCTGCTGCGGCGGCATTGTCGGCATGGGCGAGACGCGCGAGGACCGTATCGGCATGATCATGACGCTGGCAAACCTGCCGGTGCATCCCGAATCGGTGCCGATCAACATGCTGGTTCGCGTCGCCGGCACACCACTTGCCGAGACGCCGCCGCTCGACGCCATTGAATTCGTGCGCACGATCGCCGTGGCGCGCATCACGATGCCGCGCTCGATGGTGCGGCTATCGGCCGGCCGCGAAACCATGAGCGAAGAGACGCAGGCATTATGCTTCCTGGCCGGCGCCAATTCGATCTTCTGCGGCCCGAAGCTTCTCACCACGCCGAATCCGGAACGCGATCGCGACCGCGGCCTCATGGACCGGCTCGGCCTGTCGCCGATGGGCTGATCGACGGCGTAGATCGCCCAACCGTCATGCCCGGCTACATGCAGGACAAGCCCGGCCATGACGTATCGAAAAATTTCGCCAGCGAAGCTTACTTCCCGGCCCGCAGCACGTGATAGCTGAGCGCGCCGGGATCGGTGAGGTCGGGGACCTTCCAGCCGTCGAGGTCGTATTCCGCCATGCAGTCCTCGGCAAAACCCTTGAAGCGATCGGCGTTGCCGGAAGCCTGTGCGCCGAACAGGCAATAGCGGCGGATCTCTTCGGTCGAGCCGCCGTAGTTGATTTCATAAAGCTCATGCCGGCCGCCGAATTCCGTCGCCATGCAGTCCCACAACAGCTTCATGAGCTTGACGCGCTCTTCCGCCTTGTAGCCGTTGGAGCCGCGCATATAGCGGTCGATATAGGGGCGGATTTCCGCGTTCTTGAAGTCGTTGGCGTGCGAGTTGAGGTAGATGAGGCCGGATGCCACGGTCTGCTCGATGATATACTTCACCTTCGTGTACGCCATCGTGGCGATGATCTGATAAGCGTTGCCCGGATCCATGTTGGGCAGCACATAGTCGTCGATCCAAGGCTTGGGATCGCGCACCATTGCGTCCGACAACGCCCAGAACAGATTACGCCAGGCGATGACCTCGCCGACATTGGCCTGCACACCGCGATAGTCTTTGGTGCCCGAAGCTTCGACCGCCTTCAGCAACAGGCCGGCGATAAAGTCGAGCTTCACCGCCAGCCGCGTGCAGCCGTGCACGACGAAGCGCGGCAGAAAGCCCGTGCGCGGGAAGAAGTTGTTGGCCTTTTCCAGATCGCCGTAGACGAAGACGTTCTCCCAGGGCACCAGCACCTTGTCGAGGATGAAGACGGCGTCGTTCTCATCGATGCGGCTCGACAGCGGATAGTCGAACGGACTGCCCATCGCGGTCGAGGTCATCTCATAGGAGGTACGGCAAATAAATTTCACGCCCGGATGGTTGGTCGGCACCATGAACACCACGGCGAACTTCTTGTCCTGCACCGGAATGAGGCCGTGATGGGCGACGAAGGTGTAATTGGTCAGCACCGAGCCGGTGGCCACCACCTTGGCGCCGGACACCACGATGCCAGCGTCGGTTTCCTTCTCGACGTGGCAGCAGACATCGGCGACTTCGTTCGGCGGGCGGTCGCGATCGACCGGCGGATGGATGATGGCGTGATTGACGAACGGCACGCGCTCCTGGCTGTATTTGTACCAGCGCCGGGCGTTCTCCGAGTACGGGTCGTAGAATTGCGCATTGGCGCCCAGCGTCGCCAGGAACGACGCCTTGTAATCCGGCGAGCGTCCTAGCCAGCCGTAAGTGATCTTTGCCCATTCGGCGATCGCGTTGCGTCCGGCCAATAGATCGTCGAGCGATTTCGGCGCCTTGAAGAAGGCGTGCGTCTTGCCGCCGTTGCCGGTGTCGGTCGGCACCATGATCTTGCTGGCGTGTTTCTCGTCGTGCATCGCGTCGAACAGTCTCGCCACCATCCGCGCGGTATTGCGGAAAGCAGGATGGGTCGTCACGTCCTTCACGCGTTCGCCGTAGATGTAGACCGTGCGATCGTCGCGCAGCGAGTCGAGATATTCGGCCCCATTCTGCGGCGTCGTGCGGCTTCCCGTTGCCGCGGCCGTTTTCCCAGCGGGCTTCTCTGCGGTTGCGTGCGTATTGACCTTAGTCCCTGCAGCCATGGCTCTCACCCTCCCTTGGCAACGATCCCTTGTTCATTCACTCCACGCGTCCGACGTGTTCGGGTATCGAACGAACGTGCGTTATTCGTTCGGGCAGCGACCATACGCGGCGCGCCGCGGTTAAACAAGGGTGAGCGGTCGGCTTGGCGAGCGCATGGGCGAGCACATGGGGATGTCAAAGTTCGCCGGAGGCGAGCGCATCGAGCGCTCCCTCTATGCGTCGGAAGATAAATTCCAGATCCGCGCGCGAGCAGCAGTAGGGCGGCAACACATAGATTGATTGCCCGATCGGGCGCAGCAGCACACCAGACGCAATGAAGTAGCGATAAAGCTTCGGCGCCACCGCGGAGAGATAGCCCGCGTCGGCGGCGCGCACATCAAACGCGGCAATCGTGCCGGTCTGCCGCACGTTTTCAACGTCCGCCCGTCGTTCGAAAGACGGCAACAACGCGGCCAGGTCCCCCGCAACGCGGGCTATCCGCTGCATCACCGGCTCCTCGTCCCATAGCCGCAGCGACGCGCAGGCGGCCGCGCAGGCGAGCGGGTTGCCGGTAAACGAAGAGGAATGAAAAAAGGTCTTGGCGCGGTCGGTGCTGAAGAAGGCCTGATAGATATCCTCCGTCGCCAGCGTCACCCCCATCGGCAAAAAGCCGCCGGTAAGACCCTTGGAGAGGCAGAGGATATCGGGTGCAACGGCCGCCTGCTCGCAGGCAAAGCGCGTGCCGCTACGCCCCCAGCCCGTCATCACCTCGTCGGCAATGAAAATGACGCCGTAACGGCGGCACACGTCGTGGAGCGCCCGCAACGTGTCCGCTCCGTACATCATCATTCCCGCCGCGCCGAGGACGAGCGGTTCGACGATCAGCGCCGCAATCTCCTCACTCTGATTTCGCAGCAGATTTTCGAACGCCTCGATTGTCAGATGTTCATTCGGCTTTCCCGGAAACGGCAAGCGGTGCACGTCAAACAAAAATGGCTCATAGGGCGCGTTGAACGCGCCGCGCGCGCCAACCGACATCGCGCCGAAAGTATCGCCGTGATACGCATGCTCCAGCGCAACGACGCCGCGCCGGGCCCGGCCTTCATGCGCCCAATAACCGAAAGCCATCTTCAGTGCGACCTCCACCGAGGTCGAACCGCTGTCGGAAAAGAAGACGCGTGTCAAATTCGCCGGCGTCATTGCGATGAGCTTCGCCGCCAGCTCTTCGGCAGGTCCGTGGGTAAATCCGGCGAAGATGATTTGATCGAGCCGTTCCGCCTGCGCTTGGACGGCCGCCACGATTTTCGGATGATTATGTCCGTGGATGTTCACCCACCAGGACGAAATGGCGTCGATAATGCGCTCGCCGGATTTCGTGAACAGATAGGCGCCTTCGGCGCGGTCGATGAAAACCAACTCTGGAAAGACCGCGTGCTGGGTAAATGGATGCCAGATCGGCGAATGGCTCACGCAAAATCCTCTATTTTGAATCCGGCCGAGAACACGTCCAGCAAGGCGGCGCGATCGATACGGGTTAATCGCGGCACAAGGCCAAGGACACGGCCGCCGGACAGCTCCGCGATCGTGCGAATGTTGTCGGGATTGTCCTCGCCAATGAAAATGAGCCCATGCAACCGCATCTCTCGGCTGTGGAGCGCTTCGATCGAGAGGAGCGTATGATTGATCGTTCCAAGCCCGGTTCGCGCGCAAAGGATGACGGGCGCGTTCCAGCCTGCAAAGACATCGATTTGCAGCGTGCGCCGGGTGATCGGCACCATCAGTCCGCCGGCGCCTTCGACGATCAGGTTTCTGTCGAAGGAGGGCAAAACTAAAGCTTCGGGCTCGATTTCTATGCCGTCGAGCTCGGCGGCACGATGCGGCGACAGCGGCCGTGACAGGACATAGCGCTCGGGCAAGAGGCGATCATCGCCCAGCAGCGTCAATGCCTGAACGCGCTGCCTGTCCGTCCCATCGTCGGTGCCGGACTGAATGGGTTTCCAATACAGGCCATCGAGCGCCAAAGTGAGCATCGCTGCCACAATGGTCTTGCCGATTCCCGTATCAGTGCCGCTGACGATGTACGCTTTGCTCATGCGCAGAGACACGTCAAGCCGAGAGTCTTTCCTGCTGCAGGCGCGCTAGCGCATCGGCAAATGCCGTGAGCTGATGCGTGGTCAAACCCGCACGCAGCGACAGCCGCAAGCGTGCGGTACGCTCCGGCACGGTCGGCGGACGAATGGCGCGAATATCGAAGCCCTCGGCCTGCAGGCCGCTCGCCAGCGCGACGGCCGCATCATCTCCCCCGATGATGATGGGCACGATCTGGCTTGCGACCGACACACCCGGCAGGCACCTGGCCGCGTGCGCCTTAAGCGTCGAAACATGCTCGCGCCGCTCCGGCTCTTCCTGGACCAATTGCAACGCGCGCTGAACGAGGACGGCCTGCAGCGGCATCGGTGCGGTGCTGTAGACAAACGGCCGGGCGGTATTGATCAAATAGTCGACGATCTGCTCGCTGGCGCAAACGAGCGCGCCGGCCACGCCCAGCGCCTTGCCGCAGGTATGGAGCACGATCAAACGGTCATGATGAAGTCCTTCGGTCTCGCCACGCCCGCTCGGGCCGCACACGCCGGTGCCGTGGGCTTCGTCGACGATCAGCATGGCGTCGTGTTTCTCGGCGAGCGTCAGCAGTTCGCGGACGGGCGCGACATCTCCATCCATGCTGTAAACGGCCTCGACCAGGATCCAGACGGTCGTTCCGGCGGCGCGCGGTTCTTTGAGCGCGTCCTCGAATGCGTTGAGATCGTTGTGCGGAATCTTCACGGTCGGGCAACGCACCGCGTAGATCCCGTCGCGCATGCTGGCATGGCACAGCGCATCGAAGACGACCGTGTCGTCGCGTTTGACGAGGGCGGTCACGAGCGCGAAATTCGCCTGATAGCCGTTGGCAAAAAACAGAGTGCGCGGACAGTCGAAATAGTCAGCGGCGAACGATTCCAGCTGCTCGTGCGCGCGGCGATGACCGCGCAACAGACGCGACGCCGAAGCGCCGATTTCGATCCCGCCCTGCAACGCCTCGATGGCCGCTTGGCGGAGCGCCGGATGCTCCGAGAGCCCGAGATAGTCGTTCGATGAGAGGTCGATGCCCGCAGGCAGTTTGAGCGTGCGGTAGCGTCCCATGGCCTTCAGGCGGCCGAGCTCAGGGTCGAAGATCTTCACGGGACGCTCACTGTTTTTGCCGCGCCGGTCAGAAGGTTTCGCGTTTTTCCGAACCCGTCGCGCGAGCGCTGGCCTCGGCCAGCGTGGACAGGTCGGTTTCGATGTCGTTCATTGGCCCGGCAGCGGCCGTTTTGCAATCGTCGCCGCGGGGCACTTGACTTCGCCGTTGATGGGAGATTAGTTGCTTTCGTAACCAGTTCTAAACGCGCTCGTCCCCCGTCGAGCAGCTCCAGGCCCGGCTCTTTGCCCGCAGCCGGCGCTGATCGATGGGACGGATATGAGCCTCGAAGCAACCAGCCAACCGCACCTGTTCACTCCCGCCGCGGCTTCGGCGCCCGCAAGCGCCGTGGCCCATCCGACCGGATGGCGGCGCTATGTCTATTCGACCAATCACAAGGACATCGGGACCATGTATCTGGCGTTCGCGCTGGCCGCGGGCGTCATTGGAGGTTTCCTGTCGCTCGGCATGCGGCTCGAGCTGCAGCAGCCGGGCATGCAGGTGTTCAACAATGCCCACACCTTCAACGTATTCGTGACGGCGCATGGGCTGATCATGGTGTTCTTCATGATCATGCCGGCGCTGATCGGCGGGTTTGGCAACTGGTTCGTACCGATCATGATCGGGGCGCCCGACATGGCCTTCCCGCGCATGAACAACATGTCCTTCTGGCTGCTGCCGGGGTCGATCGCGCTGCTCGTTACCTCGATGTTCTTCGAGGGTGTGCCGGGCGGAAACGGCGTCGGCACGGGATGGACGGCTTACGCGCCGCTGTCGACCTACGGCCATCCGGGTCCGGCCATGGATTTCGCGATCCTGTCGTTGCACCTCGCCGGCGCGTCTTCGATCCTCGGCGCCATCAACTTCATCACCACGATCTTCAATATGCGCGCACCGGGAATGACGATGCACAAGATGCCGTTATTCGTCTGGTCCGTGCTGGTGACCGCATTCCTGCTGCTGCTGTCGCTGCCGGTGCTCGCCGGCGCGATCACCATGCTGCTGACCGACCGCAATTTCGGGACGACCTTCTTCGATCCGCAAGGCGGCGGCGATCCGATCCTGTTCCAGCACCTGTTCTGGTTTTTTGGGCATCCTGAAGTCTACATCCTGATCCTGCCCGCATTTGGAATCGTCAGCCAGATCGTCGCGACTTTCGCGCGCAAGCCAGTGTTCGGTTATCTCGGGATGGCCTACGCCATGGTCGCCATCGGCGCCATCGGCTTCGTGGTGTGGGCGCATCACATGTACACGGTCGGCATGTCGGCAACGGTGCAGGCCTATTTCGTCGCCGCCACCATGGTCATCGCCGTGCCGACCGGCGTGAAGATTTTTTCCTGGATCGCGACGATGTGGGGCGGCTCGATCGAGTTCAAGACGCCCATGGTGTGGGCGATGGGTTTCATCTTCCTGTTCACCGTCGGCGGCGTCACCGGCGTGGTGCTGTCGAATGCCGGCGTCGATCGCGTGCTGCAGGACACCTACTACGTCGTCGCGCACTTCCACTACACCATGTCGCTTGGCGCAACCTTCGGCATTTTCGCGGGCTGGTATTACTGGTTCCCGAAGATGAGCGGTTACAAATATTCGGAAGGCCTCGGCAAGCTGCACTTCTGGCTGTCCTTCATCGGCGCCAACGCCATTTTCTTTCCGCAGCATTTCCTTGGGCTCAACGGCATGCCGCGCCGCATCGCCGACTATCCGGACGCCTATGCCGGCTGGAATTTGGTCTCCTCCATCGGAGCCTACATTTTCGCGGTCGGGCTTCTGGTTTTCGCCGCCAACATGTTCATCTCGTTCCGCCGCAAGGAAGCTGCCGGCATGAACCCATGGGGTCCTGGCGCCACCACGCTGGAATGGACGCTGTCTTCGCCGCCGCCGTTCCACCAATTCAATGTGCTGCCGCTGATCAAGTGATCGCGAAAGCTCCGGGAAACAATCGAGAAAGACTACTGACGCCCATCCAGCCCTGCCAAATCCACCGGGAGGCAAAGCCATGTCAACAACGCTCGAAGCGCCGATTGCCGCGACCAAACCGCAACAGCGCAGCAAGCCCTTCACGTCGAGCGAATATCTCGACAGCCTCCGCGACGGCCGCGAGATCTGGATTTACGGAGAACGCGTCAAGGACGTCACCACGCATCCGGCGTTCCGCAACACGGTGCGCATGCTGGCGCGGCTCTACGACGCGCTCCATGACGAGCGCAAGGACATCATCTGCACGCCGACCGACACCGGCAATGGCGGCTATACCCACAAGTTTTTCAAAGCGCCCACGAGCGTAGAGGACATGGTCGGCGGGCGCGACGCGATCGCCGCGTGGGCGCGCGTCACCTATGGCTGGATGGGCCGTGCCCCCGACTACAAAGCCGCGTTCCTGGCCACGCTCGGCGCCAATCCGGATTTTTACAAGCCGTTCGATGAGAATGCCCGTCGCTGGTACAAAAAGGTCAACGACGAAGTGACCTTCGTCAACCACGCCATCGTCAACCCTCCCGTGGACCGCAACAAGTCGCTGGAAGAGGTGCGCGATGTCTATATGCATGTCGAGAAGGAGACCGACGGCGGCCTGATCATCAGCGGGGCGAAAGTGGTCGCGACGACGTCGACGCTGACGCATTACAACTTCATCGCCAATAACGGGCTATTGCCGATCAAGACCAAGGACTTCGCCTTCGTTTGCATCGTGCCGAACGACTCGCCCGGCCTGAAACTTTATTGCCGGCCGTCCTATGAGATGACCGCGGCGGCCATGGGCAGTCCGTTCGACTATCCGCTGTCCAGCCGGCTCGACGAGAACAACTCGATCATCGTGTTCGACAAGGTGTTCGTGCCGTACGAGAACGTGTTCGCCTACGGCGACATCGACAAGGTCAACAACTTCTTCCCCCGGTCAGGCTTTCTGCCGCGGTTCATGTTTCATGGATGCACGCGGCTTGCCGTGAAACTCGATTTCATCGCCGGACTTCTGCTGAAATCGGTTGAGGCCACCGGCGCCAAGGATTTCCGTGGCGTGCAGGCGCAAGTCGGCGAAGTGCTCGCCTTCCGCAACCTGTTCTGGGGCCTGACCGACGCGATGGCGCGCACGGTGACGCCATGGACGCCGGGCTACGTGTCGCCCAATCTCGAATATGGCCTGGCGTATCGCGTGATGGCGAATATCGCCTATACGCGCTTGCGCGAGGTCATCGAGAACGTGCTGGCCAGCGCGCTCATCTACCTGCCGTCGCATGCCAACGACTTCAAGGTACCGGAGGTGCGCAAGTATCTCGATCCTTACGTGCGCGGCTCCAACAATTACGGCGCCGAAGAGCGGGTCAAGCTGATGAAGCTGATGTGGGACTCGATCGGCACCGAATTCGCCAGCCGGCACGCGCTCTACGAGCGCAACTATTTCGGCAACCACGAAAATATCCGCACCGAAGTCATCGCCATTGCCGACATGATGGGGCAAAGCGCGAAGTACAAAGGCTTTGCCGAGCAGTGCATGGCCGAATACGACCTGAACGGCTGGACCGTTCCGGATCTGATCAATCCGGACGATATCAGCGTCGTGATGGGGAACACGGCCTAGGCGAGCAGCGCGGCGTCGGCTCCCGCGACTTGGACTTGGGCTTGGACTTGGGCTTGGACTTGGACTTGGACCCTTGGACTTGGCAGTAGCCACTCTCCGTGCCCTAGGCGAGCGAAGCGGAAATTTGCTCGGCGACGGCGCGCAGACGCGGCAGAAAGCGGTCGCGCATTTCGTTGCGCGTGGTGCGGGTCGAATGGGTGCTGATATTGAGCCCGGCGATCGCCTCTCCGGCGCGGTCGACAATCGCCACCGCGATCGAGCGCAGGCCGCGCTCGAGTTCCTCGTCGACAATGGAAAAACCCTGTGCGTTGTCCTCACGCACCCGCTCGTAGAGCGCCTGCATGTCGGTGATGGTCGACGGCGTGTAGGCTTCGATATGCAAGGACCGCAGCCGGCACCAGAGCTCCGCGTCGTCGAGAAGGCCGAGCTGGACCCTGCCGAGCGAGGTGTGGAAAGCCGGCAGCCGCGTTCCGACCGCAAGCGTCACCGACATGATGCGGCGCGCAGGAAAGCGGGCAACGTAAACGATTTCCGTTCCTTCCAGAATTGCCGCCGAGCACGACTCGTGGAATTCCTCGCTCAGCTGCCGCATCAGCGGCGAGGCCTGCTCGATCCAGTTCTGGGTCGCGAGATAAGCAAAGCCGAGCTTGAGAATACCGGACGACAACGAGAACTCGCGCCCGTTCTGGACAACGTAGCCAAGCTCGGCAAGCGTGCGCAGAATGCGGCGCGCGGTGGCGCGGGAAAAGCCGGTGACTTTCGCCGCTTCCGACAAGGTCATTGCCGGCCGCTGTTTGTCGAACGATCCGAGCAGCGCCAAGCCCTTGGCGAGCGTCGCCATGAACTCTTTATCTTGCGGTTTTTCTTCTTGCGTGTCTTGCGCCATGGCACTCGCGAATCTTTCCACCGGTCCGGCACAAGGACGCGCCGATTGACAGCAATCCGGCGCCTGCTAACAATTATTCAGAGCGCGAACCTTCGTTCGATAATCGAACCTAACTCCCTGCACGGCGCCGTGCAAGGTGAAGGCGCGCTCCGGGAGACGGCAGGGCCCGATTGCCGGGCGGCAAAGCCGATCGCAAAGGGAGGAGGACATGCCTAAAATGTCAGACAGTATTCGCGTGAGTCGCCGTCGATTCATGAAGGCGTCGGCGGCAACGGGCGCCGCGCTCGCGGCCGGTTCAGTGTTCGCGCCGGCAGTGCATGCCGCGAAAACCTTCAAAATCGGCTATGTCAGCCCGCAGACCGGGCCGCTCGCCGCCTTCGCCGAGGCGGACAATTTCGTCATTTCCAACTTCCTCAACACCGTGAAGGACGGCGTGAAAGTCGGCAGCGCCACACTGCCGGTCGAGGTCGCGGTCAAGGACAGCCAATCCAATCCGAACCGCGCGGCGGAAGTCGCCAAGGAGTTGATCGTCTCCAACAAGATCGATCTGATGCTGGTGGCATCCACCCCGGAAACGACCAACCCCGTTTCGACCCAATGCGAGATCGAAGAGGTGCCCTGCATCTCCACGGTCGCGCCGTGGCAGCCTTATTTCATCGGCCGTCAAGCCAATCCGGGCGGCGGACCGCCCGCCTGGAAGCCGTTCAACTACACCTATCACTTCTTCTGGGGCCTCGAAGACGTGATTGCCGTCTTCACCAATATGTGGGGGCAGCTGCAAACCAATAAATCGGTCGGCGGACTCTTCCCCAACGACGGCGACGGCAACGCCTGGGGCGACAAACAGGTCGGCTTCCCGCCAGTGCTCGAAAAGCTCGGCTACAAGCTCACCGATCCCGGACGTTATCAGAATCTCACGGACGACTTCAGCGCGCAGATCGCGGCGTTCAAGAAAGCGAATTGCGAGATCATCACCGGCGTGGTGCTGCCGCCCGATTTTACCACCTTCTGGAATCAGGCAATGCAGCAAGGACTGAAGCCGAAGGCTGCCTCGATCGGCAAAGCGATCCTGTTCCCGGTCGCCGTCGAGGCGCTGGGCAAGAACGGCAACAACCTGTCGTCGGAGGTCTGGTGGTCGCCGAACCATCCGTTCAAGTCGTCGCTGACCGGACAATCGGCGAAGGACATTGCCACCGCCTACGAAAAGTCGTCCGGCAAACAATGGACGCAGCCGATCGGATTCATCCATGCGCTCTTTGAGCTCGCCGTCGACGTCGCCAAACGCTCAGGCGATGTCGGCGACAACAAGGGCGTGGTGAAAGCGATCGCCGCCACCAAGCTCGACACCGTGGTTGGACCCATCGCCTGGGACGGAAAGAATCTGCCGCCTTTCGCGCAAAAGAATATCGCCAAGACGCCGCTGGTCGGCGGCCAGTGGCGGCTGCGCGACGGCGGCAAGTACGACATCGTCATCACCGACAACAAAACCGCCCCGGAAATTCCGGTCGGCGGCAAGATGGAGCCGATCGCGTAAGCGCCGGCGCGACACGTTCGCCGAGATGACAGTCACAGCCGCAGCGGCGAACTTTATCTATTGCCTCCCCCCTTGCGGGGGAGGCAAACATGCCGAGACCGGAACCGATGACCCGGCGCCCGACTGGACTTTCACGTGATTCTCAAGCTGGACAATTTGGCGCGGTCGTTTGGCTCGCTCAAAGCCGTCGATGGCGTAGTGATCGAGGTCGCGCGCGGCGAAGCGCTCGGTATCATTGGCCCCAACGGCGCTGGAAAATCGACGCTCTTTAATCTCATTACCGGATTGCTCAAGCCGGATACCGGTAGCGTCTTCTTCAATGGCCATGACATTACGCATACGCCGCCGCGCGCCCGCTGCATCGCCGGCATCGGGCGATCGTTCCAGATACCGCATCCGTTCGAGAACCTGACGGTTTTCGAAAACCTTCTGGTCGCCGCCATCCATGGCCGCAGGCAGCGGGAAGCCGACGTGGTGGACGCCTGCGGCGACATTCTGCAGCGAACCGGCCTTCTTGGTTTCGCCAATCGCCGCGCCGGCGCGCTCAACCTGTTGGGGCGCAAGCGGCTCGAACTGGCGCGCGCCCTGGCGAGCGGCCCGCAACTTCTCCTGCTCGACGAAATCGCTGGCGGCTTGACCGAAGCCGAGTGCAGCGAGCTCGTTACCTTGATTGGGGACATCAAAAAATCCGGCGTGACGATCGTGTGGATCGAGCACATCGTCCACGCGCTGCTTGCCGTCGTTTCGCGATTGGTTGTGTTGAATTTCGGACGCAAGATCGTCGAGGGCGAGCCGCGTTCGGTCATGGCCTCGGATCAGGTCCGCGAAATCTACATGGGTATCGCGGCGTAAGGACTTGAGGCATTTACACGTGGCAATGCTGGAGACCCATGATCTCACCGCCTTCTACGGCGACTTCCAGGCGCTGTTCGGCATCACGTTCGCACTTGAGGAGGGCGAAACGGTCGCCATCATCGGCGCCAACGGGGCGGGCAAGTCGACTTTCTTGAAGGCGGTAGCCGGCCTGTTGCCGCGAGCGGCCACCGCCGTTCGCTTCGACGGCCGCGACATCGGAGCGCTGCCCGCCTATGAGATCGTCAAGCTCGGCATCGCGCTTGTGCCGGAAGGGAGGCGTCTGTTTTCTTCGCTGTCGGTCGAGGAAAATTTGTTGGTCGGCGCCTATGGGCGACGCACGGGCGGACCGTGGGATCTTGCCGCGGTTTATCGGCTTTTTCCCGTGCTGCGGGAGCGCCGCCATGCGCCGAGCACCTCGCTGTCGGGCGGCCAGCAGCAGATGGTCGCAATCGGCCGCAGCCTGATGTCGAACCCGCGGGTGCTGCTGTGCGACGAGCTCAGTCTCGGGCTCGCGCCGATCGTCATTCGCGACATCTATGCGGCGCTCGCCGACATCAAGCAGCACGGAACCGCCGTGGTGCTGGTCGAGCAGGACCTTGTCCATGCCATGGCGGTGGCGGATCGTGCCTATTGCTTCCAGGAAGGTCGCGTGAGCCTGGCCGGCCGGCCGCAGGATTTGAGCCGCGACGCCATTCACGCCGCGTATTTCGGATTGTAAGCGATGCTCGGCTGGATCGACACCCTGCTGCAAGGAATTCTGCTGGGCGGACTTTATTCGCTCTACGCCACCGGCCTCTCGGTCATCTTCGGGATCATGCGGCTCGTCAATCTCGCGCACGGCGATTTGATCGTGCTGGGCGCGTTCTTGATCCTCGCGGCGACCGGCGCCGGGGTGCCGCTCGTCGTTGCCTGTGCGGTGGTGGTGCCGCTCATGTTCGCCGTCGGTTACGCGCTGCAATCCGTGCTGCTCAACCGGGCGCTCGGTCGCAACATTCTTCCGCCCTTGCTGATCACCTTCGGGCTTTCGATCATCGTGCAGAACGGGCTGCTCGAAACATTTTCCGCTGACACGCGCCGGCTCGATGTCGGGCAGCTGCAGAGCGCTTCGCTGCCGATCGGCGGCGGGATTGCGATCGGGGTCATGCCGCTCATCGGTCTCTTGGCCGCCGTCGCCGTCATCCTGTTGCTCAATGCGCTGTTCTATCGCACCGCTTTGGGGCGGGCCTTCCGCGCCACCTCCGACGACGTCGAAATCGCGCAGCTTATGGGCATCAACAATCGCTCGATCTACGCCGTGACCATGGGAATCTCGCTCGCGGTCTGCGCGCTCGCGGCGTTTTTCCTTGGAACGCGGGCCAATTTCGACCCCAGCATCGGTCCCGCGCGTCTTCTTTACGCCTTCGAAGCGGTGATCATCGGCGGCCTCGGCAGCCTGTGGGGCACGCTCGCCGGCGGCATCGTCGTCGGGCTGGCGCAAACGATCGGCGCGCACATCGATCCCGAATGGCAAATTCTGTCCGGCCATGTCGCATTCTTGATCGTGCTCGTCATCCGGCCGCGTGGGCTCTTCCCGCGCGCCGTGGACTAAGAGGCGGCCATGCCCGTCGGCAGCTCGAGCACAAAAACAAAAGGTGACGGAACCCGCAAGCGCTTTGCCGTGGCGCGGGAAACACGCGCATCGACAATCACGCTCATGCTCGCCGTCCCCGGCATCCTTGTTCTGTTCGCCCTGCCGGCATTCGCCGGCCGCTTATTGCTGCAAGAATTGTTTTACGTATTCACCATGCTGTCGCTGGCGCAATTGTGGAATCTGCTTGCCGGCAGCGCCGGCCTGATTTCGGTTGGACAGCAGGCCTTTGTCGGCATGGGCGCTTACGCGCTCTTCGCCTTCACGGTCGTCGCAGGCCTCGACGCCGTGCCCTCGATCGTGCTGTCCGGAGCGGTCGCCGGGCTTGTTGCCATTCCGGTGGCGCTGATCGTGTTCCGTTTACGCGGCGCCTATTTCGCCATCGGCACCTGGGTCGTCGCCGAGGTGTGCCGGCTTGTTCTGGCGCAGGTGAAGCAACTGGGCGGCGGGACCGGCACCTCGCTGCCGCCGGATATCGCCAGTTCGATCGTCGGCCTCGATTTCGTGCGCAATTTGTTTGCGGTTCGCGGCCCCGCCGCGCGCGACATCATGGTCTACTGGCTGGCGCTCCTGTTGGCGCTCGGCACCTTCGCGCTGGTCTATAGACTGCTGCGGTCGCGTCACGGATTGGCGCTGTCCGCGCTAGGCGATTCCGAAGCCGCCGCCGAGAGCACGGGCGTCGATGTCTTCCGCACCAAGTTCTTGATTTATGTCCTGACCGCCGTCGCCACCGGCATGGTTGGCGCGCTCATCTTCCTGCAGAAGGCCCGGATATCGCCGGACGCAGCCTTCTCGCTGATCGATTGGACCGCCTATGTCATCTTCATCGTGGTGATCGGCGGCATCGGCTCGATGGAAGGACCCATCATTGGCGTCGTCATATTTTATCTGCTGCAATATTACCTGGCGGCGCTCGGCTCCTGGTACCTGATGCTGCTCGGCGGGCTTGCCATTGTACTCATGTTGTTTGCTCCATCGGGCGTATGGGGCGTGATTTCCCAGTCACTCGACATCAGCCTGTTTCCGGTACGGCGGCGATTGATCCCGATCATCGACTCCACGCCCGACAAAGAAAGCAAGCCGTAACGACCTTCATGACGCAGCATTGACGATGATGCACCGCGCTGGAACCCGAATGGCCGACGCCCGGAATGGCGGCCGGCAATTTGCGCGCGCCCCGTCTCCCGCCGGGCCTGGCCGCAGCCCGCGCGATCGTCGTCGCGTCCGGCGGCAAACTTTTCATCAAATGATCGTTGGGGAATTAGCCGGACTGCACCGGCGACCATCTAAATGTCAGTCGGTCGCCGGAACATCGCGGCGCGAGCAAAAAACGCCGCGTCCGTCGCAACTGATGAACGGAGGCCCTACTGTAGGTTGCTCGGAAAATAAGCTCCGCCAAACCTGGAGATAAAACAATGTCCGTCAAGAACCTCCCTATTCTGGTCGCAGCCATACTGCTTGGAACAACCACGCTGGCATCTGCGCAGGCGCTGGTGTTTTCACCCTACACCTACACTTACAGCTACTACGCCTATGCTCCGATCTATGCCCCCGCGGTAACCTACGGTTTGGCCGTAGCTCCGCAATACTACGTACCTGGCTATTATGCCTATGCGCCCGTGTACAACGGCTGGCGCAGGTGGGATTGGTAAGGCGATCCGCCTTCCACAGCGACAGCAGCCGCGAAATTATCGCGGCTGCTGTCTTATTTATTTGAAATCATCCTTGCATCAAATAGTCGTCCGAGAATTAGTCAGAAGGCAGCGGATCGGCCCGTTAGATCGCGGCGGGTCGCCGAGAAACCCTGCCTGATGCTCATAGGTGCGTTGCACACGCATCGCGGAACGGCGACCCATCTCGGATGTTGCTCGGGAGTTGCTCTCGAGAAAAACTGTGGAGATTGAAACAATGTCAGCAAAAATTCTTCCCGCCATCGTCGTAGGCCTGCTGCTCGGAACGACCGCGATCGCGTCCGCACAGATTGGCCGGCACTACTATATGCCGGCATTCGAAGACCCCTATTACGGCACTCCGTTCGAAAACGTAGCACCCTATACTGCCTACGGTCAGCCCGATCCCTATGGGGGAACCGTCTGGGACAACGTCGCTCCGTACACCAGCAGATAATCCCTCCTCCTTCGGGCTGTTGCGGTCTTCGGACTGCTACCCCGCACCTCTTGGAACAGCAGCCGCACCTCCGTGCGGCTGTTGTTTTGTTCGCGTATTGCGAAATCGAGAGGCGCTTGCGCAAGCGCCAACCTCCAATCGTCGCCGTTCAGCTCGGTCACCCGACGCCGCCGACCCTTTTACACAGCCGCGCTTTTTCCCTTCACCCGCCTCTGCTAGCGTCCGACGCCATGGACGTCGCACGCCCAGTCGAGACGGACGGTGCCGGAACTTCGCCGGAACGCGGAACTACACCCCGGGACACGACCGAAAATGTCGGGCGCCTGGCGTCGAAAACGGCCGATGAAGCCGGGCGCGTCACGCCCATGATGGAGCAATATATCGAGATCAAGGCTGCCAATCCGGATTGTCTTCTGTTCTACCGGATGGGTGATTTTTATGAGCTGTTCTTTCAGGACGCCGAAGTCGCCTCCCGCGCGCTCGGGATCGTATTGACCAAGCGCGGCAAGCATCTCGGCAGCGACATTCCCATGTGCGGCGTTCCGATCGAGCGCGCCGATGAATATTTGCATCGCCTGATCGCGCTCGGCCACCGCGTCGCGGTGTGCGAGCAGCTTGAGGACCCCGCCGAAGCGCGAAAGCGCGGTGCCAAGAGTGTCGTTCGTCGCGACGTCGTGCGCCTGGTGACGCCCGGAACCTTGACGGAGGATACACTCCTCGATGCCGGCAGCAACAACTACCTGCTGGCATTGGCGCGCGCCCGCGCTTCCTCGGACGAGGACCGCTTCGCTCTCGCCTGGATCGATATCTCGACCGGAGAATTCCGCGTCGGGGAATGCGACCGGACGACAATTGCCGCGGAGATCGCCCGCATCGAACCCGGCGAAATCATCGTATCCGACGCGCTTTACTCCGACCATGAATTGACCCCGTATCTGCGCTCGCTGCCCGCGGTGACGCCGCTCACGCGCGACATCTTCGACGGCGCGACGGCGGAGCGCCGCCTGGCGTCATTCTTCGGCGTGGCGACAACGGCCTCGTTCGGCGCATTCTCGCGCATCGAGATCACGGCGGCGGCCGCCGCCGTCACCTATATCGAGCGGACGCAGGTCGGGAAGCGCCCGCCGCTATCACCGCCGATCCGCGAGGCGGCGGGAGCGACGCTTGCGATCGACCAGGCGACGCGCAGCAATCTCGAACTGATGCGAACGATCGGCGGCGAGCGGCGGGGTTCGCTGCTTGCCGCTATCGATCGCACGGTGACGGCGGCGGGCTCGCGGCTTCTGGCACAGCGGCTTGCCGCGCCGCTGACCGACCCGGGCGAGATCGGCCATCGCTTCGATGCGGTCGCGGTCCTGGTCAACGATAGCGTCGTTCGCGCGGAGCTGCGCGAGCGGCTGAAAGCGGCGCCAGATCTGGCGCGCGCATTGACCCGTATCGTCATCGGCCGCGGCGGGCCGCGCGACCTTGCCGCCATTCGCGACGGAATTTTCGCAGCGGCAACACTTGCCGAGCGGATATCGGCGCTCCCGGAGCGGCCGCGGGACCTCGCCCGCGCCGCCGAGGCACTGCGCGAGCCCGATGGCGCGCTCGCCGCTGAGCTTAGTCGGGCCCTGGCCGACGAGTTGCCGGCCTCGCGGCGTGACGGGAGCTTTGTGCGGGCAGGTTATGAGACGGCCCTCGACGAAGCCCGCGCGCTGCGCGACGAATTGCGCCGCGTCATCGCGGCGCTCCAAGTTCGCTATGCCGAGATGACGGGTATCCGCTCGCTGAAAATCCGGCACAACAATGTGCTCGGCTATTTCGTCGACGTTACCGCCCAGCATGGCGAGAAAATGCTCGCCGTGCCGCTCAACGCCACGTTCATTCATCGGCAGACGCTCGCAGGCCAGGTGCGATTTACGACCACCGAGCTCGGCGAGCTTGAAGCGAAAATCGCCAACGCCGCCGATCGCGCGCTGGCGCTCGAGCTTGAGATTTTCGAGCGGCTCGCCGCCGCGGTAGCAACGTGCAGCATCACGCTCAAGCGGGCGGCCGATGCGCTGGCCATCGTCGACGTCGCCTCCGCGCTCGCCCTGCTCGCGGTCGAGCGCGATTACGTGCGCCCCGAAGTCGACGACAGTCTGGCCTTCACCATCGCGGGCGGCCGCCATCCCGTGGTCGAGCAGGCGCTGGCGACCGGTGGTGGTCCCTTCGTCGCCAACGATTGCGATCTCTCGCCGCCGCCCCCACCCTACCCTCCCCCGCAAGCGGGGGAGGACAAGGAGGGGGCCGGCCGTATCTGGCTTGTCACCGGCCCGAACATGGCGGGCAAATCGACCTTCCTGCGCCAGAACGCGCTGATCGCCGTGCTGGCACAGATGGGCAGCTTCGTGCCGGCGCGCGCCGCGCATATCGGTGTGATCGATCGCCTGTTCTCGCGCGTCGGCGCCGCCGACGACCTCGCCCGCGGACGCTCGACGTTCATGGTCGAGATGGTGGAAACGGCCGCCATTCTCAACCAGGCCGGCGAACGCGCGCTGGTCATTCTGGACGAAATCGGCCGCGGCACGGCGACCTTCGATGGACTGTCGATCGCCTGGGCAACGATCGAGCATTTGCACGAAAACAATCGCTGCCGCGCGCTCTTTGCCACGCATTTCCATGAGATGACGGCACTTTCCGCCAAGCTGCCGCGGCTCTTCAACGCCACCATGCGGGTGAAGGAATGGCAGGGCGAAGTGATCTTCCTGCACGAAGTCGTTCCGGGCGCCGCGGACCGCTCCTACGGCATCCAGGTGGCGAAGCTCGCCGGCCTGCCGGCGAGCGTGATCGAGCGCGCCAAGCTCGTCCTGGCGCAACTCGAGGCCGAGGACCGCATCTCGCCGGCCCGCAGGCTGATCGATGATTTGCCGCTCTTCGCCGCGGCACGGGCGGCGGCGCCGGCGCCGCGTAACGATAACGATGCTGCGCTCACGGCCTTGGTTGAAGCACTCACGGCACTCCATCCCGACGAAATGGCGCCGCGGCAAGCGCTCGAAGCGCTCTACGCGCTCAAGACCCAGCTGGCGAAGACGAAATAGCTTCGCTGCGCCTTTGCTGCCGCACGCGGATCGCGAGCAGCAAACCGCTCCAAGCCAGGCAGACCACCAGCCCCACCGCGAGCGCCGGCCAGACGCCGATCGGCGCCACGAGATAGTGCACAACCAGAAAGCCGAGCGCCAATCCGATCAGCGGAAGCTGCACATGCGCCAACATGCTCGCCGTCGCCTTGCCGCCGATGCGCGGATGCATGATGACGATCGAGCTGCCGAGAATGATCGGGAACAAGGCGAACATGCCGGAGGCGAACGAGCCAATGCTGGAACTGGCCGCGGTCACGACAGCCACGACAAGGGCGGCCGTCAATGCGCGCAGGGGAATATCGAAGCGGGTGCGCACGAATGCCACCGGTCCCGCGCTGGCGCGAAAGCGCCAGCTCAACGGGATCGTCACGGCATAGATTGCCGCGTTGAGCGCGACCGCCGAGAGCGGCGTCCAATCGACCAGACGCAAAGCCGCCGCGATCGCAAACCACAACACCGCCGCGCCGCCAAGGCTGACGATAAGCCCGTGGCGCTGAGCCAGGATCGCGTAGGTAGCAGCGAAGATTGCCACGGCGCCGTTGATCGCGACGCTGCCGATGGCGCTGGCGGCGATGAAAGCCGGCGGATGCTCGAGCGCGAGGATGGTGTAAGCCGCCCCGGCGGCGGTCGGAAGCGCGCCGATCACCGCGCCGATGAACGGACCCGAGCGCTCGACCGCAACCGAGGTGATGACGACGACGGCTGCCGTCATCACCATTTTCAGGCCGAAATCCATACCAGAATAAGAGATCGGGCGACACAACGAGCAATTATTTGCGGCCGAGACTGACCTCGACCGGCGGGCCGCTCTTGATTGTTTGATAGACGACGCAATACCGCTCGGTGAGCTTGAGCAGCTGGTCGAGCTTCTCCTGCGGCGCATCGGTGTCGACATCGAAGCGGAGCCGGATTTGCGCAAAGCCGACCGCCGCGTCCTTGGCGACGCCGAGCGTGCCGCGAAAGTCGAGATCGCCCTCGGCCGATACCGCACCGGACTTCAGCGGCACCTCGATGGCGGTGGCAACCGCTTTCAGCGTGACGCCGGCACAGGCGACCAACGCTTCCAGCAGCATATCGCCCGAGCACAATTCAAGCCCTGAGCCGCCGGTCGCCGGATGCAAGCCGGCGACCGCGAGCGCGCGGCCGGTCTCGACCTTGCACGCGATGTTGGTGTCATCGAGAGTGCCGTGCGCCTTCAAGGTGATCACCGCCGCTTGCGGATCGCTTTTGTATCGATCCTTGATCGGCGCTTGCAGCGCACGTAGTCCGGCCGCGTCCATGCTTTTCCCTTCCTGTTGATCAACGGATATGGCGGTTCGCTCAATCACTCCGCCGGCGTCAGCACCAGCCGGCCGACGACCTTGCCGGCCTTGAGTTCTTCAAGCGCATCATTGACCGCGGCGAGCGGGCGAGTGCCGACCGGAAGGTCGGGCACGCCTTTGCGGCGCACGAGATCAAGGAGCTCGGCCATCTCGGTCAGGCTGCCGACATACGAGCCCTGGATGGTAATGGCGCGCAGCGGAAACGACGGCGTCGGTACCGTAATGTCGCCGCCGAACAGGCCGACGATGATTAATTTGCCGCCCTTGCGCAGGCTGTCGAGGCCAAGTTGGGCGGTGCGCGAAGCGCCGACGAGATCGACCACCGCCCAGGCGCCGCCTCCGGTCGCCTCAATGATCTGCTTGCTGGCATCCGGCGCGGCGCTGTCGATCGTCATGTGTGCGCCGGCTTTCTTGGCCGCCTCGCGCTTGACCGGATCGATATCGACAACGATTGCGGCCTTGCCGCCCATCGCCTTGTGGAGCGCAAGGCACATCAATCCGAGACCGCCGGCGCCGATGATGATCACCGGCTCCTCCTGCAATACCGGACCGACTTTCTTCAGCGCGCCATAAGTTGTGATCCCTGAACAGGCGAGCGGCGCGGCGCGTTCGGGGGGAATATTGCCGATATCGAACAGATAACGGGGATGCGGCACCAAGAGATGATCGGCGTAGCCGCCGGAGCGGAACACGCCGATGCTAAACGCCGTGCGACACATCTGTTCCTCGCCACGCCGGCACATGGCGCATTCGCCGCAACCGAGCCAGGGATGCACCAGCCGGCGGTCGCCGATTTTCACGCCTTTTGCGTCTGGCCCGACAGCGACCACTTCGCCGACATTTTCGTGTCCCATGGTCAATGGCAGCTTCACGCCGCGATCGGCGAGCTTGAGCACCTTGCCGCCACCCAGATCGTATTGGCCTTCCCAGATATGCAGATCGCTGTGACAGACCCCGGCGGCCAAGATCTTCAGCAGAACCTCGCTACCGGTCGGCTTCGGCGTCGGCCGCTCCATCAACCGCAGCGGCGCCCCGCACTCGCAGACGTCATAACTCTTCATCGGAACTCCTCCCTCAATTTTGAAATACGTCGTTGACGGCATGCTAGCACATTGCGGACGCCATACCCCAACCTGGCGGAAATCAGGTGCCCGCTTTTGCCCGCACTGGCGGACGGCGCCGCCCCATAACACATTTGGGGCCGATGACAGCGCAGCGCGGCTCAGATATGACGTGGCGGAATGATGCTGGATACCCAACGGGCCCCGCGCGCCCCCGCCGAGCTGATTGACAGCGCGGCCATCGTCACCGACCTCAAAGCCCTCGCCGACACCCATGCCGGGCGGGAGCGCGAATTGCGTGCCGCCGTCGCGCGCCGCCTCAAAACAGCACTGACGCAGGCGCGTGCCCGCGCCGAGGAACTGTTGCTCAAAGACCGCCACGGGCGGCGCTGCGCCGAGCGCCTGTGTCAGACCCAGGACGAAATTATCCGCATCCTGTTCGAATTCGCGGTCAGCGCGCTCTATCCGCCGCAGATCCATTCGCAGGCTGAACGCATGGCGGTGATCGCCACCGGCGGCTATGGCCGTGGCTTGCTGGCGCCGGGCTCGGACATCGATCTGTTGTTCGTGCTGCCCTACAAGCAGACCGCCTGGGGTGAATCGGTCGCCGAGGCTTTGCTCTATTGCCTGTGGGACATGGGGCAGAAGGTCGGGCACGCCACCCGTTCGGTCAGCGAATGCATCCGCCAGGCCAAAGCCGACATGACCATCCGCACCGCGCTGCTCGAATCGCGGCATCTGTTCGGCGACGCCGCGCTTTACGGCGAATTGACCGCGCGCTTCGAAAAGGAAGTGGTGCAGGGTACCGCGGCGGAATTCGTCGCCGCCAAGCTCGCCGAGCGCGAGGAACGTCATCGCCGGGCGGGCCAGTCGCGCTATCTGGTCGAACCGAACGTGAAAGACGGCAAGGGCGGCCTGCGCGACCTGCACACGCTGTTCTGGATCGCCAAGTATGTCTATCGCGTGCGCGAGCCCGAGGAATTGATCGATCGCGAGGTGTTCGATCGCGACGAATACAACATGTTTCGCCGCTGCGAGGACTTCCTGTGGTCGGTCCGCTGCAACATGCATTTCCTCGCCGGCCGCGCCGAGGAACGGCTGTCGTTCGACATCCAGCGCGAGATTGCGGTGCGGCTCGGCTACACCGAGCATCCCGGGCTGAAAGATGTCGAACGTTTCATGAAGCATTATTTTCTCACCGCCAAGCATGTCGGCGATCTCACCGCCATCCTCTGCGCCGGCCTGGAGGAACGGCAGGCCAAGCCGGCGCCGGTGCTCAGCCGCGTGATCGCGCGTTTGCGCCCGGCGCGCAGCCGGCGCACGATCACCGAGACCGACGATTTCAGCATCGACACCAACCGCATCAATCTCGCCCGCGCCAATGTCTTCAAGCGCGATCCGGTCAATCTGATCCGGCTGTTCTATCTCGCGCAGAAATACAATCTCGCGATTCATCCCGAGGCGATGCGCGCCGCCACCCGCTCGCTCAAGCTGATCGACGCGGACGTACGCGTCGACGCGGAGGCGAACCGCCTGTTCCTGGAAATCCTCACCTCCAAGAACGAGGCGGAAACCGTGCTGCGGCGCATGAACGAAGCCGGCGTGCTCGGCGAGTTCGTCCGCGCTTTCGGCCGGATCGTCGCGATGATGCAATTCAACATGTACCACCATTACACGGTGGACGAGCACCTGCTGCGCTGCATCGGCGTGCTCAACGAGATCGAGCATGGCGGCAGTCCGGATGTTGCGCTCGCCAGCGAATTGATGCGGACGATTCGGCCGGAGCACCGCAAGTTGCTCTATGTGGCGCTGTTCCTGCACGATATCGCCAAGGGCCGCATCGAGGACCACTCGATCGCCGGCGCGCGCATCGCACGCCGTCTTTGTCCACGGCTCGGATTCAACACCGCCGAGACCGAGCTCGTCGCCTGGCTGGTCGAGGTGCATCTCGTCATGTCCACCGTCGCGCAATCGCGCGACCTGTCCGACCGCAAGACGATCGAGAACTTCGCCGCCGTCGTGCAGTCATTGGAGCGGATGAAGCTTCTGACCATCCTGACCACCGCCGATATTCGCGCCGTCGGCCCCGGCGTGTGGAACGGCTGGAAAGCGCAGCTGATCCGCACGCTCTATTACGAGACCGAGCCGGTGCTCACCGGCGGCTTCTCGGAGGTCAACCGCGGCGAGCGCGTGGCCGCCGCCAAGGCCGAGTTTCGCGACAATTTCCGCGATTGGCCGGCGGACGTGCTCGATGCCTATGTCGCCCGCCACTATCCGGCCTATTGGCTCAAGGTCGATCTGCCGCACAAGCTCGCGCACGCCCGTTTCGTGCGCGCCAGCGAAGAGGCGGGCAAGCGGCTCGCCACGCGCATCGGCTTTGATGCGACGCGCGGCGTCACCGAGCTCACGATCTACGCCCCCGATCATCCATGGCTGTTGTCGATCATCGCCGGCGCCTGTGCGGTCGCCGGCGCCAACATCGTCGACGCGCAGATCTACACCACCACCAACGGCATTGCGCTCGACACCATCGCCATCTCGCGCGAGTTCGAGCTCGATGAGGACGAGGAGCGCCGCGCCGGTCGCATTGCCGAGACGATCGAGAAAGCGGTGCAAGGGCTGATCAAGCTGCCCGAAGTGCTGCCCAAGCGCGCGCCGCCGAAAGGACGCTTGAAAGCGTTCGTCATCGAGCCGGAAGTGACCATCAACAACCAATGGTCCCAACGTTACACGGTCGTGGAAGTGACCGGGCTCGACCGGCCCGGGCTGCTCTACGAGCTGACGACGACGCTCTCGAAGCTCAACCTCAATATCGCTTCGGCGCATGTCGCCACTTTCGGCGAACGCGTGGTCGACGTGTTCTATGTCACCGACCTTCTCGGCGCCAAAATCACCACACCGACCCGCCAGGCGGCGATCAAGCGTCCCCTGCTCGCTTTGTTTACCGCACCGGCTGCCGAGGCGAAGACCGCGGCGGGGTAGTGGCTTAACCAGTCCTAAACCCGGGGCAAAACGGCGCAGTAACCGCCCCTTAAACCGCACTCTCTACCGTCGTTTTTGCTGGGCATGGTCGATCCGAAAACCGGCGGCCTCCCGGATCAAGTCCGGGCCACGCTTTTTCGGGATTATGCCCTTGGGGATGGGACATGGCCTGGCGAAACGGCCGCAAGCGCACCGGCGCCGTCGAGGGCTTCGATTTTCGCGTAAGCCCGGACGACCGCGTCGGCGGCCCGCCGAAGAAAGGGCGCGACGGAAGCCGCCGCTCGCGCGAGGAAGCGTCTCCCCGGCCAAAAAAGAAGAAGGCGCGCCGCGGCACGCGCGGCAAAAGCCGTTCTCGCATCGGTCGTGTGATCTATTGGGGCGCCGTCCTCGCCCTTTGGGCGTTCATCTGCGCGATCGGCGTTCTTGTTTGGGTCGGTATCCACTTGCCGCCCATTCAATCGCTCGAGATTCCCAAGCGGCCTCCGTCGGTTCTTATCCTCGGCGCCAACGGCGCGACGCTGGCGACGCGCGGCGATATGGGCGGCGCCGCGGTGCCGCTGCGGGAGCTGCCCGATTATGTGCCGAAGGCATTCATCGCGATCGAGGATCGCCGCTTCTATTCCCATCACGGCGTCGATCCGCTGGGAATCATGCGCGCGCTGGTCGCCGATGTGCTGCGCCGGGGCGCCTCGCAGGGCGGCTCGACCATCACGCAGCAGCTGGCGAAGAATCTGTTCCTGACGCAGGAGCGCACGATATCGCGCAAGGCGCAGGAGGTGGTGCTTGCGCTCTGGCTCGAACATAAATTCAGCAAGGCGCAAATCCTCGAGCTTTATCTGAACCGCGTTTATTTCGGCTCAGGCGCTTACGGCGTCGAAGCCGCCGCGCAGCGCTATTTCGGGAAATCGGCGCGGCGCCTGGCGCTCGCAGAAGCGGCGATGCTGGCCGGGCTCGTGCAATCGCCCTCGCGGCTTGCGCCAAGCCATAACCCCGACGGCGCCGAACGCCGGGCGCGCCTCGTGCTTGCCGACATGGCGGAACAGAAACTCGCCGGCGAGGACGCGGTCCATGTCGCACTTGCGCACCCCGCTCGTGCGGTCAAGGCGGCGACAGCCGGCTCGGTCAATTATGTCGCCGACTGGGTCATGGACGCGGTCAACGACGTCATCGGGCGTTTCGATGAGGACATCGTCGTCGAGACGTCGATCGACCCGGCGCTGCAAACAGCGGCCGAGCGGGCGCTTGCCGACGTGCTCGCCCAAAAGGGCGACAAATTCGGCGTTGGGGAAGGCGCCCTGGTCGCGATGACGCCCGACGGCGTGGTCCGCGCGCTGGTCGGCGGCAAGAGCTACGCCGAAAGTCAGTTCAATCGCGCCATCGCCGCCAAGCGGCAGCCCGGCTCCGCGTTCAAGCCGTTCGTCTATCTCACCGCGCTCGAACACGGGCTCACGCCCGATACCATCAGGGAAGACGGGCCGATCGTCGTGCGTGGCTGGAAACCGGAAAACTACGAGCATGAATATATGGGACCGGTGACGCTGACCCAGGCGCTGGCCAACTCGCTCAATACCGTCTCTGTGCGTCTGACGCTCGAATTCGGTCCTGCCGCCGTCATTCGTACCGCGTATCGGCTCGGCATCAGTTCGTTGCTGGAGCCCAACGCTTCGATCGCGCTCGGCACTTCGGAAGTCTCGCCGCTCGAGCTCGTCTCCGCCTACGCGCCGTTTGCCAATGGCGGCTTTGCGATATCGCCGCACGTGATCGCGCGGGTGCGTTCAACCGACGGGAAAACGCTTTATGCACGCCCAGCGCAGGTACTCGGCCGCATCGTCGATGCCCGTTACGTGGCGATGATGAACATGATGCTGCACGAGACCTTGGCGAGCGGCACGGCGCGGCATGCCGATCTGCCGGGCTGGCCGGCGGCCGGCAAGACCGGGACCAGCCAGGATTACCGCGACGCCTGGTTCATCGGCTACACCAGCAACCTCGTCGCCGGCGTCTGGCTCGGCAACGACGACAACTCGCCGACCCGCAAGGCCACCGGCGGCGGGCTGCCGGTCGAAATCTGGAGCCGGTTCATGAAAGCCGCACACCAGGGTATCGCACCCACCGCTTTGCCGGGCGTTGGCGGCAATGGATGGACATCACCGCTCGGCAATTATCCAAACAGCTATGGTACCGGCAATCAAGCCGGCGCCGCGCCCGCGCGTTCGCAGCAGCCCGAACGGAGCGGTCTCGACACCTGGCTGCTCGACAAGCTGTTCGGCCGGCACTAAGCGCGCCGACGCAGCCGAAACCTTTCAGCGGAAGAACCGCTCACATAAACAGCATTCCGCGGAGACATTGCCATCTTGCGCCATGACGACGATGCGGGCGGGGCGATCTAGCCGGCATCGATATGGTTCCACGGATGGCGCAGAGTCTCGATATGCACGTCGAGATCGCGTTCCGAAAAGGTAACAAGCTCGCTGTGGCCGAAGCCTTGCGCGTAGTCCAACACCGCGATGATGTCCGGTGCGATGCGCAGCAACGCAATGTGTGAAGGCTTTGGCTCCGGCGAGACGCGAAGCAGTCCATCTTGCCGCGACAGCGGCGCGGGCAACGCGGCGTATTCGGGAAACCGTTTCAGGCGTAAGGCGGCGATCTCATCAAACTCCGATCGATCGTCGACCTCGCTTGCATGTCCGGCAAGCGACAGGCCTTTCACCTCCATCGGATTGAGAGCATCGCTGCCGATCGCGATCGAAACGCGCGGGTCGCGCTGGATGTTGGCGAATTTCTGGGTATTGCGCGCCACGAAGCAATAGAGCAGGAAGCCGTCATTCACATAGCCCACCATCGTCGCCTGCGGCCAGCCATCGGGCCGGTTCGTCGCAATGGTCATGACGCGATGCTCGTGGAGCAGGCGAAGGATCAGCGCCTTCAATCTCGGCATCATGGCCGGCGCGCTTTTTCCGTGCATCTCTTGGTCGAGCGTCATGCGTCAGGAAAGATGAAATTCGACATTCACCTGCCCGGTACCGCTTGAGGGGAAGTAGTCGCAAAGCTGCTCGGCGGTGCCGCAATAGCTTTCCCAGCCGAGCAGACCGAACAGCATCGCGGTATCGGCCATCAAGGCTTCCCCGCTGCACTTGGTTGCGTATTCCGGCAACAGACCCACAAACTCGCGATAGCGGCCCGCGCCCCACAATTCGAGGACGCGAAGGTCCATCTGCCGGTTGAACTCGCTCGAGACGACGTCCCACTGGCCTTCGCCGACCTGCCGATTACTGATCACTTTGTGGGAAAGCGAACCGCTCGCCAAAACCGCGACATTCGCGTTCGATCTGGCGACAGCGCGCCCGCATGCTTCGCCGAATTTGCGGTTTTCCTCGATGCTGGCGAAAAGCGGCGAAGCGACCGGCAGCACCTTGAGCGCGCCGTCGGCGTTCATGTAGCGCATGGGAACGATGCTTCCATATTCAAGCGCGAGGCTTTTCACGCGGTGGGCATGAACCTCCAGGCCGTCAGCCGCGGCTTCCTCGGCGATCAGGTCGGCAAGGGCTGGGTGTCCAGGATAGTCGTAGCTCAGATCCTGGATCATGTGCGGCGCCTCGTGGCTGGTATAGCTGCCCGCATGACGCTCGTTGGCGTTGATGTGAAAACCGAAATTCGACAGCCAGTGCGTATCGAAAATCAGGAATGTATCGGCATGCCTGTCATGCGCACGCCGGCCAATCTCCTTCAAAGACTCGATCGCCGGCGCCCGCCGGCCTTTGAGCGCGCCTTCCCGCTCCGACAGTAGAAGCGACGGCACGTGCGTAACTTTGGCGGCAAGCACCACGCGGCCCATCGCCCTACCCTCTTGGGCTTCTGAAGCTACCACTCCCGCCGCGCCATCCAGGGAAGCGCGTTCAACGCTGTCAGCGTCTGGGCGTTCGGGCAATAATCCTTCCAGACCGGATCGCTGGGATCGTGCGCGAGATCCCGGGCGCAGCGCTTCTGACAGTTACACATGGTGCAAACCCGCTGCAGATCCTGGAAAGTAGCACGTTCGACGCGCCCGACCTCGTTCCGGTCAAGGTCAAGCACTTCCATCCGGTGGAACAAAAGATCGGCAAATTCCGGACCATGGCTCGCGAGCCTGCAGAGTTCGGTGCTGGACACGCCGATATCGTGCGCCATCCGTTCGAGCCCCTCCGGCCCGCAATCGGCCAAACCCGGTTGGGAACGCGTCAAGCCGCGATACCACTGCCGAATGGCTTCAATCGGGGAATGAGTTTTTTGCTGGTCCAACATTCCACCCTCCTCTCGATGGGGCGATCGCGTCTGGCGAAGTTTTGAATGGCGGCGCGTTACCCCCGTAGCCGCGCCGCCACTCGCAACACGAGTAACCGGATGAGTGGATACAATCGTTGCGAGCGAAACTATTGTCCTCCAACATGGAGGGGACACCTTGATCTAGATCAATTCCTCCCTGCCGCTTCGCCCGATGATTGCGCTCCGCCGACGAACGGCTACGCGTCATGCAATCGAATCTGCTCAAATACCTGGACCGGCGGCTACCGCGTTACACAAGCTATCCGACAGCCGTGCAGTTTGGTCCGAGCGTCAACGGCGCCGCGTACGAACGCTGGCTGACGGCTTTGCCCCCCGACGCGCCGGTCTCGATCTATCTGCATGTGCCGTTTTGCGCCGAGCTCTGCCTGTACTGCGGATGCCACACCACGGTCGCGCGGCGCTATGGCCCGGTCGCGGCCTATGCCGAGCTGCTGCAACGTGAAATCGGCCTGATCGGAAAGCGGCTCGCCGGCCAGACCGTAACTCAGATCCATTGGGGCGGCGGAACGCCGACCATGCTGCAGCCGAAAGACCTCATGCGGATCATGGCGGCACTGAACGCCAATTTCACCATCAACGCCGATACCGAGATGGCGATCGAAATCGATCCGCGTACGCTGACGCCGGCGCATATTGCCGCCATGGCCGAAATCGGTGTCGGCCGCGCCAGCCTCGGCGTGCAGGATTTCGAACCAAGCGTGCAAGAAGCGATCGGACGCCGGCAAAGCGTCGAACAGACCGCACGCGCCATCGACGGACTGCGCGAGGCCGGCATTGCCAACATCAATCTCGATCTCATGTACGGCCTGCCGTATCAGACCGTGGCAACGGTCGCGAACACAGCCGAGCGCGCGCTCGCGCTTCGTCCTGACCGGATCGCGCTGTTTGGCTACGCCCACGTGCCGTGGATGAAACGCCACCAAAGGCTCATTCCGGAGGAGACTCTTCCCGGCAGCAGCGAGCGCTTTGCGCAAAGCCGCGCGGCCGCGGACGTGTTCGTGGGCTCAGGCTACCAACACATCGGTCTCGACCATTTCGCGCGCGGCGACGACCCGCTCGCCCGGCGTCAGCGCGAAGGAAGATTGCACCGCAATTTCCAGGGCTACACGACCGATGAAACAGCAAACCTCATCGGCTTTGGCCCATCCTCTATTGGCTCGCTGCCCGACGGATACGTGCAGAATACGCCGCAGATGGTCACCTATCGCGACATGATCATGGCCGGCCGGCCCGCCACCGCTCGCGGCCGGCCGCTGACACCGGAAGACAGGCTGCGCGGACGCATCATCGAGCGGCTGATGTGCGATTTGCACGTCGATATTGCCGACATCTGCCAGGCGCATCAGGCGAGCGCCGAGCAATTTGCTGCCGAGCTTTCCGCGCTTGACGAACTCGCGCATGACGGCCTGGTCGAGCGCAACGGCACCGAGATCAGGGTGCCGCAAGAGGCGAGAGCCTTTGTGCGGGCGGCGTGCGCGGTGTTCGATGCGTATGGGCCGCAAGCCGAAGCGCGCTATTCTCGGGCGTCGTGACCGGCGGCCAACTCAACCCGCCGGACGAAATTGTTCGCCCAAATGACGCGCGCCCCACTTGCGGATTTCGGCAATGACCGGAATGAAGCTGCGGCCCTTCGGCGTCAACCGATACTCGACTTTCGGCGGCACCACGCCGTAATCCTTGCGCGCGATTAGCCCGCTGGTGCTGAGTGCTTTGAGTTCGCGGCTGAGAACACGCGGGGCGACGACTTGCGTGCCGTCGGCACCGCGCAAGAGGCCGCTTCTGAGTTCGCCGTAACGGCGCGGCCCGTGCTGCAACTGCCAAAGCAAACGTAATTTATATTTGCCGCCGATCATTTTCTGAAAAGCGGCCACCGGGCAGCGATACGTGAGTTTCGGCGCAGCGCCTGGCATCGATCGATGCGCTCCAACGGGCAGGAGTGTTGATAGTATCATTTTTGTCCGTACTTGCGCGATCATTTGTTCAATCCCTAAGGTTGATCGCTTGGCCGATGATACGGGTGCCATCGCCGGCGCCGGCTTCGAGCCTGCGATCGGCTTAACGCCGCCAGGAGCAGCAGCCGTGAAATCTTTTCTGATCAGATATCGCCTGCAGAATGCGTCGCCGGAAGAATGGCATAAGGACGTTGCCGAGTTTATCGCCGCCCTGGACAACGATCCGGCGCTGAAAGGAAAGATCTCATATCGCTGCATGAAGATCCGCGACAGCGCCGACTACCTTCATCTCGCCACCGCCGCCGACGACCAGACCATCAAAACACTGCAGCAAAGCCCGTTCTTCGCCGGCTACACCGAGAAAACCAGAAGAGTAGCCGGCGGCAGCGTGGACGTCGTGCCGATCGAGATTGTTGCGCAGACGAGATCGAAAGCGTGATGCCGCGTCGGCGCCGGCGCGGTTTCTTGAGCGGAACGTGATCTTTCGGAAAGCCCGCCTCCACCTGCTATCAAGTCCGGGCAGGCATTTTGCGGATCACGCTAAATCGCCTTGGTCAGATCCTGGTTCTTGATCGGCAACGCGCGGATGCGCTTTCCGGTAGCGACGAAAATGGCATTGCAAAGCGCCGGCGCCAGCGGCGGAACCGGCGGCTCGCCGGCACCGCCCCAGAAATCGCCGCTCGGCGCCAACACGGTCTCCACCTTCGGCGCATCCGCAATGCGCAGCATCTCGTAGCTGTCGAAGTTCGACTGCTCGACGCCGCCGTTCTTGATGGTGATCTCGCCGGTAAGCGCCGCCGTCAGCGCAAAGATGATGGCTCCTTGCGTCTGCATCTCGATCGACAGCGGATTGACCACATGGCCGCAATCGAGCGCCGACACAACGCGATGCACACGCACCTCGCCATGCTCGACCGACGCTTCCACCACTTGCGCGCAAAAACTGCCGCAGGCCTCGGTCACGGCAATGCCGCGGTGCACGCCTTGCGGCAGCGGCCCGAACCAATCGGCCTTTTTGGCCGCGGCGTCGAGCACAGCCAAGTTCTTATCGTCGTTGCGCAGGAGACGCCGACGGTAAAGATAAGGATCCATCCCGGCGGCATGCGCCATCTCGTCGATGAAGGATTCCTTGTAGAAGGTGTTCTGCGTATAGTTGATCGCGCGCCACACGCCGAGCGGCACCGGCGATTGCTGCACCACATAATCAACGAGATAATTGGGGACGTCGTAGGCCATCTCATCGGCCAGGCCGGAGATAAACGTGCGGTCGACGAAGCTCATGCCGAAGCCCGGCACCAGCCCATGAACAAAGGACGGTCCAGCCAGCCTGATCTTCCACGCGATCGGCATGCCGTCCGGGCCAAGGCCGGCGACGAGCCGCGCCATGCCGAAAGGCCGATAATAGTCGTGCTTGATGTCCTGTTCGCGCGACCACACGAGCTTGACCGGCGCGTTGACCTCTTTCGCGATCAGCACGGCTTGGCGAACGAATTCCTGGATGGCGCCGCGCCGACCAAAACCGCCGCCCAAATACGTGGCATGAATCACGACATTCTCGTTCGGCACGCCGGCAGCCCCGGCGGCCGTCGCCAAAGCCGTCATTGGACCCTGGGTCGGCGCCCAAACTTCGACGCGGCCGTTCGCGACGCGGGCGGTGCAGGTCTGCGGCTCCATTGTCGCATGCGCGAGGAAGGGAACCTCATAGTCCGCTTCGACACGCTTGACCGCGCTTTGCAAAGCTGCCGCCACATCGCCATCGGAGCGGCCGACCTGCGACTTTTCCGCATCGAGCCCCGCGCGAACGATCTCGGCGATGCTGGCGCTCGAGACGTGGCCGTTGCCGCGCGGGTCCCATTCGATCGATAACGCGTCGAGCGCGCGTTTCGCCCGCCACCAAGAATCCGCGATGACCGCGACCGCATCGGGCAACCGTACGACCCGGCGTACGCCTTTCATGCTGGCGATCGCACTGTCATTGACCGCCTTCGGCGCCCCGCCGAATACCGGGCACTGCGCGATGGCCGCATAGAGCATTCCCGGCAGCCGCACGTCGATTGCATAGATCGGCTGGGCGGTGACTTTATCGAGCACGTCAAGGCGCCGGCGGGGCTTGCCGGCAAGCGTCCATTGGCTTGGATCCTTCAGTTTTACGTCGGCGGGCGGTGGCACTTTCGCCGCGGCTTCCGCGACGGCGCCGAAGGTGACGCTACGCCCGCTCGGCTGGTGCGTGATCACGCTCATGGCGGCCGCGCATTCTGACGGCGGGACGTTCCAGCGCGCCGCCGCGCCGGCGATCAGCATTTCCCGCGCCATGGCCCCGGCTTGCCGCAGATAAAGCTGCGAGGAGGCGATCGAGCGGCTCGCGCCGGTCGACATGTCGCCCCAGACGCCCTCGCGGCGCATATTCTCCTGCGGGGTAGCGAATTCGGTGCGGACATTCGACCAGTCGCATTCGAGCTCCTCGGCGACCAGCATCGCGAGCCCGGTCTGCACCCCCTGGCCCATCTCGGCGCGCGCGATGCGGATGACGACGGAATTATCCGAGCCGATCAGCACCCAAGCGGTGACTTCCGGTGCTTCTTCGGCGGTGCGCACCGGGTCGAACGGCACGGCAAGCGAAAGCACGAGGCCGCCGCCAACAGCGCTTACCCCTACGAGAAAGGAGCGGCGGCTTAGGAGCTCGCCCGACGTCATCCCAATTCCCTCAGCCTCGCCGCCAACCCGCCGGTGAAGGCGCCCCGAAGAATATCCCCCAGTGTCAGTCGTCTCGTCGCGCACTCATGGATTCATCAATTCATCCTAACAAAGGCGGCGCCGCAGGCCAACGCCGGAATTGAGCTGTGACATCATCCATCTAGCGCTGCTGGGCGCGCATCCGGCGCGTCAGCGCCCAAAGCAGGAAAGTCAGGCAACCCATGGTGACAACGACGGCCGTCATTGGCCAAGCGGACTGGCCGAGATAGCCGCCGATCACGGCTGCAACAATCGCCGCGACGGTTTGCTGCACCAAACCCATCAGCGATGCGGCGGTGCCGGCACGATCCGGAAACGGCGTCAGGGCGCCGGCCATGGCCTGGGGCATAGCAAGGCCGAGCCCGGCCAGATAGAGCGCCATCGCCGCTACGAGCCAGAGGCCCGGAACTCCCGCGGCCACCACCGCGGCCAGCGCCAGCCCCCCGGCGGTTATGACAATCACGCCAACTCCGATGGTGCGATCGAGCCCAAGGCGCACCACGAGCCTCGTGGCGATCGTCGCTCCCAGCATGTATCCAGCCGCACCCAGCGCAAAGGTGAAGCCGAAAGTGACAGCGGAGAGGCCGTAAACGCCCTGCAATACGACCGAGGCGCCGGAAATCCAGGCAAATAACCCCGCATAGCTGATGGTGATGATCCCGAGATAAACGAGAAACCCGCGGTGCCGCGCCACGGCACCGTAACCACGTACCATCGATAAGAACGACATCGGTCCAAGCCGGCTGTGGCGCATCGTCTCCGGCAACAGGCGCGCGGCCACCAGCACGGCGACGATTGCGGCACCACTCATGAAGATGAAGCTGGCGCGCCAGCCGAACGCGGTCTGCAAAACGCCGCCGATCATCGGCGCGACAATCGGCGCAAAGGCGCTGATCGACCCCATCAGCGAAAGTTCGCGCGCCGCCTGCACCCCCGAATACAGATCGCGCACGATGGCGCGCGCCAAAACAATCGCGCCCGAGCCGCCGATGCCCTGGAGGAAACGCGCTCCGATCAGCAGGTCGACCAATTCTGCACCCGCGCAGGCGAGTGTGCTTGTCAGATAAAGAGCGACCGCTGCAAGAACGACCGGGCGGCGTCCATAGCGATCCGACAACGGACCATAGATCATCTGGCCGACCGCGAAGCCGATCAGATAGCTCGAAACCGTAAGCTGCGTGCGCGCGGTCGGTGCCGCCAGAACGTGCGAGATGTCCGGTAACGACGGCAGATACATGTCCATCGACAGCGGACCGAGCGCCGTCAGCATGGCCAGCAACAAAGTAAGCCCGAACGTGCCGGGTTGAAGCATGGTCAGAGGTTCCAGCAGGCGACTACGGCCGTTGTCCGGCGCTGTGGAGGCGTTCCTGCCACGCATAGCGCGAGGCGGAAAGGCAATGCGTTCCGATTAAAAAAACCCGAAAATGGCCGCCTTCGCCGGCCGCTGTTTCGCGTTATAAGGGGGAGAGCCTTATTCAGACAGACATTCCGGAACAAGGCATGGATGCAAAAACGGATGGCCGCGCGGCCTATACGCCGCGCGTGGAGGACGATGTTCTGGTGCGCGGGCGCGGCCGCTACGCCGCCGATGTTCCCTTGCCGGGCCAAGCTTACGCCTATTTTGTCCGCTCGCCGCACGCTTTCGCCCGCATCGTCAGCGTCGACGTAACGGCCGCAACCGGTGCTGTGGGCGTGCTTGGCGTTCTGACGGCAAAAGACATGGAGGGGATCGGCAGCCTCGGGCGCCATCCGCCGCTCGCCGGGCGCGGCGGCAAGGCACTGATCGTGCCGCATCGGCCGGCGCTGGCGGGCGAACGGGCAATGCATATCGGCGAGGCCGTCGCGATGGTCGTCGCCGAGACTGCGGCTGCAGCCCAAGATGCCGCCGAGCTGGTCGCGGTCGAATACGAGGCGCTCAGCCCGGTGATGGACGCGCGCGCGGCGCTGGCTGCCGGCGCGCCGCAAGTGTGGCCGGCGGCGCCCGGCAATCTCGCGATCGATTGGCCCGGTCCGGCCCAGGATCCCGAAGCTAACGCGCGGCGCATCGACGAAATCTTCGCCGGCGCGAAATTTGTAGCCCGCATTGCGGTAACCAATCAGCGGATGGCGGTCGCCTCGATGGAGCCGCGCGGCGCGACGGCAAGCTACGACGCCGCGGCTGACAGCTACACGCTCCGCGTCTGCTCCCAGGGCACGACCGCGATGCGCGATCCCACAGCCGCGATCATGCAAATTGCCAAGGACCGGCTGCGCGTGCTCACCGACGATGTCGGCGGCGCCTTCGGGCTGAAGACGGGTCCCTATCCTGAATACATTGCGCAAATGGTTGCCGCCAAAAAGCTCGGTCGCCCGGTCCATTGGATGTCGGGACGCTCGGAAGCATTTCTGAGCGATAACCAGGCGCGCGACATCTATACCGAAGCCGAGCTCGCGCTCGACGAGAAGGGGCGCTTTCTCGCGCTGCGCATCCGCAACACCGCCAATCTCGGCGCTTATGTCGGCCCGGTCGGGGCCAACATTCCGACCTTCAATTTCGCGCGCTGCCTGCCGGCTTTGTATGACATCAAGCACATCGACATCAGCGCGCGCTGCGCCTTTACCAACACGATCACGACGGCGCCTTATCGCGGCGCCGGCCGGCCGGAAGCGAACTACGTTCTCGAACGCGTTGTCGAGGAAGCATCGCGCGTAAGCGGAATCGATCCGGCCAAGCTGCGGCGGCGCAATCTCATTCCCGCGTCCTCCATGCCGTATAAAACCGCCGTCGGAACCACCTATGACAGCGGCGACTTTGCGCCGATCTTCGACAAGGCGCTGGCGCTCGCCGATTACGACAGCTTCAAAGCACGCCGGCGCGATGCAAAGAAGCGCGGCAAATACCGCGGCATCGGACTTTCCTGCATGCTGGAGCATTCCGGCGGCTCGCCGCTTGAGGGCGCATGGCTCACATTTCCCGGCGACGGCACACTGACGGTCAATCTGAACGTCCAATCGACCGGCCAGGGTCATGCCTCGGTGTTTCCGCGGCTGATCGCCGAACGCCTCGGCGTTGCGGCTGACAGAGTCCGCCACCGGCACGGCGATTCGGCGCTGGAGATCGCGGGCTACGCATCGGTCGGCTCGCGCTCGGCGATGACCGCCGGCGCGTCGATCGTCAAATGCATCGAACTCATGATCGAAAAAGGCAAGCGCCTCGCGGCGACGATTCTTGAAACCGCGGAAAGCGACATCGCTTACGAGCGCGGGGCGTTCGGAGTCGTCGGCACCGACCGGCGCATCGCGCTGTTCGAGCTTGCGGCGCGCGCCGCCGAGCTTAAAAAAAGCGGCGCGATCGCCGAGGATCTCGACACCAAGACGACCACGGAGACGCCGCTCACCTTTCCGAACGGCGTGCATGTGGCCGAGGTCGAGATCGATCCCGATACCGGCCGCATGGATATCGTCGCCTACACGGCCGTTGACGATTGCGGCAACACGCTCGACGCGATGATCGTCGAGGGCCAGCTGCATGGCGCCCTGGCGCAAGGGCTGGGCCAGGCGCTGATGGAGCAGATCTTCTACGACGACACCGGCCAGCTCATCACCGGATCGTTCCAGGATTACGCCATGCCGCGGGCGGCCGACATGCCCGCCGACATCCGCGATACGCTCCACAATGTGCGGGCGACGACCAATCCGCTCGGCGTCAAAGGCGTGGGCGAAGCCGGCACCACCGCCTCGATCGCTGCCGTCATGAATGCCGTCGCGGATGCCCTGCCCGGCGGCGCCGGCGCCCATCTTGATATGCCGGTGACCGCCTTGAAGCTCTGGGAAGCGTGCCGAAAGGGCGAGCAAAAGGCTGCGGCAGGCAGCGAGGCTAAACCGGCTAGAGCATGATCCGAAAAAGTGGAATCCGGTTTTCCGAAAAGATCATGCTCCACCAAAACGTTAGAGCGCCAATCGATTCAATCTGAAGCGATTGCGCTCTAAGAGCTTCCTCAAGAACGGCTAGGAGCTTCTTTGCGCCGGCAACGCATGCCGCAGCAAATCCGCAACGGCAGCGACAATGGCGGCGGGCCGAGCGGGTTTGGACAGCACGGTGTGGCCCGACCATTCTGCGAGCGCCGGGTCATTCTCCACTTGACCGGTGTAGAACAGAAACGGCGTGCCGCGATCGGCGAGTTGGCGGGCGATCGGAGCAATCGTGTCCCGCCCGACCCTGACATCCAGAATGGCGGCGACCACCGCCTTCTGCTCGGCAGCCGCCAGACCCTCGTTCACGTCGCGGCAGCAGGCGACAACTTCCGCGCCCGCATCCTGTAAAATAGCTTCCAAATCCATCAGGAGAAGAACGTCGTCTTCGACGATCAGAAGGCGGGCGCCACGCAACGGCGCAACATCACTGAACTGTTTCGGCCGCTCCATCGCCATCCGCTCGCTCCGACAGCGCCAATTCAATCGTGCAGACGAGGCCGGACGAACGGAACTCGCGCTCGACTTGCGCACCCGGAATCCCGGTGTCGACGAGTGTGTTTCCGGACCCGGCCGTCGTTGGTCGGACGACTCGCGGGCCGCCCGCCTCTTTCCAGACAAGCTTGAGCGTGCGCTGGTTGTTCCGCATGGCAGTCGTCCAACTGACATTGACCGTTCCGGAAGCTGCCGAGAGCGAGCCGTATTTTGCGGCATTGGTCGCGAGTTCATGCAAGACCAGACCAAAGGGCGTCGCGAGATGGGCCGGCAAGGAAACCGGGTCGCCCTCCAGACGCAACCGATTCGGATTGTCCGTGATGTGCGGCGCCAATTGCTGCCGCGCGAGTTCGGCAAGATCGGCGCCCTTCCACTCGGAGCCGACGAGCAGCGTATGCGCGGACGCGAGTGCCGCCAACCGGCCCTCGAAGCGCTCGATGAATTCGTCCATGGACTGGCTGTTGCGCAACGTGTGGCGGGCGATCGCCTGAATGACCGCCAGCGTGTTGCGGACGCGATGCGTCAATTCGCTGAGCAGAAGCCGCAAGCGCCGCTCCGCCGCCTCCCGCGCGGTGACATCGCGCGTACTTTCCAGCACGAGCCGGCGGCCATTGAAGGTTTCCAGCTCGATGCGGCTTTCGACCGATAGGTCTTGCCCGCCCTTGGTTTTCTGGCGCAGCTCTCCGGACCAGCTGCCGTCCTTCAAGAGCTTCGCCTTTAATTCCGCGAAGGAAGAGCCGGGCACGACTGTGCGCAGCAATTGCTCCTTGACCTTGCCGAGCGCCTCCTCGCGCGTATAGCCGTACAGCTGCTCGCTGCCGCGGTTCCACTCGACAATGCCGGCGTCGAAATCCCATACGAAGATCGGATCGCGGGAGAGATCAATGAGGTGCTTTTGCTGCAGCAACTGCCCCTCGTTTGAGTGCAGCGTCTCCTCGACGACGTGACGTTCGGAAACGTCCACGAAGGTAATGACGACGCCGTCGATTTGGTCGTCCGTGGTGCGATACGGCCTGATGCGCATATCGTACCAGCGGCCGTTCCGGCTGCGTATTTCGCGACGGAGCGGTGTAAGATTCGCGAGCACTGCATGCGCGTCCTTCAGCAGATCCTCGTACTGGAGCTGGTGGGCGAAATCGGTGATCGGCCGGCCTTCGTCGGCCTGGGTGACGCTGAACAACTCGGTGATCCGTTCGGTAAACCGTTTGATGCGCAGACCGGAATCGAGGAAGAGCGTGCCGAAATCGGTGGCCGCAATCAGATTCTGCAGATCGCTATGGGCGCGTGAGATCGCATCCAACTTCAGTTTCAGCTCGCCGTTGACCGTCTGCAACTCCTCGTTGATCGACTGCAGCTCCTCCTTGCTGGTTTCCAGCTCCCCGGAGGTCGAGCGGTATTCTTCGTTGATGGATTGCAGCTCTTCGTTGGCGGCGCGCAATTCCTCGTTGGCGGTGTCCGATTCCTCGCGCACGGTCCGCAACCGGGCCTGCACCAGTTCGAGTTCCTGGGTCAGCCGCCGCACCGTCTCGTCGCCGGCTTGATGTTCGGCAGAAACGCCCGATTCGTCTGCCGCCTCGCCTTCGACGAACATCACCACCGCCGCACGCCGATCCGTGTCGTTCTCCTGCACCGGCTTGACAACCAACTGGACCCGATGCGGAGCACCATTGAACCGCACGAGAACGGGCAAGCTCAGCATCGGCACGGTCTGCTCGAACGCTCGGTTCAGCGCCGAGCGCAATTCGAACCGCAACTCGGGCCGCACCAGGTCGACGACATCGCCGCTCAGCGGCCCGCCTGACGGCAAGATAAAACGGCCGGCATTCTCGGACAGATGAATCAGCCGATGGGATTCATCGACCAGCATCGACGGCGGAGCGACTTGTTCGAGGGCGCGGCGATGCATCGCCGCCTCACCGAGCGCCACGGTCGGACCGATCGGACGCTCGAGCTGACTGATCTGTTCGCGGATCCGGACCGGGCCGAGCAGGCGCGGCAGCAGCCGCGGCTTATCCCCGGGAGCGGCCGTCGATTGATAGACGCGAGCGGCGCGATCGATGACCCGGAACAATCCCGGGGGATTTTCAGCGGTTTCCGACGCGCCGAGGAAGAGATAGCCGCCGGGTTTGAGCGCGTAGTGGAAGGTGCTGCACACCTGTTCCTGCAATTCGCGATCGAGATAGATCATCACGTTGCGGCATGAGATGAGGTCGACATGCGAGAATGGCGGGTCCTTCAGGAGATCGTGCACCGCGAACAGAACAATATCGCGCACTTCCTGCCGCACCCGATAATGCTCGCCTTCGCGGTCGAAGAAATTGCGCAGCCGCTCCTCACTGAGGTCGGCTTCGATTGACAGCGGAAAACGGCCCTCGCGCGCCGAGGCAAGCGCGCGCGCATCGAGGTCGGAGCCGAACACCTGGATCGGACGCCGGATCTGATGGCGCGCGGCTTCCTCCAGCAGAAGAATGGCGAATGAATACGCCTCCTCGCCGGTCGCGCAGCCGCAAACCCAGACGCGAAGAGTCTCGTCCGCGGGTTTGTCTTTAAACAGCTCCGGCAGAATGTCCTGGGCGAGCTTGTGAAACCTCTCGCCGTCGCGGAAGAACGTGGTCACCGAAATTAGAAGATCATTGAGGAGCGCGTGCGCCTCATTGGCGTTGTCACGCATCACGCCATAATATTCTCGCAAGTCGCCGGCTCTGACGATTTGCATGCGTCTCGCGATGCGGCGCAGCACGGTCATGCGCTTGTATTTGGAGAAGTCGTGGCCGGTGCGGTCGCGCAAATGGGTCAGGACGCGCCGCAACAGCTCCTCGTCCACATGACCGATATTGGACCCGGACACGTTGGTCTTGACGGGGATGAGCTCAATCAGTCGTTTGGCGAGTTCACGTACCGGCAAAATAAAATCGGCAACGCCGGTGGCGATGGCGCTGCGCGGCATCGAAGAGTATTCGGCTTCGGACGGATCCTGCACCAGGATGGTGCCGCCGGCTTCCTTGACGGCGCGCACGCCGAGCGCGCCATCGCTGCCGGCACCGCTGAGAATGACGGCGAAGCCGTCGCCGAGTTGCCGGGCCACCGAGTGGAACAGCTGATCGATCGGCGCGGCCTGGCCGCGCGACCCGTCGAACTCCAGCGACGTGATCTCGTGATCGATGATTTGCGGCCGGCGGTCCGGCGAAATGACATAGACATGGTCGGCCTCCAGCCGTTGGCGCCTGCCGACTTGAGTAACCGGCATCCTGGTTCGCGCAGCGAGGATGTTCGGCATTTCGCTGCCCTGCGTCGGATCGAGATGCGCGACCACGACAAAGGCCGCACCGGTGCGCTCCGGCAACGCGCCGAAGAAGCTTTGCAAAGCGTGAATGCCGCCGGCCGAGGCGCCAATGACGACAATGACCGGTTCCTGATTACCATCGCTGCTTGCTGCCGATCTCCCCTGCTGCGCATTTTTGTTGTTGTCCTGATCGGCCACGTCAAAATACTCCGCCTCGCGGGCAAGATTGAGTAAGCCAAAAAGCCAGCAATCTGCCAACGCATTTGATTGAAAGTTCCACATTGTGGACGTGAAGAGCCGATCACTCGTCCACTGTCGCCTTGCTGACTTAACAGGAGCAGATGGATTGCGGGGCGAAGACGGCGACGCAAATGAGCGCGCTCTCCATCGCGATGGAACTTTCAGCCCGCGCTGTCAAAAGCCGGCAATCCGCCGACACATTTCGTTGAAAGTTCCACGTCGTGGACGTGAAGAGCCGATCACTCGTCCACTGTCGCCTCGCTGACTTAACCGGAACAGATAGATTGCAGGGCGAAGACGGCGGCGCAAATGAGCGCGCTCTCCATCGCGATGGAACTTCCAGCCCACGATGTCTTTAACATGGAGATTGTGTTGGAACCGGCGCGGCGGTTGTGTTTGATCGCGTGGCGGATAGGTGTGTTCATGGGTCAGGTGTTGCAGTTCTCCCGCCGCGACAAAACCTTCGACGCGGAAACCACCGCGGTTCTGATATCCGCCTATGAAAAGGCGACTGCCGCGATCGAGAAGAGCGGCCAGCCGTGCATCATGCATGAAGTGGCGGCGCGCCGGATCATTGCGATGGCGTCGAAGGGCGAACGCAACCCGGATCGGTTGTGCGCGGCCGCGCTGGCGACAGTCGCCAAATCCGCCCCGCAACGGCCGCGGCCCCCGATCCGGCTCTCCCCGGCCCTGGTCGTTGTCGACGCGTCGGACCGACGTTGGTCGGATCGGCCTTCCGATCTCGTTGCCGATTGATCGCCGGCCTGAATGCCGCGGCGCCGGGCGGCCCGCCCCGCGCAGCCATTGATAAGGCCGGGTGAGGCGGCCGTGGCGCGCGCCAAAACGCGACGGCGCACAATTTAACTTTGAACGTCGGCTCGCCTTGCCACTGCGGCACCCGAGCCTATAATCCAGCGCTTCCTTCGCGCAGGGGATTATCGTTGTCGCCGCCGGAAGCGAAATCCGTCGCCATTATCATGGGCAGCCAGTCTGACTGGCAGACCATGAAGAATGCTGCCGAGACGCTGGATGCGCTCGGCATCCCTTACGATGCGCGCATCATTTCCGCGCATCGCACGCCCGATAGGCTTTATGCCTTCGCCAAAGGCGCGAAAACGGAAGGCTTCAAAGTGATCATCGCCGGCGCCGGCGGCGCGGCGCACCTGCCGGGCATGACGGCGGCGCTCACCAGCTTGCCGGTATTCGGGGTGCCGGTGGAATCGAAGTCCTTGTCCGGGCAAGATTCACTTTATTCAATCGTGCAAATGCCGCCCGGCGTGCCCGTCGGCACGCTGGCGATCGGCAACGCCGGCGCTGTTAATGCGGCGCTCTTGGCGGCGAGCGTGTTGGCGCTCGGCGATCCTGCGCTCGAGCGCCGCCTGGCAGCATGGCGCGAACGCCAAACTGCAGCGGTCGCGGAAAAGCCCAAAGATTCCAGCAAGGATTCCGGCGCGTGAGCGTTGCCGCGCCCGTCCTTGAGCCGGGGGCCACGATCGGCATCCTGGGCAGCGGACAGCTTGGGCGGATGCTCGCGCTTGCGGCGGCACGCCTGGGTTTCAGATGCCACATCTTCGCGCCCGACCGTGACTCGCCCGCCTTCGACGTGGCGCGCGAGACGACCCGCGCCGCTTACACGGACGAGCAAGCGTTGACGCGCTTTGCACAGAGCGTCGATGTGGTCACCTACGAGTTCGAGAACATCCCGGCGGAGGCCACGACGTTTTTAGCCGCGCGCGTGCCGGTTCTGCCCGACCCGCAAGTCCTGGCCACCACTCAGGACCGGGTCGCCGAGAAAGATTTCGTCGCCGGCCTCGGCATCGGCACGACGCCCTATGCAGCAGTCGCCACGGCGGCGGAATTGGCCGCCGCGCTCGACCGCATCGGCCGTCCCGCGGTGCTCAAGACCCGGCGCTTCGGCTATGACGGCAAAGGTCAGGCGATGATCGACAACGACACAACGCCGGAGAAGGCCTGGCAGGAAGTCGGCACGCAACCCTCGATCCTCGAAGGCTTCGTGCCGTTTGCCCGCGAAGTCTCGGTCGTGGCTGCGCGCGCCACCGACGGGACTGTCGAATGTTTCGACATCACGGAGAACGAGCATCGCGACCATATTCTGAAAGTGTCGCGGGCGCCCGCCCGCGTCTCAGATGCCACCGCGCAAGAAGCGCAGCGCATCGCCGAGACGATCGCGCACAAATTCGGCTATGTCGGCGTGCTGGCGGTGGAGATGTTCGTGCTGCGCGATGGCGGACTTCTGGTCAACGAGATCGCGCCGCGGGTGCATAATTCCGGCCATTGGACGCTCGACGGCGCCTCGGTATCGCAATTCGAGCAGCACATCCGGGCGGTAGCCGGGTGGCCGCTCGCCAAGCCGATCCGTCACGGCCGCGTCGAAATGGTCAATCTGATCGGCCAGGAAATCGAAGATTACCGCAAATGGCTCACGGTGCCCGGCGCCGCATTGCACCTTTACGGTAAGACGACGGTGCGCGCCGGCCGCAAGATGGGCCACGTGACGCGAGTCTTCGCCGACTAATTAGCCAAGAGCGCTTGCGCGCCGGTGGCGTAGGATCGCAATCAGGGCGGCGAGAGTTCGGCGGAACCTGACGACGCGAGGGGACGTCAACGAGAGCGTCGTGCGACCGCTCGCGACGCAGGTCTGACCATGCCCCGCTGCGCAGGCTAGATCGGGTTCATCACCGGGGTGAGCGCCGGGATCGGCCCCGCCGCTGCTGCCCGGTTTGGCAGCCGACCGTATGCCGGCTTGGCTGTGCTGGTGGACTTTCGCACGCCATTCTGGTACAGAGCGCGCCAAGGTGGCGCAGGCGGAGCGCTGGCGCCTCTATTCCATTTATCGAGTGCACTTGCTGAGCGCACTGAAAAGGAGGATGCGTGCAGGTTCTCGTTCGCGACAACAACGTCGACCAGGCCCTCAAGGCGCTGAAGAAGAAGATGCAGCGCGAGGGCATTTTCCGCGAGATGAAGCTTCGCGGCCACTACGAAAAACCCTCGGAAAGAAAGGCTCGGGAAAAGGCGGAAGCGATCCGCCGCGCCCGCAAGCTTGCGCGCAAGCGGTTGCAGCGCGAGGGCCTGTTGCCGATGAAGCCGAAGCCCGTCACTGCCGCCGCGGGTGGCGGCCGCTCCGGCCCGCCTCGCGCACCTCGCTTTGGCTGAGGCGGCTATCCGCGGCGCGGCGGCACAGAGCAAGCAGTAATGGCCGCGCATGGCGAAGCGATGTCAGTCGCTGGTTTTTTCGGCACTCGGACTGTTGGCGCTTGCTGCCTGCTCGGGGCTGAGCAACCTCGGTGCCCCGGACAACGAAGCGCCAATCGTGCCGTCGCAGTCCAACCTCGCCTCGCTGACCGAGGTCATCCAAAAACACCCGGACGATCCGCAGGCCTACAATATGCGCGGATCCGTGCTTGCCGACTCCGGCAACGCGGAAGCGGCGCTAGCCGACTTCAACAAGGCCATCAGCCTCGATCCGAATTACGCGCAGGCCTACGCCAACCGCGGGCTGCTTCGTCGCCAGGCTGGCAAGCTCGATCTCGCGCTGGCCGATTACAACAAGTCGCTGAGCATCGACGGCAATTATGCCACCGCCTATGTGGGGCGCGGGATCGTCCATCGGCAACAGGGCAATAACGTTCAGGCTCTGGCCGACCTCAACAAGGCGATCGCGCTTCGTCCCGACAATGCTCAGGCCTATTACAATCGCGGTCTGCTTTATCAGAGCCAGCGTCAGTATCAGTTCGCCGTCGATGACTTCACCACGGCGCTCGGGCTGACGACGCAAAAGGCCGACCTGTTCGTAGCGCGCGCACTCAGCTATCTGGCGCTCGGCGACCCCAAATCGGCGGCGAGCGACCTCGATGAGGCGGTGCAGATGCAGCCGCAAAGCCTGCAGGCCTGGGCGAGCCGAGGGCTTGCTTACGAGCGCCTCGGCGACAAGGACAAAGCGGCCGGCTCCTACGCGAAGGCCCTCAATATCAATGACAAATATGAGCCGGCGAAAGCCGGCTTCGCGCGGGTTGGTGGCAAGGCCGGGCAATCGTACCAGACGTTCTAGAGGCCGCTTAAGCGAAAGCAGCAGCCGATGACCATCACGCTCAACCACACCATCGTTCCGGCGCGCGACAAGGCCGCGGCGGCGAAGTTTTTCGCGCACATCTTCGGGCTAAAGCGCGGCCGCACCGGCTATTTCGCGCCGGTGCGTATCAACAAAACCCTGACGCTGTTGTTCGATGACGACGGCAAATTTGAAAGCCACCATCTGGCATTTCATGTCACCAATCGCGAGTTCGACGCGATCTTTGGCCGGATCAAGAAAGCGAAGATCGCCTTTGGCAGCGCGCCGTGGAGTCTCGAGGACGGCAAGCTCAACGACTGGGGCGGCGGCCGCGGCCTGTATTTTCGCGATCCCAACGGGCACGTGCTCGAGATCATGACCGTGCCGCAATAGGCCGTGCTCGCGCCCGTGCGCAATCGCTTCAGGTTTGAACCGAACGGCGCTTCAGCTTCTTTGCGTGATCGTTCGGAAGACCGCCGTCCACCTCGGATCGGGTCCCGCGGGCAGACTTTTCCGCATCACGCACTATTCTTGCGCGGTCGCACGTCCTTTTTCGGAAAACCGGTTTCCACTTTTCCGGGACATGCTCTAGCGGTGGGGCGCGCGGTCCAGATCCCCGGCGAGGAAGCGGCCGACGGCATGCAATGCACCCTGGGCATCGAGATCCTCATGGTCGCCATCGAGGAAGCGCACGATATGCTTGGGCGCATTGGTCAGCTCGAACATCCGCTCGCCCATGGCGAAGGCGACGACGCGATCCTGCGCGCCGTGGAGAATAAGAACCGGGGCAGTGATCTTGCCGACTGATTCGTCGGAGCGGAATTGATCCTTCATCAACAACCGCACCGGCATGTACCAGTAGCGCCCGGCCGCCACCGCCGTTGCCGAGGTGAAAGGCGCTTCCAAAATCACCCGCCCGACCGGCTTTTCCGCCGCGAGCACGACGGCAAGAGCGGTGCCGAGCGACTCGCCCCACAAAACGATCCGGCTCGTCGGATAGCGCGCCGAGGCAAACGTGTAAGCTGCCTCCGCGTCGGCGATCAAACCGGCCTCGGTGGGGCTGCCGGCGTTGCCGCCAAATCCGCGGTATTCAAGCGCAACCAGGCCGATACCGTCACGGATGAGCTTGCGGAAACGCTCGGCGCGGTAGCGAAGCGCGCCGCCATTGCCATGGAAATAAAGGATCACCGGCCGATCCTGGCGCGGCGCCACATGCCACGCGATGCTATGCCCGCCGTCCAACGCCGTCAGCATCACTTCCTCGGCCGCCGGCAATCCGGCCTGTGCCGGGCTCGTGTGGACGGGATCCGGAAAATACATCATCGAGCGCTGCTTGAAGTAGAGGATCGCGGCCATGCCGAGATAGAGGCAGACCGCGATGAGGCCGACGGACTTGAGCGCAATCATTGCCCACGGCATCCAGAGCGCGCGCGATTTCTCGTTCCACACAAGGGCGTGAAAGGCGGCGACGGCGCGTTGCACAAAAGCCCGGACGGCATCGGCGCCACCGATTTTTGCGTCACGCCAAAATGGTAGAGAGCGCACGATCAGGTTTTCCGCTTGAAGGCCCTCTGCGCCACCTTATGCGTCGCGCGGCGCAATGGTTACGATTATAGCCGGCGGCCTTCGCCGCCAAAAACAAAGCGGCCGGCTCACGCAAGCCGGCCGGTCGAGTTCACTGTAAGCCTCGCGGTCGGGGCGCTTGGGTCAAGGACAGACCTGAACAGTCCGCCACTGATAGCCATAACCTTCCACCCACACTTTCCGATGCCCCCAATGACAGCCGGGCGCCAGCTGAGCGTAAGCGGGTGGCGGCGGGTAGGCGCCGGGAGGAGGCGGACCATAAGCGCCGGGAGGAGGCGGACCATCAGCACCGGGAGGAGGCGGACCATAAGCGCCGGGAGGAGGCGGACCATAGGCGCCGGGAGGAGGCGGACCATAAGCGCCGGGAGGAGGCGGCGGATAGTAGCCGGGCGGGGGCGGAGGCGGCGGGCTGTTCGCGATAGCGCTACCGATGATCGCGCCGGCGGCGACGCCGCCGAGAATGCCCGCGCCGACGGCGCAGCCGTAACAGCCCGCATTCGCAGGAGCAGGCGCGGCCAATGCCGCGACGCCCATGCCCGCCGCGCCGACAAGCGCGATGATCGACCTGTGCATGTGATCTCCTCAGGGATCGCCGGGTCGCCGATCCGCCATTGGGATGAAGTCGGTGAAGGGGGGTCCCCGTCACCCCCGGAATTCCTCGCCGCCACCGCGCCCCGCATAACCCAAGTCTTTGGCGGAAGTTTGGTGCAGCCGAATCGCAGGCGAGATCGTCCCCGACCGGGACGATCTCGTCTAGTTGCTTCCGCCGCCTGCGGTCTTCAGTAACAGGCGGTCACCCAATAATAGCCGTTCCACACCCGCCGGCAGCCGTAGCCATAATACGGGCCGTAGGGGTAGTAAGGTCCATAACCGTAATAATATGGCGCCGCCAATGCACCGCCGGCCAACGCGCCGCCGATCAATGCGCCGGCCACAAACGGACCGGGGCCCCAGCCCCAGCCGCCGCGCCAGCCCCAGCCGCCGCGCCACTGCGCTGCAGCCGGACTAGACATCGCAACGGTCGTGGCGCCGATGGCAAGCACCGCGACCAGAGCAGTCAGAAACTTCCTCATGGCATCACCTCGAAAGCAAGACCGTGGTTCAACCGCTCAAGTCGACCCCCGGCTCAAGTTGCCACGTCTTGGTGAATGCGGACTGAACGATCGTGCCTGAATGTGGCCAACATTTGCCGGCGAACGCCTGCCCGGATGTGGGCACGGCTCCGCTCATCTATGCGATCGGGGATATTCACGGCTCGCTGCAGAAATTGCGCGATCTGATTGCGCGCTGCGAGCGCCATGCCGACGGACGTCCGGCGACTTTTGTCTTTCTCGGCGATTATATCGATCGCGGCCCGGACAGTCGCGGCGTCGTCGAGGCGCTGATGGATCGCCAATCACAGCAGCCGGAGTGCGTGATCGCGCTGAAGGGAAATCATGAGGCAGTCGCGATCGAGATCATCGACGGCAAGACGGAAGCCGAATTCTGGCTGCGCGAAGGGGGCGCGGCGACGCTGCGCAGCTACGGCGTCGGCAGCGCGCGCGAGCTACCGGACGAACACATCGCATGGCTGCGCTCGCTTCCGCTCTGCCACGACGACGGCCGCCGTTTTTTCGTGCATGCCGGGATCGATCCGGAAAAGCCGCTGGATGCGCAAAGCGATCACGATCTTATTTGGATCAGGGAGCCGTTCCTTTCCGACGCGCGCGATTACGGCCGCCTGATCGTTCACGGGCACACGCCGCAAACGACTGGAGTCCCGGATTTTCGCGGCAATCGCCTGAACCTCGATACCGGAGCCGTGTTTGGCCGCCCCTTGACGGCGGCCGCGTTCGCAACCGCGGAGCGCAATCCTCTCGGCTATCTGCAGGCCGGCTGACCGGCCCGCATATTTTCCTTGAGTTCCAATTGGTTGCCAGTTAGCTGCGGCAATCTGCCGCAGTTATTCTAACGCCGGCATCGACCCTGCGTCCGTCGCCCGAACGGTTAATATCATTTCCGATTCGTTGGACATGCATCATTGGACGTGGGCCGCGGGGGCGCGTGAAACATAGAGCAGCGAGGTCGCGCCATCCGCGCGCCGTGCAATTCTCGGCGCCGGCGATACCGGTACGCAAAGCCGACAGTGCAGGCCCCGAGCAGACCAAGCCGAAAGCGGCCAAGCCGCGCGCGCGTTCTGCACCTGCGCGGCTCACGGCCGAGGTCGAGCGCCTCGCAACGGAACTGGCAGCCTCGCGCGCACGCATCAGCGAACTGGAAAGCCGCATCGATGTCGATCCCCTGACCGAAACGCTCAACCGCCGCGGCTTTGAACGCGAACTCGGGCGCTCGCTCGCTTACGTCAAGCGCTATCGGGCGAACGCGGCGCTGGTCTATCTCGACCTCGATGAATTCAAACCCGTCAACGACCGCCATGGCCACGCCGCCGGCGACGCTGTGCTCAAGGCAATATCTGCAGCGCTCCTGCGCGAAGTGCGCGCTTCGGACATCGTTGCACGCATCGGCGGCGACGAGTTCGTCGTGCTGCTATGGAACATGACCGACGCCGACGCGCTCGATAAAGCCGCGGCCCTGGAAAGAGCCGTCTACGCAACGCCGGTGCGCTGGGGCGCCTCCACCATGGTCGTCGGCGCCTCCGCGGGCGTTGCATTTGTTGGTCCGCTGGATACCCCCGCAGAGGTGCTCGCGCGCGCCGACGCCGCCATGTACGCGCGGAAAACGGAGCGAAGGGAGCGTCATTCCGGAAGCCGTGCAACGGCTGTCCGGAATCCATAACCACGGGCGTTGCAGAACCAGTCGCACAGCCGAGTGACGCCTGAAATGATGGTGGTTATGGTTTCCGGGCTCGGCCTTCCGGCCGCCCCGGAATGACGACTTAGAGCGGGATGACTTTTCTTCGAGTCGTCATCCCTCTCTAACGTTTTGTTTGAGCATGATCTTTTCGGAAAACCGGTCTCCACTTTTCCGGATCATGCTTTAGGCGATGATATCCGGCGTCAGCTGGTCTTCGATAAAGGTGATGCGGTCGCGCAATTGCAGCTTGCGCTTTTTCAGCCGCTGAACCTGGATGATATCCGCACCCGGCGATGCCTGCAGCGCGGCGATCGCGGCGTCGAGGTCGCGATGCTCCTGCTGCAGGCGCGCGAGTTGAGCCCGAAGCTCGCCTTCTTCCTCTTGCGTCATTGCCGCCTTGGTCGCGCCGCGGCCCGGTTGGGTGTGTCCCAAAGCGTTCCTGGGCGTCACCGAGGAACCGCCTTCGGGCCTCGTGCCGCCGATTTGAAGTTCCTGCAGCGGTCGCCGCTTGCGCGTTCAGAACTTCAAATCGAAAAGCGGCACTAAAATCATATATTTGCTGGTGCCCCTTTGCTTCCGAAGTTCGTGTCGGAGCATGCGGCTATGTATCGCGTAGTTCGGAAGCGGGGTACTAGTCGTTGACCATAAGTTACTACGGATTATTACGTTTTATCGAAACGTCCAACAAGGCCGACGCGAAACAGTGCACAACGGGGATTTTCTCCGCGCGGTAAAGGGAGTATCTTTGTCGTTGGTCACATTAGTGTAGCATCGCACGCACGGGGTCCGACGGCATCAGACGCAAGGAGGTAGCCACATGGCGATTGAATCGCATCTTGCGGAACTTCAGAAAAGGCACCAGGCGTTAGAGCAGGAAATCAACGAAGCATTGACCCACCCGTCGACCGACGATTTGAAGGTCGTAGAACTCAAGCGGCGCAAATTGTACGTCAAGGACGAGATTGCGCGATTGAGACACGAAGTCAGCGTACATTAGCTAGCCCATCAAGTAGCGATCCGTTGTCGGCGCGCCTCGCGCAAGCGGGGCAGGCGTTGGATTGGCTTTTTGTTGTGTCCGCCTTGCGCGGGCCCTGATTCACCGTTCAGCGCGACTTGAGGCGCACTTCGCTGTGGCGCCACATGGAAAGATTGCCCGCTCCCTCGATCTTTCCTGTCTCCACCAGCGCCTGAACACGAGCCGCTATCACCTCGCCACTTACGGGAATGGAGCGAGCTTCACAGGACTGCATGGTGTAACCGACAATCCGCGCCACTTTGCGCCAGTTTTGGGCGAGCTGCGAATAGATCAACGCGTCCAAATCGGCTTCCGTGACGGATCGAGGCAGCGACACGTCGCTCCAGCGCAGCGTGCTGCAGATACGGTCTTGCGGATCTTCCTCATCTTCCGACACCGCGATCACACACTCTTCGCCACATCCCGCAGCTTGAATTTTTGCAGCTTGCCGGTTGAGGTCTTCGGAATCTCCGCGAACACGACATGGCGCGGGCATTTGTAGGCGGCGAGGTGCGAGCGGCACCAGGCGATCAGTTCTTCAGCCGTGGCGCTGGCGCCGGATTTCAGCTCAACAAAGGCGCACGGCGTCTCGCCCCACTTGTCGTCGGGCTTGGCGACCACGGCGACAGCGGAAACCGCCGGATGCTTGTACAGCGCGTCCTCGACCTCGATCGAGGAAATGTTCTCGCCGCCGGAAATGATGATGTCCTTGGAGCGGTCCTTGAGCTGGATATAGCCGTCAGGATGCACGACGCCGAGATCGCCGGAATGAAACCAGCCGCCGGCGAACGCCGCCTCGGTCGAGGATTTGTTCTTCAGATAGCCCTTCATCACTACATTGCCGCGGAACATGACTTCGCCGAGCGTCTCGCCATCGTGCGGCACCGGCTTCATGGTTTCCGGATCGAGCACGTCTAATCCCTCGAGCACCGGATAGCGCACGCCCTGGCGCGCCTTCTTCGCCGCCTGCTCGTCGGAGGGCAATACCTCCCAGTCGCCGTGCCAATCGTTGATGCTGGCGGGACCGTAGGTTTCGGTGAGCCCATAGAGATGGGTAACGTTGAAGCCGGCGGCCTTCATCGCCGCCAGCACCGCCTCCGGCGGCGGCGCCGCCGCGGTCGCGAACTGGACGAGATGCGGCAACGGCTTCTTTTCCTGCGCCGGCGCGTTGAGCAGCGTCGACATCACGATCGGCGCACCGCACAGATGCGTGACCTTGTGGGTGGCGATGGCGTCGAAGATCGGCGCAGCGCGCACGGCGCGCAGGCAGACATGGGTGCCGGCGATGATCGACAACGTCCAGGGGAAGCACCAGCCGTTGCAGTGAAACATCGGCAGCGTCCACAGATAGACCGGGTGTTTGCCCATGCCGCAGGTGATGACGTTGCCGAGCGCGAGCAGATAGGCGCCGCGGTGGTGATAGACCACGCCTTTGGGATCGCCCGTCGTGCCGGACGTATAGTTGAGCGAAATCGCCTCCCATTCGTCGTGCGGCATCCGCCAGGCAAAATCGGCATCGCCTTCGCGCAGAAACTCCTCGTATTCGAGGCTGCCGATGCGCTCACCGGCGCCGCCGAATTCCGGATCGTCGTAATCGATGACAAAAGGCTTCACCTTGGCGCGCGCCAGCGCATCCTTCATGACCTTGGAATATTCGCGATCGACGATCAGCACCTTGGTCTCGGCATGATCGAGCGTGAAACCGAGGATGGCGGCGTCGAGCCGGGTGTTGAGCGTATTGAGAACTGCGCCGGTCATTGGCACGCCGTAATGCGCTTCGACCATCGCCGGCGTATTGGCGAGCATGACCGACACCGTATCGCCGCGCTTTATGCCGCGGCGCGATAGCGCCGACGCCAGACGTTTCGCGCGCGTGTAGAAATCGCGATAATTCCGGGACAGGCCGCCGTGGATGATGGCCGTCGTCTCCGGATAAACCTCGGCCGCGCGCGCCAGAAAGGACAGCGGGGTCAGCGGCTGGAAATTCGCCGCGTTGCGGTCGAGGTCGGTATCGTATGGCGTGCGCATGCGCGTCGCCTCCCTAGGCGCTTAGAGCGCAATCGCTTCAGACTGAATCGATTGGCGCTCTAACTTTATGGTGGAGCATGATCTTTTCGGAAAACCGGTTTCCACTTTTCCGGATCATGCTCCAGCCTAGCCAAAATGGCGAATAGGGAAATAGCGAATAGCGAAATAGTGAAAAACGCGCTGCTGTTCGCTGCGCGTTAATTTCCTTGGAAAAATCCTCTCGCCCCCTGCCAGAGCAAGGCGATGGCGATCAGCAGCATCAAAATATAGGCGATCCGGTAGAACCGGTCGGTCGGGGTGATGCGCACCAGCCAGATGCCGAGAAAGTTGGTGGCAACGGCAAGCGGCAGCAAAAGCGCGGACGTCGCAAGGTTGCGCGCGGAAAACTGGCCAAGGGCAAAATAAGGAACAACTTTCATCCAATTCAGAATGGTGAAAAAGATAACCGTGGTGCCGACCAGGGTGAACTTCTCCAGCCGCTGCGGCAGCATGTGGATCTGAAATGGCGGGCCGCCGACCTGGATCAGCGTCGAGGTGAAGCCGGACAGCGCGCCCCAGAGGACGCCCATGGCCGGATGCGGCCGCTGCGGCTTGAGCGGCGGCCGCCCCAGATAGGCGCGCAGCCGCGCACCGAGCCATACGTACAGCACGAAAACGAGCGCGATCGCGCCCACTGTCAGTTCGATTGCGGCATTGGAGAAATAGCGTGCGAACAACCATCCCGCGCCGACGCCGAACACCGAACCGGGCAACAGCACTTTCAGGTTCCAGGCGCTCCACGCCCGGTGATAGGTCCACACCGAGATCGCATCCTGGCAGATCAGGATCGGCAACAGGAGCGCCGCGGCTTCGAGCGGCGGCACGACCAGCGCAAGCAGCGGCGTCGCCAGCATGCCGAGCCCGGCAAAGCCGCCCTTGCTCAGCCCGAGAAACGTTACGGCGGGAATGGCCAGAAGATAGAAGAGCGGATCGGTGATCACGAATGAGCTTGAGTTGCCGGCGAAAGGTTTCGTGACATAGATCAAAGCGCAGCGGCTGGCGCCAGCTTTGTGATGCATGGCGGGACTGCGGCCGCGGCGCAGCTTGCAAAGAGGGCCACCCGGGACCGAGAATAAGCTAAGAAGACCAAAGGAAAGGGAGCGCCATGGACGCCCGTTCGAGCCGCTATCATGAGGTCTATGCGCGCTGGCAACGCGACCCGGAAGGCTTTTGGGCCGAGGCGGCCGCCGACCTCGACTGGTTCGAAAAGCCAGTGGCGACATTCGACCCCAATGCCGGCATCTACGGGCGCTGGTTTCCTGGCGGGGTGAGCAACACCTGTTTCAACGCCGTCGACCGCCAGGTGGACGCCGGACGCGGCGATCAGGCGGCCATCATCTACGATTCACCGCTCGCCGGCGCCAAGCGCACCATCACCTATCACCGGCTGCTGACCGAAACGCAGGTGCTCGCCGCCATGCTGCGCGATCTCGGCGTCGAGAAGGGCGACCGGGTGATCCTCTATATGCCGATGGTGCCGGAAGCGGTGATCGCCATGCTCGCCTGCGCCCGCATCGGCGCGGTTCATTCCGTGGTGTTCGGCGGCTTTGCGGCGCGCGAACTGGCCACCCGCATCGACGACGCCAAGCCGAAAGTGATTCTCTCCGCGAGCTGCGGCATCGAGCCCGGCCGCATCGTGCATTACAAGCCGCTGCTCGACGAAGCGATCGCGCTGTCGCAGCACAAACCCGGCGCCTGCCTGATCCTGCAGCGGCCGCAGGCTGAAGCGGCGATGATCGCCGGACGCGATCACGATTGGGCCGCGATGCGCGATCATGCGCTCATTCACGCCCGCTCGGTCTATGACTGCGTGCCGGTCGCCGCCACGGACCCGCTCTACATCCTCTACACCTCGGGCACGACCGGCCGGCCGAAGGGCGTCGTGCGCGACAATGGCGGCCACATGGTCGCACTCAAATGGTCGATGAAGAATCTCTACGGCCTCGAGCCGGGCGAGGTGTGGTGGACCGCCTCCGACATCGGCTGGGTGGTGGGCCACAGTTACATCGTTTACGGACCGCTCCTGCATGGCTGCACGTCGGTGCTTTACGAGGGCAAGCCGGTCGGCACGCCGGACGCCGGTGCCTTTTGGCGCGTGATCTCCGAGCATGGCGCCGCGGCGTTGTTCACCGCGCCGACCGCGTTTCGCGCCATCAAGAAAGAAGACCCGCACGGCAAGCTCTTGGCGCAGCACGATCTGTCGAAATTCCGCACGCTGTTTCTCGCCGGCGAGCGCGCCGATCCGGCGACGCTCGAATGGGCGGAGAAAATGCTGGGCGTGCCGGTGATCGATCACTGGTGGCAGACCGAGACCGGCTGGGCGATCGCCGGCAACCCGGTGGGGCTGGGCATGCTGCCGGTCAAGCACGGCTCGCCGACGGTGGCGATGCCGGGCTACGACGTGCGCGTGGTCGACGAAGCGTGTCACGAGGTGGCGGCCAACAAGATGGGCTCGATCGTGATCAAGCTGCCGCTGCCGCCCGGCTGCCTGCCGACCTTGTGGCAAGCCGACCAGCGTTTTGCGGAAAGCTACCTCGCGGAATTTCCCGGCTATTACAAAACCGCCGACGCCGGCTTCAAGGACGAGGACGGCTACGTCTTCGTCATGGGGCCACCGACGACATCATCAATGTCGCCGGTCACCGGCTCTCGACCGGCGGCATGGAGGAAGTGCTGGCCGCCCATCCCGACGTCGCCGAATGCGCCGTGCTCGGCATCAAGGACGAGCTCAAGGGCGAAGTGCCGTGCGGCTTCATCGTGCTCAAATCCGGCGTCAACCGGCCGCCGACCGAGATCGAAAAGGAATGCGTCGCGCTGATCCGCGACAAGATCGGCCCGGTGGCGGCGTTCAAGCTTACCATCACCGTCGGCCGGCTGCCGAAGACACGCTCGGGAAAAATTCTCCGCGGCACCATGAAGAAAATCGCCGATGGCGAGAGCTGGACGATGCCGGCGACCATCGAAGATCCGAGGGCTCTCGATGAGATCGGCGAGCGTGCTGCAGGGGAAGGGGATCGGCGGTTAGGCTATTTTGTTTTTTGCCATTTTTCGTTCGCCGACGGCTGCTACTCTGATCCCGATCACCACGCTGGCGGCCATGCGGATATTGGTTCCGCTGGGAGGGTCGGGAGCGAATGCTGCGGATGTGTTTGCTGACAAGCGTCGTTCTTGCCGCGTCGCCGGCGCTCGCCTTCGACACGAAGGAGCTCGGCCAAGGCGGCTCCCTTCCGCTCAGCGACCTCGATGCGCTGATCGGCCAGTCGGCCCCATTGAAACAGGAGGTCACCGCCGCGCTGGCCGCGGCCAAGAAGAAGCCCGGCGACGTTATTTGCTCCGGCAACCGCTTCCCAATCAATGGGTCAATCTCGGCGGCCTGCGGGCGGCCCCCTATACCTGCGATTTTTCGGGCAAATGGCTGATCATCGAAGCCGCCACGCGGGTCACCGACAAGACCGGTCACGCCTATGCTCGCCGGCCCCGGCCGGGGCTGGCGTATCGAAGACCGCCGTCCGTGTCATCCGCGTGATCCTCGGCGGACGTGTCCGACCGCTTGCCGAAATTGCAGATCGTGATCGGACCACATGGGCGAAGGGCTGCCGTTCATGTTCCAACGGTTCGATGTCATGCCGCAAGCCGTGACAAAGCTTGAACGCCCGATCAGCGCGTACTTGCGCGAAAACGTTCACTACACGTTCAGCGGTTTTCAATTTTCCGCCGGCTTGCCTCGACGTGCTGCGTCGAACTCGGCGGCGTCGAGCGGATCATGTTCTCGGCCGATCATCCGTATCAGTCGATGGTTCAGGCGCGCGCCTTTGTCGAGCGACTCCCGGTCAGCGCCGCCGACGAGGAGCGGATCGCCCACGGCAACGCGGAGCGGCTGTTCCGGCGTGTAACGGCCGGCGCGAGCCCGTATGAAGCCGGACGCGTATATCTGAAATCGGCGCGATCGGTCGGATCGTTGGTCGTTGGCACGCTCGCGCTTTGCAGCGCGGACGCCCGCAGCGCCAGCGGGCGCGATAGCCATCAAGCGGCGGACGCACCGGCCGCGGCGGGCGCGCCAGCCTCGACAACGTTGCCGGCCGACACGTCGGCGTCGCCATCGACGGCCGCACGGAATCCGCCGGCGGCGCCAAGTCCGAGCGGCGCCGAACGCGCCAACGCCGGTGCGACATGCTGCCGCGCCGTCGAAGCAGGCGGCGGCGGAAAACGCGTTGCCGGTCGAATTCTTCGCGCGGGTGATCTGGCAGGAGAGCCGGTTCAATGCGCTGGCGGTGAGCCCCAAGGGCGCCGAGGGCATCGCGCAATTCATGCCGCGCACCGCGGGCTGGCGCGGCCTGGCCGACCCGTTCGATCCGATCGAGGCGCTGCGCCATGCGGCCGAGCTATCTGCGCGATCTGCGCGGCGCAGTTCGGCAATCTCGGGCTCGCGGCCGCCGGCCTACAATGCCGGGCCCGGCCGGGTGAGCGCCTGGCTCGCCGGTCACCGCGCGGCTGCCTGGCGGAGACGCGCAATTACGTCGCCGTCGTCACCGGCTGGACCGCGGACGAATGGGCGTCGCCATCGCGCCGCCGCAGAACGCCGAGACGACCATCCCGCAAGGCGTGCCGTGCACCGGGCTGGCCAATCTGATCCTGGCGCCGAGGGAGCAAAGCGCAGCGCATCGCCGCCTACGTGCCGCGCTGGGGCGCGCGGCTCGCGGCTCCAACTGGTCGGAGAGCCAAGCGCGTGGGTGACGTACCGCGAGGCTGCAGAAGGCGTTACGCATCGCCTTGATCGGCGACCGCGAGCCGATCGCGCTGCACGGCCGGCTGCCCGGGACTGGGCAGCGGTGCAGCGCACACCATCATCACGCATCGGCGACGACAACCGCGCGCCGCTCGACACGTTGTGCGCCAAGCTGATCGCCGCCGGCGGCGCCTGCGTGGTGCTGCGGAACGGGCGCTTGAGCTGGGCCAGAGTCCCCGATGCGGACCAGTGGATGTCCGCCGCATTAATTCTCGTCCATCGATCATGCCGCGCAGCTCGCAGGGAATTAGCGACGCACAATCGGACGATGCCATGCTTCGGCCGCGCTCACAGGCGCCACTACGACTGAGCTAGCGTCGTGGCAATCGCGCTGAGCGGCGCGCCGCGGTCACGACCCGGCATGCCTTTGCCGCGGCAGCTCGAGCCTGCAGGAGGAAGGCGGGCTCGACCGTGCGCGTACGCCGCGATTTCGGAACGTGATCTCCTACGGCCCGGACGAGCGGGATCGCGCTGGCAACGGCGGCAGACGCCACCCGGCCTGGTCGCGCGCCGACCGGCGCCGCACTCGGCCGGCGAGCCGCGATTCCCGAGGGTGGAACTCGCCGCGCATTCCGGCGCGGTCGAGCCGTCACGCTGGTCGGCATGAACGAGCGGCTGCCGCGCTCACCGCACGTGACTTGGCGCCGTGGCGGCTTGCGCGCGCAGGCACTTGTGGCAGTCGCGAATGCGTTTGCCGCGATAGGCGATCGATCGACTGGTTCATTGCGACGCGATCGCCTCGCGCAAGGTAACGGTACCTGCGCATAGCGGCGGTCGCCGAGCGGCGGACGCGACGCGGGGTCGTGCGGGCAGTCGGGCGGTGGCCGAGTTCCTGACGCTCACGATTTGGCCAAGTGGAAGGGCCAAGTGGAACGCGCTCACGAGCCTGCATGTCTTGCTCTGGCCTGCGTTCGCTCCACCAGCGCGAATTGCGAGACCAGCCAGCGGGTGAACCAGCGCATCGGTCCACGGGATCGGGATGCCAGGAAGATCGGCGGTGACCGCGAGGACGAGCACACGCCACAGATAGCCCGCCGCCGCTGGCGGTGAAAGACCAGCTGCCGCGACTGAGCCCTGCGACGTGCCTGCCACATCCAGCGCGCCCAGGCGGTGGCGACCCAGGCCCAGCCGATGATGGTGAGGATGGACGACGGTCAGCAGCACGCTACCAGCCGAGACCAGCGGCCGAGTAGCCCGCCGGTGAAATCGCAGCTGGGTGGCTTTGGCCCGCCCCAGGCGAGATTGCGCAAAAACCACCGCAGTGATCACGCAGGCACGGATGAGCACGCGCAGCGGCAATGACCACGACGCTGCACGAGCCGCTGTAGACCGCGCCCGGCACGGCGCGAGCAGCGCGTTCAGAGAATGAAGACGCACCAGATGTCTCCGGGCTTGCCGTCGAAGCGTGACGCTCGGCGCTGGCCGGGGACCGTCGATCCGCTCGACGAACCAGCGCATCGAACCGAGCGGCAACGCACCCAGTGGCGGCAGGGATGACGGCGAGCTCCGACCAGCCGATGGCAGCCGCGCCAGAACAGCGGCCAGACCCTGCAGCATGCAGTCAGACAAGGGCCCGGCGGCACCGGCGGCGTCCGGCGACGGCGCCGCGGTCGACCCGGCCGACATGGACCGGCGGCCGCGGCGCGCCGAACATCGAGCCCGGCACTTCCGCCGCCTTGGCCCAGGCGGTCATGCCTCGCGGCACCCAGACCAGGGTCTCGGCCGTGACGGCGCCGCCGGCGATCAGTCTCGCGCAGCCGCTCATCCGAGATACGGCCCCTCCTGCTTGCCGCCGCGGCCGGTGTACCATTGCCGGCTCAGCCATGTAGTCGCCCCCGTGGTCGAGGTTGCCCGTCGACGTCAGCCCAGTTTGCAGGCCAAAAGCATTGCCCGCGACCCGCGGAGCCGTCGCGCGTCCACGCGCCGTGCTATGCGATCGCAGCGATTACTAGCACGGCGTTGAGACGCAGGATCGCGCCGGTCGGTTCAACGGGGCGATCCGTCCGGGCTGACAAACGCCGACGGAGTTCGCCGCCGGTTATGCAAATATTGAATGCGCGATCGCCTTTAAGATTGCTTCCGCATCGAGCTACCTGAACTTCAGCACGACGATGGCATCCCATGAACGCCCCCCTTAGCCGCCGATCCGACTGCCGCCGTATAAGCACACGCCGCTGTTTCCGCTCGGCAAGGACCACGACGCCGTACCGGAAGATCGCGGCCGAGGGGCGTGCGCGTGGAGCGCGTGCTCGGCGAGGAGGTGCTGGTGGTGCCGCGAGCGGCTCTGCGCGCGCTGGCGGAAGCCGCCTTCACCGACATCAATCATCTGCTGCGCCCCGCGCATCTGCCGTCGCTCTCGAAGCGCATCGTCGAGGACCCGGAGGCGTCGGACAACGACCGGTTCGTGGCATTCGACTTGCTCAAGAACGCCAACATCGCGGCGGGCGGCGTGTTGCCGATGTGCCAGGACACCGGCACCGCGATCGTCTTCGGCAAGAAGGGCCAGCTGGTCTGGATCGATGGCGACGAGAAGGATGCGCTCGCCGGGGGTGCTCGCGACGCGTAACTGAAACAAAATCTGCGCTACTCGCAGATCGCGCCGCTGTCGATGTTCGAGGAGGTGAAACGCCAACGACCTGCCGGCGCAGGTCGAGATTAATGCGGCGGGCGAGCACGACGCCGACCTCCGGAGTTCCAGTTCATGTTCGTCGCCAAGGGCGGTGGGTCAGCCAACAAGGCGTTTCTGTTCCAGGAGACGCGGGCGATTTTGACGCCGAAGAAGCTGCTGGGGTTTCTGGAGACGAAGATGAAGACGCTTGGGACCTCGGCGTGTCCGCCGTACCATTTGGCGATCGTGATTGGTGGCACCTCGGCGGAGATGACGCTGAAGACGGTGAAGCTGGCGTCGTGCCGCTGGCTGGACACGCTGCCGGACCTCGGGGGGGAGCAAGGCGGGGCACGCGTTCCGCGACGTGGAGATGGAGGCGAAGGTGCTGGGAGCTGTCGCGCCGGATCGGCATCGGCGCGCAGTTCGGGGAAAGTATTTCTGCCATGACGTGCGGGTGATCCGGCTGCCGCGGCACGGCGCGTCGTTGCCGGTGGGGATCGGCGTGTCGTGCAGCGCGGATCGGCAGGTGCTGGGCGAAGCTCACGCCGGACGGGGTGTTTCTGGAGCAGTTGGAGATCGATCCGGCAAAGTATCTGCCGGAGATCGACGCCTCGAAGCTCGGCGGCGAGGTGGCGAAGATCGACCTCAACAAGCCGATGCAGGAGATATCTGGCGCAGCTCTCGCAAATATCCGGTGAAGACCCGCGTTGCGCTGACCGGCACCATGGTGGTTGCGCGCGACATCGCACATGCCAAACTGAAGCAGCGGCTGGACAACGGCCTGCCGCTGCCCGACTACCTAAAGAACCACCCGGTCTATTATGCCGGCCCGGCGAAGACCCCGCTTGGCATAATTACGGCGAGCTTTCGGTCCCACCACCGCCGGGCGCATGGACAGCTATGTCGCCGAGTTTCAAGCCGCCGGCGGCTTCCTGGTCATGCTGGCGAAGGGCAACCGGTCGAAGGCCGTCAAGGAGGCCTGCCGCGCGCATGGCGGCTTTTACCTCGGCAGTGTGGGCGGTGCGGCGGCCAGGCTCGCACAGGACTGCATCCGCAAGGTCGAGGTGCTCTTGAGTTCCCCGAACTAGGCATGGAAGCGGTCTGGCGGATCGAGGTGGAGAACTTCCCGGCCTTCATCGTCATGGACGACAAAGGCAACGACCTCTTCAAGGAGCTGAATCTGGGGTAAGCGTAACATCCCGGGTTCGCCGCTTGTGCGGCGCCCCGGGATGACGAAAGGAAGTTACGATGCAAAGGGTAACCGCCCCCGTCGCGCGGCCCGCTGGTCTGGCGCGACATGGACCAGCAGAGCGCTCGACGACGCCTACGGATCAGGCGGCTCTACGCGCCGAACACGCGATCGTGATCCTCGGCGCGGCTCGCGGCCGCGAGCGAAGCGGCGCGCAA
>CAWHPH010000057.1:0-196070 GCA_963831135.1 uncultured Alphaproteobacteria bacterium
ATTCCATTTCAGTGTCAATCAGTGCCACTATCAAAACAGTGCCATGCTCGCTCGCACCATCCAGTGCCAATCAGTGCCAGGAGAAACGAACGGAAACTGTGCCAAGATCAGCATGAGCGATCAGCGGGTCGGTTTGTGCCATCACGATCGGTTGGGACGCCTGCGAGGCATGGCGGTTAATCACGACGGCATCCAATGCCGCCGTGGTGGTCGCCGTGTCGCGCCGCCGGTCGCTTACTCCTGTGGCGCCCCAGCGTCGTTGACCGCTCCACCTGCGGCATATCGCGACTGGCAATCCCGTCAGCCGGCGCCATCAACGCCTCAAGATCGAGCACCGGAGCCAAACGCTCCAGATGCTTCATCACCTCGGCCCGCTGTTTCTCGATCGTCGCATTGTCTGGTATCCGCACCGGATTATTCGGGTCGCCGGCGAGCTTCACCGCACTTAACCGTCTTGGCACCGTTATCTTGGGGTTGACGGCACTATTTCATGGCGCACGCGCCCCTTAATCCTGGGCTAACCAGTCGCAGCGGTCCCGAGAAAGTTCGGCGACCCACAATGGCTCTACAAGTGCCATTCAGTGCCAAGAACAACCGTGTAGTCGGCATCGTTTTGCTTCGGATTGATGGCCGCGCTGTGGGCTGCGCGCCATAGTGAGTAGTGCCGGCGATACCCCTAACTGCCAAGGAAGCACGCCTTGCAGATCGTGGCGGCGTCACGAGCGATAATTGTGTGGTCAAAGATGTTCGATAAAAATAAACGAGGAATCTGTGTGGTTTCAGTGGTTTATCGCGGCGAAAAACGCATTCCCCATGCATATCTTCGATATTTTTTGATATTTATCCTAATCTACTCGGTGCAGAGCATTGACGGGCCGGCACGCTCTCGTCGTTCTGTTACGTATCACGCCGCTGAACCCAACGTGCGATCAAGGTGGGCGTGTACGGCATCGCGGATGGCATACACGTCGTTACGCGCATCAGCGTTGAGCAAACCCTCTCGGATCAGCACGTCGATTTCCGTTTCGCGCAACAGCACAGTCACGCAACGAAGCCCCGCCCGTCGCCGGTCGCGGTGCGCGCGCATGCGTTCCGCGGCGGCGGCGCGGTTCGCGACAGCGGCTGGCACAGTTTTGTCAACCTCTGCATAGTTCGACACCTGCATCCTCCCCTATTCGGCCGAACGTATTCTCCGGCGCAGGCTTCACCTTGTGACCTTCGAGGCGCGCGGGGCGGTCCCACTTCGACCGGACGGCGCTAAAACTAGGCTCTAGGACCCGGTTCAAAGAGCCGCTTAGGGCCAAGGCGAGTTCGCACCAAACGCCAATTGCCCAATTGGCTGCCGCTATTCCTCGCTGGCAGCTTAGCCCAATTCTACCTCATCCGGGACCCCGGTCAGCGCCGCTTTACGCGCTCATCTAAAGCGCTACGATTGCTGCGGCGCGGGGCCGGGTGGCCACCCGTTGCACCTCAGACACCACCGCCGAGGTGTGCTCCGCGCCGACTTTCTGGGGCGGTGTGTCGGTGGTGGTTCAATGGAAAATAAGCCGCGACCTGCGGCGCAGACGGGCGCCCGGGCTTGGGAGCCTGACATTTATCAGGTTCTCCACTTCATGCATGGCATTAACGACCTTAGAACAAAGCGAACAAAGCGGAAAAGCACGCTTGTACCGTCGTTAGTTATGGAAGGACTGGGCGGCTTGGCCCGCGTCGTTGATAAGGAAATTTTCCAGGCCGGTATAACGTTTAGCGTCCGAACAGCCCATAAGGACTTTCCCTTGCTTTCCACCTCTGTCTACCACGGGCAACTGGTTGGACGAATAGAGAAGGTGGAGGAAGCAGCGCATGAATTGTGGCAACAACTGCACACGATCCGAAACCCGGCGGATAGAACTACACTGTGGGCCGGAAGGGCGATAAGCGCTCAACTCAACATAAAATCCAGAGAGACTGGAGAGTGGGAGCGCAAGGATTGGTCGGATAGACTAAATCCTCTTGCTCCGCATGTCCGTGAACTTTCGGCCCTGTTGGAGGCAATTAAGAAGGCAAAGACCACATGGCCATATGCAGACTTCGCAAAGGAAAAAGGAAAGCCTTCGGGCACGAGCGGGTCTGGTATGGCCGTTACTAGGTTCATTGCACATCTCGAATTTGCTGCGCGGGCCGCAGGAGGGCACTGGACGCTAAGCAAAAACGATCAAAGTGGAACGCTTATCGATGCCATCGAGCAACTGCGCCGATTCCTGCCTCCTAAATTTTTGCCCGCAACGGGCCATCCGTATTCCACGTACCAGAGAATTTTGACGCGGGCGCGATCCGAGTGGAAGAACAGCCCCTTCCCAACAATTATGCTCAAGCTAAAGCTGGACCAGAAATGATGACGCGATGAAGCGATTTTTGGTCCAACAATTGGATCGAAAGCTGACCTGAATTTTCAGTTATCTGAGCGTGGCCTTTCTAGGAGGCTCCTCTAGGTTTTCCGTTGCTCGCAGCCCGCCATTCCCTGCGAAACGGAAAAGACCGTGAACGACGACCCTTCGCAAACTCTCCAGCACCGTCGCGGCTCGGACCCTGATTCCCGCTGTGCGGAGCCAGATGCTTTGCCGATCATTGGCGCGTCGACAAGAAGCGGCCGAAAGTGGACCGCGCGGCTCGGTGATCCGGAAGGCTTTTCTGAGAACTCGCGCGGCGTCGCTTCGTCGCTGCCGGGCGTCGCCATGGTTTTGTCGTCGCAGAGGCCATCGAGGGCAGGCCGTGAATACCGCCGCCCTTGATCTGAACACGATCAATTCCCTCACCGGGGCTAAACTTGGCATTCACGACATCGCATGCCCGCACTGCGGACCGGCGCGGCGCAGCCCGGTAAACCGGCTCCGCAAAGTGATGCGGGTCTGGCGCCTTAATCTGGGTTTCGCGACATATCACTGCATAAGGTGCGGCAAGAGCGGTTACACCGGCGACCGTACCGCTGCGCAGCCCGACGCGGTCACGCTTGAGCGCGCGCGGGTTGAGGCGGCCGAACGCGAAGCCGCGGCGAGGGCAAAACGGTTATCGAAAGCGAACGGGCTATGGCGCCGGCGCAAGCCGATCGCGAGAACGATCGCCGAAAGATACCTGCGCGAGGTGCGCGGCATCCCCTGCCGCCTGCCGGCGACGCTGGCCTATTTGCCCCCGGCCAAGCCCGAGCATTCGCCGGCGCTGATAGCAGCGTATGGCGTGCCGACGGAGCCGGAGCCCGGCCTTCTCACTATCCCCGAGGTCGCGGTGCGCGCCGTTCAGCTGGTGTTGTTGAAGGCGGACGGCACCAAGGCCGATGTTACGCCGAACAAGATTACGTTTGGGTTGCCGTCCGGGCTGCCGATCGTTCTGGCGCCGATGAACGATCTGCTGGGGCTCGCAATCTGCGAGGGGGCTGAGAATGCGCTCAGCGTACACGCCTCCACCGGACTTGGCGCGTGGGCGAGCGGCGGCGCGTCGTTTTTGCCGATGCTCGCCGACGCAGTGAAGCGGCTTACCACACTGCCTGAATGCGTCACCATTTTCATCGACCCGGACCCGGACGGCCAAAGATACGGGTACGAGTTGGCGGCGGCGCTCGACGACCTATCGGCATTCGGCGAGAACCAGCACGGCTCGTTCCAGGTTCTTTTGAAGGAAGTCGCGCCATCATGAAGCGCGACCCCAACGACATCCTGCGCGAGGAAGGCATCGACGCCTTGCGCGCCGATTTCGACGGAAACGCCTATCCCTACCGCCCAAAGCCCCGCAGCGGTAACAAGCCCGAAGCCGAGCGGGAGGACGAGCAGAAGGCCGGAGAAAAATCCGCCAGTGAGACGCTAAAGATCGCCTACTTCGGTACGTTCGACCACATAGCGGCCAAGTCATGGCTGATTAAGGGAATACTTGCCGAAAACGAAACCTCCACGATCATTGGGCCTCCGGGTGGCGGCAAGTCCGCGTTCGTCACCGACATCGCTGTTGGCTACGCGCGGGGCAAACGCTGGCGTGGGCATCGCGTCAAAGAACTCGGGGGCGTCGCCTATTTCGCGTTCGAGCGTGCCGATCTCACTAAGCGAAGGCTTCGTGCTTATCAGCTAAGGGACGGCCTGCGAGTCGATCTTCCGATCGCCGTTGTCGGCCAGATCGTTGACCTAATGGACCCGCGCTGCGTGGACCTGCTGCTACAGGCGCTCAAGGAAGCGGAACAGAAATTTGGCTGCCGGATTGGCCTCGCGGTGTTCGACACCTACAACAAGGGGATCGCCTTCGGCGGCGGCGACGAGGACAAGGCCAAGGACCAGAACCGGGTGCTCGGCCACTTACGGCGGTTGCAAGAGCTTTATCCTCGCCTCCACGTCTGCATCGTGGGGCATACCGGCAAGGACGAAAGCCGAGGCGCTCGGGGATCGAACGCGCTGCCGGGTGATGCCGACATGCAGAGCCAGATCACCGCCGCCGGCGACATCAAGATCGTCACGACTGTCAAAGCGAACAATTCTCCCGAGGGCGAGTTAGTGCGGTTTCGGCTCGAACCCTTCATCTTCGGCGTCGATGAAGACGGCGACGCGATACAGACCTACATCGTTGCCCCGGACATCATCCCGACTTCGGCCGTCGCAGCGAAGGCAGAGGCAAAGACTTCGCGCGGTGGACGCGGGATGCGCGCATTGCGCGACGCCATCGTCGAGATGCTCGGCAGCCAAGCCGAAACCATTCAGATCGCAGGCGGACATACGGTAGAAGCAGTCACCACCGAGAAGGTCGAGGCAGACTTCACCAAGCGGTACGTCGTCGCAGAACGCGGTGCCACCGACGTCGAGCGCAAAGACGGTACCGGCAGCGCCAAGCGAAGAGCATTCGACCGAGCGCTCAAAGACCTTCCTGGCGAGTTCTGCGGCTGCGAGGTAGCCGGCCGCCAATGGATCTATCGCAGATGAACCATCGCTCGGTGTACCGCACTGCGCGACGCCGTAGGCCGCCGCCCCCGGAACGGACGGACGGACAAGACACGACATCCCCTATAGAGGGGGGATGTCCGTGTCCGAAAATGTCCGGCCCTCCGTCCCGAGTAGGACAGCCGACAGAACAGGACAAATGTCCGAAATGTCCCCAAATGTCCGAGATAGCGGCGAGCAGGAGACAATATCCTGTTCCCCCGTGGAGGGTGAGCATCGATATTTCTTGGGCGATTTTCTCCGGGTTCACGGATGACCCGACAAAGGGTGCCCGCGGTCTAATCAGAAATATTGGCATTGGGAGAGGCAAACACTAGTTATGCCCCACCCTCTTGCCCAAGGCGAGCGACGCCTTACGGCGATACGCCCGATGCTGCGTAGAGGACTCTCCCGAGTAGAGGCCGCCGCCTACATTGGCGTAAGCCCGTCCAAATTTGACCAACTGCGCCATTCGGGTCGTCTTGCCCCGCCTAAGGTGCTCGACGGCCGCCTCATATTCACTGTCGAGAGATTAGACGAGTTTCTCAATTCTCTCCCGGATGAAAACCAAAGCTCCGATGAGGAGTGGACGGCATCCCTATGAGCAGTTTAGCCTCGCCCTCCATGCCCCGTAGACTGCCCGCCGGTTGTGTCGAGGACCGTGACCGCCACGGCAATCTCCGTGTCTACTACCGCGCCAAAGGCCGCCCTAAGGTCCGCCTGCGCGGGTGCGCCATGGACACCGGAGTTTATGGCATCATACGAGGCGGCGAAGGGCATAGAATTTAAGACAAGTGACCGTTCGCGCGCGGCTCTGTCCGGCACATGGCGCTGGCTCTGCGTGAAATACTTTTTCGAATGTGCCGAGTACAAGCGCCTCGATAGACGCACGCAGCACGTTCGCCGACAAATTCTCGAAGGGACTTTCGACGAGCCTATCGCTCCAAAGTCGGAAAGGTCCTTTCGTGATTTTCCGCTCGCAAAGATGACTGCCAACGCCGTCGAAGTATTGCGTGACCGGAAGCTATCGACGCCGGAAGCCGCTAATGGCCGCGTAAAAGCCATACGGCAGGTACTCAAGTGGGGCGTCGCAAAGGGACATGCGCCCTTCAATCCGGCGCGTGAAGTCGCCTACTTCAAATCCGGCTCCGAAGGCTTCCGCACATGGACCCCAGAGGAGGTGCAGCAATTCGAAGAACGTCACCCCATTGGGACAAAGGCCCGACTCGCGCTCGCGCTGTTGCTCTACACCGGGCAACGGCGTTCGGACATTATCCGGTTCGGCAAGCAACATGCCCGTAACGGCAAGCTAACGTTCACGCAGCACAAGGGCCGCAACCGCAAGCCTCATAGGCTTACACTGCCTATATTGCCGGTGTTGCAACAAACAATCGACGCCACGCCTTGCGGCGACTTGACGTTCCTTGTGAATGATTGGGGTCGGCCGTTCACCGATGGATCATTCGGCAATAAGTTTCGGGATTGGTGCAACCAAGCCGAACTTTACCACTGTTCAGCCCACGGCCTGCGCAAGGCAGGTGCGACCATTGCCGCAAACAACGGGGCGACCGCGCATCAACTCATGGCGATCTTTGGTTGGGATACGATCAAGGAAGCCGAGAAGTACACCGCCAAGGCCGACCAAAGGCGATTGGCCGAGAGCGCCATGCACATGCTGGAAATCAGGAATGCCCCGGCACAGCCACCGCGGCCTTCGGGGCGCCGTACCTAGCCGCGCGTTTTTTGTATTGAAAGTCCGCGATCCGAAATCGGTTTGAGCCGGTGAGCGGACGCCATATGCGGGAACAGGGTTCCACCCGTCCGCCTGCGCGAACATGACGCTTACCGCAATCGGTTCGAGTTTATAGAGCCAGCCGGCGAGAACGCCCCATTTGGTCGTCCAGCATTTTAGATTTGATCGGCCAACACCGTCATAGTACTTGCCAAATTGCAGATAGACTTCGGAATGAGGGCGGCCAGACATGATGGCAGTCGAGAACGGGGCAATATCAATTGGTATGTCGTAACCATTGGCCTTGGCTTCACAAATCATGCAACCAAATAGCTTCAAAAAGTAGAGATGGACATTCCTCATCTCTTTTCGGGTGTTGTGTGCAAAAATTCTGTTGCCGCGCTTAGGCCGCCGACTTTGAGCGGTGGTTGGCGCTCTCTGAGCCAATTGGACATGTGCTCCCACGCTCGATCATGAGGCTGCGTTCGCGTGGTGTTGCATTCGGCGCATATTCGAATTGGCGCTTTTAGAATTTTTGCGTCCAGACTTCCAACTGGGCGATTTAGGCGCTCTAGGTCGCTGTAGTAAAAAGGCTCTTCTTGTGTGGGTTTTCCCAGCACGGCGAGCAGGTCGCTTCGCTTTGTTTTGTGCTCACCGGAATTTGCTTCGTCGTGATTGCAAATCCAACACAAGTCAGCGGCCTTGTCGGGTGCCTTCGCAGTCGAAATGTCAGTCATGGTTTTAGAAACCGGGTTTCCCAGAAGGGTGTGAGTGATTTGGGTTTGGACTTGGCGTAACCCCAATTAATGCCCAGCGGACATGGCTCGGAGAACGCCAGCGACCGCGCCGAGCAGTGCGCTTCCAACAAATATGGGACCTTTGGGATACTCCGCGATGCGGCGAACGATAAATTCACAACAAAATAGCACGACGGTAAGGAGATAAATCACCAGCAGCGGTAAGGCCACGACAGCCCAAAAAATCACCGCGATGACCGTCAAATGGACGCACAGAATTAGCGCCCAAAGGTAGAAAAGAGCGAATAACGCTAGCCCAAGGGTGACCGTGTGGGCAGCCACGCCGGCCGCAAATTCTTTGGCCAAGCCGATAAGGCCACCTTTAAAAGTGGAAACTAGGGTGAAGAAAATCACGGCTGGCGCTAAGGTGGCCACAACGATAATCGTGGCGCGGATAACGGCTCGAAACAATGACGCGGCGCTGAGCGTGAATTGAATTATCTTCAGACCGAAGAACAAACCGACCGCAAAAATGCAAAGCGCAATGGTAATTACTTGAGAAAGTGGTGCTAATGCCTTTTCAAATGCCCACGTCATATAGACGCTTACTAATACAACCCCGGTCCAGGCAATGGACTGACGGTGCCGCTGAAGCCAATTCAACAGTGACTTCCGTTTCGCTTCGGCGAGCCAGTGCCACGCATGAAGAGTGCGGTCGTCCAACCATTTTTTCTGGCTGTCACTTAAGAAAACGTCGAGCAACGCCAGAACAAAAATTGCAACGGCAACACCTAGCGTGAAATCCCAAACAGATGGCGTCTGCATGTTGCAAAGACTTCAATCGGTTGAATTTTGGCCGAATGGATCGGGTGTCGCGTGTCCCACTTTTTACGCGAGTGGGACAAAATATCGAAAAACGAACGTAAATCAATGAGATAGGAAAGTGTTGGTGCCCAGGGGCGGAATCGAACCACCGACACCTGCATTTTCAGTGCAGTGCTCTACCAACTGAGCTACCTGGGCCCATGCTCCCGGCTTACGAGCCCGGTAAACAGGTCTGCGCGAGCGCCGCGGTTATAAATGCTCGATTCCCGGCTGTCCAGAATGGCGGGACGGAGCGGTTCCGAAGACGGGTCAATGCGGCTCAACCGAACCCTCGTCGCGGCGTTCGTCCTCTTCTTCGTCTTCCGTCACCGGTATGGCATAGACGCCGGAAAGCCAGCGGTTGAGATCGACATCGGCGCAGCGGCGCGAGCAAAACGGTCGTGACCCCTCTATTGCGGGCTTTCCGCAAATCGGACAACGGCGGCGAAACGTTCCAGGCATGCGTAAATATATGGGATGCGAACCCCCGCAGCCAAATACATCCCGCGCTGGGGCCGAACTTTTTCGGGCGGCCTTCGCGGCACAAGATGTCTAGACCACGTTGAGCCAGCCGAAATGGATCGGATAACCCTCGCCGCCCAAGAGCGTCATGCTCTCGTACAGCGGCAGACCGACGATGCTGGAATAGGACCCGACGATTTTCACGATGAACGTTCCCGCGATGCCCTGCGCCGCGTAGCCGCCGGCCTTGCCGCGCCATTCGCCGGAGGCAAGGTAAGCTTCGATATCCTGCTCCGACAGACGTTTGAAACGCACGCGCGTTTCGACATGACGCTGGCGGAAGGTTTCCTTCGGCGTCACCAGACAGATGGCCGTGTGGACGCGGTGGTTGCGGCCGGAGAGAAGCCGCAAGCACTGCGCTGCCTCGTCGAGCAGTTCCGCCTTTGGCAGGATCCGGCGGCCGACAGCCACCACGGTGTCGGCAGCAAGAATGAAAGAGCCTTTTAGCTCTTCGTCGAGGCGGAGCATGGCGAGCGCCGCCTCCGCTTTGCTGCGTGCGAGCCGGGTGGCGCAAGCGCGCGGCAGTTCGCCCCGCTTCGGCGTTTCGTCGATGTCGGCCGGACGCAGCGCGTCGGGTTCGATGCCGGCTTGGTTGATGAGCGCAAGCCGGCGCGGCGAGCCTGAGGCGAGAACGAATTTGGGCCGCCCGATCATTTGAACCGGTAGGTGATCCTGCCCTTGGTCAAGTCGTAAGGCGTCATCTCTACCAGCACCTTGTCGCCCGCGAGGACGCGGATACGGTTTTTGCGCATGCGGCCGGCGGTATGCGCGATGATCTCGTGCTCATTCTCAAGTTTGACGCGGAAAGTGGCGTTCGGAAGCAATTCCGTTACGACACCGGGAAACTCCAGCAATTCTTCCTTCGCCATTCGCTACCCGGGCTAGTTGATAGGGAGTCGTGATGTACCCGTACCCAGACATCACGGCTCAAATCGGCGCGGAACGTAGCGGATGACGGGCCGCTCCACAACTGGCGTGCGCACGCTCTCCCACCCCCTTCCGGCACAAGCGCGGCTCAAAATACGCTGGCGGGACCGGCACGCGGCGCCGATTGGAATAACCCATTTTGCGGCGTCACTCGTTGCCGGGCCGGCGGCGGGCAAAGCGCGCGCGTATCCTGTTCAACAGCTGGTCACGAACGGCGCGATAGGCGTCGAGCCGCTGCTCGCGACTGCCTTCTGCGTCGGTCGGATCGACGGTGGGCCAATATTCCACATCGACCGCGCTGGTCCGAGTGAGTTCGAGGGCTCGATGATGAGCCTCCGGCGAAAGCGTAACGATCAGGTCAAAGTTGAGACCCTCCAATTCGTCGAGTTCCTCAAAAGTGATCGGCCGGTGCCGCGAAATATCGACACCGATCTCCGCCATGACGGCGACGGCGAATGGATCAAGCTCGCCTTTGCGGACGCCGGCCGAACCGACATAGATCGCGCGGCCGAACAGCCGCGAAAAAAGTCCGGCAGCGATCGGCGAGCGCACCGAATTGAGCCCGCAGGCGAACAGAATCGCGAGCGGCTGCGTCGCGGACGCCGACATTGCCGCCCCTTACCCCTTCCAGTGCAGCACCGTGACCAGCGTAAACAGCCGGCGTGCGGTATCGAAATCGAGCTCGACCTTGCGGCTGAGCCTCTCCATGAGGATATGCGAGCCTTCGTCGTGCAACGACCGACGTGCCATATCAAGCGCTTCGATGCGGTCCGGCGTCGAGCCGCGGATGGCCGCGTAGTAGCTGTCGCAGACTGTGAAATAATCCTTCACGATGCGGCTGAACGGCGCCAGCGAGAGAAGATGGGCGATCACCGGCGTCCCGTCGGACAGCCGAATATCGAAGACGAGACGGTTTCCATCGATGCGGAGGTTCAGCGCGTAGGGGCCGTCTTCATGACCGACCGGACGAAACGCGTTCTCCTCAATCAGATCATAGATCGCGACCGCCCGCTCGTGCTCGACATCGGGACTAGAACGGCCGATGGAGGACTCGTCGAGCGTCACCGCCACCAAGCGACCGGTATCGCTTTTGTCGGGACCTGTGCGCGCCATCAGCGATTGAGCCGGATGGCGACGGAGCGGGCATGAGCGTCGAGACCTTCGGCGTCGCCGAGGGTGATTGCCGCATCCGCAAGCGCGCGCAACTGCTCCGGCCCGCATTTGAGGATCGAAGTGCGCTTCATGAAATCGAGTACGCCGAGCCCGGAAGAAAAACGCGCCGAACGCGCCGTCGGCAACACGTGGTTTGAACCGCCAACATAGTCGCCGATCGCCTCGGGCGTGTACGCCCCGATGAAGATCGCGCCGGCATTGCGGATGGAGGCGGCCAGCAGCTCGGCATCCGCGGCGGCGATCTCGAGATGTTCGGGGGCGATCGCATCGACCAGCGGAAGCGATTCCTCAAGGCTTCGCACCAAAATAATTGCGCCGAAGTCGCGCCATGAAGCGGCAGCGATCTCTCTTCGCGGCAATCGCGCCATCTGCCCCTCGATCGACCGCTCCACCGCGGCGGCCAGACCTGCGTCGTCGGTGATGAGAATCCCCTGCGCGCCGGCATCATGCTCGGCTTGCGCCAACAGATCGGCAGCGATCCAGTCGGCGTTGCCGGTGGAGTCGGCGAGGATCAGCACTTCGGAAGGGCCGGCGATCATATCGATCCCGACCTTGCCGAACACGATGCGTTTGGCTGCAGCGACATAGGCGTTGCCGGGCCCGACAATCTTTGCCACCGGAGCGATGGTCGCGGTGCCGTATGCGAGTGCTGCAACCGCCTGCGCGCCGCCCACGCGATAGATCTCGTCGACACCAGCAAGTTTCGCCGCAGCCAGCACCAGCGGCGGCAACGCGCCGCCGGGCGCCGGTACAACCATCACAACGCGCGGCACACCGGCGACTTTTGCCGGCACGGCATTCATCAGAACCGATGATGGATAAGCGGCGGTTCCGCCCGGTACGTAAAGGCCCACCGCCTCGATCGCCGTCCAGCGCACGCCGAGTTCGACGCCCAGAGCGTCGGTGAAACGATCGTCGCGCGGTATCTGCCGGCGGTGAAATCGCTCGATCCGCTCGCGCGCGAAAGACAGCGCGTCGAGCGTGCGGCGCTCGCAGTCCGCGCAAGCAGCGACGATCTCCTGTTTGGTCACGCGCAGGCCGGCACGCTCCAGGTCGAACTGATCGAACTTTCGCGTGTAGTCGTACAGCGCCTGATCGCCGCGGGCGGCTACGTCCGCAACGATAGTTCTGGCCGCCGCCTCGACGTCGGCCGCCACCTCGCGTTTGGTATCGAGGAAAGCGTGGAATCTTTCGGCAAAATCGGTGGCGCGTGTGTCGAGTCGGATGGCCATGTGTCGCCTTGCGCGGGCTAGCTGATACGCGGGTGCCTTTACTCGCAACGCCTCGGATCTGACGCCGCGCACAAGCTTCTAGCGCAGCAGCCAATCGAACGTCTTCGCGGCACGGGCGACGCGTACCAGTTCTCTTTTATTATAACAATTCTAATCTTACGGCGGCGCTTTGCTTTCTCATTGACAAAGGGAGCTCTGTTCACCAATTCCTTGTATATTCCAGGCTTACTTGAAAGCGGCGAAAAAGCCCTGCCGGCCATGACAAGAAATGCGGGTGCAACATTCGGTTTGGTGGCGCTCGCGTTTCTTTTCATCTCGAACGCAAGCACCGTGCGCGCGGATGAACTGGTGACCATCACGATTACAATCAAGGATCATCAGTTCGAGCCCGCGGAAGTGCACGCCCCGGCCGGAAAGCCGATTGCGCTGTCGGTCAAGAACCTTGATGCCATCGCGGCGGAATTCGAAAGCGACGCCTTGCATGTGGAGAAAGTAATCCCACCGGGCCGCGAGGCCGTGCTCCGTGTAAGGCCGCTCGAGCCCGGCCGCTATAATTTCTTCGACGACTTTCACCGCGCGACGCAGGGCTTTTTGGTCGTGCCATGATTTCTGGTCGTACCATGAAACGTGATCGCAGCAGCCGTCGTGCAGCGATGGCCGTGGCGTGAGGTAACCGTGCTTCCCTCGCTGATCATCGTCTTTCGTGAGGTATTCGAGGCCGGCCTTATCATCGGCATCGTCATGGCGGTCACAGCCGGCGTCGCGGGGCGCGGGCGTTGGGTGGCCGGTGGCGTAGCCGCCGGGGTGCTCGGGGCCTGCGTAGTCGCGCTGTTCACCAGCGGAATATCCCAGCTCTTCCATGGCAGCGGTCAGGAATTGTTCAACGCCAGTATTCTCGGGTTCGCGGTAGTGATGCTCGGCTGGCACAATGTGTGGATGGCGCGGCACGGCCGCGAGCTCGCGGCTGAGATGCGTGCCGCCGGCGAGGCCGTGGTAGAGGGATCGAAATCGCTTGCCGCGCTCGCCGCCGTGGTGATGATCGCCGTGTTGCGCGAGGGCTCGGAAGTTGTGCTGTTCCTCTATGGCGTGGCCGCGGCCGAAGGCGGTGCCAGCAGCGGGATGCTGGTCGGCGGAATTGTCGGCCTTGTTCTCGGCGCGCTGGTCTGTTTGTTGACCTATCTCGGTCTGGTGACCATTCCGACCCGTTACCTGTTTGCCGTCACCAGCACGCTGATTGCTTTGCTAGCGGCAGGCATGGCGGCACAGGCGATTGCCTTCTTGGAACAGGCCGACATCCTCACTGCACTCGACCAGACGGTGTGGGATACGTCCTGGATCTTGCGCGATGGCAGCTTCCTTGGGCGTGCGCTGCATACACTGATCGGCTATGTGGATCAGCCGACGGCGATGCAGGTCATCGTCTATACGGCGACGCTGGCGATTATCGTGGCGTTGATGAAGCTTTTTGCCGTTCCGCGCCAAGAGCGTCCGCGAACGGCGTAGCTGACTTCGTACGTCGGCCGACGAACACGGCGGTGTCAATTTCTGGCGTCAACTTTCTTGAGACAGAAAGGCCGCGTGGATTCCGCTTATGCGGAATATGCGACAGCGTTACCCGGCCTTCGTATCGGCGGCAAAGTGGTCCGGGCAAGCCATCGTCGCAAAAACCTCGCCGAGATCGATGAGTTCCGCCTCCAGGCACTCGACTTCGAGACGAATTGCGCCGCCACCTGAAAAAGTCATGGTTATCGTGCCGGCTGGAGCATCGCGTTCGGCAAATTCGACGGCGAGAAGATTAAGCACCGCGTCCTTTCCGCTCTGATCAAGACCGCGACACCGGCAGGAGACGACGCGCTCGAACCGCAATGCCGTCCGGCACCGCCGGTAGTCCGGCGATTTGCTTTTGAGCCCGTCGCCGTCAACGGCGTTCATCCAGTCGAAGCGATTGAGCGCCATGACGAAACGATGCTCGCGCGGACGCCAGAAGATGTCGCCGACTTTGACCAGCGCATCCTGCACATGCGCGGACATGACCTCGATGTCATCCTTGTCCAGCGCGACGAGCTTGAGTTCCTCCATGACCATGTTCCATTGCCGGCATCCGTGAGCAGAAACTAGGGAGCAAATAACGGGGCCGCAAGGCCCCGTTATTCATTGTCTCCAGCCGCAGAGGGCGGCCCGAACAACCGCAGGCGCGCGGGCTCTTATTTGCACGTCGGCTGGCCGTTTGCCTGGACAAGTGTCTTGCCCGGCGGGCAGCCTGTCCTAGCCGCCGGCGGTGGCGGTGGCGGTTTGGCCGCCGCCGGCGCCGCAGGATGCGGGGGTGGCGGTGCGGGTGGCGGAGGCGCCGCCGGTTTGACCGTCGCCGGGGCTGGCGCGGTAGGATGTGGCGGTGGCGGCGGCGGAGCCGCCGGTTTGATCGTCGCCGGAGCCGGCGCCGCAGGATGCGGAGGTGGCGGGGGAGCCGCGGGTTTGATTGTCGCGGGCACCGGAGCCGAACCCGGAGGAGGCGGTGGCGTTCCGGGTTTTATCGTTGCCGGAGCAGGCCCCGAGGACGCCGGCGGAGCCGGCAACGGCACAGGTCTTACGGCCGCACTCGATGGCGGGGGGGCAGGCGGCGGCGGTCCAACCGGATGGCCTGGAAGGGCCGAGGGCACAGTACCGCCGGGATGCAATCCGGGAGCCCCAGGATGGGGGCCGGGGGCGCCGGGAGCGCCGCCGTGAGAGACGGCCGCCGGCAAGGCCACGGGAATATGGCCCGGTGCTGTTCCAGCCGGCGCGGGCTGTATCGCCACGGTGCGTGGCGGTTTGACGAAAACGGGAACGACCGCGGCCTCCGGCGTCGGCAGGAAATAACGCTCGCGGGGTGGCGGCGGCGGCGGTAATACGACGAATTCGCGCGGCCGCGGCGGCAGGAAGATCGCCGCCGGCGGCGGCGGCGGTTCGTAGTCGGAACCCCAAAACATCACGACCGGGCGATCAACAAAATCCAATTCCTCCCGCGGCGGCGGTGGAACACCGAAATCGACCAATGCGAAATCGGGCGGGCCTTCAAGTTGAGCGCCAATCATGGCCAGCCGGCGCCGCGCGTCCCACACATGCGGGCCATTCGGATAGCGGCGCAGATACGACCAATAAGCCGGCGGCGTGTTGTCAAACACGCAATGCCGCCAAATGATTTCTTCGCGGCGAACGGCGATCATGGCCGCGACGCGTCGCGCGTAGCGGCTTCTCGGATAGAGCGCCAAAAATTGCCCGTAGCCCTCGATCGTGTCGAGCGCGAGCGCCGCAGCATAGGCGTCCTCGATGCTCGAATAACTGCGCATCGGTTTGTCGCGCAGGTCCATAACGGGCATCGCACTCGGCGACGGCGGGGCATCCGCCGCGCGTTCGGTGAAAAAGAACGGGGCGTTGATCTGCGATGCATACCAGGGCACCTCGCCGCCATTGGTAACTTCGCTCACACGCAACCGTACGCGCGCAAACACGTCGTCCAAGGAAAGTCCGCCGGCCGCGATCATCTCCGTGAGGGCCGTCGCATAAGCGCCATAGGGACCGGGCTCCTCGGGCCCGATCGTGCCCGGCGCGGCGTTGTACGCGATCGCCATGCCGGCGGCGGGATCGACAAGCGCCAAACCGCTGGCCAAGGGATCGCCGCCGCCGGCGAAAGGGTTTTGCCGGGCTGCGTCAACAATGACGATTTTCACGCGCGCCGGCAGTGACGCAAGCGGCTGGGCAAAATCGGAAATTCGCACCGCTTGCAGCGGCACGTCGACGTCCCGCGCCAGATCGGCATCGACCGGCACGTAGTAATTTTCGCCGGCAAATTGCACGCCGAAGCCGGCGAGATAAACGACCGCGACCGCGTCTGGACCTGCGGCCGCTACCTGCCCGAGAAATTCGCGAAACGACTCGCGTAGCGTTGCCTGATCGAGATTGCGCGCTCCCGTCACCGTGAAACCGGCAGCAGTGAGTGCATTGGCCACTAGGCCGGCGTCATTGGCGGGCGTCGCGAGTTTGACCGATCTATATTCATCGTTACCGATCACCAGCGCAAAACGCATCTCTGCGGCTTGAGCGGCGCGCTGACCAAACGTCAACGCAAGCAGGAGCACCGTCAGCCACGACAGCTTCACCCACCGCGCCGCTGTCAAACGTTGAAATTTGCTCATCGCCCCCCCAGAATCGCGTGCAACTTCTCTTGCCGGGCGAGTTTCAGCCGATCAATAGGTCCTAATCATGTCGAAAGCCGCTCGTTTCTGGTGCAAGCCGCTGGGGCGGCGCCGACATAGCCCGTGCCCGTCGTGCGACGTGAAGACTGCGGACCCGCACCAACAAAGCTTATCCCGTGACGCAAAGTTAGATTTGCGTAAAGCGTCGTAGGTTGCTAAAGAACGATCTAACAACACCACTCATTAACTTGCGTTGCGCTATGTGCGGCGCGTCGTGGACAACGCTACGATCTTATGACGTCACCCTGTCTGTTGTGTTTTCTTCCGCCCCCGCTAAGGGATATCGTTTGCCTTTCTTGAAAGGGAGGATTTATGGCTAAGAAGTCAAAGAAGCGGCGCGCCTGGACGGCAACCGAAGTTCGAGAATTGAAGTCATTGGCAAAAAAGAAAACCGCTGCGGCGAGAATTGCCAAAAAGTTGAAAAGGACAGAAGGCGCAACGCGGCAAAAGGCGTTCAGTATCGGGCTCTCGCTCGATTCCCGTTCCTGATTTTTCTTAGCAACGCTTTTGTAGATTGGTGGGCGCCGGCCTGCACGCGCAGGCCGCGAACATTGTCGTGCGCGCGTTTGTTCGGTCCGGCCTCGCCGGACCGCTTCACGGATCGCACCGGTGGCAAGTCGGCGACATTTAGGAATGAGTTCCGGACTGCCACCGGTCCGCGCATCCGTTTTCGCGCCCCGCCCGGGTTTGCCAAAGGCGGCGGGTGGAAACTGCGCGCCAACCCGGCCTTAAACTACGCTATCATCAATTTGCCCATAATCAGCAATTGTTAGGCTCGATCGTGCTATGACGCTCGGGACGGTGGTAGGCGCCTCTCGATGATCCAACTGACCCGGCCTCTGCGGCAACCGCCGGTGAGTTCAGAACTCGCCGCGGCCCTGCGCGCCTGTCGCCGAGCCTTTCTCGCCATCGGCCTGTTCAGCGGCATGAGCAATATTTTGATGCTCACCGGCTCGCTGTTCATGCTGGAGGTCTACGACCGGGTGCTGCCGAGCCGCAGCATACCGACCTTGGTCGCGCTTTTGATCCTGACGGCAGGGCTTTATGCCGCGCAAGGTTTTATAGACGCGATCCGTAGCCGCATCCTGGTGCGCATCGGCGACAGCCTGGATGAGGCGATGAGCATGCGCGTCTACGACGCCATCGTCAGGCTGCCACTCAAAATCGGCGGCAAAGGCGACGGCTCGCAGCCGATCCGCGATCTCGACGCCGTTCGCGGTTTCCTGTCGGGCGCCGGGCCATCGGCCTTTTTCGATTTGCCGTGGTTGCCGATATATCTCGCCATCTGTTTTTTGTTTCATCCGTATATCGGGCTGACTGCGCTCGGCGGCGCCGTCATCCTTATTGCCCTCACCGTCGCCACAGAAGTGCGGACACGATCGCCGACACGCAACGCCTCGCAGTTCGCGGTGGCGCGCAATGCGCTTCTGGAATCCAGCCGGCGCAACGCCGAGGCGATGACCGCCATGGGCATGGTCGGGCGCATCGCCCGGCGCTGGCGCGATCTCAATCGCAGCTACATAGCGGCGACCGGGCAAGCCAGTGACGTCGTCGGCGGCCTCGGCGCCGCCTCCAGGGTCTTGCGGCTGCTGCTGCAATCGTCCCTCCTGGCGGTTGGCGCCTGGCTTGTGATCCATCAGGAATCGACGCCGGGCATCATCATCGCCGGCTCCATTTTAGGTGGCCGCGCGCTCGCGCCGGTCGATCTCGCGATCGCCAATTGGCGCGGCTTCGTCGGCGCGCGGCAGGGTTGGGAACGTTTGTCCCGCTTGCTTGGACAGCTCCCGCCGCGCACCGAGCCGATGCCGCTACAGGCGCCGTCGACGACGTTGGTTGTGCAGAATGCGGCGGTCTGTCCGCCGGGTGAGCAAAAGATCGTCTGCCAGGATGTGAACTTTACCCTCGCGAGCGGCAAGGCCCTTGGCGTCATCGGCCCGACGGCATCGGGAAAATCGTCCCTGGCTCGCATGCTGGTCGGCGTCTGGGCACCTGTGCGTGGTACCATCCGCCTCGACGGTGCCACGCTTGACCAATGGTCGCCGGAGGCACTCGGCCGCCACATCGGCTATCTGCCGCAGGATGTGGAATTATTCCCCGGTAACGTGGCGCAGAATATCGCCCGCTTCGAGGATCCACCGCACCCGGAGGCGGTGCTGGCGGCTGCACAAGCGGCGGGCGTTCATAATCTTATCGTCAATCTGCCTGACGGCTATGAAACAAAAGTAGGCGAGCGCGGCAGCGCATTATCCGCCGGTCAGGCGCAACGGATCGCGCTAGCCCGCGCGCTTTATCGCGATCCGTTCCTGGTCGTGCTTGACGAACCCAACTCCAACCTTGATGCGGAAGGCGATGAAGCGCTGACACGTGCTATTCTCGGCTTGCGCGCGCGGGGCGCCATCGTCGTGGTGGTCGCGCATCGCCCGAGCGCCATCGCCGGCGTCGATTATATTTTGGTCATGGCCAAAGGCCGCCAGCAGCAGTTCGGACCGAAAGAGGAGATCCTTACCCGTGTGACGCAGCCGCAAGGCGCGCCGCAGCGCGCCTTGAAAGTGGTGCCCGGAGAAGGAAGCGCAGGATGAGCGACGATCCGGTCTTCAGTGCGCGCGTATCCATCCGCCGCCACATCATTGTCGGCTGCGCCGTCGTCGCATTCCTCGCTGTCGGCCTTGGCGGTTGGGCCTCTACGGCCGAGATCGCCGGCGCGCTGATCGCCCAAGGTTCGCTGGTCGTCGACTCCAATGTCAAAAAGGTGCAGCACCCAACCGGCGGGGTCGTCGGCGAAGTGCGCGTACGTGATGGCGACCGGGTGAAAGCCGGCGACATTCTCATACGCCTCGACGAAACGGTGACCCGCGCCAACTTGGCGATCATCACCAAAGGTCTTACCGAACTCTACGCGCGCAAGGCGCGTTTGAGCGCCGAGCGGGATGGCGCGGACAGCTTCGCCATTCCAAAGCAACTCGCGGACAAGGCGGACGACGCGGACGTCCAGGAGGCGCTTGCCAGCGAGCGCAAGCTGTTCGAATTGCGGCGCAACGCGCGGCTTGGGCAGAAGGATCAGCTGCAACAGCGCGTCAAGCAATTGGAGGAGCAAATCACCGGACTGACGGCCCAGCAGGAGGCCAAAGGCAGGGAAATGACGATCATCGGCCAGGAGCTTCAAGGCGTCCGTGATCTGTGGGCGAAGAACCTGGTTCAGATCAACCGACTCACGTCCCTGGAACGCGAGGAGGCGCGCCTGCAGGGCGAGCATGGACAGCTCATTGCAGCCGTGGCCGAGGCTAAGGGCAAGATCGTCGAAACCGAGCTGCAAATCCTGCAGGTCGATCAGCAATTCACCAGCGAGGTGGCCAAGGAGCTGCGCGAAACCGACGGCAAGATCGGCGAATATGTCGAACGCAAAGTAACCGCCGAAGATCAGCTCAGGCGTACCGATCTGCGCGCGCCGCAGGATGGCCTGGTCTTCCAATCGACGGCAAATACCGTCGGCGGCGTCATTACCGCCGGCGATCCCGTGATGCTGATCGTACCCCAGGCGGATACGCTCCTGGTCGAAGCCAAGGTCGAGCCCAAGGATATCGATCAGGTCCAATTTGGTCAGCCGGTCGTTCTTCGTTTCTCCGCCTTCAACATGCGAACGACGCCTGAGCTCAACGGCACGGTCGTCCGCATTGGGGCCGACACTTCCACCGACCAGCGCACCGGGCAGAGCTATTATCTCGTTCGCATCTCGATGACGGCCGAGGAGATCGCAAAGCTCGGCGACGTGAAGCTCACTCCGGGCATGCCGGTCGAGGCCTTCATTCAAACCGGCAATCGCACCATGCTCTCCTATCTGGTCAAACCGCTGCAGGACCAGCTCAAGCGGGCATTCCGGGAAAAGTAGATCCTCGCCCCGATCCCACCCAACGGGGGACCGCTTCCTGACAAATTGCTATAGTTACCCGACCGCGGCCGCTAACAAGCGCAAGGGATCGGCAGCATGAAACGCATTGCCCGCTGGGCGCGGCAGTTCGGGGTCGCAAGGGCGGTGTGCCTATTACTGCTGTTCGCGCTCGTGCCTTTGCGCATTGCCGACCCGCCGCCGATCGAAGAATTGCGGCTGCGCGCATTTGATCTGTTTCAGGTCTTGAAGCCGCGGCAGCAGACCGCGCGGCCCGTTGTCATCGCCGACATCGACGAGGCAAGCCTCAAGGAGATCGGGCAATGGCCGTGGCCGCGCACGGTGGTCGCTGATCTCGTCACCCGGCTGCGCGGGTATGGCGCCGTTGCCGTCGGGTTCGACATCGTGTTCGCCGAGCCAGATCGTCTGTCGCCGGCCGTCGCCGCGGGAAGTTTCCGCGGCCTCGACGCCGAGACACGCGAAAAGCTTGCCGCCCTTCCGAGCAACGATACCGTTTTCGCCGACGCGATCAAAAAGGCCGGCGGGATTGTGGTCGGGCAAGCCGGTGCCGAGGCGCCGGCGCCGCGCGACGATGCCGAGGCGGTGTTGCAGACCGGATTCGCCATCCGCGGTCCCGATCCGCGCGCACTTCTGGCGACGTTTCCCGGCCTGCTGCGCAATATTCCACCGATCGAGCAGGCCGCCGCCGGTCGCGGGCTATTCTCCATCAAGCCGGAGCGCGATGGCATCGTCCGCCGGGTACCCGTGGTCATGGAAGCGCAAGACTGGCTGGTGCCTTCCCTGACGATGGAAATGCTCCGCATTGTCGGCCGCGCCAGCGCGATCCTTGTTCGCACGGATCAAGCGGGGGTGCGCACAGTGGCGGTTCCCGGCCTCGAAGTGCCAACCGATGGCCACGGCCAATTCTGGGTGTATTTCAACAAACGCGATCCGGCCCGCTTCGTCTCGGCCGCCGACGTGCTCAACGGCCGCGTGCCGGCAGACCGCTTCCGCAACCGGCTTGTCCTCATCGGCACCTCGGCAACCGGTCTTCTCGACATCAAAACAACGCCGGTCGAACCGGCGATGCCCGGCGTCGAGGTGCACGCCCAAATTCTCGAAAATGTATTGACCAAATCGCTGTTGGCTTCCCCCGGCTATGCTCTTGGAGGCGAGATCATCGCAGCCGTGGTGTTAGGCCTCGCCATCATCATCGCCGCCCCCATGCTCCCAGCGGCCATCGTGGTCGCGCTCGGCGCCATCCTGATCGCCGGTCTGATCGGGATGTCGTGGTACTTCTTCCTGGCCCACCATCTCTTGATCGACTTTACCTATCCACTGATATCCTGCTGGCTCATCTATCTGGTGCTCACCTTCGTCAATTATTTCCGCGAGCAGCAACAGCGCCAGCAGATTCGTTCAGCGTTCGGCTTTTACCTGTCGCCGCCGCTTGTCGAGCAACTCGCGCGCTCGCCCGAAAAGCTCGTACTCGGCGGCGAGGAACGCCGCATGACTATCCTGTTTTCCGACGTGCGCGGCTTCACCACCATCTCCGAACATTACAAGGACGACCCGCAAGGCCTCACCCATCTGATGAACCGTTTCCTTACCCCGCTGACCAACGCCATCATCGAGCGCAAGGGAACGATCGACAAATATATCGGCGACGCGATCATGGCGTTCTGGAACGCGCCGGTCGACGATGATGAGCACGAGGCTAATGCCTGCGATGCAGCGCTGGAGATGCTCGCGCGGGCCGAAATGCTCAACGGCGAACTCAAGCGCGAGGCCGAGGCTTCGGGCGGACTCTACATGCCGCTGCGCATTGGCATCGGACTCAACAGCGGGCCGTGCGTGGTCGGCAATATGGGATCGGACTTTCGTTTCAACTATTCGGTGCTGGGCGACACCGTCAACCTCGCTTCACGGCTCGAATCCCGGACCAAGGACTATCGCCTGTCTCTGGTGATTGGCGCGCGCACCGCGGAACGGGCGAAGGCGAAGTTCGCCACCATGGAAATCGACATCATCCAGGTGAAGGGCAAGAAGCAGCCGGAGGTGGTGTTCACCGTGCTCGGACGGGCGGAAGTGGCCGAGGACCCGCGCAGCAGAGAATTATGCGATTTGAACGGTCAAATGCTCGCGGCCTACCGCAAACAGCGCTGGGATGAAGCGCTGGCTTTGATCGAGCGGTGCCGCAAGCTCGCCAACGGTTTCGGCGTCGACGGACTTTATGAAATGTACGCAGAGCGGATCGAGGTTTATCGCGCCCAACCGCCGTCGCCGGATTGGACCGGCGTCTACGAAGCGGAATCGAAGTAACTCCGTCATTGCGCGCGGAGCGAAGCAATCCAAATCCAGACTGTTTCGCCGCTATGCTCCTCGCAATGACGACCCAGATGCCGGTTCCGCTGCAGACCAATGGTTCCAAAGACTATTGCCTCCGGTCGACAAAGCGCGGCGCCTTGAGGCTGCGCTCGAATTCCGCCGCAAGACTGCCGCGCTCGAGCACCTGCACCGACGGAGAAATCTCGAAAGTCTTTTTCACCGTCTCGGCAACCGCTGCGCAAACAGTCTGCGGCTGGCACTCGACCTTGATCTCGATTAGCACGCGCAAGCTCTCCCGGTCGGTTTTGGCCTCGGTTTCGAGCACGGCTTGAAAGTCGAGGACATCCGCATTGCGAAACATCATGTCCTCGAATTCCGCGTGATTGACGTTGACGCCGCGGACCTTGAAGAATCCCGTGGTCCGGTTGGCGTGCTTGATGACGGGAAAAAGCTCCGCGAAACGGCCGCTGCCGGCCGAGCGCGAAGCAATGCTGACCAGATCGCCCGAATTCCAGCGCAGAAACGGCGTCGCGTGATTGGTCCACAACGGCGTGACGCAAAGAGTGCCAACTTCGCCCTCGGGCACGGCACGGCCGGTCTCGGGGTCGACCACCTCGATGAAATACATGTCGGTCCAGATGTGGATGCCGTCATGCGCGGAATTCTCCGCGCCCATCAAGCCTGCTTCGCTCATACCGAAGACGTCGAACACCTCGGCGCCCCAAAGCCGGGAAAGCTTTTCGCGCTTGGCGGCCGAGAGCGTTTCCGCCGAGCAGACAAGTTTGCGTACGGAACCAGCCGCGAGATCGATGCCCTTGGCCTCAGCGAGATTGGCTAGATGAAGCGCAAAGCTGCTCATGCCGATAAACACCGTCGGCCGCAGCGTCTGGATCAGTTCGAGTTGCGCGGCGGACGGATAGGAATTGCCCGCTCCGACCCAAACCATTCCGACCCCGAACATCTTCGCGCTGCGCGCCCAGACCTGGCCGGCCGGATGCACGCCGAGGGGGAAGGAGATGTGACAGAGGTCGCCGGGTCCGATGCCGATGCACGGAAATGAGCGGCCCCACGACAGTTCGCCATAAAGCAGATCCTCCGCGGTGCGCGGATAGAAGACCGGCTGGCCCGTTGAGCCGCCGGAACGCCAATATTCGACAATCTGGTCGCCGGGAACGGCGCAGAACGCCTCGAGCAGTTCGGCGTGGGAAAGCTTACGCAGCGTATCCTTGTCGAGGATGGGAATCCTCTGCCACTCCGCCGGGTCGTCGAGCGCGTCCGCGTCGATACCGGCGAGCTTATCGCGATACCAGGGCACGGTCTTGGCAAGGGCGAAGGCCTTCTTCTTTCGTTCGCTCTGTATCCGCGCAATGTGAGCACGCGATTCCGGCATGGGCAGCGGAATGTTCATGTCACTGTCGCTCCCGCTGCTCCATGGCGCTTGCCGCCTTGAGATATCGATCAACCAATTCCGCCTTGATCACCTTGCGGGTCGGCGTGACCGGCATATCCGGGACGATCGCCAACTGCTCCGGCCAAGTGAACTTGGCGAACTTGCGCGCGGTCAAAAACGCCTTGAGCTCCTCAAAACTCAGCGAGGCACCGTTCTTGAGGACCACAAAGCACGATGCGCGCTCGCCTAGCAGATCGTCGGGAATCGGCGCGATCGCAACCTGCGCGACCGCGGGATGGCCGGCGATCGCAATCTCCATGTCGATCGGGTTGAATTTCACGCCGCCGCGGTTGATCAGTTCCTTGGTCCGGCCGCGCAGCAGCACATTGCCTTCCTCATCCATGCTGGCGAGGTCGCCGGTGCGCAGCCAACCATCGGCGGTGAATGCGGCGCGGTTGGCCTCGGGGTTTCGCACATAGCCGGAGAACAAGGAACAACCGCGCACGTGGAGCTCGCCGACCTCGCCTCGGGGCAGCACGCGATCCTCGCTGTCGGTCACGCGAAGCTCGGTGCCTGGCGTCGCGCGGCCGATCGTTTCGAAACGCACGCCGCGCGGATCGGAAGGCCGGCTGCAGGCGCCGAACTGCAGCTCCGTCATTCCCCAGGCCTGCACGACCCGGCCGTTCGGCAGCAGATCCTCGAAAGCGGCTGAAAGCGTTGCCGGCACCGTCGACCCGGAGAGCACCGCAAAACGCAATGCGGAGAAGTCCACGTCGGTGAATAGTTTTTGTTGCAGGCAGGGGGCGATATGCGCCGGCCCGGCAATCAGGACGGTGGGTTTTGTCCGCTTGAGCGTTTCAGCAAATCCGGCGGGCGTGAAAAGGTCGAGCAAACATGCGGTGGCACCGACTGCGAAGCCGAGCTCCAGGGCATAAAGACCATAAAGGTGGGTGTAAGGCGCGAGACACAGGATACGGTCGTCGGCCTTCAATCCGAATTCCGCCGCGCACATACGCGCGTTGCTCAAGAAATGATTGCAGGTAACGGACACGGCCTTAGGCGACGAGGTCGTCCCCGACGTGTAGAGCAGCAAAAACGGGTCGCCGGCATTTGCCCGCGCGGCAGGCGGCTTGCCGCGGCCCCGCTCGAGCAGCGCCGAAAAATTGACACTGCCCGGCACGTCGCCGCCGACGGCGACGACGAGCTGCAAGGCGGGAATACGTTTGCGCAGCGCGACGATGTCGCCGGCGGGCGAACGGTCCTTGGCCTGGGCCAGCGCGATTGCCGCTTTGCCACCGCCATGGGCAATGAGATGTTCGAGCTCACGAACGCCGTAGGGTGTGTGTACTGTTTGCATAATGGCGCCCAGGGCGCTGATGGCGAGCCAAGCGATCAGGAATTCGGGCAAGTTCGGCAGATGCACCACAACGACGTCGCCGCGACGAATGCCGGCATCGGCGAGACCGACTGCGAAGCTCTGCACCTCCGCCATCAATGCCGCGTATGTCAGCGTTCGCTCGGCGGCGATGACGGCGTTGCGCTCGGGCGCAGCGGCAGCACACCGGCCGAGCCAATCACTGAGCGTCTCATCGCGCCACCACCCTTGGGCGCGGAAATAGGCAGGATCGAAAACCGCCATCGACGTCCCCCAACGACGATCAGCTGCCGGCCTTGGCCCCCTCAATCGCCCGCCAGCACGCGTGACACGTGATCGTATAACCCGGTCAGCAGCGACATCGCCGTTGTTGCGGCCTTCAGCTGCTTCTCGATGTCGGTGATATTGACGCTTGGCGCGATGAGCCGTTCGCGCCGCGTCGCCACCAACGCTTCCGTCAGCTCCTTCCCGGCGGCCGTCGGCCGGTAGCGGGTATCGCGATTGGTGCTGCCCGGCACTTTCTCGATCAATCCGGCGGCCGCGAGCTTGCGCAAGCTGTATTGGATGTTGGCAATGTCGTCACGATTGCTGAAGCGGCTGAGATCGCTGACACTGCGCGGCTTCGACGTGAACATCAGTTGCTGGAAAATAACGTTCTCCTCGCCGGTGAGATTGTGTTGTCTGCCTGTCGGCCCCAGCGCAGCGCCGGCGAAGCGATAGAATGCCTCGGAGGCGCAGATCAGCGCCTGCTCAAATTCAAAGAATGCTCTTTCGCGCTCGCTCCGCGCCAGCGGCGGAGCTTCAGCTTCCTCAGAGGGGAAGTCGAGCGTCGGTCGTTTGACCGTCGATGGCTTCATTTTTCGCTCCTACGCGCTCATCTTGACTCATTGAATGTGCGACGTAAAGTCATTGATACTTTACCGGAGTTGATATGCTCGAATTATGGGAACTTGGCGGCCGTGACGATTGCCGCTTCAGCACCTATTCCTGGCGGACCCGCTTGGCACTGCATCACAAGGGCCTCCCCTTCGCCGCGCATCCCGTTGCTGTCAGCGACAAAGCGACGATTGGCTTCAGCGGCCAGGACAAGGTCCCGATCCTCAAACATGACGGCCGGGTGATCGCCGACTCTTGGGCGATCGCGCTTTATCTGGAAAAGGAATTTCCGGACCGCCCTTCGTTGTTTGGCGGAGAGACCGGGGAAACGCTCACCCACGTCTTCAACGTATGGACTGACCGCGAGCTTGTCCCGGCGCTGATTCCTTATTTGATGCGCGACGTGCTCGATTGCGTAAATGAAGCCGACGGTGCACATCTGCGCGGACATATCGAAGGCGCGATGAAGAAATCGCTCGAAGAGCTGACGGCCGGTCGCGAGCAGGCGGTGTCGACCTTCCGCCGCAAGCTGCAACCAGCTCGCAAAGCGCTGGAAAAAAAGGCCTTTCTTGGCGGCGCCGCTCCGACTTACGCGGACTATATTTTGTTCGGGCTCTTGCAATGGGCGCGTGTCACATCTTCGGCGAAAGTGCTCGAAGATACCGACGTGATCGCGTCATGGTTCGACCGCGTACTCGGACTATACGATGGCGTCGGCCGCAAAGAAATATCGCGGGTCGAACGGATGAAGGAGACGGCCGCATGAAAATCGTCATCATCGGCGGCGGTCCCGGCGGGCTCTATTTTGCCCTGCTGATGAAGAAGCGATATCCGGATTACGAGATCGCCGTCTACGAGCGCAACAAGGCGGACGACACATTCGGCTTCGGCGTCGTGTTCTCGGACGAGACGCTCGATAATCTGATGGATTACGACGCGCCGTCCTACGCAGCGATCACCCGCGAATTTTCCTATTGGGACGAGATCGACTTCCACTTCCACGGCGAGGTGGTGCGGTCAACGGGCCACGGCTTCTGCGGCACCGAGCGGCGCACGCTGCTCCTGGTCCTGCACGCGCGCTGCCGCGAGCTCGGCGTCAAGCTGCATTTCTCGCGCGAAATCGCCGATCTCGAGGAGTTCAAGGACGCCGATCTGATCGTGGCCGCCGACGGCATCAACAGCTTTATCCGCGAACGCTACAAAGAGCATTTCCAGCCGGAGATCGAACTGCGGCGCAATCATTTCATCTGGCTCGGCACCAGCGCCCCGACGCCGGCCTTTTCCTTCCATTTTACGACCAACGAATTCGGCATCTGGGATCTGTGCACCTATCAGTACAAACAGAATATGTGCACCTGGGTCATCGAGGCGCCGGACACGACCTGGGCCAAGGCCGAGCCGGTGATCGGGAAGTGGAGCGAGCAACAAACCATCGCCTATCTTGAGGAGATGTGGGCGCACCTGCTCAAGGGCCACAGGCTGGTGGGCAATCGCTCCTATTGGCGGCGATTCCCGGTGGTCCGCAACGAGAACTGGTACCACAGAAACATCGTGCTCCTCGGCGATGCGCTGCACACGGCGCATTTTTCTATCGGCTCGGGCACCAAGCTTGCGATGGAAGACGCGATCAATCTTTACAAGGCGTTTGACGGCGCGAAATCAGTCGCTGAAGCGCTGACGCGATTTCAAGGCACGCGCCGGGAAGACGTCGAGAAGACCCAATATGCCGCCAATGTCAGCGCGTTATGGACCGAAAATCCGGCGCGCTATTGGGGCATGGAACCGATCCAGGCCTGCTTCAGCATGCTGTCGCGCGCGAAAGCGGTCACCTACGAAAACCTGCGCATGCGCGATCCACGTTTTGTGGACCAGGTGCAATCCTGGTTCGCCGGAAAAGTCCGTGAGCAGGGCTTCGACCTGCCAGCGGACAATCCGCCGCCGATGTTCACCCCGTTTCGCATCGGGCAGATGGTCGTGCAGAACCGCGTCGTCGTCTCGCCGATGAACATGTATTCGGCCGAGCCCGGCGGAATACCGGGCGACTTCCATCTCGTCCATCTCGGGCGTTTCGGCATGGGAGGCGCAGGATTGGTCTTCGCCGAGATGACCGCTGTTTCCGAGCCGGCGCGGATCACACCGGGCTGCCCGGGCATCTATACCGACGAGCAGGTCGCCGCCTGGAAACGCATCAGCGACTTCATCCATCGTGAGAGCCGCGCGAAGTTCTGCTTGCAACTCGGCCATGCCGGACGGAAAGGATCGACCCGGCGCGGCTGGGAAGGCATGGACCATCCGCTTGTGGACGGAAACTGGGAAATCGTCGCCGCGTCGCCGCTTGCATTCCATGAATTCATGCATGTCCCGTGCGAAATCACGCGCGGCGGGATGGATCGCGTGCGGGATGATTATGCGCGGGCGGCCGTGAACGCCGAGCGTGCCGGCTTCGACATGATCGAAGTGCATTGCGGCCATGGCTATCTGCTCTCGGGATTCATCTCACCGCTAAGCAACCAGCGCACCGACGAATATGGCGGCAGTCTGGAAAACCGCATGCGTTTCCCGCTCGAGGTCTTCGACGCGGTGCGGGCGCACTGGCCGAAACATAAGCCGATCTCGGTACGCATCTCCGCCACCGACTGGACACCCGGCGGGATTACGCCTGAAGATGGCCTGCGCGTTGCGGCGATGTTCAAGGATCACGGCGCCGACATCATCGATGTCTCGGCGGGAATGACGTCGCGCTGGGCCAATCCGGTCTACGGCCGCATGTTCCAAACGCCGTTCTCGGAGATGATCCGCAATGACGTCGGGATTCCCACAATTGCGGTCGGCGCGATCACCACAGCGGACCAGATCAATACGATCATCGCTGCCGGCCGCGCCGACTTATGCGCGCTGGCGCGCCCGCATCTGACCAACCCGCATTTCACTCTGGTCGCTTCAGCCGAGTACGGCTATGAGGCGCAGGTCTGGCCGTCTCCCTATCTCTCCGGCAAGGATCAAGCGTACCGTCTTTATCAACGGCAACAAATCGAACTGCAGGCGCTGCGCATGGCTGCAAAGCCATCGAGCCACGATCAGCGCCGCGAGATCGAACAAGCCGCCGAATAGGAGCGCAGGCTTTCCGTTAGAGCATGATCCGGAAAAAGCCTGCCCCGGACTTGATCCGGGGTGGAAGCCGGTTTTCCGAAAAGATCATGTTCCACCAAAAACTTAGAGCGCCAATCGATTCAATCTGAAACGATTGCACCCTAGACGCCGACCGCCGCCAGCCCGCGCTCGAGCGCGCCCTGAATTTTGAGCTGCTCCAGTGCGTAGCGCAGCATGCCAACGTCGACCGGCTTCGCCACCGGTTCGCCGACATTGAGATCAAGCAAAGTTGCCAGGCGTACCGCCCCGCGGCCCTCGGCGGCATTGTGATTGCCGATAAAAAATATCCGCGCCTCGCAACCGAACGCGCTCAGGCACCGCAGCATATCGCCCACCGCCTGCCGACCGAGCGAAAGATCGAGCGTGATGCAATCGAATTGGGCCGATCGCACGAGCTTTGTCGCCTCTGCGACGTTTGCGGCCCCGGCCGGAATATAGCCAGCTTTGTCTGCCGCCCGGCACATGATCATCCGGTGGAGATTGTCGCTATCGATCACCAGAACGCGCGCGGCCGGCGGTCTTGGTTGCTCGGTCTTTGGCACTTCCAGATGCGTACCACTCCGCGCCATACATCCTCGCCGGTCCTGACATAAACTCCTCCGCACCGCCCTGTGAAATCCCGACAAATACGCTGTGACCCCAGGCCGGCACCGCCAAACCGACCTTGATGCGCAAAGGCGGCTACGACGCTATTTGGTGTGCTTCATACGGCCACGGTTAGCCGTCGGTAAACGCCGACGGCCGCACTTTTGTTGCACGTGGTTTGCTGATTATTTCGGGGCGCGTTTGGCGAGGATGCGCTGCAAAGTGCGCCGATGCATATTGAGCCGACGCGCGGTTTCCGAAACGTTACGACCGCACAATTCGTAGATGCGCTGAATGTGCTCCCAGCGGACACGGTCCGCCGACATGGGATTCTCAGGCGGTTCGATCTTTCTGTTGTCGAGCGCCAACAGCGCAGCCGCTACGTCGTCGGCGTCGACCGGTTTGGCGAGATAGTCGACGGCGCCAAGCTTGACTGCGTTAACCGCCGTGGCGATGTTGCCATAGCCGGTGAGGATGATGGCGCGCGCTTCCGGCCGCCGCCTCTTCATGGCGGAGATCACGTCAAGGCCGTTGCCATCACCGAGCCGCATGTCGACCACGGCGAAGGCCGGCGCGGCCTTTTCGACCTGCAAAAGGCCGTCAGCGACCGATTCCGCCGTGCTCACTACAAATCCGCGTGATTCCATTGCCCGCGCCAGGCGCTGAAGAAAGGACTTGTCGTCTTCCACGATCAGCAGCGAACGCTCACCGGGAACCATAGCGGCGGCTTTGGTGCTGGTTTTCGCCGTTTCTGCGGCATCTGTCAGGGCATTGGTCATGGCAACTTTACTCCCAGCTTTGTGAAAGCCGCGCGCCCCACGACACCCATTAATTAAGAGACCGCCGCGGTGTGCTCAAGAGGGGGCGCGATGGCCGCCCGTTCGAAATCTGCGCGATTCCAGACGATGGTTACCGTGGCCCCATGCAGCGGCGGCATCTGGTTTTTCAGCGAAAGCGCGGCGCCGGACCGCTCCAGCAAAGTCTTTGCAATGAAGAAGCCGAGACCAAGCCCGAACCCGCCTTCGTCCTCCTCACCTCCCGGCTCACGCGTTCCAGCGCGCCGATGGGTCACGTAAGGGGCCCCGATGCGATCCAAAACTTCGGGCGCAAAACCCGGTCCGTCGTCGCTGATGGCGATACGCACCTCGGCGGCGGTCCATTGCGCCAGGATTTCCACGCGCTTATGGGCAAAATCGACGGCGTTCTCGATCAGATTGCCGAGGCCATAACGGATCGCAGGATTGCGCGCACCCACCGGCTCGTCCGCCTTGTCGGACGGTAGTTTCACCTCGATCGAAACGCCGAAATGCCGATGCGGGGCCACGGCATCCTCGATCAATGCCGACAGCGGCACGCGATCGAACGGTTCGCCGGCCGGCAGCTCGGTGATCTTGGCAAGAATCTCGCGGCAGCGCTGCGCCTGCTCGCGCAGCAACTTGACGTCGTCTGCATAAGGCGATTGCGGATCGAGAGCGCGTTCGATCTCGCGCACCACGACCGTGATCGTGGCCAACGGCGTGCCGAGCTCGTGCGCCGCGGCGGCTGCCAGCCCGTCGAGCTGAGAGAGATGCTGCTCGCGCGCGAGCACCAGCTCTGTCGCCGCCAGAGCGTCCGAGAGCTGACGGGCTTCCTCGGCCACTTGCCACGTATAGACGCCGATATAGCCGATCGCGAGCAGTATCGAGAGCCACACCGCCACGACATAGGTTTCCGGAAGCTGCAATTGCTCTCCGCTCTCCCAGGGAAGCGGATAGTGAAAAAAGATCAGCACCGTCGCGCACAGAACGGCAAAAGCCCCGAGCAGCAGCGTCATGCGCGGCGGCAGCGCCGTCGCCGAAATCAAGACCGGGCCAAGCAGCAGGAAGGAAAATGGATTCTCCAGTCCGCCGGTGAGGTAAAGAAGCGCCGCAAGCTCGGCAATATCGAAGCCGAGGAGATAGGCGGCGCGTTCGGGCTCAAGCCATTGGGTGTGCGGAAAGCCGACGCGAAGCGCGATGTTGAGCAGCGCGGCGAGAGCGATTACCGCCAGAGAGGACCAGAGCGGGACGTCGAATTCGAGGCCGAAATGCACCACCAGAACGGCGGCGAACTGCCCAAATACCGCGAGCCAGCGCAGCCGCACCAGCGTTTCGAGCCGCACGTTTTTGGGCTGGTGATGTATCCGCGGCAGACCAAACATGGCGCTAATGTAGCGATTGGATCGGGCTTATCCAAATAAGCCGAAATGACGCCACGCGTGGCGCATAAGCTCAAGGCTGCCAGACAAAGTTTGCCGTTGTCGGCTCGGACTTGCCGCGGGCCTCTTGGATAACAGCCATGAGCGCGCGCAGAACTTGCTGAACGCCGTCACCGCTGACGGCGGAGATGACAAAGGGCTCTTTCTTCGCCGCACGCTTCAACGTCTCCACTTGTTGCTTGATCTCATCGGGGGTCAGCGCATCGGCTTTGTTGAGGGCAACAATTTCCGCTTTGTCCGCCAGACCTTGCCCATAGGCAGCAAGCTCCTCGCGCACGGTGTTGTATGCCAGACCGGCATCGCCGCCGGTCCCGTCGATGAGATGCAGCAAGACCCGGCAGCGCTCGACGTGACCGAGAAATCGATCGCCGAGCCCTACGCCCTGGTGGGCGCCCTCGATCAGTCCCGGAATATCGGCCAGCACGAATTCGCGGGCGTCGATCTCAACGACACCAAGCTGCGGCTGGAGCGTGGTGAACGGATAGTCCGCAATTTTCGGCTTGGCCGCGCTCACGGCGGCAAGAAATGTCGACTTGCCGGCGTTGGGCAGACCGACAATGCCTGCATCGGCAATCAGTTTGAGCCGCAGCCGAAGAGTGTGCTCCCCTCCGGGCTGACCGGGATTGGCGCGGCGCGGCGCGCGGTTGGTGGACGATTTGAAATGCGCGTTGCCGAAACCGCCATTGCCGCCGCGGGCGAGAACGACCCGCTGCCCGCGCTCAGTGAGATCGGCGAGCAGCGTCTCGCCGTCCTCCTCGTAGATCTGCGTCCCCACCGGCACTTTGAGCACGGCGTCGGCGCCGTTCGCGCCGTGCCGATCTTTGCCCATGCCGCCGCCGCCATTCTTGGCGAAAAAATGCTGCTGGAAGCGATAGTCAATGAGCGTGTTGAGGCCTTCGACTGCCTCGGCAATCACATCGCCGCCCTTGCCACCGTCTCCACCATTGGGGCCGCCGAATTCAATGAACTTCTCCCGCCGAAACGACACGCAGCCGTTGCCGCCGTCGCCGGAGCGGATGTAGACCTTAGCCTCGTCGAGGAACTTCATACGGATACTCGTAGCGAGCGTAGGGCAGCAAATCCACCCGGCAATCGACGCCACACTGGGCGGCAGCGTCGAAGCTAACTTGATATAGTGCCGATCAGGTAAGGGTGGCAGCCGAGCTTGGCCGATTTGAGCAGCGGAATGAATAGCGGGTTGGAGGTTCTCAAGGTCGCATTCCGCGCCGCCATCTGGCGAAAGACACCCGACCCGCGCCCCGTCGGCCTGCGGGGTCTCCTGGTCTGTGCATTCGTTCTGACTGCGCTCCGTATTGCCGTGCAATTTGCCGCAGCCGGGCCCGGCGGGGCCTTTAATCCCTACGGGCTTAACGCGGCCATTGCGTGGATTGCGCTGGAAATTGCCGTCGCGGCTCTGTTCGTACCAGCCGGTCTGCGGACGACGGCGCTGTCGGCGATGTTGACCCTCTCCATTATTGCCGAACTCCTCACCAATGGAGCGAAGCTCGCGCTCGCGCTGGTCCCTTCGCTTGCCGCGGCGAATGCCGCCTTCGACGGGCGTGCCGCGCCGTTGCTGACGTTTGCCGTGGTGTCGCTGTGGTGGATCGGGGCCATGGTGGCGGTGTTGCGCAGCTTCGCTCCGCGACCTCGGCTTGCCGCGCTCGGGCGCGCTGCGGCTCTATGGGCCGCGCTTCTTGCCGTCAGCGTTGTCGTGCCGCATGCCCCGGTTTTTGTTGCACGCAATTTCGATATTCGTAGTGCCAATCTGTGGGAATCGCTGCGTGCGCAGTTTGCGACAGCGGATAAAGAGAGCGGCCCGCCGGGCTTCGAGCAGGCCCAGCGTTCGCTTCTCCAGGCCGAGGTCGCGAGCCTCACTCCGCCGGCAAAGGGCGCGACCAACATCTACGCCCTGGGCATCGCCGGCTGGGCGGACCAGGACGTCTTTCTCAAAGAGCTCGATGGCGGACTGGCCGCGATAGGCACGGTTCTGCCAATTCGCGGTCACGCAGTGCGCCTCGTCAATCATCGCGAGACGCTCGAAAGCCTGCCGCTCGCCAACCAACGGAATTTCGCCGCCGCCGTGCGCGCGCTTGGCGAAGTGATGAACAAGGACACCGATGTCCTTCTGCTGTTGATGACTTCACACGGGGAGACGACTGGCTTCGGGCTCCGCCTGCCGAGCGAGGTGGTCACCCAATTGACGCCGCAAGAAGTCGCCGCGGCGCTCGACCGCGAAGGCATCAAGAACCGCGTCGTCATCGTGTCAGCTTGCTATGCCGGCACATTCGTGCCGCCGCTGGCGAACGACAACACGATCGTGCTTACCGCCGCAGACGCCAGAAGCACCTCGTTCGGCTGCGCGCCAGAGCGTGACTGGACCTATTTCGGCGACGCGTTCTTTCGCCAAAGCGTGCGGCCGGGACGGGATTTGCAGCGCGCGTTTGACAACGCCCGCGTCCTGATCCAGGGCTGGGAATTGATGGACCGGGCGCAGCCGTCAAATCCGCAGGCGCATTTCGGGCCGGCCTTGGTCGCCAAACTCGCGCCGTTCTTTGCGGCCCAGCAGGCGGCCGGTCCCTGATGCCATTACGCCACCCGGCGGACCCGGCCCCAGGCTTTGAGCGATAGCCATAATCCGCGGTCGAGCCGAAAACGATCGACTGGCGCGGCGGAATGAATGGCGCGGATGCGGGTCAGGCGCACGCCCGTCCATTGGAATGCACATTTCTCGAGCACGCGGCGCGAAGCCGGATTGCTCACCCGGGCGCCCGATTGCAGCCCCTCGTGTCGGAGATCGCCGAACGCGTAGTCGATGACCGCGCGCGCCGCTTCGGTCATGAAGCCATGGCCCCAATAACCTGCGCCGAGCCAATAACCGAGCTCCGCGCCCTCGTCGCGGGGGTCGACCCCGCAGGCGCCGATCAAAGTGCCGTCCAGCATCAGGACGAAGCAGGCTTCGCCGTCATGACGGTTGACGTTGGCGACGAAGTGCTCGGCGTCGGCAACGCGGTAGGGATGCGGAATACGCGTGGTGTTCTCTGCGATCCGGCGGTCGTTAGCGAGCACCGCGATCGCCTTTACGTCCTCGTGACACGGCGCGCGAAGCGTCAGCCGTTTGGTCTCGAGGACGGGAATACTGCGTTCTCGCTGTGTTGACGTGCCGACATCGTCCGAGAGTGTCATTTCAGGGCTCCTGCGAAGAAACCGAAAGGGGGAGCCGGCATCCCGGTCTCCCCCTTTTCGAAGCCCACTGGGCCCGCCGGTTCGACTGGATGCCGGCGGACCTCATATGATCCACCGTATTACTGGGCCGCGGCCTCCGTCATCGGAAGTATCGAAACGAATACGCGGCCCTTGGTTTTGGTCTGGAACTCGACACGACCGTTGATCAACGCGAATAACGTGTGGTCCCGGCCAAGGCCGACGTTGCGCCCAGCATGCCATTTGGTGCCGCGCTGGCGCGCGATGATATTGCCGGCCACGACTTGTTCGCCGCCGAAAATCTTGATCCCCAAGCGTTGGCCGCCAGAAGTCACGGCCGTTGCGCGAAGATCCGCCTGCTTTCTTGTGAGCCATCGCTCAAGCCTTTCGTATCTCTTACCTATACCGGATTCGTGACAAAAGCATCACCGCGCGTTCACTTCTTTTTTGAGCGCGTTTTTGCCTTATGCCGCGGGTCTTTCGGCCTTCGCTGCCTCGCCCTTGGCCCCGCCCCGCTTCTCGGCGGAGGCCGTTGATGGCTTTTCCGTGGCTCCCGCGCCCGCAGCCGCCGAAGCTTCGGACGCCTCTTCGGACTTCTGAGCCGGCGCGCGTTTCGGCCGCGGCGGCGCCGTCTTGCTCGGCTTCTTGCCGTCGGTGAGGATCTCGGTGATCCGCAGCAAGGTGAATTCCTGCCGATGACCGCGCTTGCGGCGCGAATTCTTTCGCCGGCGCTTTTTGAACGCGATGATCTTGCCGCCGCGCCCTTGGTCGAGCACTTCGGCGGCGACCGTTGCGCCGGCGACCACCGGCGAGCCGAGCGTCACGCTCTCTCCGCCGACGACCAGAACCTCGCCGAATTCAACAATCTCGCCGGGCTCGCCCTTGACCTTGTCGACCTTGAGTACATCTTCGGCGGCAACGCGGTATTGCTTGCCACCTGTCTTGAAGACCGCGAACATCCTTTTGTCCTCGTGTTCGGATTCCGATGCTCGGCATGCAGCCGGACCGGCTTTTTCCAGTCGATTGCTGTTAAGTTGCTGGCTTAAAAGCGCCTTCGGGCAAACCTTAACGGCTCGCCTGAACCAGCGCCCGCGTCCTTATGACCGGGCGGTAAACCCCTGTCAAGAATATGCAAAAGCGACCGCCGCGCCGGACCTCAGGCCCTGCTGCTCGCGGCGCGCGGACAGGGCTTTCCGTCCTGTGATAAGACAGCGCGCGAAATCGGCAGCAAGGAGCTTACAATGGCGGCCAAGGGAAGGGACCAAAAGCAAAAGATCGGCTGGATCGGCGCAGGACGCATGGGCATTCCTATGGCCGAGCGGCTGATCAAGGCCGGCTATGACGTGACGGTCTGGAACCGCACGCGCGCCAAAGCCGAGCCCCTGGCCAAGCTCGGCGGCAAGGTTGTGGATCACCTGTTCGAACTCAAAGATGTCGACGTCCTGTTTTCGATCGTATCGACCGGAAAAGACGTCCAGGAAGTGCTGTACGGGAAAAACGGCGTTTCCAGCCAGGGCGGCAGGCTGCCGCCTGTTGTCGTCGATTGCTCGACCATCTCGGTCGAGGATTCCGCCGCCGTGCGCGAGAAGCTCGAACAGCTCGGCTCCGACTTTATTGCCGCGCCGGTGAGCGGCAACGCGAAGGTCATCAAAGCCGGTAAACTTTCAGCCGTCGTCTCGGGCGCCGAGGCCGCCTGCAAAGAGGCGATGCCGCTGATTGAAGTCATCGCCCCGCAGGGCGTTTCCTATGTCGGCGACGGCGAGCTGGCGCGTGTGTGCAAGATCGCGCACAACGTCATGCTCGGCGTCGTCATCGAAAATCTCATAGAGATGACGCTCCTGACCAACAAAATGGGCGTGCCTCGGCACGCGTTCCTTGCCTTCCTCAACAACGGCGTTATGGGCTCGATGTTCACGCGCTACAAATCGCCGGCCTTGGTCAACTGCGACTGGACGACGACGTTCACGCCCGAATTGCTACGCAAGGATCTCGATCTTGGGCTCGAGCTTGGCCGCGAGATGGATGTTCCGCTGCCGGTGACGGCGGCCGCTCGCGAGGTGCTTCAAGGACATTTCGGCGCCGCCATGCTGCAGAAAAATCCCAAGGAATATCTGCAGAAAGATTTCGCGGCGCTGGCGGAAACGATGGCGCTTGCCGCCGGCATGAAGCTCGAAAGCGAAAACAAGAGCGTGCCGACGGGACTGGAGAGCTGAACAAATAGCCGCTGGCGGCGATATCCTCGGTGTTGAACACGTCCCGGCAAAGCCGCCGGGCGCCGCAGACCGGAGTATGGAAAGATTTCGCGGCCACGACGGCCGCGGATCAGCGTGCCTGCTCGCGCCGGGCCGGAATCCGCCAAGCTGCTACTGCGATTTCACGTCGGTGAAGGCGCTCATCAGCATCAACCAGCGGCCGTCGCGCTTCACGAATACCCGCGACGCCCGATAGGCCGGATGTGAATCATCGGCGTCTGTCGCGACCATCACGGCGCCGTCACCATAGACCGCAAGTCGCATGGTCTGCACCTCGCCGACTCGGACGGCGTCGTCACGGCTCTGGTCTTCGATGGAAGCCATTCGGGTCGATCGTGCGATCGGCGCTCGGCCGCTGGCATATGCCACAAATTCGTCAGCGACGTGCTTGGCCCATTCTCCGGCGTCGTGGGCGACAATGGCTTTCATGATTGTCTGATAGGTGCTGACGACACCCTGTTCTGCCGGAGAGCGGACGCGATACCGGATCGTCTTGCACGGATTATCGCACTCGTAAGGTTTCGGTTCGGCGGCGTGAACGGCATTTGCCGCGGCGGTCGGCTCCCCATCCGCGCTGATCGGCACATCCTGCATCAGCAATGCCCGCCAGGCGCCTTTTTGCTTGACCCAGATGTCGACGAAGAAAACGTCGGCATCGTGCGGAGCTTTGTGCTGCCCGGTAACGATCGCGAGCAGGCCGAAATTCCGCACCTTGATATCGCCCGCCGACCGGGCGGCAACGCTTTTGAGATCGCCGAGAAATTCTCGACGCGGACGAATCTTTCCATCGGCATCGACGAAGGCAAATTGCAGTGCCAGGAGCCGCCGAGCGGCCGTCCGATTGCCCGTGCGCATCGCGTCGCCGAGAGCAGCATCGGCCGCCAGCACCGGCGCTTCATCCATCGCAACCGGTCGCGCCTTAGGTTGTACTTTTGGCAGCACAAAGGCTGCGATCAGCACGCCCGCGGCCACAGCGACAAGACCGGACCAGCGAACCGCAGGCCGCGCACTTGCCGCTAAAGCCGCCGACTTACCGAGGTTGATAGCGCCCCACATGGTGACTCGTTGCAAGTGACTCGTTGCAAGTGACTCGTTGCAAACTCCGCCCGAGCGCCGTCAGCGATCCACCCTGGCGCGCATGTAGAATGGCATTTTCAGACGACAGCGTTCACGTCGTGAGCCGCCCGCACCGGTCTGCACCCGCAACTCTGGACCGTATGGCACAGAAGGCTCGCGAAAAGAAAAAATCAGCAACGGCCGTGGTAGCAGCGACCATGGGTATAATGACGGTAGTAATGCCGGTATCCTCCGCGAGCCGTCCCGTAGCCCCGATTCCCATGGCTCATTGCCATGCGGCATTGCGGGCTCAACTGCGCCCGCTTGGCCATCATGCACCGGGTCACTTTCCCCGCATCAGGAACGAAGTCGGAACAAAGCCGCATAGCATCCGGGGTGCAAGCCTCACGAGCTTCGGGCGTGCCCTGTTGAGCGGCAGCGCCGCCAATTCCCGCGGCAGCAATTCCGATGAGCAGAAGTCCGGTCGGCAGGACCGCCCTGCAGGCGACGCCAATCATACGCAGCATTTTATTGTTTCCTCTTGGGTTCCGCACGGGTTTGACCGCCCGCGAGCGTAACCTAGAGCATGATGCGAAAACTGAAAACCAATTTTCCGAAAACATTCGTCCGGGGAAAGGCGACTAAAGAGCCGTATTTGGCGGTGTCCCGCGGCCAAAACGCACGATCTGGGCGCGATGATTTAGTGCGCACCCCAGGCAAAGCCGCCGGGGGCACGGGCGGATTCGCGTGGTCTCGCCTCCGGACATTGGAGGACGGTACTTTCCGTTAGTTCCGCCGTTTTGTTGTCGAACGCCAGACGACGGCAGAATGTGCCATCTGGCATGGTAAAGACGATCTCGCCCACCCGGTGCGCTTCACGCGCCTGCGCCGCCGCATGCAGCATGGGGCCGATCGTCGTCCGGCCGCCGATCAATAACGCGGCCGCAAGAAGCACCAGAAAGAGCGACAACACGACGGCAAGGCGCGTTGTTTTGGCCCGCTGCTCATGTCTGCGCCTGCGCGACAACGCTATGCCAACTGATGCCGACGGATTTGATCGGGCCTCGCGTTCCATGCCGGCACTATCACGCTTACCCCTTTCCCTGCGCCCGTCGGGCGATAAGACAGGAGAACCATTGCACGGCCGATAAAAGATTATTTCAGATTTGAGCAAATTCCGTTCACTGCGGACATTGCCGAGTGAATACGATTGCGGGGCGCACTGTATCGGCGCCGGCTACGCCAACGGCGAGGGTGCCCGCTGTCGCCAACCGTAGCGGCGCGCGAACTCCATGCGGGTGCCATTCCACTCGCCTCATTGGGTAAGTATTCGCGCTCTCGCAGCGCGCTCCGCCAACCTCCGAAGTATTCCCCATTTCGCGAACGTCAGACACAACAGAGCAACACGCGTCTATGGAGGCCACCGAGCTTAGCCGCGCCTGATGCACTCCGGCACAAAATCGGGAATTTGCTCGCCGCCGCATAATGAATCGGGGTTGACGCCGATCAACCCGTGCCTTCGCATCTTTGCTAGTCTTTTAAATCATTCAACCGATGCTGTGAGGACGCATGCCAAGCCAGACGCGCACCCAGGTAGCCATCATCGGAGCCGGCCCGGCGGGACTCTTGCTCGGCCAGTTGCTGCACAGGCACGGTATCGACAACGTCATTCTCGAACGTCAGACCGGCGAATATGTCCTTGGCCGCGTCCGCGCCGGGGTCATCGAACAGGTCACTATCGATCTCCTCGATGAAGCGAGCGTGGGCGTGCGCATGCATGCCGACGGCCTCGTGCACGAAGGCGTGCAGATCTGCGTCGACGGCGTGCGCCACCGCATCTCGTTCAAGGAGATGACCGGCAAAGCCGTGATGGTCTACGGGCAGACCGAGATCACCAAAGACCTCATGGACGGCCGCGCGGCCATTGGCGCACCGACGATTTACGCGGCTTACGATGTGACCCTGCACGATATTTTTAGCGGGAAGCCGCGCGTGACCTTCCGCGCCGACGGCAAGGCGCAAGAGCTTTCCTGTGATTTTATTGCCGGCTGTGACGGCTTTCATGGCATCAGCCGCAAGACTGTGCCGCCGACGGCGATTACTGCGCATGAGCGAGTTTATCCGCTTGGCTGGCTCGGCGTCCTGTCCGACACCCCGCCTGTATCGGACGAGCTGATTTACGTGCGCCACGAACTCGGCTTCGCGCTCTGCTCGATGCGTTCGCCGACACGGAGCCGCTATTACATTCAGTGCAGCCTCGCCGAGGATATCGAGTCCTGGCCGGACGAGCGTTTCTGGGAAGAACTCAAGCCACGGCTCGACCAGGAAGCACGCGAGCGACTGGTGACCGGTCCGTCAATCGAAAAAAGCATTGCGCCCCTGCGCAGTTTCGTTGCCGAGCCGATGCGTTTCGGCCGGCTTTTCCTCGCCGGCGACGCCGCACACATCGTGCCGCCGACCGGCGCTAAAGGACTCAATCTCGCGGCGAGCGACGTGCGTTATCTGTCGCAGGCTTTCATCGAGCACTACGCCGAAAAGTCCGACGCCGGCCTCGATCATTACTCCGACCGTGCGCTGGCACGCATCTGGAAGGCCGAGCGCTTCTCCTGGTGGATGACGATGCTGCTGCACCGGATTTCGGACAACGGCTTCGACCAGAAAATCCAGCTCGCCGAACTCGACTATCTGTTCCGCTCGAAGGCAGCGCAAACGGTATTTGCAGAGAATTACGTAGGACTGCCCTATTAGGAGAAATTGCGCCACGTCGTTTGCCGCGCTTGACCGTTTCATTGCGAACGGGAACGCCCCGAACGTGAGCTGCTAGCGTGCAACGCAATTTCGTTGAAAAATGCCGCGCATGAAGCGCGCGCCGCCCTTCAGCGGCAAACACACCGTGGTTGCGCACGGGGATCTATCTTGCCGCCGCAGCCAGGTTAGCTCTCAGGCTGCTTTTCTGCCCCACAATTCCCGCGATGCGAGCCGCGCGCCTTCGGCAAGCGCTTCCAGTTTAGCCCACATGATGGACGGATGGACCCGCCGCACATGGGGCGTCTGCGCGAAGCCGCAATCGGTCCCGCCCAATACGTTTTCCCGTCCGAGCAGGCGGGCAACCCGCGTCAATCGTTCGGCCACGAGCTCCGGATGCTCAACGACATTGGTGGCGTGGCTGATAACGCCGGGAATGAGCTTGCGGCCCGGCGGCAATTTCACCGTTTCCCAGACCCGCCATTCGTGTTCGTGGCGCGGGTTTCCCATCTCGATGCAATAGGCGCCGGCTTTCACCCTGAGCACGAGATCGACGATGTCCTTGAGCGGCACATCGGTGACGTGCGGCGTGTTAAAGCTGCCCCAGCAGATGTGGTAGCGGATTCGCTCTTCCGGCAATCCTTCGATGGCGTGATTGAGGGCTTCGATGCGGACCGCGGCCCATTTCCGGTATTGCTCGAGTTGATCGGCGGCAAAGGCCACGTCGTACATATATGGAAGGAATGCGTCGTCGATCTGAACCATCAGCCCGGCCTCGACAATCGCTTTGTATTCTTGGCGCAACGCCTCGGCGAGCTTGAACAGAAATTCTTCGTCGTCCTTGTAGTATTCGTTCTGATGACGCGGCACCGCGCTCGCCGGCGCCACCACCGGCAGGAAGGCGTCGGCGACCGCCGCGCCTTTGAGGCCGGCCTTGAAAACCGCGATATCCTTTTGAACCGCGGCATGGCCTTTATAGGTAACCGGTCCGACACAGACGACGGTACCCCGCTTCGGCAGCTTCTGCGTCGGGAAATATTCGGCGTAGAAATCGGGAAACATAAGCTGGTCGCGGCCGGCGCCGCGCGCCGCCGCGATTTCGCGCTCTTCGATACCGCCGAGGCGATCGAGCACGTAGAAGGACCAGCTGCGGAACTTGCCGAATTCCCCGTCGCTGACAATGTCAACGCCAGCCTGCTGCTGCCGCTTGACGACCTCCGCCACGGAAGCGGACAAGCAGCGATCGAATGCGGCTTGGTCGACTTTGACGCCGTTATCGATCGCCTCGATATACCGGCTCAATTCCGCTGGACGCACGAGGCTGCCGACATGGGTCGTGAGGATGCGATCTTGGCTTGTTGGCATGATGCGAAATTTCCCCCTACTGCCTTCGTGAGAATTATCAGGCACTCGCGCTTCAGGTGAGAGGCTTCTTTCTCGCCTTTGCCTGCTGAAGCAGAAAGCGGGAGAGGCGCTCGCGGACAGCGGCGGCCGTTTCAGCCGTCCAATGCCGAAACCCCTCGCCGGTTTTCATCCCGAGCTTTCCATCGCTTACCTTCTGGCGCAGAAACGGATGCGGACCGGCAGTGCGATCGAGATCCGCATAAAGCACGTCGGCAATGTTGAGCGTAAGGTCGAGCCCAACCAGATCGGATTGCTCCATCGGCCCGAGCACGGCCATGCGTGCGCCCGGCCCCTCCTTCACCACGATATCGATCGTTTCAGCGTCGCAGACGCCGGCGGCAACGAGCGCGATGGCTTCGCGTTTAAGCGCGTGCTGCAACCGGTTTCCGACAAAGCCGGGCACGTCGCGGCGTACATGCACCGGTGTCTTTCCGGCGTCGCGCAGGAGCTCCATCGTAGCGCGCACGACATCGTCGCTCGTTTTTTCGTTCTCGATCACTTCGACCAAGGGGACGAGATGCGGCGGATTCCAAAAATGCGTACCGACGACGCGCTCGCGATGTTTAAGATAGAGTCCGATCTGGGTGGTCGGGATGGCCGATGAATTGCTGGCCAGGATCGCATCCGGCGCGACCAGCTTTTCCAGGTCCGCAAAAATTTCTTGCTTGAGTGCGAGCTTTTCCGGTGCCGCTTCGAACACGAAGCTCGCACCCGCAACCGCTGCGCCAAGCTGCTCGTGCACGGAAATCCTTTGCGGCAGCGCAGGATCATCGCCGAACAAATCGGCGACCGCTTGCAACCGGCCCGGCAGCGTCGCGCGGATCTCTGCCGCGGGGTCGAACACCGCTACCTCATGACCCGCGGCGGCGAGAAGATAAGCAATGCCATGACCCATCAGGCCGCCGCCGATAACGCCTATTTTTTCCACGCTCATCTATGCCTCAACGCCCATAGAAGGAACTACGTCGAACCTGAAACGTTGGTCATTGGGTTCGATCCACCAGGGAGAAAGCGATGCCTATCCTATTGTGGATCGCGTTCTGGTCTAGCATGACGGGGATCGCGAACGGGTGGCAAGAGACCGTGCTGCCGGTTCGTGTGAAGGCGAAATACCGTCGCGATCAGCCGGGCGAATAGCCAGCATTAGCCCCTTAGCCATTTGCGATTGACGGCGGGCAGCGATGTGCCGGCCTGTGCAGGCGCCCCGGGGGCGCCTTTATCTGCATCCCCATTGGTATCCCGCGCCGGTGTTGCAGGCCGCGCATCGCGCCGGTATTCATACGCGCCATTTCTGCGCCGGCAGGGCAAGTCCAGGCTGCGGCGCTGTGCCGGTGAGAGCTCAGACCCTTGTCATGGCCCGTCTGGTAATGAAATTCGGCGGCACGTCGGTCGCCGACATCGATCGCATCCGCAACGTCGCCCGCCATGTCAAGCGCGAGGTCGATGCCGGTCACGACGTGGCGGTGGTCGTGTCGGCGATGTCCGGGACCACCAATCAGCTCGTGGCTTGGTGCGAGGCCGCACTGAAAACCCGCCAAATCTTCGACGCGCGCGAATATGATGCCGTGGTCGCAACCGGCGAGCAAATCACGTCCGGCCTGCTTGCGATCACATTGCAGGACATGGACATCAACGCCCGCTCCTGGCAGGGCTGGCAGCTGCCGATCCTTACCTCCGATGCGCACGCTTCGGCGCGCATTCTCGAGATCAACGGCGCCGAAATCACTAAGCGTTTCGCCGAGCGCAAAGAGGTGGCGGTCATTGCCGGCTTCCAGGGTGTGCACAGGGAGACTGGGCGAATCACCACGCTCGGCCGCGGCGGGTCCGACACCTCCGCGGTGGCGGTGGCGGCGGCGATCCAGGCCGATCGCTGCGATATCTATACCGACGTCGATGGCGTCTACACTTCCGATCCGCGTGTCGTGCCCCGCGCACGGCGGCTCGATAAAATCGCGTTCGAGGAGATGCTGGAGCTGGCTTCGCTCGGCGCCAAGGTCATGCAGGTGCGCTCGGTCGAGCTCGGCATGATGCACCGCGTGCGCATTTTCGTGCGCTCGAGCTTCGATCGGCCCGAGGATATCGATCCGCATAGCACGCCGCCGGGCACCCTGATTTGCGACGAGGACGAGATCATGGAACAACAAACTGTCACCGGTATCGCCTTCTCCCGTGACGAGGCGCAAATCTCTGTCCGCCAAGTGGAGGATAAGCCCGGCGTCGCCGCGGCGATTTTCATTCCGCTCGCGGATGCCAACATCAACGTCGACATGATCGTGCAAAACGTGTCCGCGGACGGCAAGACGACCGACCTGACGTTTACGGTGCCCGCCGCGGATTATCAGCGCGCGCTCGACGTCGTGACCAAGGCCAAGCCGGCGATCGGCTATAAGCGCCTGGACAGCGCTACCGACGTCGCCAAAATTTCCGTGATCGGGATCGGCATGCGCAGTCACGCCGGCGTCGCCGCGCAGGCGTTTCGTGCACTTGCCGAACGCGCGGTCAACATTCGTGCCATCACCACCTCGGAAATCAAATTTTCGCTTTTGATCGATGCGGCGTTCACCGAACTCGCGGTCCGGACGCTCCATTCCCTCTATGGGCTCGACCAATCGCCATCATGAGTCGCACGCCGGCCTGAACCGACGGGCCGTTTCAGGCGTCGAAGCGATACCGCGGATCCTAGCCGCGCAGCTCGGCCGTTACCGGCGCGACTGATACCTAAGCCTCGCTGCGGCGCACAAAATCCGCATCGTCATCTCGCAGTCTTTGGCTTGCGGTTTGCATGCGGCATTCGATATAGGCTGCAGGGTGATCGCTGCGGGTCCTGGTCCCGGGCGAATTCCTCTTCGGATTACGGCCGGTGCGACGCGGGCGACGCCCCGGTCCAAGGGAAAGCCCGAGGGACCTCACGCCATGCGTGGCTCGCTCGGCGGTCCGCGCGTGCTGTTGCGGCGCCTCCGCGAAGTCATGGCGGAGCCGGTCAGCGCGCAGGAACGCCTCGACAAGATCGTGGTGCTGATCGCCGCCAACATGGTAGCGGAGGTCTGCTCGGTCTATGTGCTGCGCGTCGACAGCACGCTGGAGCTTTACGCCACCGAGGGGCTCAATCGCGACGCCGTGCACCACACCGTGCTTCGTTCCGACGAGGGCCTGGTAGGCTTGGTCGCAAGCCAAGCGACTGCCATCAACCTCTCCAACGCCCAGGCGCACCCGGCCTTCTCCTTCCGGCCGGAAACTGGCGAAGAAATCTATCATTCCTTCCTCGGTGTGCCGATTCTGCGCGCCGGCAACACGCTCGGCGTGCTGGTGGTGCAGAACCGCGCCAAGCGCACCTATTCGGAGGAAGAAGTCGAGGCGCTGCAGACGACCGCGATGGTGCTCGCGGAGATGATCGCTTCGGGCGAGCTCTCGGCGTTGGCGCTTCCCGGTGCCGAGCCGGCCGCGCGGCGCTCGCTGCATCTCAAGGGCATGGCGTTATCCGAGGGCATCGCGCTCGGGCATGTCGTGCTGCATGAACCGCGCGTCGTCGTCACCAACTATATCGCCGACGATGTGCCCAAGGAATTGAAGCATTTGGAATCGGCGATCGAGGCGCTGCGCACCGATCTCGATCAACTATTGGAACACGGCGACGTCGTGGACGGCGGCGAACATCGCGATGTGCTCGAAGCCTATCGCATGTTCGCCTATGACAGCGGCTGGCTGCATAAGCTCGAAGAAGCGGTCATGACCGGTCTGACCGCGGAAGCAGCGGTGGAGCGCGTGCAGTCGGACACCCGCGCGCGCATGCTGCGGCAGACCGATCCGTATTTGCGCGAGCGCCTGCACGATCTCGATGACCTCGCCAACCGCCTGATGCGTCAGCTGACCGGGCGCGATCACGCGCCCTCGCGCGAAAATTTGCCGGAGAACGCCATCCTCGTCGCCCGCTCCATGGGCCCGGCGGCTTTGCTCGATTACGACCGCAAGCGCCTGCGCGGACTCATTCTCGAAGAAGGCGGGCCGCAATCGCATGTCGCCATCGTCGCCCGCGCACTCGGGATCGCGGCGGTCGGCGAGATCGACAACGCCACCGGCATCGCCGATCCGGGCGACGCGATCATCGTCGACGGCTCGGCGGGCGACGTGCATCTGCGGCCGCCGCCCGATCTGGAAGCGGCCTATGCCGAGCGCGTACGCCTGCGCGCGCGCCGGCAGCAACAATATCAGGCATTGCGCGATCAGCCGTGTGTCACCAAGGACGGCGAGGCAATGACCCTCCTGATCAATGCGGGCTTGAGCGTCGACCTGCCGCATATCGTCGATACCGGCGCGGCAGGCATCGGCCTGTTCCGCACCGAACTGCAATTCATGGTCGCGCCGAACTTCCCGCGGTCGAGCGAGCAATATTCGCTTTACCGCGCCGTCCTCGATGCTGCCGACGACAAGCCGGTGACCTTCCGCACGCTTGATATCGGCGGCGACAAGGTACTGCCCTATATGCGCAATATCGAGGAGGAAAATCCGGCGCTGGGCTGGCGCGCGATCCGCCTCGGACTCGACCGTCCGGCTCTGCTCCGCACACAGTTGCGCGCGCTGCTGCGCGCTGCGGGGGGGCGGTCGCTCAAGATCATGTTCCCGATGATCGCAGCCGTGGCCGAATTCGATCAGGCCAAGGAGCTGGTAGAGCGCGAGCTGACGCACCTGCGCCGGCACGGACATAAGCTGCCCGATGCGGTCGAAGTCGGCAGCATGGTCGAGGTGCCGTCGCTGTTGTATCAGCTCGACGAGCTGCTCGAGCAGGTCGACTTCCTGTCCGTCGGCTCGAACGATCTCGTGCAGTTCCTGTACGCGGTCGACCGCGGCAATCCGCGTGTCTCCACCCGCTTCGACCCGTTGTCGGCGCCGGTCTTGCGCGCGCTCAAGGACATCGCCGACAAGTCTCGCGCGTACGGCAAGCCGGTGACGGTGTGCGGCGAACTGGCGTCGCAGCCGATCGGCGCGCTGGCGCTGACCGCGCTCGGCTACCGCTCGCTATCGCTGGCGCCATCGGCCGTCGGGCCGGTAAAGGCCATGCTGCTGGATCTCGATGCCCGCCAGGCGTCCGAATTCCTTTGCCCGCTGATCGAGAAAACCCGGAGCGCCGTGCCGATCCGCGCCCATCTGGAGAAATTCGCGGCCGACGGCGGCCTTCAGCTTTAGAACAGAAGATCAGCACGGCCGGACTTGTCCCGGCGATCTACGTCTTCTACTTAGCGTACAAACAAAGACGTAGATGCCCTGCGAATGTTCAGGGTACGGCCCGGCCTCGGGCGTGATGCCCGGCACTGTGACACAGAGACCATGTTACCCGATCAGAAACTCAAGGCGCTTGTCGCCCGCCATGCGGCGCTCGAACGCGATCTCACCGCTGCGGTGCCGCCCGAGACCTACGTGAAGCTTTCGCGCGAATTCGCCGAGCTCGCGCCTGTGGTGGAGGCCGTGAAAACCTATCGCGCCGCCCAGAACGAGCTTGAAGGCGTGACCAGCCTGCTCGCCGATCCGGCGACCGATCCCGAAATGCGTTCCATCGCCGAGGCGGAAAGGCCGCAGCTCGAAGCGCGGCGTGCCGCACTGGAACACCAACTGCGCCTCGCGCTGCTGCCGAAAGACGCGATGGACGAGCGCAACGTGATTCTCGAAATTCGCGCCGGGACCGGCGGCGACGAGGCCTCGCTGTTCGCCGGCGATCTGTTCCGCATGTACGAGCGTTATGCCGCCAAGCAGGGATGGAAAGTGGAAGTCATGACCGCGAGCGAAGGCTCGATGGGGGGCTATAAGGAAATCATCGCGGAAATCCGCGGCCGTGGCGCCTTCGCCAAACTCAAATACGAATCGGGCGTTCATCGCGTGCAGCGCGTGCCCGACACCGAGGCTTCCGGCCGTATTCACACCTCCACCGCAACGGTCGCGGTTTTGCCCGAGGCGCAGGACGTCGATGTTCCAATCAACGAGACCGACCTCCGGATCGACACGTTGCGCTCGGGCGGCGCCGGCGGTCAGCACGTCAACAAGACCGAGTCGGCGGTGCGCATCACTCATATTCCGACCGGAATCGTGGTGATGATGCAGGAGGACCGCTCGCAGCATCGCAATCGCGCAAAAGCCATGGCCGTGCTGCGGACGCGGCTCTATGATTTCGAGCGACAGAAGCTGGACGCCGCCCGCGCCGCCGAGCGCCGCGGTCAGGTCGGTACGGGCGATCGCTCCGAGCGCATCCGCACCTACAATTTTCCGCAGGGCCGCGTGTCAGACCATCGCATCAACCTGACGCTCTACAAGCTGCCGGAGATCCTGGAGGGCGAAGCGCTGGGCGAACTCGTCGACGCATTGGTCGCCGAGCATCAGGCAGCGCTGCTCGCCGCCGAGGAAGTGCAATGACGCCAACCGGCGATGTAACCGCTCCCGCCCAGCACGAAGCGAAAGCTCTCACTGTTGCCGCCGCGCGTCGTGTCCTCGTCGAGAAGTTCCGCACGGCCGGGATCGATACGCCGGAACTCGATGCGCGCGTGCTTGTTGCTCATGCCCTGTCGCTGGATCACGCCGGTCTGGCGGCCGCCGGCACACGCATTCTTGACGCCAAGGAGCGGGATGCAATCGCAATGCTTGCCGAGCGGCGGCTTGCCCATGAGCCGGTCGCGCGCATTGTCGGCAGCAGGGAATTCTGGAGCCTGACGCTCCATATCGATCCTACGACACTGGTGCCACGCCCGGAAACGGAAACGGTTGTGGAAGCGGCGCTGACCGAGGTCGATTCCGTCGGCGCGCGCGCACGGCCGTTGCGGATCGCCGATCTTGGCACCGGTTCCGGCGCCATCCTTCTGGCGCTGCTCGCGGAACTGCCGAACGCCTTCGGCATCGGCACCGACACAAGTTTCGGCGCGCTACGGGTTGCGCAGGACAATGCCCGACGTCTACAGCTTGTGCGGGCAGCCTTCGTCGCCTGCGACCTCGGCGCGGCACTCCGCCCTTCATTTGATCTGATTGTCGTCAATCCGCCTTATATTGCATCGGAGGACATTGCCGCGCTTGCCCCCGACGTACGCGATTACGATCCGCGGGCGGCGCTCGATGGCGGCGTCGATGGGCTTGACTATTATCGCGCCATCGCCGCGACAATTCCGCCTCTGCTGAAACCCGCAGGCGTTCTGGTCGTTGAACTGGGCGCCGGCCAAGCAGCCGCGGTCGGCACGTTGTTTTCGAACGCAGGCCTTGCGCCATCGCGTCCGCATACAGATCTCCAGGGTGTGCCCCGCGCGCTCGTCGCCAGAAAAAAGTGACGCACCGGCCGTGGAGAGGGTCATGAATGCAAAGCATTGGACCCCGGCAAAAAAGCACTTGGAATATCGGCTGGAACCGACTAGTTTGCGGGCACGGAATCGGCCCGAGACAATGGTGCCGCGCAGCCTTGAACGCCCGGAGCTCCGCTCTTAGAGGTTTGGCAGCGCAGGCTAGGTGAAACGAAAGCCGGAACAGCGAAAGCCGGAACAGCAAACGCCGGATCGGACGGCAAACGGGATCGTCAGATTCAGACCGAGAAGTTTCATCGGTTTTGCGCGAATGCGTGAAATTCGCGCGCTATGAGGGGTTCGCACACCGCGGCGAAACCGTCGGTGAGGGCTGCATTGTCTGGACGTTGGGCGTGGCATCACGAGAGCGATGAACAAAGAAGACGGCTCGGATTCGCACGTCGAATTGGCGTGAAACCGTGAGGCTTGTTCAGTGAAGACTTGTTCAGTGAAGGCTTGTTCAGCGAACACTTGTTCAGCGAACACTCGTCCAGTGAAGACTTGTTCAGTGAGCCGGCAGCATCCGTGTTGTCGCAAACGAAGGGGTTGGCGGGAAAGCAAATCATGAGAAACGGTCAGAACAAGAGAATGCGCAGTCGCAACCGAAAAGGTGGCCATCACCAAAATCCGTTGTCGCGCATGTATGAGTCCAACGGACCGGACGTAAAAATCCGCGGTACGGCATCCCACATCGCGGAAAAATATCTCCAGCTTGCACGCGATGCGCAGAGTTCCGGCGACCCGGTGGCGGCCGAGAATTATTATCAGCACGCTGAACACTATTTCCGACTGATCGCGGCGGCGCAGGAACAGTTTCGCCAGAGCCAACCCTATTATCAGCAGGGGGGCGAACAGCGCGGCAATCTTTCCGACGAGGAATATGACGACGGCGACGGCGACCAGCCTTCAATGGGCGGCGAGCCGTTCGCGCCGCGCGAACCGCAACCATTCTATCCGCGCGAGCAACACCAGCCGCAAGCGCAGCCGCACCACAGCCAGCCGCGTCCGCAGCAGCAGCCGGGGAATGATGAAGACGTCGAGCGCCTGCCGTCGTTCATCACTGGCGGTCAGCCGCAACCGGGGCAAGGCGGCAACGCCCCGCATGGTTCGAACGGCCAAGGCGGCCCAAACGGACAAAACGGTTATGACGGCTCCGCCGACCGCTTTCCGCTCCACCGCCGGCGCCGCCGCCATCGCGGCCCACGTGATCATGCGGCGCCGGGCGGCGAGAGCGATGCACCGTCGGGCCCGCGTTCGGACGACTGAGGTCATTTCGGGCGTCGCTCGTCGCAGTCGCAAAAAACGATAGCTCCGAGCAGCAGCAATTCGAGCCTGAACCAAGTCTGCAAAAGGCTCGGGCAAAAAGCTCGGGTATGCGCCCGGGCGAGGTAGGCGAACTGCCGCTAGAGGCGGATCAGCCGCCGCGCGGCGCCTTGGCGAGCCGGACCAGGAGCCAGATCGGCACGACGATCACGGCCCCCAGCAGGAAATAGCGCCAGAGCCAACGTATGATGTCGAAGCCCATCGTCCAGATATGGACGATCAGGGCGCGGACCGATTCGATGATATTCCACGGATCGAGGCCGATTGCCGCCAGGATCACGCCCACCAGAATCGACAGCAGGACCAAGCGACCGATCACCGCCAGCGGCGGGCCGCCCAGGAAGCGGTGAATGAGTTGGTGCGCCTCTGCCTGCTCTTCGGCCATCGCAATCTCCGCCCGCGCCACTTAGCTAAGTTGTTGCATCAAGCGCAAGCGTCACATGCAAAGATGGCCGCCGCCCGGGCGCCCCAGACCGTTGCCTCGGCTTTGCAAGTGGCGTTAAGTTGCGCCGCCCCATGCGGCGTTTGCGGGCTTCTAAAGGATATTTCATGGCCAAGATCGAGGATCGGGCACCCACGGCGGCAACGCTCAACGACGACATCGGAGAAGAAAAGCGGCTCGCCTTGTATCGCACACAGGTCGTGATCCGCGAAGCCGAGCAGCGCGCTTACGATCTTTTTCTGCAAAACCTGGTGAAAGGCACCAGCCATCTTTCGCTCGGCCAGGAGGCGGTTGCCGCTGGCTTTGCGGGTGCCATGCAACCGGGGGACCTTTCCTTCTGCACCTATCGTGGCCATGCGCATACACTGGCGCGCGGCGTGTCGGTGACCAAGGTGCTGGGCGAACTGATGCAACGCGACATTGGGTTGATGCGCGGCAAAGGCGGCTCGATGCACCTGACCTCGGTCGACCACGGCGTCATGGGCTCTTACGCGATCATTGGCGCGCATCTACCGATCGCCTGCGGCGCCGCTTGGCGCGCTCAATACAAGGGCCAGAAGGACGTCTCGGTCTGCTTCTTCGGCGACGGCACCACCAATATCGGCGCCTTCCATGAAGCGCTGAATTTCGCCGCGGTCTGGAAACTGCCGGTCGTCTTCGTGTGCGAGAACAATCTCTACATGGAATATACGCCGATCGGCGACGTCACCGCGGTCCCGCATCCGGCGGCCGACCGCGCAGCGGCCTACGGCCTGCCGCGCATCATCATCGACGGCAATGATGCCGACGCGGTCTACCGCACCGCAATGTCCGCTTACGACAAGGCCCGCGCCGGTGACGGACCCTCGTTGATCGAATGTCTGACCTATCGGTACAGCGGCCATTCGCGCGCGGACCCGGCCAAGTATCGGCCCGAAGGCGAATTGGAAAAGTGGAAAGAGCGCGATCCCATCAAGATCTATCGCGAGCGGCTCAAACAATTTGGCGTGGCCGAGGAAACGATTCTCGGCATCGATGCCGACGTGAAGCGTGAAGTGGACGAGGCGACCGAGGCGTGCAAGGCGGCCCCGCCCCCGGCCCTCGATATCCTCACGACCGATGTTTATGCCGACGGAGGCTTTGCATGGCGGAACTGACCTATCGCGACGCTGTCATCCGCGGCATCGCCCAGGAAATGACGCGCGATCCCGACGTCGTGTTTCTCGGTGAGGACATCGCCAAGGCCGGCGGCGTATTCAAGGCGACTGTCGGGCTGTACGAGCAGTTCGGACCGCTTCGCGTGCGCGATACGCCGATCTCCGAGCAAGCGATCCTCGGCGCCGCCATGGGCGCGGCGATGACCGGGCTCAAGCCGATCGCCGAGATCATGTTCTCCGACTTTATCGCCGTGTGTTTCGACTATATCGCCAACGAGTTTCCGAAGAGCCGCTACATGACGAACGGACAGGTCAAGGTCCCGCTTGTCGTCCGTACCGGCAATGGCGGCGGCGCCCGCTTCGGCGCGCAACATTCGCAGAGCGTCGAGAACTGGTGCATGATGATCCCCGGTCTCAAGGTCGTCGCGCCATCGAGCCCGGTCGACGTGATCGGGCTGCTTGCCGCCTCGGTGCGCGATCCCGATCCGGTGATCTTCCTCGAGCATAAATCGCTGTACGCGACCAAAGGCGAGGTTCCGGACGGCGAGATTGTCGACACGCTCGGCACGGCCAAGATCGTGCGTCCGGGCAAGGACGCCACCATCCTTGCGCTGGCGTTGATGGTGCCGCGCGCGGTTGCGGCGGCGGAGAAGCTCAAGAGCGACCACGGCATCGACTGCGAAGTGGTCGACGTGCGCTCGCTGGTGCCGCTCGACACGCAAACGATCCTCGGGTCGGTGGCGCGCACGCACCGTTTGTTCACCGTGGAGGAAAATCCGCGGCTGTGCGGCTGGGGCGCCGAACTCGTCTCCATCGTCGCCGACGAAGCGTTCTACGATCTCGACGGCCCGCCGGTGCGGATCACCACGCCGCACATCCCGCTGCCGGCCGCCGACATTCTCGAAGACCTCGCCTTGCCGAGCGTCGATCGCATTGCCGAGCGTGTGCAGCGCAGCCTGAATGCATGAGCGGAGTAAGTCATGGCAAACGAGCCGACACGCGAAAATCCGTGCGGACCGATCGGCACCGAAATCCTGTTTGAGAATGATCAGGTGCGGGTCTGGGACATGCAGGTCCCGCCCGGCGGGAAGAAGGCGTGGCATCACCACACGATGGACTACGTCATCATCAACGTCACCGGCGGCAAGATCGAGCTGGAGAACGTCCAGGGCCACTCCATCGTCGCGGACGATAAGGTTGGCGGCGTGATCTGGCGCGATGCCGGCGAGAAGCACGAGCTGCGCAACTTAAGCGGCAAGCTCTATCAGAACATCCTGGTCGAACTGAAAAAATCCGCGAAATAGCGCGGCCGCAGGTAGGAAAACGATCGCCAAAGGGTCAGTGCCATGTATGACAATCTGCTCGCTAACGTCCCGACCGATTTGTGGATCGGCGGCAAGTGGCGGAAATCTTCCGACGGCAGCCGCTTCGACGTGATCGATCCGGCCACCGAGAACAAGGTAGCCTCGGTCGCCAGCGCCACCGTCGAGGACGCGAAAGCCGCGCTCGATGCCGCGAGCGCTGCATTTCCCGGCTGGGCGGCAAAGAAGCCGCGCGAGCGCGGTGAGATTCTGCGCAAGGCCTATGAGCTGATCATCCGCGATCAGGAGCGGCTGGCGAAGCTGATCACCATCGAGAATGGCAAGGCGCTGCCGGACTCGCGCGGCGAAGTCGTCTATGCGGCGGAATTCTTCCGCTGGTTTGCCGAAGAAGCGGTGCGCAACGTCGGCCAGAACTCCGTCGCACCGGCGACCGGCGCGCGTATCCTGGTGCATCACAAGCCCGCCGGCATCGCCGTGCTGGTAACGCCGTGGAATTTCCCAGCGGCGATGGCGACCCGCAAGATCGGCCCCGCGCTGGCCGCTGGCTGTGCGGTCGTGCTCAAGCCCGCCTCCGACACGCCGCTGACGATGCTGGCCTTGATGCCGATCCTCGAGGAAGCCGGCGTTCCGGCTGGCGTCGTCAATGTCATTCCCTCGCGCTCCTCCGGCAAGGTCGTCGGCGCCATGCTGCACGATCCGCGCGTGCGCGTGGTGTCGTTTACCGGCTCGACCGAGGTCGGCCGCAAGCTTCTGCACGAAGCCGCCGACAATGTCGTGCGCCCGGCCATGGAGCTCGGCGGCAACGCGCCATTCATCGTCTTCGATGACGCCGACGTCGATGCCGCGATCGACGGCGCCATGATCGCCAAGATGCGCAACATGGGCGAAGCCTGCACGGCGGCCAACCGCTTCTATGTGCACGAAAAGGTGCACGACGAATTCGCCAAGAAACTCACCGCCAAGATGGCGGGTCTGAAGATGGGTAACGGCCTCGATGACGGAGTAGCGCTGGGACCCCTGGTGAACAAGGAAGGGCTCGACAAGGTGATCGAGCTGGTCGACGACGCGGTGCAGAAGGGCGCCAAGCTGCTGACCGGCGGCAAGGCACCCGGCGGGCCCGGCTTTTTCTATCCGGCGACTGTTCTCGCTAACGTGACCAATGACGCCAAGATGCTCAACGAGGAGATTTTCGGACCGGTGGCGTCGCTGCAGACCTTCAAATCCGAGGATGAGGTCATCGCTCGCGCCAACGATACAGAATACGGCCTCGTCGCCTACCTCTATACCAAGGATCTGAGCCGCGGACTGCGTGTGTCGGAAAAGCTCGATTTCGGCATGATCGGCCTCAACCGCGGCATCGTCTCCGATCCAGCCGCGCCATTCGGCGGCATGAAGCAGTCCGGCCTCGGCCGCGAAGGCGCGCATGAAGGGCTGATGGAGTTCTTGGAGACGCAATACGTGTCGGTGACTTGGTAGGTGCCGCCGGGAGCTGAAATGAACATCCTCATGCCGCAGCTCGGCGAGACCGTCGCCGAGGGCAAGATCACCAAGTGGTTCAAAACTGCCGGCGATGCGGTAAAGCCGGGCGACAATCTGTTCGAGATCGAGACCGACAAGGTGTCGATGGAAGTGCCGGCGACGGAAGCCGGCATCTTGAGCGAAATTCGCGTAACCGAGGGGGAAGTCGCGCCGGTCGGCGCCGTCGTTGGCGTGATTGGCGATGGTGCCGGAGCGGCCGCGAGCGCCCCCGCGAAGAGCGCTCCGGCCGCGGCCGAGGCGCCAAAAACGCCAGTGTCGCCGGCAGCAGCTCCCAGAGGTTCAGATCGCGCTCCGCCGTCCAAGGCGCCGCAGCAGCCGATCAAGCTCGATCCGTTCTTCGAGGTACGGACGCCGGAACGCAATTTCGGATCGGCGCGGCTCCCCGGCGGGATTTCGGTCACGCCGCTGGCGCGCCGGCTCGCAAGCGAAGCCGGAATCGATCTCTCCCGACTGCGAGGCTCCGGCCCGCACGGGCGCATTGTCGCGCGTGACGTGGAAAGCGCGCCACGGCCTGCTGCCGCGCCCGGTCTCGCCGCCTTCGCGGAAGGCCCGACCACCGATCAGATCAAGGCGCTTTATGATCCCGCGGGCTATGAGGAAGTACCGCTTGACGCGATGCGCAAGACCATCGCGCTGCGGCTGCAGCAAGCCAAGCAGACGATTCCCCATTTCTATCTGACTGCCGACATCACAATCGATCGCCTCATCGCGGTGCGCGAGGAGGCCAACGCTGCCGCGCCGAAAGATCGTGACGGCAATCCGGCATTCAAGCTCTCGCTCAACGATTTCGTCATCCGCGCGCTGGCGCTGGCGCTGCAACGCGTGCCGGCGGCAAATGCTGCGTGGGCCGGCGATCGCATCTTGCGATTCAAGCACTCCGACGTCGGTGTCGCGGTCGCGCTCGACGGCGGGCTGATCGTGCCGATCATCCGTCAGGCCGAGGCAAAATCGCTGAGCGCGATATCGGCCGAAATGAAGGAGCTGGCAGCCCGCGCCAAAGACAAAAAACTGAAGCCCGCCGATTACCAGGGCGGATCGTCGGCAATCTCCAATCTCGGCATGTATGGCGTGCGCGAGTTCTCGGCGATTATCAATCCGCCGCAGGCCACGATTCTCGCTGTGGGCGCTGCGCGCCGGCAAGCGGTCGAGAAACCCGACGGCGGCGTCGCTTTCGCCAGCATGCTCACGGCGACACTGTCCTGCGATCATCGCGTTGTCGACGGCGCGCTGGGTGCCGAGCTTCTGGCGGCAATCAAGGCACTGATCGAGACGCCCGTGACCATGCTGGTCTAGTTGTTTCGGAAGATCTTTTTTCCGACAGCCGGTCTCCATCCGGATCAATTCCGGGCAGACCTTTCGATCATGCTTTGGCGGAGTATGCGTGCGCTATTCACTGTATGACCTGCCGCTCGCCGTTCTATGGCTGGCCTGGCTGGCTTACTGGCTCATTGCTGCGCGGAACGTGAAGACGACGCGGCGCCGAGAGTCGTCGGCGAACCGCTTTCTGACGATAGCGCTGACAACACCGGCGGCGGCACTCCTGGCGGTCCGCGGGCCGTGGATACATTGGCTTAGTGCGCGTTTTCTTCCGCAGACGATGGTCCTGTATTGGCTCGGATTGCTGATGGTGATCTGCGGCCTCGCCTTCGCCGTGTGGGCGCGCATCCATCTGGGGCGCAATTGGAGCGGGACGGTCACGGTCAAAGAGGATCACGAATTGATCCGCAGCGGTCCCTACGGAATTGTGCGTCACCCGATCTATACCGGGCTGCTGCTGGCCATTGCGGGGACTGCCATCGTGTTTGGCGAATGGCGCGGTCTGCTGGCGTTTGGTCTTTTGACGATTGCCTTGTCGCTCAAGCTGCGTCGCGAGGAACGTTTCATGCAGGAAAGCTTTCCCGAAGATTATGTTCGCTACCAAGCGCAGGTGCCGGCGCTGGTTCCCTGGTTGGGCGGCAGCCATCCGATCGGCGGTACATCACTGTGATGGCGGTACATGGCGCTGATGTAAGGGGAGAAAGATCATTGCCCGCGGAACGGCCAGAAGTGCTGCTGATCGGACCCCTACGGCCGATCCTCGCCCAGGGGTTCGCGGACGTAACCGTTCACAAACTGAGTGACACGGGGGACCGCGTCACCTTTCCTGATTCGGTACGTCACGTGGGCGCGATGGCCGTCAGCGCGCCGGTGCAGCGGATCGATGACGCGCTGCTCGCCTCGTTACCTAAGCTGCAGATCATTTCGAGTTTCGGCGTCGGCTACGACCACATCGACGCGAACGCGGCGGCGAAACGCGGCATTGTCGTCACACATACCCCTGACGTGCTGACCGAGGAAGTCGCCGATACGGCGATCGGCCTCCTGCTATGCACCGTGCGGGAATTGCCGCAGGCCGAGCGTCATGTTCGCGCCGGCCAATGGCCGCAAGGCAATTATCCACTCAGCCGCGCGACGCTGCGCAACCGCACCGTCGGGATGGTGGGCATGGGGCGCATCGGCATCGCCATCGCTCGCCGGCTCGAGGCATTCGGCGTGCCGGTCGTCTGTCACACACGCCAGCCGCGGCCAGACCTCGGCTATCTGCACTATCCGCGGCTGATCGATATGGCGCGCGATGTGGACACGTTGATCGTCATCGTGCCCGGCGGCGCTGCGACCAGAAATATGATCGACGCCAAAGTGCTAGAGGCACTCGGTCCCGATGGAATTCTGATCAATGTCGCGCGCGGCTCAGTGATCGACGAGCCAGCCTTGATCGCGGCTCTTCGCGAGCGGAAGATTTTGTCCGCGGGGCTCGATGTATTTGCCGAAGAGCCGCAGGTGCCCGAGGCGTTGCTTGCCATGGAAAACGTCGTGCTGCTGCCGCATATCGGCTCGGCATCGGTCTTCACGCGCGAGAAGATGGACCAGCTTGTGGTCGACAATATCCGCGCATGGGCTGCCAACGAGCCGCCTCTTACTCCGGTGCCGGAAACGCCGTGGCGAGCGTGGAGCCGGGCATAAAGGCGCGCGCATCACCCGCGCGTCCTGACCGGAAATTACTGTTAATCAAGCCAGCCGGATCAAGCCGGCCGTGACAGAGAACGAATGCTACTCCGCCGCGACCCGCACCTCGGGGGCGGCGGCGCGGACGTCGGCCTCGACGTGGTCCTCGAATTGCACGAAGTTCTTCTGGAACATGCCGACCAGCTTGCGTGCCGTCTGGTCGAACTCGAGTTTGTTCTGCCAGGTCTTTTGCGGATAGAGCAGATGCGGCTCGACGCCCGTGAGCTGGGTGGGGACGGCAAAGCCGAAATACGCGTCGGTGCGGAAGTTCACGTTCTTGAGGGAGCCGTCGAGCGCGGCGGTGAGAAGCGTGCGCGTCACCTTGATCGGCATGCGCCGCCCGACGCCATAGATGCCGCCGGTCCAACCGGTATTGACCAGCCAGCAATCGACGTCATGGGCGCTGATGAGTTCGCGCAGCAGATTGCCGTAGACGGACGGGTGGCGCGGCAGGAACGGCGCGCCGAAGCAGGTGGAAAATTCCGGCTGCACGCCGACCAGGCCCTTCTCGGTGCCGGCGACCTTGGCGGTGTAGCCGGACAGGAAGTGATACATCGCCTGGGCCGGCGTCAGCTTGGCGATCGGCGGCATGACGCCAAAGGCATCGGCGGTGAGAAGTACGATATTCCGCGGCATGCCGGCCCGGCCGGTGCGCGACGCGTTCGGAATGAAATCGAGCGGATAGGCTGCGCGGGTGTTCTCGGTCTTGGAATCGTCGTCAAAGTCGCAGATGCGCGTCTCGGGATCGAAGACGACGTTTTCCAGCACGGTCCCGAAGCGGTGCGTGGTTGCGTAGATCTCCGGCTCTGCCTCAGCAGAGAGCCTGATGCATTTGGCGTAACAACCGCCCTCGAAATTGAAGACGCCCTGCGGGCCCCAGCCGTGCTCGTCGTCGCCGATCAGTGTCCGCCTGGGGTCGGCCGACAATGTCGTCTTGCCTGTTCCCGAGAGCCCGAAAAAGAGCGCGACATCGCCTGACGGACCGACATTGGCTGAACAATGCATCGGCATCACGCTTTCGGCCGGCAGGTAATAGTTGAGCGTGGTGAACACCGATTTCTTCATTTCGCCGGCATAAGACGTGCCGCCGATCAGGATGATGCGCCGGGTGAAATCGATGGCGATGATGGTTTCACTGCGGACGCCGTGACGTTTGGGGTCGGCCTTGAAGGAGGGCAGCGAAAGAATAGTGAAGTCGGGGACGTAGTGCGAAAGCTCGGCGTGTTCCGGGCGAATAAGCAGCGCGCGGATGAACATCGAATGCCACGCGAGTTCGTTGTAGACGCGGACTTTGATGCGGTATTTCGGATCGGCACCGCCATAGAGGTCTTGCGCATACAAGGTTTTGCCTTTGGCGTGGGCGACGAAATCATCGAACAGCAGCTGAAATTTTTCCGGCGACAGACGGCCGTTCTTTTCCCACCAGACGGACTTCTCAGTCTGGGCGTCGGCGACGACGAATTTGTCCTTGGGGCTGCGCCCGGTATGAACTCCCGTCTCGGCGCAAAACGCACCGCCTTGCACCAACTGGCCTTCGCCACTGGCGATCGCGTGCTCGACCAAGATGGCATCGGGTAAATTCCAGTGAACCGCTGCGAGGTTTTTCAGCCCAAACTTGTCGGCGCCATGGGCGCCATTTCGTAGACCGGTTTCCTTCACACTCGCCTCCGCAGCTCGTCGAGCCCCACGCGGAGCTCCAAGGCCACTCTAATTCGTCCAACGACGACCAGCGACCCTATATCGAGCATCCCAGCCCCTGCCAAGACGCACTTGCTTGCCCTCAACGAGCAAAAACCGGACCCGTTCCCGCTGCAGCGCAGCGAATTAGCGAGCCCGCGCCTGCGCAGCCAAATCGACCAGGATTTTGCGCAGCGCCTCTGTTGTTGTGACTTGCTGCAAAAATGGCAGGCGCAGCGTGGCGTCGCTTTGCGCAAGATCAATGCCTTCCGGATCGAGCCCGGTCACTCGCCACGGACCGTCGTCCGCGCCAAGAAGCTTGGTCGCATAGAGCTGGATAGCCTCGGCATGGTCTCCATTCATATGCGCGACCGCATCCGCTTCGGCTTCGATCAGGCTTTGCGCATCCGCAACATCGGTCATGACCTCGGTGGCTTTCAAATCGGCCGCGCGAGCAAAGCCGGCGTTTAGATGGGCCGAGGCGACGCTCAGACGCCAGAACGAGAAGTCGGCGAATCCGGCATACAGCTCGGACTTCGGGTGGCGGGCGAGGAACCGCCGGCGCAAGCGCGCCTCGGAGGTATCCTGACGCGCGACCGGCGCGAAGGTGCCCAATATCGTCAGACGGGGATGGGCCAGCGGGTCGCCGCGCCCTACGGACGCCAGAAGGAGCGAAGCGCGCCCGTCCCTCTCCAGATTGGCCGTGTGGGTCGAGAGGCGGGAGATCAGGATAAGAGGCGAGCCGTCAACATCCGTCGCGACGTTAACCAACGACCCGAAGGGATGGCCGGTGTTGCGGTCGATCGTCCCCAGCGCCCCGGCCCGCGTGGCCCGCAGCAGCGTCTTGGCGATGGCTGCCGCGTCAAAATCTGCCGGCGGGGCATTCTCCGGCAGGCGGCCGGGCATAAACCCGGGCAAGGGAGCGCCTTTATCGGACTGGGCCATCGTGGTCTCCCTGTTCCGCCGCTGCAGCAATTGCCCTGATTTCGCCTTGTCTTGTCACACTTCCGCCCCTACATGGGTTTTCAAAGGCTTATGGGGCCGGGGCAGCTGATGCTTGCGGCCGACTCATGCTAGAAGGCCGCCATGCCGACCATCGCTCTCGTGGACGACGACCGCAACATCCTCACGTCGGTCTCCATTGCGCTCGAGGCCGAGGGGTACCGGATTACGACCTATACCGACGGCGCCTCCGCGCTCGACGGGTTCAAGAGCGCCCCGCCGGACCTTGCCATCCTTGATATCAAGATGCCGCGCATGGACGGCATGGAAACGTTGCGGCGGCTGCGGCAAAAGTCCGACCTGCCGGTGATTTTCCTCACCTCGAAAGACGAGGAAATCGATGAGCTGTTCGGCCTGAAAATGGGGGCCGACGATTTCATCCGCAAACCTTTTTCGCAGCGGCTCCTGGTCGAGCGGGTCAAAGCCGTGCTCCGGCGCGCCTCGCCCAAGGATGGCGCGGCGCCGAAGGAAGTCGACAGCAAGGTGTTGGAGCGCGGACTTCTGCGCATGGACCCCGAGCGTCACACCTGCACGTGGAAAAACGAGCCGGTAACCCTGACCGTCACCGAATTTCTTATCTTGCACGCCCTGGCCAGCCGCCCAGGGGTGGTGAAAAGCCGCAACGCGTTGATGGATGCCGCCTACGACGATCAGGTCTACGTCGACGATCGCACCATCGACAGCCACATCAAGAGGTTGCGCAAGAAGTTCAAGGCAAGCGACAACGATTTCGACATGATCGAAACGCTGTACGGCGTCGGCTATCGTTTCAAGGAATAAGCGCAGAATTGCGCGGAAACGAGACGTCATGGACATGTGATCCATGACCCCTGACTGGGACGGCTGACGTGCGGTACTAATGGCGTCCGTGCCCGCTTGAAGAGGGCATGCTTAAGAACCCGGCAGACGACGTGCTCGATCGAACCGCAGAAATCGCACGGGCCAAGATGCGGGCCCGCGCCGCGCCTCAGGGCGATCCGGAAACTGAGAGCGACGCCCTCGGCGAGGCTCCCGCCGCAGTGCAGGCGCGTGGTTTTGCGCGCATCGCCGGCTGGCTGCAACGCGCCTGGCAATTCTTCATCACCCAGAGTTTCTCGAGCCTCACGCGGCGCATCGTCTTTCTCAATGTCGCGGGACTTCTGGCGCTTTCGATCGGCGTGAATTTTCTTTCGGAATTCCGCGCCGGCCTGATCGACGCTCGCGTCCAGAGCCTGTTGGTGCAGGGGCAGATCATCGCCGGAGCGATTGCGGCCTCGGCGACCGTCGAGACCGATTCGTCGCTCACCATTGATCCCGACAAACTGCTCGAACTGCAGCCCGGCGAAAGCTACGGCCCGTCCGAGGAAGCGCTTTACGGCATAGATTTCCCCATCAACCCGGAGCGCGTGGCGCCGGTGCTGCGGCGGCTTGTTTCACCGACCAAGACGCGCGCCCGCATCTACGATCGCGACGGCGTGCTCCTGGTCGACAGCCGCAATCTGTTCGGCCGCGGCGACGTGTTGCGCTTCGACCTGCCGCCGCCGAATGCGGAAAAACCGGGCCTGTTCGAGCGCGCATTCATCGCGGTGCGACGCTGGCTCGGCCGTGGTGACCTGCCGCTCTACCATGAGCTCGGCGCGTTGAACGGCCGGGGTTATCCCGAGGTGGCGCAGGCTTTGAACGGCCAAAATGCCAGCATGGTGCGCATCAACGATCGGGGCGACGTCATCGTTTCGGTCGCGGTGCCGGTGCAGCGCTTCCGCGCGGTGCGCGGCGCGCTCATGCTGTCGACGCAAGGCGCCGACATCGACGACATGGTGGAGGCCGAACGGCTTGCCATTCTCAAGGTCTTCCTGGTTGCTACCGCCGTCATGGTCGTGCTTTCGATCCTGCTTGCGGGGACGATCGCGGAGCCGGTGCGGCGGCTGGCGGATGCCGCGGAAAGCGTGCGCCGCCGCATCCGATCGCGCGTCGAAATCCCGGATTTTACCCGTCGGCGCGACGAGATCGGGCATCTTTCCGGCACGCTGCGCGACATGACCAACGCGCTCTACAGCCGGATCGAAGCAATCGAGAGTTTTGCCGCCGACGTGGCGCACGAATTGAAGAATCCGCTAACGTCGCTTCGTTCGGCGGTGGAGACATTACCGGTGGCACGGACCGATGAAAGCCGCGGCCGGCTGCTGAGCATCATCCAGCATGACGTTCAGCGGCTCGATCGGCTGATTTCCGATATTTCCGACGCCAGCCGGCTCGATGCCGAACTCCAGCGGCAAGAGGCGGCTCCCGTCGATCTCGCCAAGCTGCTCAGTACGCTCGTCAGTGTCGCCAACGAGGTGAAGCGCGACGACGGTGTGAAAGTGACGCTGCGCTTCGAGGGCGGTGGCGCCAGCGCCTTCGAAGTGTCGGGCTACGATTCGCGCCTCGGCCAGGTCGTCGACAATCTGATTGAAAACGCCCGCTCGTTTTCTCCGCCCGGGGGTACGGTGCGCGTCACCTGCCGGCGGCTGAAGAACACGGTTGAGATCCTCGTCGATGACGACGGTCCCGGCGTGCGACCAGACGCATTCGAGAAGGTATTCGAGCGTTTCTATACCGATCGCCCGCACCAAGGCTTCGGCCAGAATTCGGGTCTTGGCCTTTCCATCTCCAAACAAATCGTCGACGCCCATGGCGGCGCCATCTGGGTGGAAAACAGGCCGGGACCGCCGGATGAACATGGCGAGGCAACGGCCGCCGGCGCGCGCTTTATTGTACGCCTGCCGGCCCTGTAATGGCTGACATCTGGTTCTGCTCATTCTCGCGCAGGCGGAAATCGAGGTCGGGATTTCGTTGAGGCAGCGGATATCCTGGGTCCGCGCTTTCGCAGGGACGAGCGTTTGATATCGAAAACCATCCACGCCTCGGCCGTATTGGTGGGCGCCCGCGCGGTGCTCATCCGCGGACCGTCGGGATCCGGAAAATCGCGGCTTGCGCTGGAACTGATCGAAACGGCGCGTTCGGGTTCGCTTTTATTCGCAAGGCTTGTGGCGGATGACCGGGTTCACCTTGGATCGGCACATGGGCGGTTATTGGCGCGGCCTGCCGCAGCCCTCGCCGGCTTGATCGAAGTGCGCGGCGTCGGATTGATGCGGCTCATGCACGAGCCGAGCGCGGTGGTTGGGTTGGTGGTCGACCTCGCGGCGGCAGACACCCAGCGCCTGCCGGACGCCGCCAGCCGCAGGACCGAAATCGACGGTATAGGACTACCGCGGCTCGCCGTCGCATCCGGGTGGGCAGCCTTGCCCACACTGCTTGCCTTTATCAATTCAGTTCCGGATAGCTGGATCAATTCAGCTCCGGGATAATTGGCTCTGACGGCCCGGATCAGGCCGGCGGAATTCTTCGCGTTGTTACCGTAGCTTGCCGCCCATAACGGCCTGAAAGGATCGCTGACTCCGGAGGCAATTTGGTAACCATAACGCTGGTAATCTCGGCTTGGTGCCGGCCTGATTTGTAGGCGCGCCGCGTCCTCTCGGCTCCTGGGCGCTATATCGGAGCTTTGCTACCGCAATGCACCAATCGCCAAATATCGGCGAAAATGCCTCTTGCGCTTGGGCTTCGGATGGTCAAGATGAACACCCTTTCGTGCGGTGCACTCGGGACGCGCCCGCGGGGAGTTTCATGATTGGTCTAGTGCTGGTGACCCACGGGCGGCTGGCCGTCGAGTTCCGCTCGGCCCTGGAGCACGTCGTCGGGCCGCAAGGTCAGATCGAGGCGGTCACCATTGGTCCCGACGATGACGTCGAGGAACGCCGCAAGGACATTATCGAGGCGGTCAAGCGCGTCGACAGCGGCGACGGCGTGGCCATACTGACCGATATGTTCGGCGGCACGCCCTCCAATCTTGCCATTTCGGTCATGAGCCGGCCGAAAGTCGAGGTGCTCGCCGGCATCAATCTGCCCATGCTCGTCAAGCTTGCCAAAGTACGTGACGAGTGTCCGCTGGCCGAGGCGGTCGCCGCCGCCCAGGACGCCGGCCGGAAATACGTGACCATAGCCAGCCGAGTGCTCACCGGAAAATGAGCATGCCGGCCCCCCGCAGCGAAGAATGCATGCCTGACGAGCCGGATTTCCGCGAAGGAGCGATCGTCCGCAAGCTCACCATCTGCAACAGAAAAGGGCTGCACGCCCGCGCATCGGCCAAATTTGTGCAAACGGTGGAAAAATTCGACGCCGACGTACGTGTCATGCGCTGTGGCGAGACCGTCGGTGGGACCTCAATCATGGGGCTTATGATGCTCGCGGCGGCCTCGGGCACATCGATCATCGTCGAGGCGACCGGCAAAGAGGCAGCAGACGTCATCGAGGCTTTGAGCGCCCTCATCAATTCCCGTTTTGGCGAAGACGATTGATCACGTGCCGTCCACCCAAATTGGCGAGGGAGAAAAACCGATGGCTTTCGAACCAAGCGCTCCTGCGGCGGGTGCGCAAAGACAGGCCCCAACGATCCGGCATTTCGATCGCCCCGAGGTTGCCGAGACCTTCGCTGACTCGATCACCAGCCTGATTTTCGACGGTCAATCGTTGCGCATCGAATTCGGCGTCACGCGCCTTGACGAAGTTAAGCCCAACACGCCAATCACCGGCCGCCGCTATACCGCCTGCCGGCTGGTGCTGCCGCCGGCCGCCGCCGTCGATCTCATCAACCGCATGCAGCAAATCGGCGCGGCGCTGACCCAGGCAGGCGTGGCAAAGCCCGCCGCGCGTGCTTCTGAATCGGCTGCGAGCTGATCTCAGGTCGCTTTCTTGCGCACCACGGCGCTGGCATGCACGGCCGTCGCGGCCTTGAGGTCGGCGACGAAGCTGCGATAGGCGGCGTGCCGCTCGTCATCGTCCTCGATGCGCAGAAGCGCCGATGGATGAATGGTTACGACAAGCCGGGCGCCGTCCACCATATCGATGGGCTTACCGCGAACTTTGCCGATCGTGAGCGTGCGGCCGGTCAGGCTGCGGGCGGCGGTGACGCCGAGCGCGACGATAGTGTCCGGCTTGACCAGACTGCGCTCGAAATCGAGCCAGATTTTGCAACGTTCGATCTCGTAATTGTCCGGACGTTTGTGCAGCCGGCGCTTGCCGCGCATTTCATGCTTGAAATGCTTGACAGCGTTGGTGACGAACGTTTCCTCTCGCGCAATGCCTGCGTCCTGGAGCGCCCGATCGAGCAGGCGACCGGCGGGCCCGACAAACGGCTTGCCGGCGAGGTCTTCCTTGTCGCCCGGCTGTTCGCCCACCAGCATGAAGGCGGCGTGGCCGGATCCCTCACCGGGAACCGCCTGCGTGGCATTGCGGTAAAGCGGGCAGCGCGTGCAGCTTCCCTCGGCCTCCGCCAATTGGCGGAGCGATGTGATCGGCTCTTGTAATTCCTTTTGCGTTTCTGTTCTCACGGGACTCTCCCCCGCCAATGACTTCTATCCGGAACACGCGGCAGACTATTCGAGTTCCCAAAGGCATTGTCGCCCAATTTGCAGCTCAAATGTCGGTCCAAGGCGTTCCAAGTAACTCCAAGTCGCCCTCAAAACGGAATCGTGACGCCCACCCTCGGTATGGCCGTGACGATCCAGCCCAGGACGCGATTGGTTTGCTCTTCCGGCGCGACCGGTGCAGTGCTTTTTGCGACCGTCGAGGGAAGCAACCGAATGGCATGCATGGCCAAGAACATGCAGACGGCCCAGCTGGAAACCCATCGCGCATAATCATGCGCAACAACGCAGATCGGAATGTAACAGGCGGTTATGACCGCCAATCCGACGACCGAGCTGGAACGGAGAAAGCGCGTCGGCAGCGCAACAATCAGGGATTTCAGATATCGGCCAATCGGAAGGTGCAGCGCCACCAAGACCGCATAAACAGGGAAGCGTAGCGCGTGGCCCCCCAAACGTTCCCAGGTGGATCGTATCTCCTGCCCGATCGTCGAATACCACATCCACGCATTTGAGGGATCGATCGGATCCAATGCACGCGCTCGCACGTAAGCCAGAAATGTTTCGGGCGGCACCGGCATGCGTCCCAAAAAGGCGGCGACAAGGAATGCGGCCAAAACCATGAGAACGAGAACAATGCCGTAGGCCGCCTTCGCGGGCGAAAGACCCGGCAATACGCCGTAACGAACAAATACGATAAAGCCGATCGTCGGTATATACAGCAAAAAATGCAGATGGTGCATCAGGATGAGGCCGATGCAGCCGGCCGCGATCAAAAGCGGATAAAGCGGACCCACCGGAATGAGCAACGCCACCAGCGCCCACAGGCTGCCATAAATGTCAAAGTGCCCGAGCGCGATGGCGAAGTTCTTCAAAAAGAAGGGCGAACCGATCAGAAAAACAAATAATGAAAAATTCTCCGGCCTCAATCCGAAGATCTTGCGGAAGGCGGCAACGAACAAAGCCAGCGTAACGATCCAGGCGGCAATTGCGATCGCATAAACGTACCAGAATGGAACGGCGTCGGTGAACCAGGACAGTATCGTACCGACCAGAGCGCGTCTGACAAAGCCGAAGTGGTACGTGACCAGAAGGTGCATGTAGCCGGGGTAACGCGGCGAATCGACAAACACCGTGTAGAGCAACGCGGCTGGGGCGATGATGAGATCGATGGCGAGCATCCATCGCCATGGTCTGTTGGAGATGCTGTACGGAAGTTCACGGTGCTGAAGGTCCGGCCTCATGGTCTTTGTCAGCTTCCCCACCGTTCGCGGCTACGCGCTTCCTTTGACGCAAATTCTTCGAAGGTCAAATAACGCGGGCTCGGCGCGAGAGACACCGCTGCTAAGGGGGGCGCAATCGATTGCCGTTTGTTGGCGTTACGTGAGGATTGCGCGGTGCCGAGAGGCAATTTCAGTCTAGTTTGATCCGACCCCGGCCGTCGGAGAATTTGCTAATCGTGCCAATCGGTTACAGACGCTCGGCTTTGCGATATGGACATAAAGCTTTCTTTATGTCTTTAGTGCGCCGCGCCGAGCGCCGGGCCCGAGCGCCAGCCTTCGAACAGGCGGTCGCAACCGGCCGATCTATCGCGTAAACCAGGACCGCAACGAGCGCCAAAGGACTGTTCATGAGCACCTCGACCAAGCACAAAGCTTCGCACACCGATTATGTCGTCAAGGACATCGGGCTCGCCGAATGGGGCCGCAAGGAGCTCGCCATTGCCGAAACCGAAATGCCCGGCCTGATGGCGACTCGCGAGGAATACGGGCCGCAGCAGCCGCTCCGCGGCGCTCGCATCGCCGGCTCGCTGCACATGACGATCCAGACGGCCGTGCTGATCGAGACGCTCACCGCGCTCGGCGCCGACGTGCGCTGGGCGTCCTGCAACATCTATTCGACCCAGGATCATGCTGCGGCCGCCGTCGCGGCGGCCGGTATCCCGGTTTTCGCCGTCAAAGGTGAGTCGCTTTCCGACTATTGGGAATATACCCATCGCATTTTCGAGTGGTCCGACGGCGGCGCACCGAACATGCTCCTCGACGACGGCGGCGACGCTACGCTTCTCATGCATCTCGGCATGCAGGCGGAAACGACGCCGAATGTGCTCCACCATCCGGGCAACGAAGAAGAAGAAGTGCTGTTTGCCGCCATCAAGAAGCGGCTGGTGCATCAGCCCGGCTGGTACAGCAAGACAGCCAAAAACATTCGCGGCGTCACCGAGGAGACCACGACCGGCGTGCATCGCCTCTACCAGATGGAGAAGGAAGGCCGGCTTCTGTTCCCCGCCATCAACGTCAACGACAGCGTCACCAAGTCGAAATTCGATAATCTCTACGGCTGCCGGGAGTCCCTGGTCGACGGCATCCGCCGCGGCACCGACGTGATGATGGCCGGCAAAGTGGCGATGGTCGCGGGCTTTGGCGACGTCGGCAAAGGCTCGGCCGCCTCATTGCGCCAGGCCGGCTGCCGCGTGCTGGTCTCCGAGATCGATCCGATCTGCGCCCTGCAGGCGGCGATGGAAGGCTACGAAGTGGTGACCATGGAGGAGGCCGCACCGCGCGCCGACATTTTCGTCACCGCCACCGGCAATGTCGACGTCATCACCATCGAACACATGCGGGCGATGAAGCACCGCGCCATCGTCTGCAACATCGGCCACTTCGATTCGGAAATTCAGGTTGCCGCGCTGAAGAACTTCAAGTGGGAAAACATCAAGCCGCAGGTCGATGAGATCGAATTCCCCGACAAGAAGCGCATCATCCTTCTGTCGGAGGGGCGGCTGGTCAATCTCGGCAATGCCATGGGCCATCCGAGCTTCGTGATGTCGTCGTCCTTCACCAACCAGACGCTGGCGCAGATCGAGCTGTGGGCCAATCCGAGCAAGTATCAGAAGAAGGTCTACACGCTGCCGAAGCAGCTCGACGAGAAAGTCGCGCGGCTGCATCTCGACAAGATCGGCGTTCACCTCACCAAGCTTTCCGACAAGCAGTCGACCTATATCGGCATTCCGGTCAACGGCCCGTTCAAGACCGATCAGTACCGGTATTGAGGAATCAGTCCGCGGCTGCCGCCGGTGGGTTTTTAGCTGGCGGCACCGCGGTGATCTGAAAAGTCACCGGTGGGCTGGAGAAGCCCAGGAAGCTGCGCGTGAGCGTAACCGTTTTGCTGGGCGCGCCGGCGTCGATGAAGGTTTGGGCCGTCTGCCGGCAGCCTTCGTCACCGCTGATGCACACGATCAAGAGTCCATGGGCCGCGATCGCCGCACGGCCCTCCGCCGACTGCGGCCCGACCATCAATGGCCGGGCCTCGGGCAGATAGAATGGCAGCCCGGAAACAATGCCCTCCGATCCCCAGATCAATTCAACGAGCCGCCCGGCAAGCTGGTCGCCGATTTCCGCCACTTGTTGGAAAAGCGGCCGATAGAGGTCTGGACCGTTAGTCAGCCTGACGCAAGCGATGACGGGTGAAGCGATGAGAATAGCGAGCGTGACGGCTGCCGTGGCAAGGCCGACCCGTACCACGGCGCGCTCGTCGATAAACAGCGCGCGCGATCCGTAGAGAATGATCGGGAGAAGCGCCCAGTTGGGCGAGGTCCATGCTGCAGTGAGGCGGTAGGGAACGGCCAGATTGACCAGCGCCGGCAAGACGAGCGGCACCAGCAGCAGGATCCAGGCTTGGCGCCTGTCTTCTTCGGCGGGCCAAATCGTGTCTGTCAACGCCGCCCGGCTCGGACGGAGCGCAGCGAAAAAGACGAGGGGCGCGACGATATAGGCGATCGCTCCCACAAAGTAGTTCGCGGACTTTGCCAAAGCCGCACCGAGCGGCACGCGGTTGATGACACTCTCGGCGAATTGTACGCTGGCGCCGCTTTGGGTCAGCAACCACCAAAGGTGCGGAGCGATAACGATTGCCGCACCGGCCGCCATCGCGTACGGCATCGGCGACCGCCAAAAACGCCGCACGCCGGGACCCGTCAGCGAAGCGACCGCCATGCCGGCAACCAGAAAGACGGCCCAGTATTTGCCGAGTATGGTGAGGCTCGCGAAGGCGCCCGCCAACAGCGCATCGACCAGCCGCAGCCCGCGGCGCGCGCGCAAGTAGAACAGCAGCGCCGCCGCCCAAACCGGTATCATCACCGTATTGGCATTGAGAACTTCCGCCTTCACGTCGTAAAGCGGGATCAACATCAGCGCGAAAAGACCGAGCAGCGCTCGATTTTTATCGAGGTGGTCGCGCAACAGGCGCCAGCTGACGGCGAGCGCAACCGCGCTCGTGCTGACGGTCAATAGATTCATCGCCCATTGCTGGCGCGGAAAAACCGAAAACCACAAGGCGAATAGCCATCCGGTCAGCGGCGGGTGCTTGTAGCCGAAGGCGAAATGCTGCGCCCAGACCACCGCCTCGCTGGCGTCGAAATGCACGTCGACCGACGCTGTCGAGATTTCCCAAAACAGCATCCAGACAGCGACAAAAGCGACGAGCACAATGGCGACGATCGCGCCCTCGGTGTGTCCGGCTATGAGGCGCTGGCCGCTGCGGACGAGACGATCGGCGAAGGCGGCTGGCCCCCGATGCACGGGGCCGTTTGCGTCGCGCCCTGCTACAGACATCGTTCTCTGAAGCGTCCTCTCGGCCGTCAGCTGTCGACGCCTTGAAAGCGCAACTCGCGGGCTTTTCCAAAGCGTGTGAAAGCTAGTAGCGTGGGCCTCAGGATAGGGCAATAAGCCCTGTAATGCGAAAGGCGTACGGCATTGCCACAATCGGCGATCGACGACATTCCGCCAGCAGGCCCGTCCGTGACGCCGGCGCCTACGGCCGCTACGGAGCCCGTGCGGCCGGCGCCTGAACTCACCATTGTCGTTCCGACCTTCAACGAACGGGCCAATATTCCGCTCCTGGTCGAGCGGCTCTCGCGGCTTCTGACATCCTGCGACTGGGAAGTTATTTTCGTCGACGACAATTCGCCGGACGGCACGGCCGCCGCCGCCCGCGCCTTCGGCGAGAAAGACAGCCGCGTCCGCTGCATTCGCCGTATCGGCCGGCGTGGGCTCGCCGGTGCTTGCCTGGAGGGCATGCTCGCGAGCCAGGCCCGCTACGTTGCTGTGATGGATGCGGACCTGCAGCATGACGAGGGCCTGCTCGTCCCCATGCTGGAAGCGCTGCGCGCCGGACGCGCCGATGTGGCGGTGGCGAGCCGCTATCTGTATGGCGGTTCGGCCGCCGGCCTGTCGAAACAGCGCTCCCGCGTCAGCCGCAGCTCGAATGCGCTCGTGCGTTTGCTGCTCGGCATCGATCTCACCGACCCGATGAGCGGCCATTTCATGATCAGGCGCGATGCCTTCGAAGCGATCGCGCCGACTCTCTCCTCGCAGGGGTTCAAAATTCTGCTCGATATTCTGGCGACCGCGCGCGGCACCCTGCGGACGATCGAGCTGCCGTCGACCTTTCGAGAGCGCCAACATGGCGAAAGCAAGCTCGATTCGAAGATCGCGCTCGATTTTGCCGCGCTGGTGACGGCAAAGCTCACGCATGATGCCGTTTCCGCGCGCTTTCTCCTGTTCTGCCTGGTCGGCCTGACCGGCATCGGTGTCCATTTGAGCATCTTGAGCGCGCTCTTGGTCGCCGACCTGTCCTTCGGAATGGCGCAGGCATTCGCCACGATCGGCGCCATCGCTTGGAATTTCGTGCTCAACAATCTCTTCACCTACCGCGACCAGCGGCTGACCGGTTGGCACTTTGTCACCGGCCTCGTCGGTTTCCAGGTGATCTGCGCGATTGGCGCCATCTCCAATGTCGGTATCGCCACCTGGATCTACGATTATGACGAGGTGTGGTGGATCGCGGGTCTCGGCGGGGCGCTGATCGGCACGGTCTGGAACTTCGTGGTCAGCGCCGCGCTGGTCTGGCGGCAACGCTAGGTATATTCGCGGTGACACGCTCGTCCCCGCGAAGGCGGGGACCCAGGTTATGCCGGAGCACGCCGCCTCTGGATTCCCACTTGCGCGGGAATGAGCGGTGTAGCAGGCCATCGATTTACGCGGACAGTTGCGCTCACTTGCCGCCCCCTTGCCCCGATGTTATCTGCGCCGCATGAGCGCGATCCCCATCGCCAACATCCGCAATTTCTCGATCATTGCCCATATCGACCACGGCAAATCGACGCTCGCCGACCGGCTGATCCAGCTCACCGGCGGTCTCGAAGCGCGCGAAATGGTCGACCAGGTGCTCGATTCCATGGACATCGAGCGCGAGCGCGGCATCACGATCAAGGCGCAGACCGTGCGGCTGAACTACCGTGCGCGCGACGGCAGGGACTATATCCTCAACCTGATCGACACGCCGGGCCATGTCGACTTCGCCTACGAGGTCAACCGCAGCCTCGCCGCCTGCGAGGGGTCGCTGCTTGTGGTTGATGCGAGCCAGGGCGTGGAGGCGCAGACACTTGCCAACGTCTACCAGGCGCTCGACAACAACCACGAAATCGTGCCGGTGCTCAACAAGGTCGATCTGCCGGCCGCCGAACCCGACAAGGTGAAGCAGCAGATCGAGGACGTGATCGGGCTCGACGCTTCCGATGCAATCCTGATCTCCGCCAAGACCGGGTTGAACGTGCCGGAGGTGCTGGAAGCGATTGTCACGCGCCTGCCGCCGCCCAAGGGCGATGCCGCGGCGCCGCTCAAAGCGCTGTTGGTCGACAGCTGGTATGACGCCTATCTCGGCGTGGTCGTGCTCTTCCGGGTCGTCGACGGCGTGCTGAAAAAGGGCCAGCGCATCCGCATGATGGGAACCGGCGCGGCGTACGACGTCGACCGCGTCGGGGTGTTCACGCCCAAGCGCGTCGAACTCGGCGAACTCGGGCCGGGCGAAATCGGCTTTCTCACCGCTTCGATCAAGGAGGTGGCCGACACGAGGGTCGGCGACACCATCACCGACGATCGCAAGCCCGTGGCCGAGCCGCTGCCCGGCTTTCGCCCCGCCATTCCAGTGGTGTTCTGCGGATTGTTTCCGGTCGATGCCGCGGACTTCGAGAACCTGCGCGCGGCGATGGGGAGGCTTCGCCTCAACGACGCAAGTTTCACCTACGAGATGGAAACATCCGCCGCGCTCGGCTTCGGATTCCGCTGCGGCTTCCTCGGGCTCCTGCATCTGGAAATCATCCAGGAGCGGCTGGAGCGCGAATTCAATCTCAACCTGATCGCGACCGCACCGTCGGTGATCTACAAGATCAAGCTCACGGACGGCAAGGAGATCGAGATCCACAATCCGGTCGATATGCCGGATGTCGTGAAGGTGAAAGAGATCGAGGAGCCGTGGATCCGTGCCACCATCCTCACGCCGGACGAATATCTCGGCAGCGTGCTGAAGCTTTGCCAGGACCGCCGTGGCATCCAGATCGAGCTCACCTATGTCGGCAACCGCGCCATGGCAAAATACGATCTGCCGCTCAACGAGGTGGTGTTCGACTTCTACGACCGGCTGAAATCGGTGTCGAAGGGCTACGCGTCGTTCGACTATCATCTCACCGATTACAAGCCGGCCGATCTGGTCAAGCTGCAGATGCTGGTCAACGGCGAACCGGTCGACGCGCTGGCCATGCTGGTGCATCGCACCCGCGCCGAGCAGCGCGGCCGCGCCATGGCGGAGAAACTCAAAGAGCTTATTCCGCCGCACATGTTCCAGGTGCCGATCCAGGCCGCGATCGGCGGCAAGATCATCGCACGCGAGACGGTGCGCGCGTTCCGCAAGGACGTGACCGCGAAATGTTACGGCGGCGACGTGACGCGAAAGCGCAAGCTTCTGGAGAAGCAGAAGGAAGGCAAGAAGCGCATGCGCCAGTTCGGCAAGGTCGATATCCCGCAGGAGGCGTTTATTGCGGCGCTGAAGGTGGACGTGTGACCGGCGCACGCAATGATCCGGCGCGCGCCATCGCTTCCGCTCGGGGCCGCCGGCGCTAGCCAGCCGGAGGCATGGCCGCGCCCGGTCGCGCCGGCGGCGCTACACGAATCGGCTGCGTTCCGCCGTCCTTCGCTCCGCTGCCAACGGCTGCGCCGTCGACCGTCACGATGCCCCGCAACAGGCGGCCGAGAAGGTCGGAGCCCGTGATGATCCGTTTCTGCTTATCCCCCCAGACCAGGATCAAATCGTTGTCAATGACATCGTCGCCGGGCCGCTCGGGCCGAACGCGCAGGCGCCCGATGACGTCGCCGAGCTTGGTATTGAGGTCGGGGACCACGATCGGCCGATGCCAATAGGCCGTCGGGTCGCTTTCCAGCTGCTCGAACAGGGCGTCGCGCAGGAACTGATGCGAGTCCAGCACAAAGACCGGCTCGCCCGTGGGATCGGTCACGATGACCCATTTCTTGCTCGAGGCATTGACCTGCCGGAGAAACGCATCGTCGGGAGTGCGATCGAATGTCGGCAGCACACAACGATTGTTGGCCAGCGGCAGGCTGATGATGCTTTGCACGTCCACGGGTTCGCCCTCGTCGGTGACCGGTATGTCGTCGAGATCGAGAAAGTTTTGGGCGCCGATCGCTTCCAGCCGTCCGATATCGCCGCCGCTCGCCGCGCTTCGCGCCATCAACGAATGAATATCGCGCTCGCGCAGATAGGTGATGCCCTCGACGCCAAGCCACCAATCGAGCACCATCGCCGTCGGTTTGGCGAGCGGAAACAGCGCCAGGCGGTAGAAATTCAGAAACGGCAGAAAGCGCGCAGTCATCCGCAGAGCGTTGCGTGAAAAATAAGCCTGCGGAAAGATTTCTCCGAACAGCGTGATCACCACTGCCGAGAAGAAGAAGGCAGCGAGGCCGGCGAGGACCGAGTCCGACAGCAGCGTCAGCAGCACGTTGGTGCTTATATTGCCCCAGATTATTGTGGCCAGCACCTGATTGGAGTTTTTTCGCAGCTCGAGCACGCGCACGGCATCGGGATCGCCGCCATCGGCCTCAAGCTGCAGGCGCAATTGGCTGAGGCTGAAGACCGCGAGATTGAGGCCGGCAAACAACGCGGACTGCACAACGCAAACAAGAATGCCAACCCAGATCCAGACACTCGGGATGGACGACATGCTTCCCCTCACAATCAAAATTGGTGCGCCGAGGGCGGGGCCCGGCACTTTGAGGATATGTCCGGAGCATGACGTTTAGATCAAAGCGCGTGGCTGCACGCAGTGCCGCCGGTCGCCGTGCCAAAAGCGGCGGCCGTAGGCGGCGCTACCGCACCATGATCGTGGTGCTGTGCATTCCTTCGCGCTGCACCAGGCCGAACAATGTGGCCGCATCGTTGGGATGCAGACGAATACAGCCGTGCGACGCCGGTCCGCCCAGCCTGGCGGTGTCGTAGGTGCCGTGAATGGCGTAGCCGCCATGGAAGAAAATCGCATGCGGCATCGGCGCGTTATGGTAGACGGTGGAGAACCAGCGCGGCGCCATGCGTTGCGGGCGAAAGGAGCCGGCCGGCGTGCCGAAGCCGCGTCTGCCGGTCGAAACTGGAAAGCGATAGATGAGGGCGCCGTCGACATTGACTTCCATGGTCTGCGTGGCGCGATCGACGCGGACCAACATGTTAGCCTCGGCGCTTGTCGCCGCCGGCAAGGCAACGAACGGAAACGCGGCAACGACGGCCGCGAATATGACGCGACGCATGACAATCCTCAGCCCTAGCGTAAGTTGAATATTATGGCGGCGCACCGGATGGTGTAAAGCATGGCCAGGGTTGAGAGTTAACCGCAGGCATATCCTTTCGCATGCGTTTGACATCGACAATCTCGGAAATCACTAACCAACATGCCCGCGTTCGATCTCTTCAGCATCGGTCATTCCAACATTCCGGCTGAACGCTTCCTGGCGGCGCTGCGGAACGCCGCGGTGAATGCTGTCGCCGATGTGCGCACTACGCCGTACTCGCGCTTCTCTCCCTGGTTTTCGCAAAGGACGCTTGCGGCCACGCTCTCGGCTGCCGGGATCGGCTATAGCGCCATGGGCGAGGCACTCGGCGGCCGGCCGCGCGATGACCGGCTCTATCACGACGGCGTCGCCGATTATGAAGCGATGGCGCAACAGCCCGAATTTGCGGCTGGCCTTGGTCGGCTGCTCGACGCCGCAGCGCAATCGCGCGTCTGCCTGATGTGCGCGGAGCGCGAACCGCTCGACTGTCATCGGTGTTTGCTGGTGGCGCGCAGCCTGGCCGTGGAGGGCATTGCGGTGCGCCATGTTCTCCATGACGGCTCGATCGAACCGCATGCCACGACCGAACAGCGGCTGTTGGCCCTCGACCGGAAAGGCGTTCCGCAGGCCTGCGACTTGTTCGCGTCTGGACAGCATGAGCAACTCGCGGCAGCGTATCGTCGCCGAGCGCGGGCTGTCGCGTTTCGGCGGAAAGCTTCCGCACCCGACAATCCGGCGGAGCCTCAATGATGCGCGCGCTAGCCCGCTTATTGTTCATTTTCCTGCTCGCCTATGCCGGGTCGGCTCTGGCGCAAGATCGCGGTACGGTCGAGGACAAGACCTTGCCGCCGCTCGAACATCCCGATTCGCCGTCAACGCCGGCGCGGGAATTATTCGCCCGCAAGACCACGCCGGATCCGGCGACGCCGCGCTCGATCGGCTTCTATTCCCACGGCTGCCTGGCCGGGGCGGTCGCCCTGCCGATCAACGGAGCGACGTGGCAAGTGATGCGGCTGTCACGCAACCGCAATTGGGGGCATCCGAAACTGGTCGAGTTTCTCGAGCGATTGGCCGAGAAAGCCAAGAAGGCCGGATGGAACGGTCTTCTGGTCGGCGACATGTCGCAGCCGCGCGGCGGACCGATGCTGTCGGGGCATACCAGCCATCAGATCGGGCTTGATGCGGATATCTGGCTGACGCCGATGCCGGATTACAAGCTTTCGCGTGAGGAGCGCGAATTCATGTCCGCCACCATGGTCGTCAGAGAGGACCGGCGTGATGTCGATCCCAACGTTTGGACGCACGCGCACGCCGAGGTTATCCGCGTCGCCGCCGAAGATCCGGCGGTCGAGCGCATCTTTGTGAACGCAGCGATCAAGAAGGCGCTGTGCCGCGAGGCCGGCTCTAACCGCGCCTGGCTCGCCAAGGTGCGGCCATGGCGTGGGCACGATTATCACTTCCACATCCGGATATTTTGTCCGCCCGACAGTCCGCAATGCGAGCCGCAGCCGCCGCCGGAATCCGGCGAAGGATGCGGGCATGAGCTGGATTATTGGTTCACCGAGGCGATGCTGCACCCGCCGCCGCCGACGGAGCCGCCGAAGCCGGGTCAGGGCCCGACGATGGCGAGCTTGCCGCATGCGTGCCGCCAAGTGCTGATGGCGCCGTAAGGACGGTCGCGCGAGATCGCGCTCATCAAAGCGCAGGCAGACCAAACAGCGCATGTTGCGCGGCTGCGATGATCAGCGTCAGCACGCACGCGCAGCCGACGATCACCGCCGTAAAGGAAGCTATCTTCGTCTTGGGCGTTTCCATCAAACGCGGCAAACCCTTCCACAAAAGATAGACGCCGTACAAGCTGGTCAGGATAAGAAAGCGCAGTCCCGGCGCCAGCAAAAAGAGCCCGGCCAGCCAGAATGGGGTGTACGAATAGACGGCGAGTTTGAACGCACGGTCAAAGCTGCGCCGGCCGCCGAATATCGGCACCAGCAGGCGGATCACAATCCCAAGCACGACGACCGTGGCGCATGCCATGACATAACCGAACACCGCGCCAAAAAGCCCCTGCAAAATCGGCGCCCGCAACGTACCAGCCCCCGGCACAACGACTCCGACAAGGCAGACGCCGATGAAGCCGCAGAGCGCCGGAATGAGCGCAAGCGCGGCGACATAGGTGGTCAGCAAATAAGCGACGTCGCCGGACTCGGTTTCGATCTTGGTCCATTCGGCGGACGGATCCACGAGGATCGCTTTCGCGCGCACCGCAACGTTCATGAAGCAAATCCTTTGGCGTCGGCGCGGATCATCGCGGCGCCCTTCTCGGCGATCATCATGGTGGGTGCGTTGGTATTGCCGGAGGTGATGGTCGGCATGACCGAGGCATCAATGACGCGCAGCCGCTCGACGCCGACGACGCGCAGGCGCTCGTCAACCACCATGAGCGGATCGCTGGGAAGACCCATTTTCACCGTGCCGACGGGATGAAAGATCGTCGTGCCGATATCGGCCGCAGCTTTCATCAAAGCCTGCTCGTCGTCGTCGCGCACGCCGCCGCCCGGCAGATATTCGGTGGGATGAAAAGGCGCGAGCGCCGGCTGAGCCACGATGCGGCGGGTCAAACGAACAGCCTTGACCGCGATATGGCGATCCTCATCCGTCGACAAATAGTTCGGCTTGATCGCTGGCGGGGCGGCAGGGTCGCGCGCGCGCAGCCGCACATAGCCGCGGCTCGTCGGACGCAGATTGGCAACGCTGGCGGTAAAGGCAGGAAACCGGTGCAGGGGCTCACCGAAACGGTCGAGGGACAAGGGCTGGATGTGAAATTGCAGATTGGCGCGTTCCTGGTCGGCGTCGGAACGGGTGAAGAGGCCGAGCTGTGACGGCGCCATGGTCAGCGGCCCGCGCCGGAACAGCACATATTCAGCGAGCATACCGGCAAGGCCAAGCGGCGCGTGATAGCGCTCGTTCAGCGTCGCGATGCCTTCCACTTTGTAAATGAGGCGGAGCTGCAGGTGATCCTGGAGATTGCCGCCCACTCCCGGCCGATCCGCGACCACCGGGATGTCATGATCCCGAAGATGCCGCGCCGGACCGACGCCGGACAAGAGCAGCAGTTGCGGCGAGCCGATCGAACCGGCGGCGAGGACGATTTCGCCGCGGCAGCGCGCCATGCACGTTTGCCCGCCTCGCCGCCAGCGCACGCCGATGGCGCGCCGGCCGTCGAACACGATGCCCTCCACCAGGCATTTGGTCTCCAGCCGCAGGTTGCCGCGATGCAGGACAGGCTTGAGAAAGGCGGTCGCCGCCGACCAGCGCCGGCCGCGTTTCTGATTGACGTGAAAGGCGCAGCACCCCTCGTTGTCGCCTGTATTGAAATCGACGACCGATTTGATGTCGGCCTGTTCAGCGGCGGCGCGGAATGCATCGAGCAAGTCCCAATGCACGCGCGGGGCTTCGATCCGCAGCTCGCCGCCGATGCCGTGCAAATCGCTCTCGCCCAAAAAATGGTTCTCGTGCTTCTTGAAGAATGGCAGCACGTCATCCCAGCCCCAGCCGCCAAGGCCGAGCTGACGCCAATGATCGTAGTCCGCGGCCTGGCCGCGCATGTAGATCATCGCGTTGATGGCCGACGAACCACCAATTGCCTTGCCGCGCGGGTAATTGAGGCTACGGCCGTTGAGCCCTTCTTCGGGCTCGGTCTTGAAACACCAATCCGAACGCGGGTTGCCGATGGCGAACAGATAGCCGACCGGGATATGGAACCAGATCCAATTGTCGGACCCGCCGGCCTCGAGCACGAGAACCCGCTTGTCGGCGTCGGCGGAGAGCCGGTTGGCCAGCAGACAGCCGGCCGAGCCCGCTCCGACAACGATGTAGTCATACTCGCCTTCGATCGGCTCCGGCTGGGCCATCGTTTGCTCCGCGCGATGAAGCCGATGATAACGGGTCGCGCCAGCTTTGCCACGGCGTCGAGCGGCTGCTAGTCTGAGCAAGCGAGGATGGCGCGCTGAGCGCGCGCCGTAACGAGCCTGGAACGATGGTTCCCAAGGCGGTTCGTGTTGATCGGGTTCGCAGTGTTTGCCACGCGGGCTTGTGAACAACTGCTTTTCGGAGGACTGTCGTGCTCGACAGAAGGCATGTACTGGCCGCCTTTGCTGCCGCCATCGCGGTGGCGGAGCTACCGCAAGCGGCCGCGGCGCAGGATCGATCGATCACCGTTTTTGCCGCTGCCTCGATGAAAAATGCGCTCGACGAGGTTGATGCTCTGTTCACCAAGCAGAAGGGGATCAAAGTCGTCGCCAGCTATGCGGCAAGCTCGGCGTTGATGAAGCAAATCGAGCAAGGCGCCCCCGCCGACGTATTTCTCTCGGCCGACCTGGACTGGATGGATTACGGCGCCGCGCGCAATCTCATCAAGAACGACACGCGTGAGAGCCTTCTCGGCAACCGGCTGGTATTGATCGCGCCAAAGGATTCCAAGATCGATCATGTCACCATCGCGCCGGGCTTCAATCTTGCAGCACTCGCCGGCAATGGCCGTATCGCAACCGGCGACGTGCGTGCAGTCCCGGCCGGGCTTTACGCCAAGGCCGCGCTGGAAAAGCTCGGCATATGGTCAAGCGTCGAATCAAAAATGGCGATGGCCGAAAACGTGCGCGCCGCCCTTGTCCTCGTCGCTCGTGGCGAGGCGCCACTCGGCATCGTTTACGAGACCGATGCTAAAGTCGATCCGGGCGTAAAAATTATCGGCGTGTTTCCCGAGGATTCGCACCCGCCGATCATCTACCCGGTGGCGCTGACCAAGGATGCCAAGCCCGACGCCGCACAATATCTCGCGTTTCTGAGCACACCGGACGCCAGAGCTATCTTTGAACGGTACGGCTTCCGCGCATTGGCAAGGCCGTAGGCCGGGAAAACGCGCTCGTGCTCAATCTCTCGCCGGACGAATGGACTGCGATCGAGCTATCGCTGCGCGTCTCGATCGTCGCGACGGTATTCGCACTGCCGTTCGGCGTCGCTATCGGCTGGCTGCTGGCCCGCAAGGATTTCTGGGGAAAGACCTTGCTCGACGGGATCATCTATCTGCCGCTGGTACTGCCGCCGGTCGTGACCGGCTACCTGTTGCTTATTTCGTTCGGCCGCCGCGGACCGATCGGCGCCTTTCTTGCCGATCACTTGGGTCTGGTTTTTTCTTTTCGCTGGACCGGCGCCGCACTCGCCTGCGGCGTCATGGGCTTCCCGCTCATGGTGCGTCCGATCAGGCTGGCCCTCGAAGCCATCGATCGCCGGCTCGAGGACGCCGCCGCCACGCTCGGCGCCGACCGCCTATGGGTGTTTTTCACCATCACGCTGCCGCTTGCCCTGCCGGGCATCATCGCCGGCGCCGTGATGTGTTTTGCCCGGGCGCTCGGCGAATTCGGCGCCACCATCACCTTCGTCTCCAATATCCCCGGTGAGACGCAGACCATCTCCGCAGCGATCTATACTTTGCTGCAGGTACCCGGCGGGGAAGCGATGGCCGGCCGTCTGGTACTGGTCGCGATCGCGCTTTCACTTGCCGCACTCATCATTTCGGAATGGTTCGCGCGGCGCGCCGGCATGCGCTTTCAAGGCAAATGACCGTGCTGACCGTCGAGATGCAGAAGAAGCTCGGAGCGTTTCAGCTCGCGGTAGGCTTCGAGGCGGCCGGCGGCGTCACCGCTCTGTTCGGACCGTCGGGCACCGGCAAGACCACAATCATCAATATGATTGCGGGTTTGCTCACGCCGGACCGGGGCCTGATCGGGCTGAACGGCTCGAAGCTGTTCGACGCCGCAGACGGCATCAATGTGCCGCCGCATCGGCGCCATATCGGATACGTATTTCAGGAAGGCGCGGCGAACGCCAGCGCGTGGCGATCGGCCGCGCCTTGCTGATGCAGCCGCGTCTGCTGCTGCTCGATGAGCCGCTGGCCTCGCTCGACCTCGGTCACAAGCGCGAAATTCTTCCTTACCTGATCCGCCTGCGCGACGAAACCGGCGTGCCGATGGTCTATGTCAGCCATACGGCTGCGGAAGTACGCCGAATAGCCACACAAGTCGTCTGCATCGAGGCCGGCCGCGTGATCGCATCAGGCGGTCTCGAGCTTCTTAGAGAAGCCGACGTGGACCCGCTGGAGTGACCGGGAACTTCGCTTTCCGCGAAGCCTGCCGCAAAGATTCATAGACTGTCGCCGGCGCCGCGGACAGACTATCATTCTTCTCAGTCGTGACTGCGAACCCACTCCTTGCTGCTCCACAGCCAAGACATGCTATGGCACTCGGCGTCGCCTGCGGCGCCGGCGCCGCCTTTTGCTGGGCACTGGGCTTCGTTGCCGCCCGGCACGGCATCAATGTCGGCGTGTCACCGCTCATTCTTGCCCTGCACCGCTACTTCTGGCCAGGTCTCGCGCTCCTTCCCTTCGTCGCCGCCAACGGCTTCCGCGATCTCGGCGGCATCGGATGGGGCCGCGGATTTATGCTGGCGCTGTTCGGCGGACTTCCGCTCGCGCTGCTGAGCTATATCGGTTATCTCTTTGTTCCGCTCGGCCACGGCGCCGTCATTCAACCGTCCTGCGCGGCATTAGGCGGCATGCTGCTGGCGCGATTGGTATTGAAGGAGCCGCTGCCGTCGCGCCGCATCGCCGGGGCGATCGCCATGGTCGCCGGCCTCTGCATCATCGGCGTCGAGGCATTGCGCACCATCGGTGCGCACGGCGTCGGCGGCGATCTGTTGTTCGTGGCAGCCGGCGGATTTTTCGCCACCTTCGGCATACTGGTCCGGCTGTGGCGCGTACCGGCGATGCGGGCAGCGGCAATCACCAGTGTGCTGTCGCTCGTCGGACTGCCGATCCTGCTGTTCAAGTTCGACAACATGCTGGCGGCGGGATTGTTGGAGAATTTACTGCAGGCCGTGGTCCAGGGCGCGCTGGCCGGTGCTGCCGCCACTTACCTCTTCACGCGCGCCGTCGTGCTGCTTGGCGCCTCGCGCGCCGTCTTGTTTCCCTCGCTCGTTCCGCCCTTCGTGCTGCTGGTCGGCTTCCTTGTGCTCGGCGAAGTGCCGAGCATTTCGCAACTCGCCGGGCTTGCCATTGTCGTCATCGGCTTCCGGCTGACACAGAAGGGATGAAAGGAAGCCTTTATCTGTCCTCTCGTCATTCCGGGGCCGAGTCAATGGGTCCGGCCCGAAGTGGCCGGCCCATGACAAGCTCCGCGAGCAGCCCGGAATCCATAACCACGGTCAGCGAATATGGATTGCCGACTTGCCGCCCTCCAAGTCGGCTTTTGCCGACTTGGGACTCTAAAATGCCGAACTCGGAACACCCGAATTCGGTGGCAATCCGGAATGACGAGTCACGACTACGCCACCTTGCGTGTCGTCAAAAACTCGCCGATGCGATCAAGCGCGCGCAAAATATTCTCGGTCGAATTAGCATAGGACACCCGCACATAGCCTTCGCCCAGCACGCCGAAGTCAGGCCCGCCGATCAACGCGACGCCGGCGTCTTCGAGCAGCGCCGACGCGAGCGGCTTCGCCTTCCAGCCGGTGCGCTTGATATTGGGAAAGGCGTAGAACGCGCCCTTCGGTGTCGCGCAGGAAATGCCGGGCAGACGGTTGAGTCCTTCGACCACGACTTTCCGCCTTTTGTCGAACTCGGCGACCATCTTCCCCACTGCGTCCTGCGGTCCGATGAGTGCGGCAAGTCCGGCGTATTGCGTCGGTGCGTTGACGCAGGAATGCAGATTCACCGAGAGCTTGCGCGCGAAGTCATAGAGCTTGCCCGGCCATACCGCATAGCCGAGCCGCCAGCCGGTCATGGCGTAAGTTTTCGACCAGCCGTTGAGAAGGATGAGGCGGTCGCGGATCGACGGATACCGCAGGAGACAGACATGCGTCTCGCCGTCATAGAGCATGTGGTCGTAAATCTCATCCGACATGACGGCGACGTCGGGATGGCGCTCGAGCCCGGCGACGAGCTTGTCGACTTCGGCCTTTGGCGTGACGCCGCCGGTCGGATTGGCCGGCGAATTGAGGATCAGCAGCCGTGTCTGCGGCGTGATGAGGCTGAGCGTTTCCTCCGCCGAGAAAGCAAAGTTGTTCTCCTCGCGGATCGGCACCGGCACAGGGCGCGCGCCGGTAAACTCGATCATCGAGCGATAGATCGGGAAGCCGGGATCTGGATAAAGGATGTCGGCGCCTGGTTCGCCGAACATCAGGATCGACATGAACATGGTCGGCTTGCCGCCGGGGAAGATCATCACGGAGTCAGGCGAGACGTCGACATCGAACCTTTTATGCAGATCGGCGGCGACCGCCTCGCGCAGCGGCAGGATGCCGACCGACGGCGTGTAACCGTGGTGGCCGTCGCGCAGCGCCTTCACCGCCGCCTCGACGATGAAATCGGGCGTGCGAAAATCCGGCTGACCGATTCCGAGATTGATGATGTCGCGGCCTTGCGCCGCAAGCTGTGTGGCGCGCGCGAGAACAGCGAACGCGTTCTCCTCACCGATGCGATCGAATGCAGCAATGGTCTTCAGCATGGCCGGCACTTGAACTCAATTGTTTCTCAAAAGCAAACCTTCGAGCAACATGCTGCGTTGCAACATGAGAACGCTGATTAGCTGCGCGAACAGGGTTCGCGCCCGCGCCGAATAGTCTTATGTATGGTGAGCGGGTGAGGGCTTGCGGAGACGGTAATGACCAAGGGTAACGGTTTGCAAAAGCCGCGCCTGCGCTCGCAATTGTGGTTCGACAATCCGGAAAATCCGGGCATGACGGCGCTCTACCTGGAGCGCTACCTCAATTACGGCCTGACGCGCGAAGAGCTGACATCGGGCAAGCCGATCATCGGGATCGCGCAAACCGGCTCCGACTTGTCTCCCTGTAACCGGCACCACCTGGAACTCGCCAAGCGCGTCCGCGAAGGCATCCGCGACGCCGGCGGCATCGCTTTCGAATTTCCCGTTCACCCCATCCAGGAAACCGGCAAGCGCCCGACTGCGGCGCTGGATCGCAACCTCGCTTATCTTGGGCTCGTGGAAGTGCTGTACGGCTATCCCCTTGATGGTGTGGTGCTGACGACGGGCTGCGACAAGACCACGCCCGCCTGCCTGATGGCGGCGGCGACCGTCAACACACCGGCAATCGTGCTGTCCGGTGGACCGATGCTCAACGGCTACAGCAACGGGGGCAAGCTCCTGGGTTCCGGCACCGTCGTTTGGCAAGCCCGCGAGGAGATCGCCGCCGGCAAGATCGGCTACAAGGAATTTCTCGACATTGTCGCGGCGTCGGCGCCCTCGATCGGGCATTGCAACACCATGGGAACGGCGTCGACCATGAATGCCATGGCCGAGGCGCTGGGCATGTCACTGCCGGGTTGTGCGGCCATTCCGGCCCCTTATCGCGAGCGCGGACAGATCGCCTACGAAACCGGCCTGCGCGCCGTGCAAATCGTGCATGAGGATGTGAAGCCCTCCGATATTCTCACCCGTGCGGCTTTCGAGAATGCGATCGTCGCCTGCTCGGCGATCGGCGGCTCGACCAACGCGCCGATCCATCTCGTCGCCATCGCGCGGCATGTGGGCGTTAAGCTTTCCACCGAAGACTGGGAGACGATCGGCTACGACGTGCCGCTCCTGGTCAATATGCAGCCGGCAGGAGAATATCTCGGCGAGGAATACTATCGGGCCGGCGGATTGCCGGCGGTGATGCACGAACTGCTCGCGGCTGGGCGTCTGCACGGCGAGACGCGCACCATCAACGGCAAAACAATTGCGGAGAATGTCGCACAGGCGAAAGCGACCAATCCGGTCGTCATCCGGCCGTATGATCGGCCCTTGAAGGCGCAAGCCGGCTTCAAGGTCCTGCACGGGAATCTGTTCAATTCCGCGATCATGAAAACCAGCGTAATCTCCAACGAATTCCGGCAGCGTTATCTGAGCAACCCGCAAGATCCGAATGCCTTTGAGGGCCGCGCAGCGGTGTTCGATGGACCGGAGGATTATCATCGGCGCATCGACGATCCCGCACTCGGCATCGACGAAAACACCATTCTGTTCATGCGGGGCGCCGGGCCAATCGGCTATCCGGGCTCCGCCGAGGTGGTGAATATGCAACCGCCGGCGGCCCTCATCAAACGCGGGGTGACGGCGCTGCCCTGCATCGGCGACGGGCGGCAGTCCGGCACGTCCGGTTCCCCGTCCATCCTCAACGCCTCGCCCGAAGCAGCGGACGGGGGCGGACTGGCGCTGTTGCGAACCGGCGATCGCGTGCGCATCGATCTCAACAAGGGCATTGTGGACATGCTCGTGCCGCCGGCAGAATTGGCCGAACGCCGCGCCGCGTTGAAACAGAATGGCGGCTATCACTATCCGGCCAGTCAAACTCCCTGGCAGGAGATCCAGCGCGCGATGGTCGATCAGCTCGCAGGCGGCATGGTGCTCGAGCCGGCCGTCAAGTATCAACGGGTGGCCCAGAAATACGTGCCGCGCGACAATCATTAGTTCTTATTCGGGGGGGAAAGTCATGAGCAGTTCGCGGCCGACAAGTGCCGACAAGCGCCGAACTTTCCGCCAATTGCACGAAGCCGGCTGCTTCGTCATTCCCAATCCCTGGAATGTCGGCACCGCGCGTTATCTGCAGGGCCTGGGTTTCAAAGCGCTGGCGACGACCAGTGCCGGCCACGCTCATGCGCTAGGCTTTCCGGACGGCGGCCAAACCCTCGACGCCGTGCTCGCCCACTATCGCGAGATGGCAGAGGCGACGGACGTTCCGCTCAACGCCGATTTTGAGAATGCCTTTGCCGACGATCCCGACGGCGTCGCGGCAAATGTCGCGCGCTGCATCGCGACCGGAGTGGCCGGACTATCAGTCGAGGACTCTCCGAAGGATGCAACACCGCTCTACGATCTCGACACGGCCGTGGCGCGCATCAAAGCGGCGCGGGCGGCCGTCGACCGCGCCGGCGGCGACGTGGTGCTCACGGCGCGCGCAGAAAACTTCATCCGCGGCGTCACCGATCTCGACGACGTCCTCCGCCGGCTCAAAGCTTATGCGGCGGCCGGTGCCGATTGCCTCTATGCGCCGGGCATCAGAACCCGTGAGCAGATCGAAGCCGTGGTCAAAGCGGTGGCGCCGAAGCCGGTGAATTTTCTTGCCGGCTGGGCGATGGACTTCACGGTCAGCGACATCGCCGCCATGGGCGTTCGCCGGATCAGCGTCGGCGGATCGCTGGCGCGCGCGGCCATGCATGCGTTTATCAAGACCGCGACCGAGATCGCCAACGAGGGCAAGTTCGACGGCTTCGCCGGGCTCGTCTCCAACGCCGAGCTGAACAAGTTCTTCAGCGAGGATCGCAAGAAGCTCGCGTGATGAAGGCGACGCGCACCGTCGGACCGCCGGTCGACACGACGCCGGCACAACTGCCGCAGCCGGTCACGTTATCCGGGCGTTTCGGCTCGGTTGCGCGGCTCGACCCCGCTCGGGACGCCGCAGACCTGTGGCGCGTCTTCAACGGTCACGACGAGATTTGGACTTACATTTCGCGTTATGGGCCGTTCGCAGACGAACCAACTCTTTCAGCGTGGCTGGCAGAGCGCGCAAAGCTGAGCGATCCCTATACTTTCACGGTGCGCGACACGGCGCAGCGCGCGCTCGGGCTGGTCGCGCTCTTGGAAATCCGCCCCGCCATGCGCGTGATCGAGGTCGGCTTCATCGTCTACAGCCCGGCCCTGCAGCGCACTCCGCTCGCCACCGAAACCCAATACCTGCTGGCGCGTTATGTTTTCGAGACACTCGGCTATCGGCGCTACGAATGGAAGTGCGATGCGCTCAATGCGCCGTCGCGGCGCGCTGCTTTGCGCTTCGGCTTCGTTTTCGAAGGCAATTTTCGCCAGCACATGATCACCAAGGGCCGCAACCGCGATACGGCTTACTATTCCATGCTCGACAGCGAGTGGCCGGCGCGTAAGCTCAACTTCGAGCGCTGGCTGGCAGCAGAGAATTTCGACGCCAAAGGGCGGCAGAAACTCAGCCTAGCGACATTGAACGGGCGTAGAGCATGATCCCGAAAAGTGGGTGCCGGTTTTCGGAAAAGATCCTGCTCAAAACTAAATTTTCGCCCATGATCCCGAAAAGTGGGTGCCGGTTTTCGGAAAAGATCCTGCTCAAAACATATAATTTGGCGTGAGACGCATATGAGCAACAGGCTGGAAGGAAAGGTGGCGCTGGTGACCGCGGCCGGTCAGGGAATCGGCCGCGCCGTCGCGGAGAAGTTTGCCGCCGAAGGCGCCAAACTGATCGCGACCGATCTCGATCCCAACAAGCTGCAAGGCCTGCGCGGTAAATTGCGCAAGCTCGACGTGCTGGCGCTGGACGATATCGAGGCCTTCAGCCGCGACATCGGCCGCGAATTCGGGCCGCTCGATATTCTGGTCAATTGCGCCGGCTATGTGCATCAGGGCTCGGTTCTCGATTGCTCCGACAAGGACTGGGATTTTTCGTTCAACCTGAACGTCAAATCCATGCACCATATGATCAAAACCTTCTTGCCCGGAATGCTGGCAAAGAAGGCTGGATCGATCGTCAACATTGCTTCGGCAGTGTCGTCGATCCGCGGCGTTCCCAACCGCTATGTCTATGGCGCGACCAAAGCCGCGGTGATCGGGTTAACCAAGGCGGTTGCTGCCGATTTCATCAAGCAAGGCATCCGCTGCAACGCCGTCTGCCCCGGCACGATCGAATCGCCGTCGCTTGGCGAGCGTATCACCGCCGTATCGCAGGAAAGCGGCCGCTCGCTTGAACAGGTCCGTCAGGATTTCATCGCCCGGCAGCCGATGGGGCGGCTCGGAACGCCCGAAGAGGTCGCTTGGCTTGCACTGTTTTTGGCAAGCGACGAGTCGAGGTACATTACCGGCCAGGCGCATCTCGTCGACGGCGGCATGGCGCTGTAAGATCATGCTGTAAGATCGTTCTGGGCGCGCACGAATGCGGCTCACGGTGACGGACAAACATGCATATCCTCATGACCGGCGCCGCCGGGATGATCGGGCGCAAGCTCACCGCGCGCCTGATCGCCGACAAAGCGCTCAACGAAAGGCCGATCGAGCGGCTCACGCTTCTTGATGTGAGCGCTCCGGACCGGCCGCTGAATTTTTCCGCTCACGTCGGAACACTCGCGGCCGACCTCGCCGATCCGGCTACCGCGCGTGCGGCAATTGCCGGCCGGCCCGACGTCATCTTTCATCTCGCGGCCGTTGTTTCCGGTGAGGCCGAGCTCGATTTCGAAAAAGGCGTGCATGTCAATTTCGACGGCTCGCGCGCGCTGCTCGAGGCTATTCGCACGGCGGGTGACGGCTATCGGCCTCGCCTGGTATTCACCTCGTCAATCGCAGTTTTCGGCGCGCCTTTTCCCGAATCAATTCCGGATGATTTCGCCTTAACGCCGCTCACGTCCTACGGCACGCAGAAAGCCATGGTCGAGCTGATGCTCGCCGACTATACGCGCCGCGGCTTCGCCGATGGTGTGGGCATCCGGTTGCCTAACATCGTCGTGCGGCCCGGAAAGCCGAACAAGGCCGCCTCCGGTTTTTTCTCCTCCATCATCCGCGAGCCGCTCAATGGGGAAGAAGCCACGCTGCCCGTAGATGAGAGCGTGCGCAATTGGCACGCAAGTCCGCGGGCGGCCGTGGGCTTTCTTGTTCATGCCGCCGGGATCGACGCCAAGGCTATCGCACCCCGCATCAACCTGACCATGCCGGGCGTCTGTTGCACCGTCGCCGAACAGATCGCCGCGCTGCGCCGAATTGCCGGCGACAAGGTCGCAGCACGCATCCGGCGCGCACCGGACCCGCTCGTGCAGCGCATCGTCGGCGGCTGGCCCAGCCGGTTCGACGCCGCCCGCGCGCTTGCGTTCGGATTTAAGGTCGAAACGTCTTTCGACGAGATCATACGGGCCCATATCGACGACGAGCTCGGCGGCCGTATTGCCTCGTAAGGCCGATCAAAGGCTCTTCCCCGGCAGGCGCGCGAAGGCTTAAGTGCGCGGATATGCTTTTCAATTCGGCCCTCATCCGCGCGACGCTCGCGCGCCGCTACAAGCGCTTCCTCGCCGACGTGGTGCTCGATAATGGCGATGTGCGGACGGTCCACGTGGCCAATCCAGGCGCCATGACGGGTCTCGATCGCCCGCTGTCGCGGATCTGGCTGTCGGATTCGGGCAATCCGTTGCGGAAATATCCCTGCACCTGGGAATTGGTCGAAGTCGATCTCGGCAGCGGCACTGAACTCGTCGGCGTCAATACCGGGCAACCGCACGAACTCACGGCCGAAGCCATTGACGCCGGATTGATCCCGGAATTGCGCGATTACGCTGCGGTGCGCAAGGAAGTGAAATACGGCCAGCGATCGCGGGTCGACTTTCTGCTTGAAGGCCCGGCACGGCCGGCCTGCTACCTCGAGGTCAAGAATGTCCATCTGATGCGCAAGCCCCGGCTGGCCGAATTTCCCGACTGCGTGACCGAGCGGGGCGCCAAACATTTGCGGGAACTTGCGCACATGCGCGCGGACGGCGCGCGGGCGATGATGCTATTCGTCATTCAGATCCCCTCGGCCGATCGCTTCGCAATTGCCCGCGATATCGACCCGGCTTATGCCGCGGCTTTCGATCGGGCGCGCCAGGCTGGCGTCGAGATGCTGGCGTGGCGCTGCAACGTCAACCTCGCCGGCATTCGTATCGCGGCGCCAGTTCCAATCGTCGATGAATAGCCGGTGACCGTCGCCCTCAATTCGCTCGGTATTAGAGCATGTCCCGGAAAAAGCCTGCCCCGGACTTGATCCGGGGTGGAAACCGGTTTTCCGAAAAGGCCATGCGACCGCGCAAGAATCTAGTTCCTCATTGCGGTTTGATGTTCGCGAAATTCCTTCTTTGACTCGCATCAAAGGCGGTTAGGAAGGATCGCGTATCGTTACACGCAGTTCCCCCGGCGAGTTCCAAGTCGCGGCGGTGGAAAGGCGTGCAAAAATGGCCAAGACAAACAAAAACACGAAAGTGGTTGCGGTTGGAGGCGGCATCGGTTCGATGGCCGCGGCCGCATTCATGATTCGCGACGGCGGCGTACCCGGCGCCAGCATCACGATCTACGAAGCCTTGCCCGTTTTGGGCGGAAGCCTGGATGCTGCAGGCAATCCCGAGACAGGATATTCGTTGCGCGGCGGTCGAATGTTCACGACCGACAATTACGAATGCACGTGGGGTCTTTTCAAAACCATTCCTTCCCTCTCCGATCCGAGCAAATCGGTTTTCGAGGAAACCATTGCTTTCAACGAGCGGTTCAAATCGCACGCGCAAGCGCGGCTGGTGGATCGCAATCGCGCCATTGTCGATGTGACGTCCATGGGCTTCACCATGAAGGACAGAGTGGAGCTCGTAAGGATTGCAGAGGCCAGCGAGGAAACGCTGGGGGCAAGCCGTATTACCGACTGGCTATCTCCGGAATTCTTTACAACGAAGTTCTGGTTCATGTGGGCGACGACATTCGCATTCCAGCCCTGGCACAGCGCCGTCGAGTTCAAGCGTTACCTGCACAGGTTCATCAAGGAGTTCAGCCGCATCGAAACGCTCGCCGGCGTCAAGCGCACGATGTTCAATCAATACAATTCGCTCGTCCGCCCTTTGGAAAGCTGGCTTGAAAAACAAGGCGTCCGATTCATCAAGGGCTGCACCGTCACCGATCTCGATCTGACACGCATGGACGGCAAGATCGCGGTTGCCGGTCTGAAGCTTCGGCGAAACGGCGAGAGTGAAGCGGTCGTCGTCGGCGCCGACGACATTGTCCTCATCCAGAACGCGTCGATGACCGATGCGTCGAGTCTCGGCTCCATGATCAAGGCGCCCGAACACCTGGCCAAAAGCGATAGCGGCGGCTGGGTGCTGTGGGAGAGGCTGGCTGAGACCGATCCCGAATTTGGCAACCCCGCCGCCTTTAACTCGTCCATCTCGGAATCGTATTGGCCGTCGTTCACAGTCACGCTTAGGGATTCGGCGTTTTTCGACAAGATGGAGGCTTTCACCGGCAACAAGGCCGGCACCGGCGGCCTTGTCACGTTCAAAGATTCCCGGTGGCTCATGTCGGTTGTCCTTGCCCATCAGCCGCATTTTGCGAACCAGCCGGACGGCGTCTACGTCTTCTGGGGATACGGGCTGCATGCGGACCGCATCGGAGACTTCGTCGCCAAGCCCATGTCGGAATGCACCGGAAACGAAATCCTTCGGGAGCTTTGCGGTCATCTCAATTTCGATTTTGATACGACGTTCCCGACCGCAAACTGCATTCCCTGCCGGATGCCGTACATCACCAGCATGTTCATGCCGCGTGCCAAGGGCGACAGGCCGCCCCCCGTGCCGAACTGCGCAAGGAACCTGGCGTTCGTCAGCCAGTTCGTCGAAATTCCGGAGGACGTCGTCTTTACCGTGGAATTTTCTGTCCGGGTCGCACAAATGGCCGTCTATCAGCTCCTTGGTATTGACCGCGAGATACCGCCAATCCTGCATCACGATAAGTCGCTCAAGGTGAATTTCGACGCGGCTATCAAGGCGTTCCAATAGCCTTACAACGGGCCCGCAAGCACCGCGGAATCGGTAGCATCGGGCCGCTCTGCCGGCCTCCCGGCAACGGCTCCGGGTTCCGGCAACCGCCAAAGGCCACCAGGCCGCAGATTGCTTGCGTTGGGCGCGCTTATGCTTACATTTCGGAGTGACTGGCGGCCCTGGCCGCTTTTATCGCGGCCAAATATCACCCCATGACCTACGTCGATGCAGCGGTCACACCGCTGCGAAAAACCGGACAGATCAAGATTTACGGCCCGGCGGCCTTCGCAGGCATGCGCAAAGCGGGCCGGCTCGCGGCTGAGTGTCTCGACATGCTGGCTTCCGAGGTGGCGCCGGGCGTCAGCACGGATCACGTCGACCGGCTGGTGTACGAATTCGGTCTCGATCATGGCGCGATCCCCGCAACGTTGATGTATCGCGGCTATCGCAAATCGACCTGCACGTCGGTCAATCATGTCGTGTGCCACGGAATTCCCTCCGACAAGCCGCTGCGCGAAGGCGATATCGTCAATGTGGATGTGACGCTGATTCTTGACGGTTGGCATGGCGATTCCAGCCGCATGTATGCCGTCGGCGAAATCCCGCGCCGCGCCGAACGGCTGATCGACGTCACTTACGAGGCAATGATGCGCGGCATCGCCGTGATCAAGCCGGGCGCCACCACCGGCGACATCGGCTACGCCATCCAAACCTATGTCGAGGCACAGCACATGAGTGTGGTGCGGGATTTCTGCGGACACGGCCTCGGCCGGCTGTTCCACGATGAGCCGAACATCGTGCATGTCGGGCGCCCCGGCGAGGGCATCGTGCTCAAGCCCGGCATGTTCTTCACCGTCGAGCCGATGATCAATCTCGGCCGGCCTCACGTGAAGGTGCTGTCGGACGGCTGGACGGCGGTGACCCGCGACCGCTCGCTTTCCGCGCAGTTCGAACACTCGGTCGGCGTGACCGACAGCGGCGTCGAAGTATTTACCCCTTCCCCGAAGGGCTTCACCAAACCGCCCTATCGGGCGTGATCCAGAATCTCCGCGCGAAGCCTTTGGTTCTCCGCTTCGAGTTCGGCGATGCGGCTGCGCAACGACGAAACCGCGGGCTCGATGTCCGCCAACGTAAAGCGCGGCGTGATGTGTTGCGGGCAATTCCAATCGAAAGTCTCCAGGTGCAACAGGAACGCTCGTTCCGGCTTTCCCTTGTAGTCGGGAAGCGCAAGGCGATCGGCGAGGACGGGTTCGGCGGCGAGGTCGCGAGCCTCCATATGCGCCAGAATCTTAAGGCGCGCGCGGTTCGGATAATCCACCAGGATCAACGCGACGCGGTCATCGGCGGCGACGTTGCCGAGGCTGATATATTGACGGTTGCCGCGAAAGTCGGCGAACCCGAGTGTCTTTTCGTCGAGGACTTTGAGGAAGCCGGGCGGACCGCCACGGTGTTGCACATAGGGCCAGCCGTTCTCTGCAACCGTGGCCATGTAGAAACTGTCGCGCGCTTCGATGAACGCAGTCTCATTATCGCTAAAGCAGTCGAACGTCCGATGACCTTTGAAATGCTCCCACATGTCCCGGCTGCCGTTCGCCGCCTGGGCGGCTCGCACGCTGGGCGTCGCAATGAGGTCGAGGAACTTGTAGGCCATGGCCGGGCGCTCCTATTTTCAACCGCGAATTTAAGCTCATTCGGCCACGGCGATAATCCTGGGAGTTGACAAGTCTTTATTGCTGCCTCAGCAATAATCATGGATCGCCTCGGCGCCATGCGGGTCTTCGTCTCGGTCGCCAAGCTGGGAAGCTTCACGGAAGCGGCGCGGCGTCTGCAGCTTTCGCCGTCGGTCGTCACCCGCTCGATCGCGCAGCTCGAAGATCAGCTCGGTCTGACGCTGTTGCTGCGGACGACGCGGTCGCTTCGCCTTACCGAGCGAGGTACGCTCTATCTGGAAAGCTGCCAGCAGATCCTGCAGGACGTCGACAGCGCGGAGCGGAGAGTCCGCGGCGAGAGCGCGGAGCCCCGCGGCACGTTGAAGATCGCGGCGCCTGTCGTATTTGGCCGGCTCCATGTGTTGCCGATCGTCAATCGAGTGCTGCACCAACATCATCAGCTGGCGGTCCAACTGACCTTGTCGGACCGCAACATCCATCTGGTGGAAGAAGGCGTCGATGTTGCCGTCCGTATCGGCGAATTGGCGGATAGCAGCTTGATCGCGGTTAAACTGGGCGCCGTGAGCCGCGTCGTGGTTGCCGGTCCCGGCTATCTGAAAAAACGGGGGATTCCGAAGTCGCCGGCGGAACTGGCCGACCATGACATCATCGCGTTCGAGGGCATCGGCGCCGCCGACCAATGGCGCTTCCATCCCGGCGGAAAACCCGTGCGCCTGGAACCGCGACTGATCGTGAACAGCATCGATGCGTCGATTGCGGCAGCCGAGGCGGATATCGGTATTACGCGCGCCCTGTCGTACCAGGTGAGAGCGCCGGTCATCGCCGGCCGCCTCACGCCTATGCTGCAGAAATTCGCGCCGCCGCCAGCGCCGGTGAACGCGATCTATCCTGCTCGGCGCACCGCCTCAGCCAACGTCGCAATGTTCGTTAAAACCGCTCGGGATTATTTCAAAGTTCATCCTCTCGTCCCAGTGGAGGAATGGCGGCGAGGCAGAGGTCGGTGATCCGCGTGATACGCCGCCCGTCTCGTTCATTGCGTTCTCCCCGTTCGCCGTCGGCGCGGACTTTCGGGCACCATCGGAGCGCTCTGCAAACCGATTGCAAAATACCGCGATCCGGTCATCCTTGGCGGACGCCGAATGCGGCGGCAAGACCAGACGACGCCCGACTATCGCTTGCGAATTCCCGATGCTGGAAAAGAAGCACGAGAACGAGGACGGCCTCGCCGAGGCCCAACCGCACTATCACGGCCATCGGGAACGTTTGCGTGCCCGCTTCCGCGAGGCAGGTCCCGACGCATTGTCGGATTATGAATTGCTCGAAGCCGTGCTGTTCCGCGCCCTGCCCCGTCGCGATGTCAAGCCGCTCGCCAAGTCTCTGATCGCGACCTTCGGTTCCTTCGCCGAGGTGATTTCAGCGCCGGTCAGCCGGCTTGCGCAAGTCAAGGGATTGGGCGAAGCCAGCATCACCGAAATCAAGCTCGTGCAGGCGGCAGCAAGCCGCCTCCTGCATGGCGAAGTGAAGAAGCGCCCGGCGCTCTCCTCGTGGTCGGCCGTGCTCGACTATTGCCGCAGCGCGCAGGCCTTCGCCGAGAAGGAGCAATTCCGCATCCTTTTTCTCGACAAGCGCAATCAGCTCATCGCCGATGAAGTGCAGCAGACCGGCACTGTCGATCATACACCGGTTTACCCGCGCGAGGTGGTCAAACGGGCTCTGGAGCTATCGGCGACAGCCGTTATTCTGGTCCACAATCACCCTTCGGGCGATCCGACGCCGTCACACGCCGACATCCAGATGACGCAGCAGATCATCGCCGTGGCGGGCCCGCTCGGCATCTCCGTGCACGACCACATCATCGTCGGCAAAGAGGGCCATGCGAGCCTCAAAGGGCTGAAGCTCATTTGATAAGATGGAGTCATTCATGGCGCGCGATGTAACGAGGCACCCAAACGCGCTCCCCGCGCGCAGCCTGTTGGCATTTGCCGTGGGCGCCGTCGCGCTGGGTGCGGTGGCTATCGGCGCGCTGGCGATCGGTCAGGTGGCGATCAGCCGTTTGGCGATCAAGAAGGCGCGCTTCAAGTCGCTGGAAGTCGACGAACTGACGGTGCGCAAGCTGCGCGTGGAAGAGCAGCTAAACGACAGATCGTGACGACAGGCCGGGCGAGTGTGTTACCGGGTGCTGGCAATTTGCAAGGCGTTGAGACGGCTGTTCTGCTCGTCGCTCAAGCCGGCCTGAAAGCTCGCGAGCCCTACCTGGATAGTCTGCACGGCCCGCCACATGGCGTCGAGCCAGGTCTCCAGGCGTTCAAGACGCCCTAATGCGGTCGGCGGCGGCGCGGCCGAACAGTTGGCATCGAGCATCGCCGCAGCCCGATTGAGCGCATCTGCGACTGCCGCCAGAGCCGGGCGCTGAGCCTCGGTCGGCTGCACGGCCTGCTCGAGCCGCGAGAGGGGTTCGTTGACCGAGGCGGCGCTCGGCTTGCAGGACGCTGTGCTTCCACTCTCCGCGGCAGCGGATCCATTCAGACGGGCGCGCTGCTTCTCATCCAGCGACTGTGCAAATGCCTGCAGCCGCGGCCGAACGATGTCCAGCGCCATGATCATGGCGTCGATCTGATTGTCCATCAGCTGCAATCGGGCGACCGGCTGTGCCGGAATTTCAGCCGGACAGGACTTAACCAGATAGCCATTCGCCTGACCGAGCGCGGTCGCCAATTTTTCCAGCTGGGTTTTTTGCGCGACCGTTGGCGCCGTCAGCCGGGTTATCTGCATCGCCGCGTGCGCTGCCGTGTCGCGATACGGGCACAAACCGGAAGTTTGTTGCGACACAAATTTCATAAAAGCCTGATCGAAAATGGTCTGATAACCAAACGGCCAGGAGGAAGTGCCCGGCTCGAAAATGGCGTCATAGAGTGAAGGCCACGCCAGCGCCGGATAGAGCAGCGTCGGCGAAGTGCCCGACGCGATATCGTCATTTGCCAGTGGTAGTGCGGCAGGCGCTGCGATTGCGGTTGGTTCTGAGCGCGCAATCCGTTTGTGCCGATGCCCGCCCCGGAACGGCAGATGAAAATAAATCGGTCCGAAATGCAAGCCAAATGCTCTTGCCGGCCGAGGCGCCTGCACGGCAGCGACAATGAGCACAGCAGCGCCAAGTCGAACGCTCAGCGAGCGCATGCACCGGACTCCGACCCAGCCCTGGAGATCGCCACGGCAACGCGTTTCTTCTGGTGCGGGTTCCCGGCGCCTACAACGCGAATTGCCTTACGTTAATGGACGTCGCCGAACCATTACCCCGATACCCCGACCTCACCGAGGATCATCATCATGATCGTATCGCGTCGTACCTTCGCAGCAGCAACAGCGAGTGGGCTTTTAACCGCTAGCGCGGCAAGCGCCGCGGAGCTCGGCGATCCTGACAATCCGCCGCAAGGCCGGCCTGCCATCAAGGACAATCCCCGGAGCAGCAATGTGCCCGGTCCTCAAAACAAGGTGCTGGACGCGCAATTTCCGAGCAGCGTCATGCCGCCGTCCACCGATCACGGCGAAGTGGAAAATTTCTGGTTTCCCTTTGCGCAAGCCAACCGGCGCGTGCAGGACGGCGGCTGGACGCGGCAAGTAACCGTCAAGGAATTGCCAATCGCGACGACGCTTGCGGGCGTCGATATGCGGCTCACCGCCGGCGGCATCCGCGAGCTGCACTGGCATCTGCCGGCGGAGTGGGCGTTCGTGCTCTACGGCAATGCGCGGATCACCGCCTTCGATCAGGACGGCCGCAGCTATGTCGCGGACGTATCGGCCGGGGATTTGTGGAATTTTCCGTCAGGCATTCCCCACTCGATTCAAGGCTTGGAGCCGGACGGCACCGAGTTTCTGCTGATTTTCGACGACGGCAATTTTTCCGAATACAGCACGTTTCTGCCGACGCAGTGGATGGCGCACACACCGGTTGAGGTTTTGACCAAGAATTTCGGCGTCGCGGCGAATGCATTTGACCGGATACCCCTGCACGAATTGTATATTTTTCAAGCGCCGCTCCCCGCGTCGCTCAAAGAGGATCAGCAGCGCGCAACGGGACCGCAAGGACCGACGCCGGAATCCTTCGCCTATTCCCTGCTCAAGCAAAAGCCGAATTTCAGTTCGCCGCACGGCGAGGCCCGCATCGTCGATTCAAAAAACTTCCCGGTCTCGTCGACCATCGCCGCCGCGCATGTGATCGTTCGGCCCGGAGCGATGCGGGAGATGCATTGGCATCCGAACGCGGACGAATGGCAATACTATATCGGCGGCACTGGCCGGATGGGTGTGTTCGCTTCCGGAGACAATATTCGCACCAAGGACTTCCACGCCGGCGATGTCGGCTACGTCCCGCGGTCCATGGGACATTACATTGAAAACACCGGTGATAACGATCTGGTGTTTCTGGAAATCTTTCGCAGCAGCCATTACGCCTCGATTTCATTCTCACAATGGCTCGGCCATCTGCCGCCCGAACTGGTCAAGGCGCATTTCCGCTTTTCGGACGAGATGCTCAAGGCGCTGCCCAAGAACGGCGACACGACGGTGGTCGGCTGATCTTGCAGCCGACCAACAGGAGCTATAGGCCGCTGCGGATCGGCTTCTTCGCGTGCGGTCGCATGTCCTTTTCGGAAAACCGGTTTCCACCCCGGATCAAGTCCGGGGCAGGCTTTTTCCGGGACATGCTCTAAGCACTTGCTTGCGCGCCTTCCGTTACGAAGGTGGCCGCGCTCTCCCCGGCGACGCGGCCGAGCACCGTTGCAGTGAGCAAGCCGTTCCCCGACAAATAGCCATTCGCGTGCGGACCGGAAACACCCACCGCGGCACCGCCGGCGGCAAAAATGTTTGGCAGCGGTTTTCCGGCCGTATCGAGAACGCGAGCCGAACCATCCACCGCGAGACCGCCCTGCGTATGAAATAGCGCGCCCGTCACTTTGACGGCTTTGAACGGCGGCTCCCACCTCGCGGCTGCCGCGAAATTGCGGCCGAAGCGGTCCGGCTTACCGCTGCGCTTTGACTCTTCCGTTTCCGCGAAGCTCTGCGCCAGCGCTGCCGCCGGCAAATTCAAGCGCTCTGCCAGAAGCGCAAGCGTGCGAGCCTCGATCACCGCGCCCAATGCTTCAGCTTGACGGAAATCGGCAAACTGCCGGGCGACCGCGGCAACGCGTTCGTCAAAGATATCGAAGGTTATTCCGTCGGGTTGCGCCAAGACGACGGCGGCCTGCTCGGAATAACCGAGGCTCTCATCGGAAAACCGCTCACCTCTGACATTGACCTGGAAACCGCCCTCCATGATCACCGCCCATGTGATCAGTATGCCATGCGGATGAGCGACCGATCCATGCCCCTGATATCCCGACATGTGAAGGAGTTTGGCGCCAAGCTGCTCGCCCCATAGGACCGCATCGCCGCGATTGCCTGGATGTCCGAAATACCAAGCGTGGCGCATGTCCGGGATGTGCTTGGTGACGAGGCCGGCGGCACCCCCGTAACCGTTGCAGGCGAGAATCAACGCCTCGCAGCCGAGCGCATCGCCGCTGCCATCCGGCCGCGTGATCTCGACACCGCGAACAATACCATCCGCATCGGCATAAAGGGCGCCGACCGCCGCATTGACGACGAGAGGGATCTCATATTCATCGGCCGCCTGGCGCAGTCTGTCGATCAGTTCCAGACCGGAGCGGCTCGGAAGCCCATGCATCCGCCGCGCTGAATGGCCGGGATAGTCGAAATCGTGAACGACCGAAAATGGAAATCCATGGCGATCGGCAAGCCATTCGACAGTCGGTCCGGCCTGCCGCGCAACCAAGTCGACGATCGCCGGCTCCGCTTGGTCATGCGCCTTGCGCTTGAGGTCAGCGGCAAATATCGCCGGATCGTCGCTGATCCCGGCTGCCTTTTGAAAACGCGTTCCCGCGGCTGGAATGAGCCCGGCCGATAACGCAGTCGATCCGCGCGGGATGGGATCGCGCTCCAGAACGACGATCTCCGCACCGGCCTCGTGCGCGGCTAAAGCCGCACAAAGTCCGGCTGCGCCGGCTCCAACAATAACGATTGGAACACTCGTCTGGAATCCGCCGGCCGGAACGCTCTTTATGGTCACGGACGCTCAAGCCCTGCTGTTCAAGTGAGCTGCGCAGCAACGATGAAGGAAAAGCATCTCCTTGTATTTGGAAGAAAGCGATCCGTCTCGCTCGTTCCGGCCTGTGCCGTCCCAGCACGCCATGTTATTGCTGCCGCACCAGGTTATTGCTGCCGCACCAGCAACACGGGGTCGGCGGTCTCCGGTACGCGCAGCCAGGTATTCGCGTCGTCTTCTTCAAACCGCCAAGTCTGACCGCGCGCTGACAGCAAGACCAATTCGCCGCGATCGATGCGCCAGAAAACCGGACCAAAGCGGGCGACGAAAGCATCGCAACCCGGTTTGACCTTCAGCGGCAAGTTGTCGGCGTTCGCCGGATTGTTTGCCAGCGTCAGCACGCAAATAGGCTTGCCAGTTCCGCGCGCAATCGCCCAATCGCCGACCAATTCTTCCGCCGAACGAACCGGCGCCGCGGCCGCGCTCTGCAACACATAGCGGCCTTCGCCCGGCTGAAAACCGTCGAAAATGCCGTCCTCTGCCTGGGTGAGTTCGACGACCGCGTTGCCGCCCTTATCGAGCAAGCGCAGCGTGCCGTAGCCATCCAGATTCCAGCCGACGACGTCCTTGATCGAGGGAAAGAGAGTCCCGCAATTTCTATCGATATCGGCTTTGTATCCCCCGACGGCCGGGTCGGCGCGAAATGCAAAGCGGCAAACCTTGTCGTGATCGGCGTTGGAGAATTCCCAATTGCCGACCATGGCATTGACGGCATCGCCCGGCGCCGCCGTATCCTGCGCCGCGGCGCCGCTGCAGAGAGCGCCCGCCGTCACCGCCACAATGGCGCCGCGCAATAGAGCCAAGCTGGTGCAAAGCATAGGATAACGCTAGCACGCGCACTATTCTTCGTCATGAGTCCATCAGGTGCGTTTTTTGCAGCCGGAACCTCCGTCCTGCTGGCTCATTCGACTCGGTGGACACCTAGGCAACCCTCAGCGGGGGCGACCATTATGAGAGCAGCATTGGACGCGTCTACCGGCAATAGCCGCTATTTTCTAGCTCTTGGAGCGGCTGCCCTCGACCTTTGGAGCGATTTACCCCAAGAGCTGCAAGAATCGCTCTTCGAACGCGCGGTTGTTTTCGGTCACAAAAGCGAACGCGACGAAAGTCTGCGGGAACAACTGGCTAAATTCCTGCACGACCACCATGCTCGCACCCAGCATGGGTGAGCCCAGCGACAAGGGGTCGCTTTGTGGTCGGGCGCGCAGGCGTTACATAACCGCCGCGCTTTCTCTACGTGCTTTCCATACGGTAACTCCCACAGGGTAGCGGTTGCCATGGCGGAACATTCAGACCGGCCGGAACGTCCTCGTCTTGAGCCGGAGATCATCCCGCCGGCCCGAGGCCGGCGGGAGTCCGGCTGGCAGCACGACCTCTGGGAGCCGTACGCACCGTCCGCGGGCACAACGCATCGGCTCTATGTTGCCCGTCTAGGTCCATTCGGCTTTGCCATACTTATGATGATCATCGGCTTTGTGGCGGCCGTGATCTTGTTGGCGGTGGTCGGAGCGATCCTGGTCTGGATACCGATTCTGGCGCTTCTCGTCGCCGCCGGCCTGATTTTCCGGCTGTTGCGCCGATGATCGCGTCGCCGCCGGCGCCGCCTGCTCCTAATGCACAAGAAATAGGCGTAACGTCCCGTTAACCGTATCCTTTTATGAATTGGTTAACCATACGGACTGGCCTGGACACGCCCGGTGGCATGGCCTTGAGTTGACCGGGGGACTGTCGCGCCGCTGCGGGGCTTGTTGGCGCACCTCACCAGCGCACAACGAGCGCTGCCCCTGCCAAGAGAGTCAACGAACGGATGTTCGAAGTCCCGCGCCCAATCCAGCCGGCAATCGCCGGCAATGCCAATGTCGCCGTCGACATTCCTCCGGATAGCGGGATCGATCTTCAGCGCATCCTTTCGGTCCTTTGGCGCGGCAAAGCCATCATCCTATCGGCCGTGGCAGCCTCGCTGCTTATCGCCGTCGCATTCGTCCTCATCGTGCCGCATCGCTACACGGCGGTGACGCAAATCTTGATCGACCCGACCGATCTGCATGCAGTCGGCAACGAGCTCACGCCGACGAACCAGGCCAATGACGCGACCGTCTTGCTGGTCGAAAGCCAGGTCCGGGTGTTGACCTCCGACAGTGTGCTCCGGCGCGTGGTCAAGACCGAAGGGCTCGACAAGGATCCGGAATTTGCCGGGCAAGCGGCGGCCGAAGGCATCGACGCCTCCACCGCCGCTCTGAACGCGCTGAAACGAAGAGTCGGCGTCAAGCGCGCCGAACGAACCTATGTGGTTGACGTGAGCGTCACGACCCGCGAGGCCGCCAAGTCCGCCCGCATCGCCAACGCGATCGCGCAGGCTTACCTCCAGGAACAGACCGACGTGAGGTCGGATGCCGCCCGTCAGATCTCGCAATCGTTGTCGTCCCGTCTCACCGAGCTGAAAGATCGCGTGCGCGCGGCCGAGGATCGCGTCGAAGCCTTTAAGGCGCGCAATAATATTCTCGGGGCCAGCGGACAGCTGGTCAACGAGCAGCAGCTCACTGAGATGAACAATCAGCTGACCGCGTCACGCGCGCGTACGGCAGCCGCGCGGGCGCGCCTCGATCAAGTCCAGCAGTTGCAGCTTTCCAAGAACGAACCCGGCGCGTTCCCGGAGGCGATACAATCGCAGACCATCACCGCTTTGCGCAGCCAATATGCCGAGGTCATGCGCCGTGAAGCTGAGCAAATGACGTCGCTCGGCGCCCGCCACCCCGCGGTGATCGAGATTCGCGCGGAAGCCGAGCGGCTGCGGCACATGATCGACGACGAGGTTCGGCGCATCGCGCTTTCGGCACGCACGGAATATGAAGGCGCGCGTGCCAACGAGGAAATGCTGGCCGCGAACCTGGAAAAGCTGAAAAGCAATGCGGTAACCACCAACGAGGCCATGGTGACGTTGCGCGAGCTCGATCGCGACGTACAAGCCAATCGCGCCGTCTATGAGGCCTTTCTTGTCCGTGCCCGCGAGACCGGCGAGCAGGAACGCCTCGATACCAAAAATATCCGGGTGATTTCGCCGGCCGCCGCGCCGCTGTATCGCAGCTATCCTCCCTCGAATGCGCTGCTGGCGCTGGGCGCCATCCTGTTCGGTGTGGCGGCTGGCTCGGGTATCGTCTTTGCACGGGAAACCTATGGCTTCGGGCTGCCGCGCGCCAAGTCGGACGGCGGCGCCCGCGGCAAACTTGGCGGGGCCGTCAAGGACGTCGTGCCGACGGCCCAGCCACCGTCGATTCCGGTGCTGGCGGTTCTGCCGAACACTGATGTGTCGTTCGGCTTGAGCGCAGCGGAAAATCCGCGGTCGCGTCTGTCCAAGGAGCTTTACAAGGTTCACCAGGCGGTGCGCGCGGGGCAGCAAGAACGAGGCAATCCGAGCGTGCTCGTGGTCGCCGCCGATGACGAGGACGACACCGTTGCGGTCTCCCTCATGCTCGCGGCAGTGGCCGCCGCGTCGCAAAAAGTGCTGCTGATCGACACCGATCTCGATCAGCGCACGCTCGCCGCGGTCGACGGCGATCGAAGCGACGCCGGCTTCACCGATGTGGCGCTCGGTCGCCGCGAACTTCGCGACGTCGTTATTCGCGACGAAGAGACCAACATCAACATGGTGCCTTTTGTTTCGGCGAGCAGCCGTCGCGCCCGCGAGATCAGGGAGGGCGACATCGAGCAAGCTTTCGAGCAGGCGAAACGCTTTGGCGTGGTGATCGTTGCCGCAGTCGGGATGGAACGCAGCCCAAGCACGAGCTTCTTCGCCGGCCTGGTCGATCACATCATTGTGGTGGCCTCTGCCGACGGCCGCAACGATCGCGCGGTTGAACGCTTCGTCGCGCTGCTTGGCGCCGATGCGCGCAAAATTCGCGGCGCTGTGCTGACGGGTGCGGAGACGGCTTGAGCGTCCAAATCGCTGCATGGCGGGGATAACCGGGCAAGGACGATCGTCGTGTCACAGCTCGATCTGACGCCGGCAAGGCCAGCAACGACTATCCGGGCGCTCGATGCGGATACGCTGTTCCGCACGTTTCTGCTTGCCACCGTTTTTCTGTTGGCCTGGATTTCGTTTCGGCCGTTCCAAAGCCTTGCCGACCCGCCACAGGTCACGGAAGTCGGCAATATCGCCAATCAGGTCGGTTATTCGCTGTTGTTCCTCCTGGTCGCGGGTTGGTGCCTCGCTCACCAGCCATATCGGCTTATCCTGCTTGTGCGGCCGACTTTGATCGTGACGCTGGCCTGGTTTGCGCTCTCCGTGGTCACCTCCTGGGAGCCAGCGCTCTCGGCCCGGCGGCTTGCTTTCACGCTGATCATTATCGGTATCGCCGGCATGGTGATGCTGGTGCCCAAGAACATCCGGCATTTCAGCGACGTGCTGACGGCCGTGGTGCTGTTTGTTCTGCTCTTGTGCTATCTCGGCGTTTTGTTTGCTCCCTCGCTGTCCATCCACCAGGGCACCGATTTTCTCGAGCCTGAACTCGCCGGCAGCTGGCGCGGCGTGTTCGGACACAAGAACGAAGCGAGCGCCGTCGTGGTGCTCTTCGTCTTCATCGGATTGTTCGTCGCGCGCGTGCGTGGCGCCGTCGTTGGCGCATTGATCGTCATACCAGCTTTGATCTTTCTGTTCTTCACGCAGTCAAAAACCTCGATCGCGATGCTGCCGCTGGTCCTGATCATTTCCGCGATCATGCGGCGTGTCCGGCGACCCGTCATCGGCATTGCGATCGCGCTTTCAGGCATCGCGGCCTTCAACGTTCTCTCGGTCGGATCGATCTATTCGGAGCCGATCCGCAAACTGCTGGATCTGGTCCTCACGGACGCGACCTTTACCGGGCGCACCGAGGTCTGGGAGTTCGTTTTGGAGCACGTGCGGGAGCGACCGCTCACCGGATACGGATTTGCGACATTTTGGGGCACTCCCGAAGTGGTCTATGGCATGGGCGGTTATGAGGTCTGGGCGAACACTGCGGGTCACGCGCACAACGGCTATCTCGACCTTGCTCTCACCATCGGCATTCCAGGAGCGATCCTGGCAACGCTCTGGCTTGTGATACTTCCATTCGCTGATTTTTATCGCTCATCTCATGAGCGGCCTGCGGCACCGCTCGGGATGTTGTTCTTGCGTGTGTGTCTTTTTGCCGCGTACGCATCCTGCTTCGAGAGCATGCTGCTGCAAGAAGGCGGCGCCGCTCTCTTTCTCTTTGCGGCAACCTTTGGGCTTCGGCTACTTTCGGTGGCGCGCGCGACGCCATAGCCGTTCCGCGTCTCCAGATGCATGGTTAACGGTTTTCCTTTCGAAGCGCGGCGGTCTTAAGCCTAATACTTCATTACGCTTCGTTTTCCGCGGCTTGGTCGCTACATCCACGCTCAGGAGTGCGAAGCATGACAGCCCTAATTGGCTGCCTTCATTTCGGTTCGACCGACAAATCGCGATGGGACGTGCCGGTCGTCATGATCGGCGGCTTGCCCGTTGCAGTGATGGACCGGGCGCGGTCGGCGGCGCTCATGGTCGATGTCGCGCGCAAGCGTCGAGACACGGCTCAAGCGCCGCTCGTCTTCACTTCCGCGAATGGACAAGTGCTCTCGATGTGCGCGCGGCATTCGCAGACGCGCGAGCTGTTTCTCGGAGCGGATCTGATCCATGCGGACGGCATGTCGCTGGTTTTTGTCTCTCGTCTCTTTCACAAGACGCCGCTTCCGCAGCGTGTCGCGACCACCGATCTTTTCCACGACGTCGCGCGCTTGGCGCAAGAAAGCGGCACACGCATGTTCCTGCTCGGCGCGGCCTATTCCGTGGTCAATCAAGCGGTGCAGCGCGTGCGCACCCTCTACCCCGATCTCAATATTGTCGGGAGCAGCGGAGGCTATCTGCGACGGCAAGGCGACGAAGAACGGATCATCGACGCCATCAACGACGCCCGCCCCGATATTCTCTGGCTCGGTCTCGGCGCGCCGGCGAGCTGTCCTTCGCCATACGTCATCGCGACCGGCTGCACGGCGTGGGCTTGATCAAGACGTCGGGCGGCCTGTTCGACTTTCTTTCCGGAAAAAATTCCCGTGCGCCCGGCTGGATGCAGGCCGCCGGGCTTGAATGGGCGTATCGCATGTACCTCGAACCGCGCCGCCTCGCCGGCCGCTATCTTCTGACCAACCCGCATGCGCTGTTTCTGCTGCTTACCCGAACCGGGCAAGCGGATCACCCGATCTGGAATTCCGGCCAACGGTAAGTCGCCGTGTGGAGGATGCTTGCGCCATGACCGAACGTTCCGCACCGTCCGTATGCATTTGCGTGCCGACCTTTCGCCGCCCTGCCGGCTTGCGAAAATTGCTGGCCGATATCGAGCGGCTCAATTACGCGGGCGGATTGAGCATCATCGTCGTTGACAACGATGCTGAAGCGCGCGCCGGCGCCGTCGTCGTCGAGGAAACGGCGCCGAACTTCCGCTTCCCGCTGCGCTCGTCTGTGGAACCTCGGCGCGGCCACACCTACGCCTATAACCGGGCCTTCGTCCTGGCCTGCCGTTCGACGCCGGCGCCCGACTTCGTCGCCGTGCTTGATGACGACGAATTCCCCGACCCGAATTGGCTGACTGAAATGGTCAGAATTGCGCTGGCCTATGACGTTGAGATCGTCGGCGGTCCGGTGTTTCCGGTCTTTGAGGAGCCCGACCATTGGCTGGCGAGGAGCGGCCTCTACGCTCCGCATCGCTATGCCACAGGAAGGGTGCCCATGATCTACGGCGCCGGCAGCATGCTGATTAAGCGGACCACGCTCGAGCACTATCTCGATGAGCCGTTTCTCAACGTCTACGCCTTCACCGGCGGAAGCGATGAAGAATTCTTCTACCGGTGCCGCAGAGACGGCCGTACTTTCGCATGGGCCGACGAGGCGCATGTCTTCGAAACGACGCCGCGATCGCGCACCACCGTGGGCTATTTGCTGCGGCGAATGTTCCGCAAAGGAACCGGCGCGACGCGCGTCGAACGCAAATTCGCGGGCACTGCAACCGGGGCTGTCCGGCGCTGGTTCAAGGGCCTCGTGCTGATCGGTTCAGGAACTCTTTTTCTCCCGATTGCGGCATTGGGAGGCCGCCCCGCCATCATGCGCAGTCTGGTCCTGGCTGCGCGCGGCAGCGGCCGCATTGCTGCGGAATTTGGCATTGTCTACGAGGAATACCGTTAAGGCATGCGTGCGGAGATCCACGATCCAAACACCGGCTGGCTGCCCGGACGAGTTGCGAGCATGGCCTCGCGCTTCATCGCGCGTCAGAGCCGCAGCAAGGTGTTGCCGCTTCACAACCTCTCGCCCATGGTGACGTTTACGTTCGACGACGTACCGGCCTCCGCTTGCGTGGTCGGCGCGCCTGTTCTCGAACAATACGGTGCGCGGGCAACCTTCTTTATCGCCGGCCGCGATTGCGGCGCGGCGCAGCCTGACGGAGCGGCGCGCGCTTCCATCGACGAGCTCAGAACGGTTTGGCGCAATGGCCACGAGATCGGGTGTCACACCTATTCGCACCCGGCAATTCGCCATCTGAGCCTCGAGGAAATAGGGCTGGAGCTCGAGCGCAATCAGGCCGCGATCAAAACGATCGACCCGAATGCGGCGTTGCGAAACTTCGCATATCCCTACGGCGACCTTTCCATCAGAACCAAGCGCTACCTTGAGGGTCGTTTCGATTCCTGCCGGTCCGGCCACCCCGGCATCAACCGCGGGATCGCTGATCTCGGCGCGCTCGATGCCTGGCCGCTGCAGGACGCGTTGATCGATCATGCGCAGGTTGGTGAACTGATCGCCGAGACCGTGCGAACCCGCGGCTGGTTGATTTTTTACAGCCACGACGTTGCCGACGAGCCGAGCCAATACGGCGTTTCTCCCGATCTGTTGGAATGGGCAGTCGGCACAGCCAAGCGAGCGGGATGCGTGCTGGCGAGCGTTGCCCAAAGTTCTTGATCTTATCCGCCGCCGGGCTGAACCATGAGCGACACGCTCCTGCCAGCCCACATCGGCCAAACCGAAGATGCCCCGCAACTGCGCGCAACGCCAGCCGCGTGGGGCCGTCGCGTTGCGCCGGACGGAACACGCGCCGCCGAAAGCTCGACGACGCCCAGAGTGACGGTCGTTATCGCGGCCTACAATGCCGAAAAGTTTATCCAGGAGACGTTGGACAGCGTCCTTGGCCAATGCCTCCAGAACCTCGAGCTCATCGTCGTGGATGACGGCTCGACCGACGCGACGCCCGGCATGTTGGCGGCTGTCGCGGACGACCGGCTGGTCGTTATTCGTCAGAAAAACAGCGGCGTGAGCGCCGCGCGGAATGCGGGTCTCGCTGCCGCTCGCGCGCCTTATATTTTCTTTCTCGATTCCGACGATATTTTGACGCAAGAGGCGCTGCTCGCGATGGTGGCGACGCTCGATCAGATGCCGCAGCATGTCGCTTGTTTCGCCCATCATATCAGGATTGCCGAGGACGGCTCGGCACTTTCGACGACGTCAGATCTGCGCTGGAAGTTGTTTCCGGCCGGCGACACCTTGCGGCACCTGATAGCCAAGAACTTCATTGTTTGCGGCGCCATTTGCATCAGAACGGAAGCCGCGCGCGCGGTTCAAGGATTCAATCCGAAGCTCAAGCTTGGAGAGGATTGGGAGTTCTGGTGCCGCCTCGCTGTGCTCGGCGACTTCGCGGCAATGCCGGACCATGTCGCGCTCAAATACCGGCAGCGCTTCGCCAGCGCGAATTATCGGCTGCGGGAAGCGCCCCTGCGGCAGAATTTCGAAGCCATCGAAGCGGTTTTTTCGAACCCCGCGATCCGACTGCAATTCACGCCCGCGGAATTGAACCACCGGCGTCGCCTGGCGGAAATCGACGCATTCTGGGCCGGCGCTCGTAACGAATATGTGCGCAACCGCGGGTTCAGTTTTGTCAGACACCTGATCGTCGGCGCGCTCTGCTACCCCGATAGCGTTCTGCGGCCACGCCTGGTCTATTTGTTTCTTCGCGGCCTGCTGCAGCACCTTCGGCGTCCGCTGCCGGTTCGGAGAAGCTCGTAATTCAAGGCGGCGTCGGCATCGACATCGACCACGGATACAAAGCCAGACAATGGCGCAAGCTGCGAGACCCATGATGAAACACGATGTAGCGCTCGTTACGCCGACATACCGCAACGACATCGAGCTGTTCGCGCTGCTTTGCGATAGCGTCGAGCGGCATCTCACGGGTTACACCCGGCACTACGTCCTCGTCAAAGACGACGACGTTCCGTTGTTCGCGCCGTGGAATAGTGCACGTCGCGTCATCGTGCCAAGCTCGCAGCTGCTGCCGCGCTGGCTCAAACTCTTGCCGCTCGTGTTGAGAAAAAATCGACCGGTATGGTGGTCGTTCCGGACCAAGCCGGTCCACGGCTGGCACGTTCAGCAGATCCTCAAAATCGCCGCGGCGCTGCAATTTCCGGAGCGTAGATACTGCCTGGTCGATTCGGATAATGTCTTTGTCCGCCCGTTCGACCTGAAGTCCTACGCCGGCAGAGAAACAACGCCGCTCTATGTGGATCGCGCCGCGATCTTGGCCGACGCGCCGCTGCATGGCCCATGGACCCGCAATTGTGACCGGCTGCTCGGCCGCAGCGTCCCGACAATCTTTCCCGCCGACGACTATGTCGGCAACGCGATCATCTGGGACCAGCAGACGGTCCGCGACATGACCCAGGCGGTCGAACGCGCCACGCGAAAGAGCTGGGCGCATGCCTTGTGCAGCGTCAGGGATTTCTCGGAGTACCTTTTGTACGGACACTTCGTCCGCAACTCGCCGCCCCACTTGGCCGCGCATACGGTCACCACCGAGAAGCTGGCCAACGCCTATTGGGACGACACACCCTTGGACGCTACGGCGATCACCGCAATGCTGGACGCAATGACCGAGGCGCAGGTCGCGCTTTGCATCTCATCCTTCTCGCACACGTCAGTCTCGCTTATCCGCGAGGTTGTCGGCCTGCCGAAGGACCGGCTGGCGCCGAGTCCGGGCCTGCAGCCGACCGCATCGCGCGGGCGGCAGCTCCATGCGCAGATCCATTAGGGTTCGAGGCGGCTTCCGGTCGCCGCGGCCGACCACCCTTGCCGTCCTGGAAAGCGCCCGATGCTGCTGAGCCAGACCGCGATCAATTTTGCCGCCAACGTGTTCTCGGCGGCCTTTGGGCTGCTCAACGTGATCGTATTCACGCGATTGTTGGCGCCGAACGAGTTCGGTAGCTACGTGCTTGGCTTCGGTTTCGCGCAAATCGCCAGCACCTGCATGGTCAGTTGGCTGCGGCTGCCGATCATGCGCGAACAGGCGCGCGGCGACGGCACCGACGTACGCGGCATTATCGTGCCCGGTCTTTTGCTGTCATGCCTGCTGGCGCCGATCGCCTATGTCGGGGCGCCGCTTGTCGGCCTTGCCGCCCTGCCCGCTTCAGCGGCGGCCGGGCTCGCGCTCGCGATCGGCCTTTTCGAAACCAGCCTGGAACTGCTGCGCGCGCGGCTGGAGGCTTTCACGGTGATGAAAGCGACGATGGTGCGCGCCGTTCTTGTTTCCACATTCGGCATCGCCTTTGTCGCGGCCGGGCATACCGGCGTGCTGCTACTCACGGCCTCAGCGCTCGCCTATTTGTTGGCGACGCTCGCCGTCACCCGCCGAGCTTGGGGCGGCACCGTCATGCGCTATGACGGCGCCCGGCTCCTGCGCATGGCGAAAGCCGGAATTCCGCTGACCGCCTCGCTGACGCTGTTGGCATTCTCAAGCGTGATCGACCGCTTCATCATCGCCCATCTCGCCGGGTCGGCGAGCGCCGGGCAATATACAGCCGGCGTGGATCTGGTCCGCCAGGCGCTGATGATTCCGGCGATCAGCGCGGCGGCGGCATTCGTCCCCCTTGCGGTCCAGATTCACGCCAATAAAGGCATTGAGGCCGCCCGGCTCCATCTGGAAGAGTGTTTCGAGTTCCTGCTCGCCGGCATGCTTCCCGCCTGTCTGGGCTTTGCGGTCTTATCGTCCCATCTGGCCAACGTCATTCTCGGGCCGGATTTCAGAAGCACCGCCACAACCGTCATGCCCATCGTCTCGGTGGCTGTCATCTTCCCGACGCTGTCTTATCAGTATCTGCACGTCAGCTTCCTGCTTTCCGAACGTAATTCCTTCTACCTGTGGAACACCGGCTCGGTGCTGATCTTCAACGCCGTGGTCAGCTATTTTCTGATCCAGCATTACGGTTCGGTTGGTGCTGCCTGGGGACGCCTGGCAGCCGAGCTGTTCGGCTTCTTCGGCGCGCTGTTGCTGACCCGGTGGGCTTTCCATATGCCGATGCCGCTCGGCCGGCTGACCAGAGTGCTGATAGCGACGACGATCATGGCGATCGTGGTCAGAAGCCTTGATCGCGCGATCGGGCCCTCGGACAAGATCGGGCTCGCCGTCCTGGTCCCGAGCGGAATCGTGATCTACCTGATAATGTGCTGGCTGCTTGATATCGCCCAGGCACGACACCGTCTGCAGCGCGGCTTGCTGATGGTGAGCAGGCGGTGGCGCAATTCAGATTTGGCGGCATGCAATTGTAGTCGCCGGCGGGGCGGAACGCGCTGCCGAAGCGGGCTGCTCAGCTTTTCGCTTCGGCTACTCCGCGCGCGCCCGGGAAGGTGACCTTCGGCGGCCGGATCAGCTTCAGCCCCATGGCAAGCTTGTCGCCGAGGTTTTTCTGCGAGAGACAGGTGAACAGACAAAGCGTTTCGCAGGCGATCGTCTCCTTGCGCCGCTCGGCACCTTCCTTCCCGTACCAGATCTCGCGGGCGGTCTGCGTCTGCACGTTACCAATCGGCGGAAAATTCCAGCAGACCTCGACCCGGCCGTCGGAGCGGATGAAGTAGTTCCGCATGCCGACCCGGCAGGGCATCACTTCGCGCGGCGCCTTTTCGCGGCGGAAATGGTTCGGCCACAAATCGAGCAGGAGGTCGGTGTTGAGGATCGGCGCGCCGGCACGCTTCATCGCGAGCAGACGGTCTTTGACCGCGATCAGCTCATCCAGTTCGTCGGCGCCGATCCAGAATTCGTCCTTTGCCTCTTCGGTATGCTGCTCGACCGGCTGGAGGTTGATGGCCGTTGCCCCGATCTCCTGCACCCAATCGACCAGTTCGGGCAGCTGCCGGAAATTGAGTTTATGAACCACGGCTTTGATGATGATCGGAAAATCTCCGCCGTATTTCTTCTTGGCGCGCGCCACGTTGCCGATTCCGGCGACGATCGATGAAAGCGAGCCGTCGATGCCGCGTGAGTAGTCGTGGACGCCGGCATCCTTGGAATCGATCGAGATGTTGATGTTGAACGGCTTGGCGGCGACCGTCCAATCGACGACTTTCTCGTTGCCGAAGGCGCCGCCGTTGGTGGTCACGCCCCATTTGAGGCCCTGCTCACCGCAGAACGTGAGGAGCTCGACAAAGCCCTTTTTGATGTACGGCTCGCCGCCGGCGAATTCGATGTGGAAGTGCCCGATAAAGTCCTTCAGATCAAGCAGCGCCTTCTTCCAGTCCTCGATGGGCATTTCGTCGCGGTAATGCGGACGGCGCCAATATTCGCAGTAGCGGCACTTGTAATTGCAACGTTCGACCACTTCCCCATAGATCGACACCGGCACGGTGACATCGCGGCCGGTTCGCAGATAGATCTCTTCTGCTACGGCGTTGCGGACGTGATGCGCGCCGAGACGTGTCAATTCCAGAACGTTCACAGCTCACCTCGCGAGGACTCAAAAACCCCCTGCCACCTTCTTTCATGGTCCCACACCGTGCGGTGATTTCGAAGCAGTTGCCGGCATAAAGGTTAACTGGCGCGAGTTTTGTTCCGTCCTAGAAAGCGACATGTTCCGCGCATAATTCGGCTGCAACCGAAGCTGAAATCATTTGGATCTCCATGCTGTCACGTCGACAATCAATTCTGAGAGGCGCGGGCCTTATGGCGGCGCTGGCGAGCGGAACTTTTTCCGCGCGCTTGGCGGCGGCAACCGGAGCCGCACCGGCGCGCGCCGGGCAGCGCATCCCCTACGGGGCTTGCGTCAATCTCACGCCCTTCTTGAACGAATCCGATTACCGGATCGCTCTCGAAACCTACTGCCAGCAATTGACGCCGGAATTCGGCCTGTTCTGGGATTATCTGCGGCCGGCGCGCGGCCAGTTCAATTTCGACTTCGCCGACAAGGTCCTGGCATTCGCCGAGATCAACGAGATGACCATGCGGGGTCACACCCTCGTCTGGTACGGCGCGATGCCGAATTGGACCAAGGAGATTTCCAGCACTGCGGAAGCGGAACGCGAACTCACGGGTCATATTGAGAAGGTTGTTGCGCGCTATCGCGGCAAAATAAAAACCTGGCACGTGGTCAACGAACCGATCGACGACGCCCGAGGGACCGTCGGCGCGCTGCGTCCGTCCGTCTGGTTGCAGCATCTCGGCCCGAAATACATCGACATGGCATTTCGGCTGGCGCACAGGGTCGATCCCGCGGCGGAACTCGTGCTCAACGAATACGACATCGAGTGCGTGGGGGCGACTTTTTCAACCCGGCGTCGGGCTCTTCTGACGCTTGTGCGCGATCTATTGGCGCGGGGCGTGCCGCTGCATGGAATTGGTCTGCAAGGCCACATCCAAGGCAAATATCAGATCGACGAAGACGGTCTGTCCAGCTTTGTTTCCGAGGTCAAGTCGCTTGGCTTGTCGGTTCACGTCACCGAGCTGGACGTCATCGACAAGGAATTGCCAGGGCCGATCCCGGTGCGCGACGCCATCGTAGCTGCGCGGGCGCACGACTTCCTCCGCGCCGTTTTCGCCGCGGCACGACCGTCAGTGATTGCGACCTGGGGAATTACCGACCGCTATACGTGGGTACCGACGTGGAACAAACGCGAGGACGGGCTCGCCAATCGTCCGCTGCCGCTGGATGAACATTACCAACCGAAACCATTGTGGTCGGTCATCGATTATTTTTGCCGCAAGACTGCCTGATTGTTCCAAGACTGCCTGATTGTTCATTGAGAAGGATCGTAATTCTCAACAATTGAGCGATCTAAGCCGCGGATCCGCAAAGGGCGCGGTTTTTCATCTACGTGTCACAGACGCCGAGCAAAGATGCGCCTCTTTCCGAGCGAACGAGGGGCATCATGAGTGAAGTTGCTTTACCCGGCTCGATCGAGCCGGCGGCCCGCAAAGGACCGGATCTTTCAGGCGCTTTCAATCCCATCACCGCCATCGTCTTCGGCGGCATTGTCGCGGCGGTGCTGCTGTTCGTCGCCTACAGCATCCATAGCGACGTCGACGCTAGCGGCTCCAAAATCACGAGCTACGCACCTTTCCTGCTCCTTTTCGTCGCGCTGTTGATCGCGCTCGGCTTTGAATTCGTGAACGGCTTTCACGACACCGCAAACGCAGTCGCGACCGTCATCTACACCCGAGCGCTGCCGGCCAATTTCGCGGTGGTCTGGTCGGGATTGTTCAACCTGGCCGGTGTGCTCACCTCATCGGGAGCCGTCGCGTTCGGAATCATCTCGCTGCTGCCCGTGGAATTGATCCTGCAGGTCGGCAGCAGCGCCGGCTTTGCGATGGTGTTTGCGCTGCTGATCGCCGCCATCCTGTGGAATTTGGGAACCTGGGCGTTCGGCCTGCCGGCTTCGAGCTCGCACACCCTGATCGGCTCGATCATCGGCGTCGGCGTGATGAATGCCATTCTGCATGGTCGCGATGGCACCTCGGGCGTTGACTGGGGCAAAGCCAAGGAAGTCGGTGAAGCCTTGTTGCTCTCGCCGCTGTTCGGCTTCGCGCTGGCCGCGGCGCTGCTCCTGCTCCTCAGGGCTATCGTCCGCATCCCGGCGCTCTACGCCGAACCGAAGGGGGATCAGCCGCCGCCGTGGTGGATTCGCGGCATCCTCATCCTCACCTGCACGCTGGTGAGTTTCTTCCACGGCTCCAACGACGGTCAGAAAGGCATGGGCCTCATCATGCTGATCCTGATCGGCACGGTGCCGACCGCCTATGCGCTCAATCGCGCCCTGCCCGAGAGCCAATTGCAGCTTTTCGCCACCACTTCGCAGGCGGCAAGCGCGGTGATCAGCCAGAAAGCGGCGGGATATAACGTCCTCGGCAATCCGCGGCCGGCGGTAACGGCTTATGTGTCTACTCACGTCCTCAACGAGGGAACATATCCGTCACTGGCCGTGCTGGTGAAGGACATTTCCGAGCAGATCACGAAATACGGATCGATCGCCAAGATGCCGAACGACTTGGTGGGCAATACCCGTAATGACATGTATCTCGCGTCGGAGGCCATTCGCTTCCTGATGAAGGACAAAGCCAATGACCTATCGCCCGACGAGATCAAGACACTGAACGCCTACAAGCATTCGCTCGACGAGGCGACAAAGTTCATCCCGACCTGGGTCAAGATCGCCGTGGCGATCGCACTGGGCCTCGGCACCATGGTGGGCTGGAAACGCATTGTCGTGACGGTTGGCGAGAAGATCGGCAAGACGCATCTGACCTATGCGCAAGGCGCTTGTGCCGAAATCACTGCTGCCGCGACCATCGCCGCTGCGGACATGTACGGCTTGCCGGTTTCGACCACACATGTGCTGTCGTCGGGAATTGCCGGCACGATGGCCGCCAATGGCTCCGGACTGCAACTCTCCACAGTACGCAACATCGCGCTGGCCTGGGTATTGACGCTCCCTGCGGCCATGGTGATTTCCGGAACATTGTATTGGGCGTTCGCCTCGATCTTCTGATTTCGCCCGCTGCCTGATCGAAAGGGCGCCGGAGTTTTCCGGCGCCCTTTTTGTTTGTGCGCGCCGGAGAATGCGGCGCGGGCATTTCCCGTGATGGCCGCAAAGGAGAGGCAGCTTTTGGCGCCTTATCTTTCCGTCGTCGCTGCGGTGCACAATCGGATCTAGCGCACACTCCTTTGTGAACGCCTGAGCCGCTGTCGGGCATCTTTGTTGGTGGCGCACCGGCCATGCCGGGGCGATGATATAAAGAGGTCAGGGGGGATCGACGCAAGGAGGCGCCGCATGTCTTCTTCACATCTTCTCGTCGGCGCAAATGCGCCGGCCCCGCTTGAGATCAGGCGCATTACACCAGCCGACGTGTTACAGGCGCTCGCGCGCGGCCTCGATGATTTTGCCGCAATGCCCAGCCACGCAGTTTTCTTATGCGTGATCTATCCGCTGATCGGACTGTGCCTGATCGCGTTCGTGTCGGGCTATGCGTTGCTGCCGCTTGCATTTCCCATTGCGGCGGGCTTTGCCCTGATCGGACCATTCGCCGCGATTGGCCTCTACGAATTGAGCCGGCGACGTGAAGCCGGCCTCGACACCTCCTCGAGCCGCGCGTTCGATGTGCTGCATTCGCGCTCGATCGGCGCCATCGTCGCGCTCGGCGTGCTGCTTATGCTGATCTTTTTAGTCTGGGTCGCCGTGGCCGACGCCATTTACGTCGCCAATTTCGGCTACACGGCACCGGCATCCATCGCTCAATTCGCCAGCGACGTATTCACGACGTCGGCGGGGTGGAATCTGATCATGGTCGGCACCGGGATCGGCTTTTTGTTCGCGGTAGTGGTGCTGACCATCAGCGCCATCTCCTTTCCGCTGTTGCTTGATCGGGACGTTGGCGCTGCGGTCGCAGTCTTCACGTCGATCCGCGTTGTCCTTGCCAACCCGATATCGATGGCATTGTGGGGCCTGATCGTTGCGGCCCTGCTGGTGGCGGGCTCGCTGCCGTTCTTTCTCGGACTGACCGTCGTCATGCCGGTGCTCGGCCATGCGACGTGGCATCTCTATCGCAAAGCCGTCGTGTCCGACGCCGCGCCGCGCGCCGAGTATCAGGCGGATGAGCAACAGCGGCCGCGGCGCTACGCGGCAGACTTTCCCGCCGCCCTCTTTCCGACGCGGCGGTAAAATCTGCAAGCGGATAAGCGGCGTAGCCGCCCTCGCGGCTGCCGGGACGATCCCGGTGGCCGATAGGACGAAAGCGGCTGCGTTCTGCCTGGATGGCGCAGCTAATTTGTTTGTCACCACGGCACAAATCCCTATCATGTTCGATCGAACATTAGCCTCGCGCAACGCGCACGAGGCGAACAAAGAAACGCGATAGACGTTTACGGCGCTCAGTCGTCGCAGAAACGACAAGGGGGGAAGCCGGTTCGATGCTGGACGACTTGTTGCAGCGCAGGCCGTACAATGCCGTTGCGGATTTCGTCGATGCGCCGGTCGCCCGTGGTTTCGCCGAGAAGATTGCCTTCATCGACGCGGAACGCTCGCTCAGCTACGGCGAATTGCAGGCCCGCACGTGCCGTTTTGCGGCGGCGCTGAACGATCTCGGGATCAAGCCCGAGGAACGCCTCGCGCTGCTGCTTTATGACAGCGTCGACTTTCCGATCGCCTTTTGGGGCGCGGTGCGCGCCGGCATTATCGCATTGCCGCTCAACACCCTGCTGACGGCCGAGCAATACGCCTACATCCTGAGCGACAGCCGCGCCGCCGCCATCGTCGTCGCAGCGCCGCTCGCCGAGACACTCGCCAAGACGCTCATTCCCATGCTCGACCGCCTGCCGCGGCTGCGCACCATTATTCTCGTCAACGGCGGCGGGAACGATCGCAAGGCGTTGGCCGGCCGCAACGTGCATGATTTCGCCGATCTCGTCGAACGCGGAACGCCAACGCTGTTTACGGCGCCGACATTATCCGACGAAGTCGCGTTCTGGATGTACACGTCCGGGTCGACGGGCGAACCGAAGGGCGTCAAGCACGTCCACACGACGCCAATCGCGGCAGCACGCCTGATGGGGCAGCGCGTTATCGGCATCCGCGAGGACGATGTCGTATTCTCCGCGGCGAAGCTGTTCTTCTCCTACGGCATGGGTAACGCGATGGCGTTCCCGATGTCGGTCGGTGCGACGACGGTCTTGCTGCCGCAACGGCCGACGCCGGAGGCGGTGCTCGACGTAATGCGCCGGCATCGGCCGAGCATTTTTTATGGCGTGCCCACGCTGTTTGCCATGCTGCTCGCGCATAAGGACATGTGCCGTGGCGCCGGTTCCGATCGTTTGCGTCTGGCCATCTCCGCTGGTGAAGCGTTGCCCGCACCACTCGGCGAACGCTGGCGCACCGTCGCCGAGGTCGACGTGCTGGACGGCATCGGTTCGACTGAGATGTTCCAAACCTATCTCAGCAATCGGCCGGGCGACCTACGCTTCGGCACGACCGGTAAACCGGTGCCCGGTTATCAACTCAAGATTGTCGATGAGCACGGCACGGCGGTCGCCGATGGCGAGATTGGCGAGCTTATTGTACGCGGGCCGACCGCCGGCGAAGGTTACTGGAACCAGCGCGCCAAAAGCCGGCGCACCTTTGCCGGCGAGTGGACTTACACCGGCGACAAATTCTTTCGCGATGCGGAAGGCTATTATCACTACTGCGGACGCACCGACGACATGTTCAAGGTAAGCGGGATGTGGGTTTCGCCCTTCGAGGTCGAGGCGGCGCTGGCTTCGCATGAGGCCGTGCTCGAAGCTGCAGTCATCGGCAAAGAAGATTCCGACGGCCTGATCAAGCCGAAGGCATTCATCGTGCTGCGCAACGGTTATGCCGAGAGCGAGCAGCTGATCGAGGGATTGCGCGTCCATGTGAAGGCGTGCGCCGGGCCCTGGAAATATCCGCGCTGGATCGATATCCGGCGCGACCTGCCGCGCACGGCAACGGGAAAGCTTCAGCGCTTCAAACTGCGGGAATTGGAATAGCTGCTAAAAGGGCGGCCGATTGAACCTGAGTCGATGCACATTATTCGTCATCCTCACGGATGACGATGGGCGCGCTACTTCAATCCAAAGCCGCGCCAAAGCAATCAAGCTTCAAACAAACGCTGCAGGAGCCGGCGCGCCAGTATACCGGCCACGCGGCGGCGGTAATGGCCGGGCGTGAACGTCGTCTTCATCGCCATGATCTGATCGCGGACCAGCGCATCGAGTCCGGCAAAAACCCGCGCATCGAGCCGACCGCCGCAGAGCGCCGCGGTTCCCGCAAGACGCACCGGCCGCGGATTGGTGCCGGTGAAAGCGACACGCAAATCCGTGAGCTTGTCGCCGTCGCGGCGGAGCGCCACGGCGACGCCGGCGACCGGATATTCGATGGAGCGGCGGATGCGGATCTTGTCGTAGGCGGAGCGCAGCCCCGGCGTGCTCTGCGCGCGTACCGCGGTGATGATTTCGCCGTGCCGCAGGGACAGGAAATACTTGCCGTCGCCGCGCGTTTCCGTCACCGCCTCGTCCTGCCGCGCATAGCCGATATAAAGAGCGGCCAGCGGCATCGTGCGCTTCCCGGCGGGACCGGCAATGTCGATCTCGGCGTCAAGGGTGAGCAGCGCCGGCGCCAGATCGCCGCTGAAGGTGGCAAAGCACACGCCGCGGCTCTTCGGCGCGACGTGGCATATTTCTCCGGTCGTCTTCAAACAGTGATGATTGGCTTCGCGCCACCATTCGCTCTGATTGTAAAAAATGCAGCGGGTGTCGAGCGCGAGATTGCCGCCGACGGTGCCCATGTTGCGGTGGGTCGGCCCGGCGATGTGACCGGCCGCCTGCGCGATCGCAGGATAGTGCTGCGCAACGGCCGGATGCGCGGCAAGCTCCGCGAGAGTGACCGCGGCGCCGATCTCCAGAGCCTGCGCATCCGCCGTGATGCCGCGCAATGCGGTGACGGTGTTGACGTCGATGAGCACCGGCGGCGCCACGATGCCGCGCCGGATATTCACCATCAGATCGGTGCCGCCGCCGAGCAGGCGGCTATCCGGGTACGCCGCTCGCGCAGCGATCAGCTCGGACAGCGTCCGCGGCCGCACCAGATCGAAGGACGGCAGCACATCCATCAGGCACCGCCGTTGGTCTTACGCCCTCGCGCGCGCTTCTCCATTGCAGCGAAGACGCGGTCGGGCGTCACCGGCAGGTCGTTGAAGCGAAGCCCGGCCGCGTCCGCGATCGCATTGGTGAGCGCCGGCAGGAATGCGGCAAGCGAGCCCTCGCCGGCCTCTTTGGCACCGAACGGTCCGTGCGGATCGTTGCTTTCCACGATGCCGACTTCGATCGGCGGTGAATCCTGGATCGTCGGCACGCGGTAATCGAGCATGTTGGCGGTCACCAGGAGGCCATCATAGTAGGCCGTCTCCTCGCTCATCGCCTGGCCCATGCCCATCCAGACGGAGCCCTGCACCTGACCCTCGACCGAAAGCCGGTTCAGCGCCTTGCCGCAATCGTGCGCGACCCAGACCTTATCGACGGTGACCACGCCGGTCTCTTCGTCGACACTGACCTCCACCACCTGCGCCGAATAACTGTAACCCATGGTGCCGCCGATGGCGGCGCCGCGATATTTCTTGCCGCCATGGGATTCCGGAATGGTCGAGTAATTGCCGGTGACGGTGATCGTGCCGGTATCCTTCAGCGCCTCGTTGACGACCTCGTTGAAGGTCAGACCCTTGTCTTGCGCGCCGGCGCGATAGAGCTCGCCCAGGCACTCGATCTCGTCCGCCTTCGCTTCCAGCTTCCGCGCCGCCGCGGCGATCAGCAAAGCTTTGAGATTGTTGGCCGCATCGATCGCCGCATTGCCGACCAGGAAAGTGACGCGCGACGAATAGGAGCCGTTGTCCTTCGGCACCACATCGCTGTCGCCGGTAATGACGCGGATGCGGGACAGATCGAGCCCCAGCACTTCGGCAACGCTTTGCACGAGGACGGTCGAGGAGCCCTGGCCGATATCCGCAGCGCCCGTGAGCAGCACGATCGAGCCATCGAAGTCGAGCTTGAGCTTGACGGTCGCGTGCGGCTCGCCGGTCCAGTTGACCGGTTTCGAGGCGCCGCTGATATAATGCGAGCAGGCCATGCCCAAACCTTTGCTGATACTCCCTTTGCTGACGCCGCCTCCTTTCGGCAGCTTGCCCCTGCGCGTCTTCCAGCCGCTTTCGCGCTCGACCCAGTCGAGGCATGCGGGCAGGCCATAGCTGTTCACCATCAGATCGTTGTCGGTGAAGGTCGGCGGCGCCGGCAGGAGATTGGCGCGGCGCACGGCGAACGGATCGAGGTTGAGCGCCCGCGCCATGTCGTCCAGCAGGCTTTCGAAGGCGAAGCGAACATCGACCGTGCCGTGGCCGCGAAACGCCCCGCAGGGCGGCGTGTTCGTCAGCACGCGCTTGCCGAGATATTTCACATTGTGCAGGTCGTAGATCGCATACAGCATCGAACCGGCATAGAGGATGGTGACAACGCCGTAGCCTGAATGCGCGCCGCCGCGCTGAATGCATTCGCATTCGACCGCAACGATGCGGCCGTCCTTGCGCATGCCGAGCTTGAGCCGGACATCGGTTTCCGGCCGGCCGCGATGGGTGATGAAAGTCTCCTCGCGGTTGACCGCCGTGCGCACGCAGGCGCGAGCCTTGCGCGCCAACAGCGCCGTGATCAGCTCGACATTGAGCGTTTCCGTGCGGCAGCCGAAACCGCCGCCGACATAAGGCTTGATCACGCGGATCCGCGACATGTCCATGCCGAGGATTTGCGACAGCATCAGGTGCACGTAATAAGGCACCTGCGTGGAGGCATGCACGGTGATGCGGTCGCGCTCGGCATCGTAATCGGCGATGGCCGCATGCATCTCCATCTGATTCTGGCAGACTTCCGGACAATTATAGGTGGCCTCGCGCACCAGATCGGCTTCGGCGAAAGCGGCATTGACGTCGCCGAGCTCGAAATAAACGTCGCGCTCGATATTCCTCGGCCGGTGCTTGTGCAGATCGACGGCGCCGGGCGCCATCGCCGCCTGCGCCGTGTGGTAGGCTGGAAGCTCGCGCACTTTCAGCTTGATGCGTCTGAGCGCTTCCTTGGCGGTCGCGTCATCGATCGCGGCGACGGCGGCGACCGGCTCGCCGCAATAGCGCACGCGTTCGCGCGCGAGCGGATGCTCGGTGCGAGCGATAGGAAGAACGCCGAAGCCCTTATCGCAATCGGCACCGGTCACGATGGCTTTCACACCCGGCAGTTTTGCGGCTTCCGCGACGTCGACTTCAAGGATTTCCGCGTGCGCGTACGGACTGCGGTAAATGCGCCCCGCGAGCATCCCAAGACCAACGAAGTCTGCGGTATACTTTGCTCGTCCGGAGACCTTTTCCGGGCCGTCCACCAGCGGGACGTAGTCGCCGATCGTATGCGCCGGCACGATGTCGTTCATGGCGAAACACCAACGGCGTGCAGAGCAGCCGCGTATTTCACCGCTTCGATGATCTTCACATAGCCCGTGCAGCGGCAAATGTTGCTGCCGAGCGCTTCGCGAATTTCGTCTTCAGTTGGGTGCGGATTGCGCCGCAGCAGCCCGGCGGAAGCCATGATGAAACCCGGCGTGCAATAACCGCATTGCGAACCGAGCTTTTCATGAAATCCGCGCTGCACGGCCGAGAGCCGGCCGTCGCTCATGAGCGATTCGACCGTGTCGACGCGCCGGCCTTCGACCGTCGCGGCGAGCGTCAGACATGCCAAACGCGGCTCGTCGTTGATCAGCACGGTGCAGGCGCCGCACTCGCCTCCGTCGCAACCGGTTTTCGTTCCGGTTAGGCCGACGAATTCCCTCAAATAGTCCAGCAACAATATGTTTTCGGAGATCGCATCGCTGCGTGCGCGGCCATTAAGCGTGAGCTGAAGAATGCGCGCCATGCGGCCTCAATCCGGCGTTTCCATTGACGCAGTTTTTTATTGTGCCGATTCCATATCAGCATCCGCTATCCGGTTCAAACCGGCCGCGTCTTATGGCTCTCGGCACAAGCGAGCCATGCACTGTTAACGGGTGGGTCAAACTCGAAGCTCGAAACCGAACTTCTTCACCTGCGACACAGGCTCCGCCGAGCCGCCGAGCGGCGCGGGCGCAAAGAAGCGCGCCTCGGCGTCGATCAAAGAAATGCCAAAGGCGCGTCTGCAGGTCCTCCGGGTGGCTTACGCCCGGCGCCTTTTCGGACAAGAGCTAAGCGCCCCAAGGGAAGAACAAGGGACGAATTCGGCAAGCGGCTGTTCAACATGATGCCGGCCTGGCCGCAATGCTCGCATCGGATCATTAGCGTTCGATTTGCTCAAAATTTCGGCATGGCTTCTTGGCTGCTTCTCCGACCGTCGCCTCAAAAATGGGCACAGCCGTGGGTGGAATCGGATTCAAAATGGGCGTGGCTGTCCTGCCCGACTGGGCCACCTGCAAAAATACTTGAGCCTAGCGAGGTACTTAGTTCACGCGACGGCTTGGCACGCTCCTTGCGATTTCTTCTGCACGCGACGGCACCGGGCCGATCGCGCGCGTCTAACAGAGGACATCGCGATGCTTAACACCATTGGCGCGGTCGCCCAGCGACCGCGGGGCCGCCGTTGGCTTGCTGCCGCGGCGGGTCTTGCCCTCGGCCTTACGGCGGCACTGCCCGCTAAGGCCGAAGAGACGATCAAAGTCGGAATTCTCCATTCCTTGTCAGGCACCATGGCCATCAGCGAAACGACGCTGAAGGACGTGATGCTCATGCTCATCGAAGAGCAGAACAAGAAAGGCGGCGTGCTCGGCAAGAAGCTTGAAGCTGTCGTCGTCGATCCTGCATCCAACTGGCCGCTGTTCGCGGAAAAGGCTCGCGAGCTGATCAGCAAGGACAAGGTGGCGGTCGTATTCGGCTGCTGGACGTCGGTGTCGCGCAAGTCGGTGCTGCCGGTATTCAAGGAGCTCAACAGCATCCTGTTCTATCCGGTCCAGTACGAGGGTGAGGAAAGCGAGCGCAACGTGTTCTATACCGGCGCCGCGCCGAACCAGCAGGCCATTCCCGCCGTCGACTATCTGATGAGCGCGGACGGCGGCTCGGTGAAACGCTGGGTGCTGGAAGGCACCGACTACGTCTATCCGCGCACCACCAACAAGATCCTCGAAGCCTACCTCAAGCAAAAAGGGGTGAAGGACGAGGACATCATGATCAACTACACGCCGTTCGGATTCTCCGACTGGCAGACTGAGGTCTCCAAGATCAAGGCGTTCGGTTCGGCCGGCAAGAAGACGGCGGTGGTGTCGACCATCAACGGCGATGCCAACGTGCCGTTCTACAAGGAACTGGGCAACCAGGGCCTCAAGGCCACCGACATTCCGGTCGTGGCGTTCTCGGTCGGCGAAGAAGAGCTCGCCGGTCTCGACACCAAGCCGCTGCTCGGCCATCTCGCCGCCTGGAATTACTTCGAGTTGATCAAGACGCCGGCGAACGAGGCCTTCATCAAAGAGTGGCACGACTTCATCAAGAATCCGAAGCGGACCACCAATGACCCGATGGAGGCCCATTACATCGGCTTCAATATGTGGGTGAAGGCGGTCGAGAAGGCCAAGACCACCGATCCCGACAAGGTGATCGACGCGCTACCCGGCACCCAGGCGCCGAATCTCACCGGCGGCATGTCGACGCTGCTGCCAAACCATCACATCACCAAGCCGGTCTATATCGGGGAGATCAGAGCTGACGGCCAATTCGACGTGGTGTGGAAAACCAAGGGCTTGGTGCCCGGCGACGCCTGGTCGGATTATCTTCCCGGCTCCAAAGACCTCGAAGCCGATTGGGTGACACTCAAGTGCGGTAATTACAACAAGGTTACGAAGAAGTGCGGTGGCGCTTCGTGATTCCTGTAAAGTGAACTTGCGGGAAGGCGGCGTATCGCCTTCCCGCTTCATTCTGCTGCCGGGCCCTTACACCATGCCTCTTTGCCGAGCTTGCCTCGTCGCTTTGCTATTGGCGCTCAGCGCTATATTGAGCTGCGTAACCGCGCATGCGGCAGCCCTCGACGAGGCCCTCGCCCATTTCACCGCCGACGATTTCAGCGAAACCATCACCGGCATCAAGGACGTCGCCGCCAGCGGCAGCCCGCGCGCCGAAGCCATTCTTCGCGCCTTGCAGGACGGCCAGCTGCTGTACAGCGCCGAACGCAAGGCGGTGTACATCAAGAGCAATTCCGGAAAGTTGCTCGACGCCGCCAGCGGAGAGCCGATTGGCGGCGATGCGCCGGCCGATGCCGATAATGTGCGCATCAACAACCGGCTGCGCGGAGCAATCGACGCCGCGCTCGGCGGGCTCACCCTGCTCGCCAGCGATCCGAGCGCGCGTTTTGATGCAGCGCAAGCGGTATTCAAATCGCGCCAGGTCAGCGCGCTGCCGACGATCGAGACGGCGTTAGCCAAGGAGCAGGATGCGCGGGTCAAGCGCGCGCTGACCGAGGCGCACGCCGCGATCATCCTGTCCAGCGACAAAGGCAGTGAGGAAGACAAGCTCGCGGCCGTCGAGGTTATCCGTCAACGCGGCGACCAGGACGCTCTTGGGCTCCTCTCCAGCCTGCCGGCCGACGTGCCCGCGCCAGTCGCGACAAGCGCCGCCGCCGCAGTCGGGGCCATTAAGAATAGCCTCACCGTGTGGGAAGCGGTGCAGAATGCCTGGTACGGCATTTCGCTCGGCTCCGTGCTGCTGCTCGCCGCCATCGGGCTCGCCATCACCTTCGGCGTGATGGGCGTGATCAACATGGCGCACGGCGAAATGGTGATGATCGGCGCCTATGTCACCTTCGTCGTGCAGGAGGTGATCCGCGCGCGGAACCCGGCGCTGTTCGACTATTCGCTCGCCATCGCCATTCCGGCCTCTTTCGTCGTGGCCGGCTGCATCGGTATTCTGATCGAACGCTGCATCATCCGCTTTCTCTACGGCCGGCCGCTGGAAACATTGCTGGCGACCTGGGGCCTTTCGCTGATCCTCCAACAAGCCGTACGCACCGCCTTCGGTCCGAACAATCGCGACGTCGGCAATCCGTCGTGGATGAGCGGCGCCTTCGATCTCGGCGGCATCACCATCACCTATAACCGGCTGTGGATCATTTGCTTTGCACTCGCGGTGTTCGTCGCGCTGCTCGCGCTGCTGCGCTACACGCGCTTCGGCCTGGAAATGCGGGCGGTCACCCAAAATCGCCCGATGGCCGCTTCGATGGGCATCCGCACCAGCCGGGTCGATGCGCTGACCTTCGGGCTCGGTTCCGGCATCGCCGGGATGGCCGGCGTGGCGTTGTCGCAGATCGATAACGTCAGCCCCAATCTCGGCCAGGGTTACATCATCGACAGCTTCATGGTGGTGGTGTTCGGCGGCGTCGGCAACCTCTGGGGCACGCTCGTCGGCTCCTTCGTTCTCGGCATCGCCAACAAGTTTCTCGAACCCTATGCTGGCGCCGTGCTCGGTAAGATCGCGATCCTCGTGCTGATCATCTTGTTCATCCAGAAACGGCCGCGCGGCATGTTCGCGCTCAAGGGCCGCGCGGTGGAGGCATGACCACGCATATCCTCATCCGCTCGCTCGACCGCGGCGCCACGGCGTTCCTGATCGTCATTGCCGTCATTGCGCTCCTGGTGCCGGTGCTTAATCTGGCGCTGCCGGAATCTTCTGCCTTCCACATACCCACCTATCTGGTCGCGCTGTTCGGCAAATATGCCTGTTACGCGCTTTTGGCGCTCTCGATCGACCTGATCTGGGGTTTCTGCGGCATCCTCTCGCTCGGCCACGGCGCCTTTTTCGCGCTCGGCGGTTACGCCATGGGCATGTATCTCATGCGCCAGATCGGAACGCGCGGCGTCTATGCCGATCCGATCCTCCCGGATTTCATGGTGTTTTTGAACTGGAAGGAGCTGCCGCTCTATTGGTACGGCTTTCAGCATTTCGCCTATGCCGCGTTGATGGTGGTGCTGGTACCCGGCGTTCTTGCGTTCGTGTTCGGCTGGTTCGCGTTCCGCAGCCGCGTCACCGGCGTTTATCTGTCGATCATCACGCAAGCGCTGACTTTCGCGCTGATGCTCGGCTTCTTCCGCAACAATTTCGGCTTTGGCGGCAACAACGGGTTGACCGATTTCAAGGATATTCTGGGCTTCAACGTGCAGGCGGAGACAACGCGCACGGCCTTGTTTTCGATCACCTGCGTGGCGCTGATGCTGGCCTTTCTGCTGTGCCGGGCGTTGATCACGTCGAAGTTCGGCAAGGTGCTCATCGCCATCCGCGACGCCGAGGCGCGGGCGCGCTTCCTGGGTTATCGGGTCGAATCCTACAAGCTCTTCGTGTTCACGCTCTCGGCCTGCATGGCCGGTGTTGCGGGCGCGCTCTACGTACCGCAGGTTGGCATCATCAATCCGAGCGAATTCGCGCCCGGCAATTCCATCGAGGCGGTGATCTGGGTCGCGGTCGGCGGCCGCGGCACTCTCACTGGCGCGGTGATCGGGGCTGTTCTGGTGAACTACGCCAAGACCTTCTTCACTTCGGGATTCCTCGCGCCCTATTGGCTGTTCATGCTTGGCGCGCTGTTCATCGCGGTGACGCTGTTGTTGCCGCGCGGCATCGTCGGCACGATGCGGCATTGGAATGCGCTGCGCCGCGACCGGGCGTCGGCCGCGGCCGAGGACGGCGTGAGGGAGCCGCTGCCGGCGGAATAAGCCAATGGAAAAGCCGACGGAAGCGCTGACCACCTCGCTCCTTTATCTCAACGGCGTCACCGTCTCCTTCGATGGTTTCAAGGCGCTCAACAATCTGTCGTTTGCCATCGAGGCGGGCGAGATGCGTGCCATTATCGGTCCGAACGGCGCCGGCAAGACCACGATGATGGACGTCGTCACCGGCAAGACGCGGCCGGACCTCGGCGATGTCATGTTCGACGGTTCGTACGATCTGACGCGCCTCGACGAAGCGGAGATCGCCGAGCTCGGCATCGGGCGGAAATTCCAGAAGCCGACGGTTTTCGAGAGTCAAACCGTCAACGACAATCTCGAACTGGCGCTCAAGTCCGACCGCCGGGCGCGGGCGGCTTTGTGGTGGCGGGAAAGCCCCGACGAGCGCCGGCGCATCGATCGGTTGCTGGAGATCGTTCGGCTGACGGCGGTGCGCCATCGGCTCGCCGGCAGCCTGTCGCATGGCCAAAGACAGTGGCTCGAAATCGGCATGCTGCTGGCGCAGGAACCGAAGCTCCTTCTGGTCGACGAGCCGGTCGCCGGCATGACCGACGTGGAAACGCAGCAAACGGCGGAGCTGCTCAAGGAGATCAACCGCGACCGCACCGTGGTCGTCGTCGAACACGACATGGCCTTTGTGCGCGAGCTTGGCGTCAAGGTCACCTGCTTGCACGAAGGCTCCGTGCTCGCCGAAGGCACGATCGACCAGGTTTCGGCGAACGAGCGTGTCGTGGAAGTATATTTGGGAAGGTAAGGCACATGCGCACCGCGTCAACGCACGTCATTCCGGGGCGACGCGAAGCGGCGAGCCGGAATCCATAACCACAACCGGTGAGTATGGATTCCGGGCTGCCAGCTTCGCTCGGCCCCCGGAATGACGCTCTGAGTCCAAGGCATGCTCGAGGTCCAAAACATCGATCTCCACTATGGCGCAGCGCAAGCGCTGCGCGCCGTCTCGCTCAAGGCCGAGCCGGGAAAGGTCACTTGTGTGCTGGGCCGGAACGGCGTCGGCAAGACCAGCCTGCTCGATGCGTTGGCCGGTCAGCATTCGGTCACCCGCGGCACCATCACCTGGGAAGGCCAAGACATCACCGCGCTGCGGCCGCCGGAGCGCGCACGCCGCGGCATCTCTTACGTGCCGCAGGGGCGCGAGATCTTTCCGCTGCTGACGGTCGAGGAAAACCTGCGCACCGGCTTTGCGCCGCTCAAGCGCGAGGAGCGCAGCATTCCGGACGACGTGTTCACGCTCTTTCCGGTGCTCAAGGACATGCTGCGCCGGCGCGGCGGCGATCTGTCGGGCGGACAGCAGCAACAGCTCGCGATCGGGCGGGCTCTGGTGATGCGGCCACGGCTCCTGCTGCTCGACGAGCCGACCGAGGGCATCCAGCCCTCGATCATCAAGGATATCGGCCGCGCCATCTCTTATCTGCGCTCGCTCGGCAAGATCGCCATCGTTCTGGTCGAGCAATATCTCGACTTTGCGCAAGAACTCGGCGACTATTTCGCCGTCATGGAACGCGGCGCCGTCGTCTATGCGTCCGCTCGGGCGGAGCTTGACGAGGGGGCGTTGAAGCGGGCCATGGCGATTTGAGCGGACCTTCGATCGTTCTTGCCGTGGGGCGGAAACTTGCTTGCAGACGCGCCGGCGCAACGTGAGATTTTCGCCGGCAATCGCGCGCTCGGCCGCATCGCCCTTTCGGTGACGGCTGGCACCGGCGGCAGCCGCCGCAAGCGCGTGCATGAATTGGGCGCCCTCCGCGTGCGCTTTCCGAATGTAACCAGCCGGGACACACGCGAAGCCGTCATCGTCAATACCGCCGGCGGCATGACCGGCGGTGATCGGTTCGACATTGATCTTGAGACTGGCGCCGGCGCCAGGCTCGTCGTCACCACGGCTGCGGCGGAAAAGGTCTATCGGTCGCTCGGGCCGGACACGGAAATCAGCGTGAAGCTCGAGATTGGCCCCGGCGCAGCGCTCGGCTGGCTGCCGCAGGAAACCATTCTCTTCGATGGAGTTCGGCTGCGCCGTTCGATCGAGGCCGACCTGGCGCCTGACGCTAACCTCCTTCTCGCCGAAGGCGTTGTCTTCGGCCGCTCGGCCATGGGTGAGACGCTCACGCGGGGATATTTCTTCGACCGTTGGCGGGTGCGGCGCGGCGGCACTCTCGTCTTCGCCGAAAGCGTGCGGTTCGACGGCGCCATTGCACAACGCCTGGCGGAGCGCGCGGTGGCGGGCGGCGGCATCGCGATCGCCAGCGTGCTGAAGGTGCCCGGCGACGAAGCGGCGGTGGCGGCCGTGCGCGCAAAGGAGAAGGATTTCGCCGGCGAAGTCGGCGTTTCCGCATGGAACGGACTTGCGGCCGCTCGCCTGGTGGCGCCTGACGGCGCCGCCTTGCACCGCGACCTCATTGCCGTTCTGACCGCGTTCGGCAATATGCCGCTGCCGCGACTCTGGTTGAATTAGAGCATGGTCCGCAACGGTGGCTGCCGGTTTTCCGAAAAGATCATGCGCAATCAAAAACCCGGGGCTGAACTGAAGGGCGACTGATGAATCTTACACCGCGCGAGAAGGATAAGCTTCTGATCGCCATGGCGGCGATGGTGGCGCGGCGCCGGCTTGAGCGCGGCGTCAAGCTCAATCATCCGGAGGCCGTCGCGCTCATCTCCGATTTTATTCTGGAAGGCGCCCGCGACGGGCGCACCGTGGCCGAACTCATGGAGAAAGGCGCGCACGTGATCTCGCGCGCCCAGGTGATGGACGGCATCGCCGAGATGATCCCGGAAATTCAGGTCGAAGCCACCTTTCCGGACGGCACCAAGCTTGTCACCGTGCACGAGCCGATACGATGAAGTTTCTTCCCGTCTTTCCGGGGCCGAACGAAGTGAGGAGCCGAGTCCGGAATGACAAGATGCGAAAGGCCTCGACATGATCCCCGGCGAATATTTCATCAAAGACGGCGAGATCGAGATCAACAAAGGCCGCAAGAGCCTCACGCTCACCGTCTCGAATACCGGCGATCGGCCTATTCAGGTCGGATCGCACTATCATTTTTTTGAAACCAATCCGGCGCTGAAATTCGACCGGAAGAAAGCGCGCGGCATGCGGCTCGATATTCCGGCGGGCACGGCCGTACGTTTCGAGCCTGGGCAGACGCGCGAGGTGACCCTCGTGGCGCTTGCCGGCACACGCACCGTCTACGGCTTTCGACAGGAAATTATGGGAAAGCTGCAAAAATCATGACGAGCGAGCTTGCGCAAGCCCGCCCGTCACGTTCTCAGCGCTGCTACCGCGGCTGGGACCAGGATCAAATCAGCGTTTGGCGCGACGCTGGTAGCGGCATCAACACCGGCCGACCTGACCTTGGCGATCTCTCTCATCTGGTGGAACCAAACGCGAGCGATCTAGAAATTATGATACCGCAGACTCGGCGCGAAGCAAGCAAAAGCGTGTAGTGTCGCGATGTTGCAACGCAGTGGGGATAACGTTGGGGATTTGTTGAAACCGGAGGATGCACATGACCGGTACAGCGAATACGCAAGCTCCAACAAAAATGGAGATCGGCCTGGTTTTGCAGGGCGGCGGCGCGCTCGGCGCTTACGAATGGGGCGCCATCAACGCTTTGTTTGATGTCATCGATGAGGCAATCGCCAACGGGCAGGACATCACGCTTCGCGTTGTCACCGGCGTTTCCATCGGCGCCATCAACGCCGCCTGCGTGGTCGGGGCTACCGACCGCGCCGACGCGCGCAAGCGGCTGGGTGCGATGTGGGGCGATTTCATGATCGATCTGCCCTATTTGCCTTCCTCGGCAAATCGCGACCTCGCGCTCTACAATGTCCCGCACTTTTACGCCTATCGCTCCGACCTTTTGGCCGCGCCGACCTGGACGTACCTCTACGACACGCATCAATTGTTGCAGACATTGTCGGACCACGTCGATTTCGGTGCGCTCAACGCCAACAAGACGGCGTTCGTGATTACCGCTGTGGACGTGGAAAATGGCGTGCTGACACGGTTCACCAATCAAAGAGTCGGCGACACCGAGCCAACCACGATCGAGCCGCACCACGTCTCGGCGAGCGGCAGCATTCCGCCGCAATTTCCATGGACCGACATCAGCGCCAGCGACGGCAAGGTGCATCACTATTGGGACGGCGGAATCGTCGACAACACGCCGCTCGGCGATGCCATCGACGCGTTCAGCTCCGATTCCCACATTACGCGGTTGCTGGTGGTCATGAATCTCTTCCCGCAAACCGCGAAGCTTCCCAACTCGTTGATCCAAGTGAACGAGCGGCTGGATCAGCTTCGCTTCGGCAACCGCCTGCGCCAGGACAGCAGCACCGCGCGGCAGATGAATACGCTGATCGCGACCATTCAGGATCTTGCGGCGCTCCTTTCCGGGCCGCTGCCCGAAGAGCTGCAAAAGAGGATCGACAAAGCCAACGCCTACAAGCTCGTGAAACTGATCGAGATCTCGCTCACAGCCGATGCGGTTTCCGACGACCCTAACAGCTTTCGCGATTTTTCGCGTGAGGGCATTTTAGCGCGCCGCGACGCCGGGCGCCGGATCGCCCTTTCCGCGCTGCGCCCCGCGTTCCATAGCCAACTGGCCGCCTGACAAGGAGCTTCCGATGCCGTCGAAGATTTCGCGTTCGGTTTATGCCGACATGTTCGGCCCGACAACGGGCGATCGCGTGCGGCTTGCCGACACCGACCTCGTTATCGAGGTGGAAAAGGACTTTTGCACCTACGGCGAGGAAGTGAAATTCGGCGGCGGCAAGGTGATCCGCGACGGCATGGGCCAGAGCCAGATGACCAACAAGCAAGGCGCGGTCGATACCGTCATCACCAACGCGCTCATTGTCGATCATTGGGGCATCGTCAAAGCCGACGTCGGCATCAAGGACGGCAATATCCACGCCATCGGCAAGGCCGGCAATCCCGACATTCAGCCGGGCGTCACCATCGTGATCGGCCCCGGCACCGAGGTGATCGCCGGCGAAGGCAAGATACTCACCGCCGGCGGCTTCGACACGCACATTCACTTCATCTGCCCGCAACAAGTCGACGAGGCGCTGATGTCGGGCGTCACCTCGATGCTCGGCGGCGGCACCGGCCCGGCGCACGGCACGTTTGCGACAACCTGCACGCCCGGTCCCTGGCATATCGCGCGTATGATCCAGGCGGCGGATGATTTCCCCGTAAACCTCGGATTCGCCGGTAAAGGCAATGCCTCGCGGCCGGCGGCGCTCGAGGAAATGATCAAGGCCGGCGCCTGTGCGCTCAAGCTGCACGAGGACTGGGGCACGACGCCGGCGGCCATCGATTGCTGCCTGTCGGTCGCCGACGACTACGACATCCAGGTGATGATCCACACCGACACGCTCAACGAATCCGGCTTCGTCGAGGACACGATCAAGGCGTTCAAGGGCCGCACCATCCACGCGTTTCACACCGAAGGCGCCGGCGGCGGGCATGCGCCCGACATCATCAAGATCGCCGGGCTGAAGAATGTGCTGCCGTCGTCGACCAATCCGACGCGGCCTTACACGCGCAACACCATCGACGAGCATCTCGACATGCTGATGGTGTGCCACCATCTCGACCCGTCGATTGCCGAGGACCTCGCCTTCGCTGAAAGCCGCATCCGCAAGGAGACGATCGCGGCGGAAGATATTCTGCACGACATCGGCGCGCTCTCGATGATGTCGTCGGACTCGCAAGCCATGGGCCGGCTCGGCGAAGTCATCATCCGCACCTGGCAGACCGCCGACAAAATGAAGAAGCAGCGCGGGCGCCTGAAAGAAGAGAAGGGCGACAACGACAATGTGCGGGTGAAGCGCTATATCGCCAAATACACGATCAATCCCGCGATTGCGCATGGCGTATCGAAGCTCATCGGCTCGGTCGAGAAGGGCAAGCTCGCCGATCTCGTCTTGTGGTCGCCGGCCTTTTTCGGCGTAAAGCCCGATTGCATCATCAAGGGCGGCTCGATCGTGGCCGCGCGGATGGGCGATCCGAACGCATCGATCCCGACGCCGCAGCCGGTGCATTACCGGCCGATGTTCGGCGCCTATGGCCGCGCGCGCACCGCATCCTCGGTCGTGTTTGCCTCGAAGGCCGCCGTGAAGGCGGGACTGCGGAAGAAGCTCGGCATCCAGAAGGAACTGGTCGCCGTGACGAACACGCGCGGCAAGATCTCCAAGAAGAGCATGATCCACAACGACGCCACGCCGCAAATCGAGGTCGATCCGGAGACCTACGAAGTGCGCGCCGACGGCGAATTGCTGACCTGCGCGCCGGCGGAAACGCTGCCGATGGCGCAGCGCTATTTTTTGTTTTGACAAACCCTCTGTCACCCCGAGGGGCGCGCCGCGAAGGGCGACGGCATTCTTGAACCGAACAAACCTATTCGTCACGCTTTCGTGCGATTTGCTTGCCGGGCAAGGCGGACGGGCTTAGAGGCGATCAGCCTCAACAAGGACCAATGGCATGGCTTCCGGTACCGATTTCATTCTGGATGCTCTGATCCGCGAAGGCCTCGATCACCTGTTCATGGTGCCCGGCGGATTGGTCGATCCTTTTCTGCCGGCGCTGGCGCGTCATCCCGGCTTGAAGCCGATCGTCGCCACCCATGAGGGCGGGGCCGCTTACATGGCGGACGGCTATGCGCGCGCCAGCGGCCGTTTCGGGGCTGCGCTCGGCATTGGCGGGCCCGGCCTCTGCAATATGACGACCGCCGTGGCCGCCGCGAAAACCGATTCCTCTCCCGTGCTCATCCTCAGCGGCGAGATACCGGTCGACATGGAGGGCCTGGGCGAATTCCAGGACGCGAGCCAGGCGACGCTCGACGACACGGCCGTGATGAAGCCGCTGACCCGGTTATCGATGACCGTGGCGGGAGCGCACAATCTCAATCACTGGCTGCGCCACGGCCTCACCTGCATGCTGGCGCAACCGAGCGGGCCGGTTCATCTGTCGCTGACCCACGACGCACTCATGGCGGACTGCGCGGCCGATTACGTCCCCGTCTCGGATTTTTTCACGGGCGTAGCACCGCTTAGCCAGGAGGCGGCCGAGAAAGCCGTGCAGCATCTCGCGCCCGCGCAGCGCATTGCGATCTTGGCCGGCGCCGGCATCGAGCACGATTTGGCCGCCGCCGCGTTGAAGGCTGTAGCCGAACGCTGGTCGATCCCCGTCGCGACCACTTTGCGGGCGAAGGGCGTCTTTCCGGAAGACCACAAGCTGTCGCTGGGCGTTTTTGGATATGCCGGCACGCGGCACGCCACCGCCGCTCTCTTCGATCCCGATCTGGAGGTCTTGCTGGTCCTCGGCTCCGGGCTCAACGAACGCGACACCATGCATTGGACGCTGCGTCAGAAGTCCAAGGCGCAGAAAATTCACGTCAACACCGACATGTGGGAGATGACCTCGCACGGCAAGGCCGACCACGTGGTGGCCGGCAGTTGCCGCGCCTTCCTGGAGCTTTTGGACCGCGTCTCCGGCCCTGCCGCGGCGGCGCTTTCGCAGAGCGCGACCGCGCGTCGATCGTCGCTCGCCAAGGTGAAAGCCGGACCGCGGCTTTACGACACCGAGAATTGTCAGAGCACGGCCAAGCCAATCCATCCCGCGGCGGCGGTGGCGGCGTTGCGCGCGGTTTTCCCGCGCGACGGGATTGTGCTGGTCGATTCCGGCGCGCACCGTGCCTTCGCCGGCCACTATTGGTCGGCCTATGAACCGCGGACCTATATCTCGGCCACCAATCTCGGACCGATGGGCTGGGCGATCCCCGCCGCCGTCGGCGTGCAATGCGCGAAGCCCAAGCGGCGCGTGGCCGTGATCACCGGCGACGGCTGCATGCACATGCATGGCATGGAGGTTCAGACCGCCGCGCGCTATCGCCTGCCGATCATTTACGTCGTGCTCAACAACCAGGCGCTCGGCAATGTCTGGCTGCGCGCCCATCAATCCGGTCCGCTGCCGTCGGAATTGACCACCATCCCCGACCACGATTGGGCCGGCTTCGCGCGCTCGCTCGGGGCAAAGGGCATGACCGTGGACGATCCAGCGGCGCTGGGCGCGGCTTTCAGTCAAGCGCTGGCGGCGGACACCACCGTGCTGATCGACGTGAAGGCCGACAAGAATTGTCCGACGCCGGTCTATGACTTCAGTGCGGGCGCGCGCGCCTGGTCCTATCACGAATAGGGGGACGGCGATGAGCGTGCTCGACATGGACCCTGCCAAATTCCCCGCTCCGGCCAAGGCGCTCTACGAGGCGATCGCGGCGAAGCGCCGCGCCAAGGGCGAGGGCTTCGGCGGCCCTTATCTCGCGCTGCTCAACCATCCGGCTCTGGCAGAGCGGATCGAGGCGCTTGGGTTTTATCTGAAATTCGAGGGCGTGTTGCCGCGCGTCCATTACCAGTTCATCGTGCTGAGCGTCGCGCGGGCGACCGGCGCCGCCTTCGAGTGGCAGGATCACGTGCAGCATGCGCTCGCGGCCGGACTGCCGCAGGCCATCATTGACGGCATCGCCGGGGCTGCCGGCGCGAGCCTGCCGCATCCTTTTGGGTTGCTGCGCGAGATCCTCACCAAGACGTTGGCCTGGCAGCCGCTTCCCGATGCGCTGCAGGCGAAGGCCGCCGCCGAATGGGGCAAGGAGGGCCTGGTCGAGATCGTCGTGGTCTCCGGCTTCTATCAGATGTTCGCGGCGATCAATCAGGGCTTCGACATTGCGTCGGCGAAGGCTTAGAGCATGTCCCGCAAAATGCCTGCACCGGACTCGATCCGGGGTGGAAACCGGCTTTCCGAAAAGGGCATGCGACCACGCAAGAATTGAGAGGACGGCGTGAGCGCCGGTTGTTCTCGCGGCCATGAGAGAGGATTGGACGACCGCTCCACATTTTGCGGCAGAGGACAAGGGCGGCGCCTATAATGGAGAAACACCGGTTGTCTACGGGGGCCATCATGCGGAGCAAATTGAAGCCTTTTACGATCGCACTGTGCGCCACGCTGCTGTGTGCTTCTGCGGCATACGCACAACCCACCATCCATCTGACTGAACCAGGTCGAGCAGCGATCTGGCGCAACCTGGGCAAAAACGCCACCGATACGTCGGTAGCGGCGGGCTTGCAGGTCGGAGAAACGGTTCCCGACCCCATGCGCGTGCTGCCGTTCGACCGTCATCTTCGTCAAAAGGTTCCGGCCATCAGGGCTTATTCCTATGCGCTGTTGCAGGGCCAAGTGCTGATCGTCGATCGACGCACGAGAAAGATCGTCGCGATCGTATCCAAATAGAAGTGGCCCGGATTGGGCAACGCGACATCCGCATGCACTTATAAATTTAGCAATTTCGCTTACGACCTCTCAGCGATCATGAAGTATTAATGGCCACTCATACATGATGGGATTTCATCATGCCGTTGGAGGTCGCTTGTGTCCGATACTAGTCGCGCGCAGACCCCGACGGACGCACGAAACAACGCACGTGCGATCGTCCGCCGGTGCGGCTGGTTCGTCAGCTCCGTAGGCGAGAAATTACGAGAATGCACGGTTTGGGACGAATCCAAAACCGGCGCGCGTCTCGTGGTCGATGCGCCAGAGACCATTCCTGACACCTTCCACATCTACATGACGCTGAATTTCAGCTCGCGCCGGCAGTGCCGCGTGGTGTGGCGCTCGGACAAGCAGATCGGCGTCGAGTTTCTCAGCTGAACGCTCGGCAATCGGTGGCTCGTAGGATGGGTTGAGCGACAGCAAAACCCGTCCTCGCTTGTGCATGATGGGTTTCGCAAGGGCTCAACCCATCCTACAGATCTCAATTTTTGGGTCGCTCAATCCGCGCATCCGCTCGCCCTTTGACCCGGGCTGACGCGAGCGGTCGAGAATAACAGCAGCGAATTCTCTATGCTGTAGACGCCCAGCTTCGCCCTTGGAGACTGCAATTGGGGGGTCACAACAGGGCTCCAACACGTTACCGTCTCACTGCGCTCCAAGCAGGACCACGGAAGACGCCGGGTGACAGGTCCATTGACAGCATTCGACGAGACTTTTCGCGCGCGCTTGCGCGATCTTTTCGTCTGGCGCCGGGACGTCCGGCGTTTTCGGCGCGACCCATTGCCGACCGGTACGGTGGAAGCCCTCATTGAGCTCGCCTGCCTCGCTCCGTCGGTTGGGCTAAGCCAACCTTGGCGCTTCGTTATCGTTGACGACGAGCCTACCCGCGCCGCGATCCGGCAAAATTTCGCGGTCTGCAACGCCGACGCGCTCGCCGCGCAGAGCAGCGAGCGGGCGGCGCTCTATGCCCGTCTCAAGCTCGCCGGATTGGAGGAGGCGCCGTGCCACCTGGCGGTCTTCGCCGATCGCACGACAGCGCAAGGTCACGGCCTCGGCCGCCTCACCATGCCGGAAATGATCGAGTATTCGGCGGTCACCGCCGTGCATACGATATGGCTCGCCGCGCGCGCCCAAGGCGTCGGCATGGGCTGGGTCTCGATCCTCGATCCCAAAATCGTCGCCGCGCTTCTCCACGTTCCGGCAGAATGGAAATTCATCGGCTATTTCTGCATCGGCTATCCGGCGCTCGAGGACACCGTGCCCGAATTGGAGCAGATGGGCTGGGAAGCGCGGCTCATCCCGTCATCGGTCATCATCAAACGCTAGGGCGTAATCGCTTCAGATTGAATCGATTGGCGCTCTAACTTTTTGGTGGAGCATGATCTTTTCGCAAAACCGGTTTCCACTTTCCCGGATCATGCTCTAGGTTTCAGTAAGTAGCTCGGTTTCTTTCCCCTCCCCTTTGTCGGGACGGAACCACATTCACCGTCTTTCCCGGCCATTTGCACAGATCGGCGATCAAACATTTTTCGCAGAGCGGCCGGCGCGCGACGCAGACATAGCGGCCGTGCAGGATGAGCCAATGGTGCGCGTGCAGGCGATAGCGCTCCGGCACGACCTCCATCAGCTTCATCTCGACATCGAGCGGCGTCTTGCCGACGGCGAGGCCGGTGCGGTTGCCGACGCGGAAGATGTGGGTATCGACGGCGATGGTCGGCTCGCCGAAGGCGACGTTGAGAACGACATTCGCGGTTTTGCGGCCGACGCCGGGCAACGCCTCGAGCGCTTCGCGGTCGTGCGGGACCTTGCCGCCGTGCTCGCCGACGAGCTTCCGGGACAGCGCGATCACGTTCTTCGCCTTGGTGCGATAAAGCCCGATGGTCTTGATCAGCGAGCGCACGCGCGCCTCGCCGAGCTTGATCATCTTCTCCGGCGTATCGGCGAGCTCGAACAAAGCCGGCGTCGCCTTGTTGACGCCGGCATCGGTCGCCTGCGCGGAGAGCACGACGGCAACCAGCAAGGTAAACGGATTGATGTGCTGCAATTCGCCGCGCGGTGTCGGGTTGGCGGCGGCAAAGCGGCGGAACGCTTCCTCGATCTCGGTATTTGTCCATTGCGGCAAGTCCCCGTGGGCCGCCTCGCGATCGGCCTTGGCTTGCGCCTTGGGATTTTTGCGATGGGCCGCTTTGCCCGTGCCGGCGGCTTTAAGGCTTTGCCGCGCGGTCTTCCGGTGCGTGGTTTGTTTGGCCATCTTTTCCCGTATAATCGGCGCGATGAGCGACGACAACCGCAGCCTCCCCGAGCCCAAAGGCTTCGCGCCCAAAAGCTTCGAGCCCAAGATCGGCGAGCCCAAGATCTTCGCCGCGACGATCACGCCGCACCGCTCGCTCGGCTCGACCGGTTTTCTCATCCTCATGCTGTGCATCGGGGCGCTGAGCTTTGCCTCCGGGATCCTGTTCCTGCTGCTCGGCGCCTGGCCGGTCTTCGGCTTTCTCGGGCTCGACGTGCTGCTGATCTACGTGGCGTTTCGCGCGAATTTCCGCGCCGCGCGCGCTTATGAGGAGGTGACGGTCACCGCCTCCGAGCTCATCGTGCGCAAGGTCAGCCATCATGGCATTGTGCGCGAATGGACGCTCAACCCGGTATGGGTGCGGCTCGACCGCATCGTGCACGAGGAATTCGGCGTCGAGCGGCTGTTCCTGGTTTCGCGCGGCCGGCGGCTGTCGATCGCCGGGTTTTTGAGCCCGGACGAGAGGGCAAGCTTCGCGCAGGCTCTGTCGGCTGCTTTGGGCGAGGCCAAAAGGGGGCCGACGCGGACGGTGGTGGAGTGAACCTATCCTTTCGAGCTTCATTCCGGGCGCGGGGCGCATGCCCGAGTCGCAATCCATAATCGCGGTTGATGGTCCGGCCCTCGCCGCCAGTGCGGCTCGGCCGGAATGACCAGAGAAGCCAGAAATCGGGTGGTTAGCCGCGGTTTGCGGGCCTAGATGGGAGCAAATGATGGAGGCACCCATGCTATCCCCCGACCGTATCGCCGACTTGACCAAGCTCGACGAAGCCGCCGCCGATTACGACGTGGTGCGGCGCGCCATCGGCTACATCCGCGGCCATTGGCGCGAGCAACCGGAGATTGAGGCCATCGCCGAAGCCGCCGGCGTCACCCCGACCGAGCTGCACCACCTGTTCCGCCGCTGGGCCGGATTGACCCCGAAAGCCTTTTTGCAGGCACTCACGCTCGACGGCGCGCGGCAATTGCTGCGCGATTCCGCAAGCGTGCTCGACGCCACCTACGAGGTTGGCCTCTCGGGTCCCGGCCGCCTGCACGACCTGTTCGTCACCCACGAAGCCATGTCGCCCGGCGAATGGAAATCCGGCGGCGAGGGCCTGACGGTGAAGTTCGGCTTTCACCCCTCGCCCTTCGGCAAGACGCTGATCATGGCGACCGAGCGCGGGCTTGCCGGCGTCGCCTTCGCCGATGCCGGCGAGGAAGGGGCGGCGCTGGCGGAGATGCGCCGCCGCTGGCCGAAGGCGACCTACGTTGCCGACGAGACGCGCACCGCAGACCTCGCGCGCCGCATCTTCGACCCGTCGCAATGGCGAGAGGACCGGCCGCTGCGCGTCGTGCTCATCGGCACCGACTGGGAAGTGCGGGTCTGGGAAACGCTGCTCAAGATCCCAGTGGGCCGCGTGGCGACCTATTCCGGCATCGCGGAAAAGGTCTGCACGCCGACGGCCGCCCGCGCGGTCGGCGCCGCCGTCGGCAAGAACCCGATCGCCTTCGTGGTGCCGTGTCACCGCGTGATCGGCAAATCCGGCGAGCTGACCGGCTATCACTGGGGCATCACCCGCAAGCAGGCAATGCTCGGCTGGGAAGCCGGGCAGGTCGCTCAGGCGGGGTAAGACAACTCACCTCTCCCCGTTGTGCGGGGAGAGGTCGCCGCGCCCAGCGCGGCGGGTTAGGGGGTATTGCCGCAATTCTGAGCTCAACGGATGCGCCCCCTCACCCCGACCTTCTCCCGCAAGCGGGGAGAAGGAGAAAGTCACGCCGCCAGATCTTTCATCTCCGCCACCGTCGAATCGGCGTTGAGCCGGTAGATCAGCGGCACGCCGGTCGCGATCTCGCGCGCGACAATCTCTTTCGGCGAAAGATGCTCGAGCACCATGATCAATGCGCGCAGTGAGTTGCCGTGCGCGGAGACAAGCACGTTATCGCCACGCAGCACGCGCGGCAGGATGTCCTGGATGTAGTAGGGAAGGACGCGCGCCGCGGTATCCTTGAGGCTCTCGCCGCCGGGCGGCGCGACATCGTAGGAGCGCCGCCAGACATGCACCTGCTCCTCGCCCCATTTCTTGCGCGCATCGTCCTTGTTGAGCCCGGACAGATCGCCGTAGTCGCGTTCGTTCAGCGCCTGGTCCTTGAAGACGGTGATGTCCGTCTGTCCCAGTTCCTCGAGCATAAGATCGAGCGAACGTTGGGCACGCACGAGCGCCGAGGTGAAGGCGACATCGAAGTGGAGCCCTTGCGCTTTGAGTTTCTTGCCGGCGGCGCGTGCCTCGTCGATGCCCTTCTCGGTGAGACCGATGTCGCGCCAGCCGGTGAACAGGTTTTTCAGATTCCAATCGCTCTGGCCGTGGCGCACGAGCACGAGAAGCCGGTCACTCATTCCAATTTTCCCTAAGCCGCCGCTCTAAAAATCCTTGAGCCCCAGAACATCGGCCATCGAATAGAGGCCCGGTTTTTTGCCGCGCGCCCAGAGCGCGGCATGCAGCGCGCCGCGGGCGAAGATCATGCGGTCCTCCGCGCGATGCGTGAGCTCGATCCGCTCGGCCGGACCGGCGAAGATCACCGAATGATCGCCGACGACCGTGCCGCCGCGCAGCGAAGCAAAACCGATATCGCCGGCGCCGCGCGGACCGGTCATGCCGTCGCGGCCTCGCACGGTGCGTTGCGCCAGATTGACACCGCGGCCTTCCGCCGCCGCACGCCCGAACATCAATGCGGTGCCGGACGGCGCATCGATTTTCTTGTTGTGGTGCATCTCCAGAATCTCGATGTCGTAGTCCTCAGCAAGCGTTTGCGCCACGCGCTTGACCAAAGCGGCGAGCAGATTGACGCCCAGGCTCATATTGCCGGATTTGACGATCGGCGCGCGGCTCGCCGCCTTGGCGATCACCGCCTCTTGTTCGGCGGAATGGCCGGTGGTGCCGATGATGTGGACGATGCCGGCGGCCGCGCTTAAGTCCGCCAAAGCCAGCGTTGCCGCGGGGATGGTGAATTCGATCAGTCCGTCGGCGTTCTGCAAAAGCGGCGCGATATCGCTCGCGACCTTGATGCCGTTGGCGCCGAGGCCGGCGAGCTCGCCGGTGTCGCGGCCGATGACGGCCGAGTCAGCCGCCTCCACCGCGCCGGCAAGAGTGACGCCCTTGGTCGCCGCGATGGCATGGACGAGCATGCGTCCCATGCGTCCGCCGGCGCCGGCAATCACCAGCCGCATATCGGAATTTTCAGCCGCCAAATTTTCAGCCGCCATGAGACTTTTCTCCGGTGGCCGCGGATATAGCGGGAGCGGCGAAGATGGGCAAACGCGGGAGCATTTTCGTCCACCCTTCACGGAGTGAAACGGAGCGGGGGAGGAGGCAACGGCGTCCCTTGGACGCCGTTCTTGGCGTTCACAACGCCGGTGCAAAGCATCGGCTATGGCGAAGCGTAGCGGAGGGGGCGCGCAGCATTCGAGCAAGCGTCGATGGCGTCGCCCCTTCCACCGCCCTACGGGCGGTCCCCCTCCCCACTTCGTGGGGGAGGATTTAAGGGACTACGGCTGCGGGCCGTCATAGCCTTCGACAATGATCATATCGACCGTCGCATGCGGCTGGCGCACTTTGATATTGGCCTGGTATTCCGGCGAGTGGTAACAGGCGACTGCCAATTCATAGTCGGGAAATTCGATCACCACGTTGCGCGTTCGGCTTTCGCCTTCCGTGCATTCGAACTTGCCGGCGCGCACGACGAAGCGGCCGCCGTATTTGCGGAAGATCGCGGGATTGGCGGCGGCATACGGCTTGTAGCCTTCCTCGTCATCCACATCGACGCGTCCGATCCAGTAGCCCTTGGCCATGGTCATGTCTCCTTGCCGGCTTGTTGCGCAATCTCGGCGACGATTGCCTCCGCCACCGCCCGCGGCTCGGGCGCGGCGATAATCGGCCGGCCGACCACGAGATAATCGGCGCCCGCCGCAATCGCCGCCGCCGGCGTCATGATGCGTTTCTGGTCGCCGGCCGCGGCGCCTGACGGCCGGATGCCCGGTGTAACGAGCGCCATGCCGGCGCCGACGATCGCACGCACATTGGCGGCTTCTTCCGGCGAGCAGACCAATCCATCGACCCCGAGCATGCGCGCCTGCTCGGCGCGGCGGGCGACCAAGGCTTTGACCGGGGTATCGTACCCGGCCGCCTTGAGGTCGCTGTCGTCATACGACGTGAGCACCGTCACGCCGAGAATGCGCAAGCCGCCCGCGCGCGCCTCGACCGCCGCCTGCATGGTCTGCGGATAGGCATGAACCGTGAGAAAAGTCGCGCCGAGGCGGGCGACACTTTTCACGCCCTCGGCGACCGTATTGCCGATGTCGTGCAGCTTGAGATCGAGAAAGACCTGCTTGCCGGCGCCGGTCAGCTTCTGGGCGTAGCCGAGCCCGCCGGCGTACGCGAGCTGATAGCCGATCTTGTAGAAGGACACCGCGTCGCCGAGCCGCGCCACCATGGCCTCCGCCGCCTCGACCGACGGCAGATCGAGGGCGACGATCAGGCGCTCACGCGGCGCAATGGGCATTCCGGCGACTCACTCCGTTGTTCGCGGCATCACGCTTGCCAGCTCGATAAGCCTTCGCACCATCTCTTTCAAGGCGGTCGCGAGAGCTTCGTCCTTGAGATTGTCCATGTCGTCGAAGGCTTCCTCGGCGCGGCCGACATTGATCTGTTCCGGCAGAACCAGCGCGCCGCAGCCCACTTCCAGAATTTGCCGGAGCGCCATGAGCGCGTGCAGGCCGCCATCGGCGCGGGCGGAAGCGGAGCCCAAGGCAAACACCCAATTCTTGAACGCGGCGTAGGGCTCGTCGTTGCGCCCGTGCACGCGCGTGATCCAATCGATCGCGTTCTTCAGGAGGGGCGTCACCGAGGCGGTGTATTCCGGGCTGGCAATGAACACGCCTTGATGCGCCGCCAGCATGTGCTTGAGCTTGACCGCGTCGTCGGGCGGGCCCGAGGCGGCGAGCAGATCGGCGTCGAGCAGCGGCAACGGATAATCGGCGAGCGAGATGCGCGTCACCTCCGCTTCGGCAAGCGCCAGCTCCTTGGTGACCAAGGCCGCGAGCCGCCCGTTATGCGAACCGGAGCGCAGAGAGCCGGTCATCACCAGGATTTTCGGGCCATACATGCCGGAGACGTCAGATTTTCCGGTAAACCCATACCCGCGCCGGCGGGATGTTCATCCAAATGCGCTCGGACGCTTCCACCGAGAAACCGCTCAGCCGGCGCGGCAGCGGCGAGGCTACCGAGTAGGTGAATTGCACGAAGGGCGCACCGGGCAGCATCAGGTCGAAGGCGTCGCGAATGAGCCGCAACCGCTGCCGCATCGGCTTGGTCATCAGCGGCAGACCGGAAACGACCGCGGCCGCGGGCTGCAGCAGCAGGGTCTCGAGCAAGCGGCGCAGGCTGTAGGCATCGCCCTGCACGAGCGTGGCGTCGGGATAGCGCGTACGCAGGATTCGGCAAAAAGCCGGATTGAATTCGAGCAGGACGAGCCGTGACGGATCGACTCCGGCCTCGACCAGCGCCGCGGTGACCGGCCCGGTCCCCGGGCCGAGCTCGACGACCGGCCCACTGCTATCCGGATCGACATAGCGCGCCATGGTGCGTGCAAGCATTTTGCTCGACGGCGTCACCGCTCCGATGGTCAAGGGCCGCTCGATCCAGGAGCGGATGAAGCGCACCTCGTCATCGAGCCGAATACCGCGCTTACGCTCGAATTGCCGGATCTGGTCTTCGATCTTCTTGCCGATATCGTCGCGTCGTTGCTCGAACAGCCGGATGTGGCGTCCGATGTTGCGCTCGATAATGGACTTCTTCAGCTCGAGGAGCCGCAATTGCCGCTCGATCCTCTGTTCAAATGTTCGCAGGGCCGGAAGCGACATGGCAAATCACACGCGACGAAACGCCGCCTTTCTAGAACATCCAATGCCTAATTGCTAGCCAGCGGCCGGAAGAGGCCGAAGGGTGGCAGGCTACGCGGAATTGGCGCGGCCGGCGCCGAGCCCGTCAAGGAAGTCTTTGACCTTGCCGAAGAATCCGGACGACTCGGGCTGCGTCTCGGTCGAGGACAGTCGTTCAAATTCGAGCAAAAGTTCGCGCTGGCGCTTGGTGAGCTTTTGCGGCGTCTCGGCTACGACCTGAACGTACATGTCCCCGCTCTGGCGGCTGCGCAGCACCGGCATGCCCTTGCCTTGCAGGCGGAAGCGCCGCCCGGTCTGCATGCCTTCGGGCACCTTCACGCGCGTCTTGCCGCCATCGATGGTGGGGACTTCGAACTCGCCGCCCAGCGTCGCGGTCACCAGAGAAACCGGGACGCGACAATGCAGATCGGCACCGTCGCGCTGAAAGAACGGATGGCTGCCGATCGACAGGAAAATGTAGAGATCGCCAGGAGGCCCGCCGCGCACACCGGCTTCGCCTTCGCCGGCAAGACGAATGCGCGTGCCATCTTCGACGCCGGCCGGGATGTTCACCGACAATGTGCGCTCGCGCATGACCCGGCCCGAGCCCGCGCACGACGTGCACGGAGACTCGATCACCTGGCCGCGGCCCTGGCAATTCGGACAGGTGCGTTCGAGGGTGAAGAAGCCTTGAGCGTGCCGGATTTTGCCCTGACCGGCGCACATCGGGCAGGCTTTCGGCTTGGTGCCCGGCTTGGCTCCGGTGCCTGAGCAGGCTTCGCAAGTGACCGATGTCGGGATGCGGATTTGGGCGGTCTTGCCCGCATACGCTTCCAGCAGCGAGATTTCCATATTGTAGCGCAAGTCGGCGCCGCGCTCGCGTCCGGAGCCGCGCCCGCGCCGGCCGCCCATACCGAACAGATCGTCGAATATGTCCGAGAAGGTGGTGGCGAAATCGGCGCCGAAGCCGTGCGCGCCATTCATGCCATTGCCGTGCTCGAAGGCGGCATGGCCGTAGCGGTCGTAGGCGGCGCGCTTGTCGGGGTCCTTGAGAACTTCGTAGGCCTCATTGACCTCCTTGAAGCGATGCTCGGCCTCATTGTCCCCGGGATTGCGATCCGGATGGCATTGCATCGCCTGCTTGCGGAAGGCGGCCTTGATATCCGTCTCGGTCGCGGTGCGTTCCAAGGAGAGTGTTTCGTAGTAGCAGCGTTTGGCCATCATTCCCCACCCGATGACGTCCAATCATTCCACGTCGCGACGCCGCGCGTCAAAAGCATGCACCCCCGTTTTGCGTCCGGGGGTGCAAATTTGATCACGCGCAGTAGCATTGACCTGCCCCGCCGGTTAAGCGGACTTTTTGTTCTTCTTGTCGTCGTCGACTTCGGTGAACTCGGCATCGACGACGTCGTCCTGCTTGCCTTCGGCTGCTCCGGAACCGGCGCCGGGCTGCTCGGCGGATTGCTTGTACATCGCTTCGCCGAGCTTCATCGAAGCCTGCGCCAGCGTATTGGTCTTGGCCGTGATTGCATCCGCATCGCTGCCCTTGAGAGCTTCCTTCAGGTCGGCGATGGCATTCTCGATCGCACGGCGGTCGGCCTCACCGACTTTGGAGCCGTGCTCGGCCAGCGTCTTCTCGGTCGAGTGGACAAGCGCCTCGGCGTGATTCTTCGCCTCGACTTGTGCTTTACGCTTCTTGTCTTCCTCGGCGTGTGCTTCGGCGTCCTTGACCATCTTCTGGATGTCGGTCTCGGAAAGACCGCCGGAAGCCTGGATGCGGATCTGCTGCTCCTTGCCGGTGCCCTTGTCCTTGGCGGAGACATTGACGATGCCGTTGGCGTCGATGTCGAAGGTGACCTCGATCTGTGGCACGCCGCGCGGCGCCGCCGGAATGCCGATGAGATCGAACTGGCCGAGCATCTTGTTGTCGGCCGCCATCTCACGCTCGCCCTGGAAGACCCGGATCGTCACCGCGGTCTGACCATCCTCGGCCGTGGAGAAGACTTGGCTCTTCTTGGTCGGGATCGTGGTGTTGCGGTCGATCAGGCGGGTAAACACGCCGCCCAGGGTTTCGATGCCGAGCGACAACGGGGTCACGTCGAGCAGCAGCACGTCCTTGACGTCGCCTTGCAGCACGCCGGCCTGGATCGCCGCGCCAACCGCGACGACTTCGTCCGGGTTGACGCCTTTGTGCGGCTCCTTGCCGAACAACTGCTTCACGACCTCCTGGACCTTCGGCATGCGCGTCATGCCGCCGACCAGAACGACCTCGTTGATCTCAGCCGCGCTTAAGCCCGCATCCTTGATCGCCTGCCGGCACGGTTCGATCGTCTTCTGCACCAGATCGTCGACCAAAGCCTCGAACTTGGCGCGGGTGAGCTTCATCGTCAGATGCTTCGGCCCCGAGGCATCCGCCGTGATGAACGGCAGATTGATCTCGGTCTGGGTCGTCGACGAGAGCTCGATCTTGGCTTTTTCGGCCGCTTCCTTGAGCCGCTGCAGCGCCAGCTTGTCGCGGCGCAGGTCGATGCCCTGCTCCTTCTGGAATTCGTCAGCCAGATAGTTGACCAGCCGCATGTCGAAATCTTCGCCGCCGAGGAAGGTGTCGCCGTTGGTCGACTTCACCTCGAACACGCCGTCGCCGATTTCGAGAATGGAAATATCGAACGTGCCGCCGCCGAGGTCGTAGACCGCGATCGTGCCGGTCTTGTTCTTGTCGAGCCCGTAGGCGAGCGCGGCCGCGGTCGGCTCGTTGATGATGCGCAGCACTTCGAGACCGGCGATCTTGCCGGCATCCTTGGTGGCCTGGCGCTGGGCGTCATTGAAATAGGCCGGAACGGTGATGACGGCCTGCTCGACCTTGGAGCCGAGATAGGCCTCCGCCGTTTCCTTCATCTTCTGCAGGATGAAGGCGGAGATCTGCGAGGGCGAATAGCTCTTGCCTTCGATCTCGACCCAGGCGTCGCCGTTGGAGGCGCGCGTGATCTTGTAGGGGACGAGCTTCTTGTCCTTTTCCACCATCGGATCGTCATAGCGACGCCCGATGAGGCGCTTGACCGCGAAAATCGTGCGCTCCGGATTGGTGACCGCCTGGCGCTTGGCCGGCTGGCCCACGAGCCGCTCGCCCTCGTCCGTAAAAGCGACGATCGACGGCGTGGTGCGCATTCCCTCTGCGTTTTCGATAACCTTCGGCGATTTGCCTTCCATCACGGCGACGCAGGAATTCGTCGTCCCGAGATCGATACCGATGACCTTGGCCATGGAGTTAATCCTCTCTTTATCGGCAGGTCGGGCAGGCCCGAAAGGCGCCCTTTGTCCGACCCCCTTGATAGTCTTAAACCAATCGGCCCGGGCGATGACCGGGCGATTTCCCTTGGGTCATATAGGAGGGCGTGATCGACCCGCAAGACAGGATTGCACGCCTGACGGGCATCTCGGTCGATGGCTAAAGCTAACAAGCGGACGGACGCGCAGCGATGAACTTACAATCGGATATTGCCGGCCTTCGCCTCTATCCAGGATACTTTGACCGCGATGGCCAAGTGGAATTGCTGGCGGCCGTGCGCAAGGTTCTGCAAGCGGCACCGCTGTTCACGCCGTGCATGCCGAAGTCGGGCCGACCCTTCAGCGTGCGCATGTCGAATTGCGGACCGCTTGGCTGGGTCTCCAACGAAAGCGGTTACCGTTACCAGCCGCTCCATCCGCAAACTGGCGCGCCCTGGCCGCCGGTGCCGGCAATGCTGCTTGCCTTGTGGACCAAGCTTGCCCGCTTTCGCGATCGGCCCGAAGCCTGCCTCGTCAACTTTTATGGACCGCATGCAAAAATGGGCCTGCATCAGGACCGCGATGAATCGGAGTTCGACGCGCCGGTGATCTCAGTTTCGCTGGGGGATTCGTGCCTGTTTCGGGTCGGTGGCCTCACGCGGAACGCGCCCACGCGGTCCATACGGCTGAGTTCCGGCGACGTTCTCATCCTCGGCGGCGCCGCCCGGCTTGCCTTTCACGGTGTCGACCGGATCTATCCGGGGACATCAAGCTTGCTACCGGAAGGCGGACGGATCAATCTGACGCTGCGCCGGGTCACGCGCAGCGGCGTTGAAATGCCGGGTGCAGGAGTGCCGCCGATTTGAAGTGCCGCACGCACATTTAGGAGCTTCAAATCGAAAAGCGGCGCTAGACTAAAGCAGCACATGGATTCATCTATGTGCTCGTGCCCTTTGCTTCCGAAGTTCGTATCTGAGGGTGCCGCCATGGATCACGAACTACTGCGGATCACGAACCGCGTATCACGAACTTCGGAACTGGGGCGCTAGCGCCCGTGTGCCGAAGCGCCATCAGAGACTTCGCATGATTTGCACTCGCTGCTCCGTCCGGGCCTTCATCGTCTTCGCCGCATTGGCGCTGCTGCTACAGGCAGCGCCGGCGCGGGCGGAAGACCCGGTCTTTCCGCCCGGCTCGCGGGTCGGCCTGGTGCCGCCGGCCGGAATGGTCGCCAGCAAGGCATTCGACGGCTTTGCGGACCCTGCCAAGGATGCCGCGATCCTGATCACCGTACTGCCGGCCGACGCCTTTGCGCAGATCGAGAAGGTGCTCGACACGGACGCGCTGAAGAAGCAGGGCGTGACTTTGGACAAGCGCGAGTCGATACAGCTGAGCTTCGGCAAGGGCATTCTCCTCGTCGGACGGCAAGTCGCCGAAAAGACCCACTACAAAAAATGGCTTCTGGTGGCAGCGGGCAGCGATCTTACCGCGATGGTGACCGTTCAAGTTCCCGACCCGGACAGCGCCTACTCGGAACGCGCCCTGCGGGCCGCTCTGGCGACGCTGGCGGTTCGCGCCAAGGTGCCGGAAGAGGAGGAGCTCGGCCTGCTGCCTTTCGCGGTCGGAGACCTTGCCGGATTCCATGTGGATGACGTGCTGCGCGGCCGTGCGCTGATGCTGCGGGACGCGCCGGCCGCGCCTGATGCCGGCAAGGAAACGGACAAGGAAACCCACAAGGAAACCGACAAAGAAACGAATGTTCACGGCTTCGATGCGCGCATGCTGATCGCCGCCGTGCCGGGCGGCCCTTCCGAGACAGACCAGCGCGCGGATTTCGCAAGACTGATGTTCAACGAAATCGGCGGGATCCGGCAAGTCAGGGTGACGATGTCAGAGCCGCTGCGGATCGGCGGCCAAGCGGGTTACCAGACCATGGCGGAGGCGCAGGATGCGCGCACGGGAGCCGATGTCCGTGTCATTCAGTGGCTGCGCTTTGGCGGCGGCGGCTATCTGCAGATGGTCGGCATCGGCAGCGCCGACGGCTGGACCAACGTTCTCGCGCGGCTGCGCACGGTGCGCGACAGCGTCGAACTAAAGTAGATTCTTCGGTGACCTGAATCGAAGCGCGCGATCCGCAGGCGCAAGCCGCTTCATCTAAGACAATTCGCCAGACGATTCTTAGGAATCCTTTGCGCCGGCAGTCGCGTTGTCGTTCACCGGGCGCGAGGGCGCGGATTTGGGACCACCCTTGGAAACCCCGACCATCGCCGGACGCAGCACGCGCTCGCCGATCATATAGCCGGGCGCCACGACCTCGACGACACTGCCAGCCGGCACCGACGGATTGGGAACCTCGAACATCGCCTGATGAACGTTGGGATCGAATTTTTCCCCGCGCGGACTGAACTGGCGCACGCCGTTCTTTTCCAGCGCCTTGAGCAGCTCGCGTTCGGTCAGCTCTACGCCGTCGATGAGCGCCTTGACGCCGGCCTCGGCGCTCGCGCGCATTTCCGGCGACACCGCATCAAGCGCACGGCGCATATTATCTGCAACGCCCAGCAGGTCCCGGGCGAAGGATGCAGCTCCGTAGAGGCGGGCCTCGGTGACTTCACGCTCGGTACGCTTGCGCAGATTTTCCATCTCCGCCAGCGTCCGCAGCAGCCGGTCCTTGAACTCGGCGGCAAGCGCCACCGGATCAGGCTGAGCGCCTGACTGGTTGGCCGATGAGGTGGCCTCCGGAGGGGCCGCTGCGTCCTCAGCGCGCGCGGTCTTTTCCGTCATATCCATACCTATTCTGTTTGCTGACCCGGCATATCAGGGTTCATGGGATAAAAATCAAGCAGGCGCTTGACCCCGGCGCCTCCGCAAAAAGGCTCGGCATGCGGTTCCAGGCCGGCATTCACCCGGCCAGCAATTTGCTCACGACCTTGGCCGTGTAGTCCACCATCGGGACGATGCGGGCGTAATTCAGCCGGGTCGGCCCGATGACCCCAAGCACGCCGACGATGCGGCCCGAGGCATCGTGGTAGGGCGCGACGATGGTGGACGAGCCGGACAGGGAGAACAGCTTGTTCTCCGAGCCGATGAAGATGCGCACGCCCTCGGCCTGCTCGGCGCGGCCGAGCAAATCGACCACCTCACGCCGGGTTTCGAGGTCATCAAAGAGTAAACGCACGCGCTCCAGATCGGCCAGCGCCTTGAGATCTTCCAGCAGATGCGCCTGCCCGCGCACGATCAGCTTGCGCTCGTCGCGCTCGCCGCCCGACCAGCTGGCGAGACCGGCGGCGACGATTTTCTGGGTCAGTTCGTCGAGCTCCGCCTGACCTACCTTGAGCCGCTGCTCGATCTCGGTCCTCACCTCGGCGAGCGTGCGGCCGCGGATGCGGGCATTGAGAAAATTCGCCGCCTCGACCAGCGCCGAAGTCGGCAGCCCGACCGGAATATTGAGGACCCGATTTTCAATCTGGCCGTCCTCGCCGACCAGCACGACCAGCGCACGCTCGGGCTCCAGCCGCACGAACTCGATATGTTTGAGCCTTTGATTGGATTTCGCGGTCAGCACCACGCCGGCGGCCCGGCTTAAGCCCGACAGGAGGCCGGACGCTTCGGTCAATACCGCTTCGATGGTTTTGGACTGGCCGAGGCCGGCGACCTGGGCCTCGATGGCGTTGCGATCGGCTTCGGTGAGATCGCCGATCTGCATGAGCGCGTCGACAAAGAAGCGCAATCCGATCTCAGTGGGCAGCCGGCCCGCCGAGGTGTGCGGGGCGTAAACCAAGCCGAGTTGCTCGAGATCGGACATGACGTTGCGCACCGACGCGGGCGACAGCGTCATCGGCAGGATGCGCGACAGATTGCGCGAGCCGACCGGCTCGCCGGTTGCGAGATAGCTCTCGACGATCAAGCGAAAAATCTCGCGCGAACGCTCGTTGAGCTGAGCAAGACTCAGCTGGCTTGAGGCAAGCGGATGATCGTGACTGGCCAAGGTTAGCTCCGTTGCTAACGCACAACGTGTTCGCTCACGCCGGCTGTTTCAAGCCAAAAGGCGGTCGAAACGGCCAAAGCTACCGGCAAGTTGGCGGGCGACGCAATGAGGTGGTTCTGGAGGTGGTTCTTGCCTTGCGGTTCTTGGCTTGATGTTCGGGCCGGTTTTATGCCCCATTTTGTGCGCCTGCACTGCCATTTTCAGCGTTGGAACGCCATCGTTTCGGATTGAATCGGCTGGCCTTCTAACTTTTTGGTGGAGCATGATCTTTTCGGAAAACCGGTTTCCACTTTCGCGGATCATGCTCTAAAAGGCTGGGCCAAATCTTGCACCGATAGAGCGCCCAGGGAGACATGCATGCGGCCGAGCCGCCGACAGCCAGATGAATTGCGGCCCGTATCGCTTGAGCGGGGTGTCGTGAAGTTCGCGGAAGGCTCTTGTTTCGTGCGCTTCGGCGACACGCATGTCCTGGTCACGGCGACGCTGGAAGACCGTCTGCCGCCCTGGCTCAAGGGTCAAGCGCGCGGCTGGATCACCGCCGAATACGGCATGCTGCCGCGCGCTACACTGGAACGCACCCGCCGCGAGGCATCGGCCGGCAAGCAGAACGGGCGCACCGTGGAAATCCAGCGCCTGATCGGCCGCAGTCTGCGTTCGGTCGTGAATCTCAAGGCGCTCGGCGAACGTCAGATCACCATCGATTGCGACGTGATCCAAGCCGACGGCGGAACGCGCACCGCCTCCATCACCGGCGCCTGGATCGCGCTTTATGACTGCCTCACCTGGATGAAGACGCGCGAGATGATCGATCAAGAGGTTTTGAGCGACCACATCGCGGCGATTTCCTGCGGGGTTTGCGCGGGCGTGGCCGTGCTCGACCTCGATTATGCCGAGGATTCGCAAGCCGAAACCGACGCGAATTTTGTGCTCACCGGCTCCGGCAATATCGTCGAGGTGCAGGCCACCGCCGAGAAGGTGCCGTTTTCGGAAGAGCAATTGACGACCTTGCTCGCGCTCGCGCGCAAAGGCGTGGCCAAGCTCATCGACCTGCAGAAAATGGCGGTGATGTGAGGGCACCGGATCATCGCCGCATCACCGGTCGCCTGCTGATCGCGACGCATAATCCCGGCAAGCTTGCCGAATTGCGCGAGCTAGTGGCGCCATATCAAATCGACGCCATATCAGCGGGCGATATGGGACTGAGCGAACCCGAAGAAAGCGGAACGACCTTCCGCGCCAATGCGCGGATCAAGGCCGAAGCGGCGGCGAAGGCCGCCGGTCTGCCGGCCTTTGCCGACGATTCCGGCCTTGTGGTCGATGCGCTCGACAGCGCGCCCGGCATCTATTCGGCGCGCTGGGCCGGACCTGATAAGAATTTTCAGGCGGCGATGGAGATGGTGGAACAGAAGCTTGGCGAGCGCGGCGCGACCACGCCGGCGCAACGCAGTGCGCATTTCGTCTCCGCGCTGTGCGTCGCCTGGCCCGATGGTCATGTGGAGGAATTCGAGGGCCGCGTCGACGGCACGATCGTCTGGCCGCCGCGCGGCGAGATGGGCTTTGGCTACGATCCGATCTTCTTGCCGGACGGGCACGTGCGGACCTTTGGCGAAATGCCGAGCGAAGAGAAACACGGATTGCCGCCCAAAGGCCGAGGCCTGTCCCACCGCGCCCGCGCCTTTCTCAAGCTCGCGGAGGCGTGTCTTGGCTGATCGTGTCTTGGCTGATCGTGTCTTGGCTAATCAGGACTTCGCCGACGACGCTTCGGTTGGAAAAGGCGATGCGCCGCAATTCGGCGTCTACATTCATTGGCCGTTTTGTCTGTCGAAATGCCCCTATTGCGACTTCAACAGCCATGTGCGCCGCGCCGAAATCGATGAGTCCCGCTTCGTGCGGGCTTTCGCGGCGGAGATCGCCGCGACGGCGGCCCGCGTGCCGGGCCGGACCGTTTCCACGATCTTCTTCGGCGGCGGCACGCCGTCGCTGATGCGGCCGGCGACGGTCGGCGCCATTCTCGAGGCGATCGCGCGCCACTGGCGCGTGGCGCCCGACGCCGAGGTCACGCTCGAAGCTAATCCGACCAGCGTCGAAGCCGCGCGCTTCCGTGGTTATCGCTCGGCCGGCGTCAACCGCGTCTCGCTCGGCGTGCAGGCGCTCGACGACCGTGTGCTCAAAGAGCTCGGCCGGTTGCATTCGGCGCGTGAAGCGATCGACGCCGTGCATATCGCGCGCAGCGTCTTCGAGCGCTATTCGTTCGATCTGATCTACGCGCGGCCGCAGCAGACGCCGCAAGAATGGGCCGGCGAATTGAAAGAAGCGCTGAGCGAGGCCGGCGAGCATCTCTCGCTTTATCAGCTCACTATCGAGGCGGACACGCCTTTCGCGGCGCTCCATGCGGCGGGCAAGCTCAAGGTGCCCGACGACGACGACGCCCGCGCGCTTTACGACACGACGCAAGAGATCTGCGCGGCGCATGGCCTGCCGGCCTATGAGATTTCCAATCATGCGCGGCCGGGCGCCGAGTGCCGGCACAATCTCGTCTACTGGCGCATGCACGAATATGCCGGCATCGGGCCGGGCGCGCATGGTCGGCTCGACATCGACGATGAGCGGCACGCAACCGCGACGGAGAAACGCCCCGAGGCTTGGCTCACCCGCGTCGAGAACCAGGGGCACGGGCTCATCACCGACGAGGTGCTCACACGCGAGGAAACCGCCGACGAATTTCTGTTGATGGGCCTGCGGCTCGCCGAAGGCATCGATCCGCAGCGCTACGCGGCGTTGGCGGGCCGGGCCCTCGACGCGGCGCGGGTAGCGGCTTTGCGCGACAACGGCTTGGTCGAGATGACCTCGTCTGGGCGCCTGCGCGTCAGCATGCCCGGCTTTCCGTTGCTCGACGCGGTGGTCGCCGATCTCGCCGCCTGAATGCTGGGTGCGCAGTCGCTTCAGATTGAATCGATTGGCGCTCTCATTTTCGGGTGGAGCATGATCTTTCGGAAAACCCGTTTCCACCCCGGATCATGCTCTATCCGGCAGCGGGGCCAAAACTGCGCGGCGCCGCTTGGATGATCTGCGGTCCGGATGCGGTGACGCGCATGACCGCAAGGCCGCGCTCATTGGTCCCATCGGGGCGGAAGCGGAATAGCCCGTCGATGCCGGAGAAGCCCGACGGATTGGTCAACACCTCGGGCGAGAAGCGCTGCGGACCTTGCGTCTTCACCAAAGCGGCGACGAGCGCGACCGCATCGTAAGCCAGCGTCGCGGTCCGCACCGGCTGCTGCTTGAAACGCGCGGCGTAGCGATTGGCGAAATTGCGATAACCGGCGCCGTCCGGGGCCGCGTACCAGCCGCCATCGAGCGCCGGCGTCTGAAAGACGCGCGGATCGTCCCAAAGCCCGGTGCCCAAGAGTTGGATGCGCTTGGTGTTGACGCCGTTGGCCACGAGAGCCTGCGCCACGTCGGGCAGCGCATCGCCGCCGTCCGGAATGAACAAGGCATCGGCGCGGCCCAGCGCTTGCGCGACATTCCTGACCGGAAACGCCATCGCCGCCTTGTCGTGCGGGTAGCGCTCGAGCGCGACCAACTGGCCGCCGCGGCGCGTAACGTCCTGCTTGAAGGCCGCCTCCACCACAATTCCGTAGGGATTGTCGGGAATGAGCGCCGCGTAGGAGTGCTTTCCGGTCGATGCCGCGTATTGCACGATGCGCGCCACGTCCGTTTCCGGCAGAAAGCTGAGCAAATAAACGCCGCGCGTCGCGACATTGGCGTCGGTGGAAAAGGCGATGATCGGGATGTTGCGCGACCGCGCCACTTGGCCGACGATGCTCACCGCCTGCGCGAAAAGCGGACCGAGAATCAGTTCGCAGCCTTCGTCGACTGATTGCTGCGCAGCAAGCCGCGCGCCGTCCGCCGAGCCGGCGTCGTCCTTCACCAAAAGCTGGATATTCGGGGAGTTGAATTCCGCCAGCGCCATCTCGGCCGCATTGCGCATGGCCTGGCCGGCAACGCCGGCATTGCCGCCGGCGGAGAGCGGCAGAATAAGCGCAATCCTGACTTGGCCGGTCCCCAGCGTGGTCTCCGGCACCGGGGGCCCCGCGGGCGCCTGCGGCGCCGAGGAAAAGGACGGCATCGAGGAAAAATAATTGGACGCGCCCGAACAGCCGCCCAATACCGCGCCTGTCGCAGCCAACAGGCCCGCCAGCGAGCGGCGCCGGGTGAGCATGGCCCCCGACCCCTTAACCGGCAACTCCGCGGACAGGCCAGTTCTCCTCACGGTGTTCTGGACCGAGATGATTTTTGTTGGAATCGCTCCGCTCCAGACCTTTGTTGGAGCATGATCGGTTTCGAAGACTGGATTCCACCTTCTGGGATCATGCTCTAAGCCCCGAGGACATAGGGCGGCGCCAATCTGTCATTCTAGCGGCGAATCGTTAACCAAGCCAAAAAGACGGTGAATCCGCGGCGAACATGACGTCCTCAGACCCTCGCGCTAGAGCATGTCCCGGAAAAGTGGCAACCGGTTTTCCGAAAAGGACATGCGACCGCGCAAGAATTTAGAGCACATCCCGATTCAACTAAATCGGGATGTACTCTAGGGTGGCGACGATGAACGATGCGCGCGCGACCTCGGCTGAGCGGAAAGATCGCCCACAGCGAAGCTATAGTCTCGACGGCCACCGCATGGAGGCCGGGAAAATCGCGCCTGGGCTTCATATCGTGGCCACCCCTATCGGCAATCTTGGCGATATCAACTTGCGCGCACTCGCCACCCTCGCGGCAGCCGATGTGATCGCCTGCGAGGATACGCGAGTGACCCGCAAGTTGCTCGACCGCTACGCCATCGCCGCCCCGCTGACACCCTATCACGACCACAACGCGACAACAGCGCGTCCCAAGCTTTTGCGGAGGCTCGCCGAGGGGGCGGCCGTTGCGCTGGTATCCGATGCCGGCACCCCGCTCATTTCCGATCCCGGCTACAAGCTTGTCCGGGCGGCGCAGGAAGCCGGTCACGCCGTTACTGCTGTTCCAGGGGCCTCGTCCGTCCTTGCCGCGCTCACCGTCTCAGGCCTGCCGACGGACCAGTTTTTCTTCGCCGGCTTCCTGCCGCCCAAACAGGCTGCGCGCCGCGGCCGTATCGCCGAATTGGCCCGTATCCCGGGAACGGTCATTGTGTTCGAGACCGGTCCGCGGCTCGCCGCGACGCTCGCCGATCTCGCAGCTGGGCTCGGCGAACGCGAAGCGGCGGTCTGCCGCGAGCTCACCAAGCTGCACGAGGAAGTCCGCCGCGGCATGCTGGCGGCGCTTGCGCAGCAAAGCGCCGCGCAAGAAATTCGCGGCGAGTTTGTTCTGGTTATTGCTCCGCCTGCGACAGCCGAGCCGGCGAGCGAGGACGATGCGGATACGCTCTTGCGCGCCGCACTTGCACGCACGTCGCTCAAGGATGCGGTCGGCGAAGTCGCAGTTGCGACAGGCTTGCCGCGACGGACGCTCTACCAGCGCGCGCTCGCGCTGGCGGAAGAGAAAAACCGGGAGGCCGATGATGGCGCGCCGCGCTGAACCCCTTCGGCCCGCCGCGAAGCCGCGGCCCGACCGCATCGCCGCCTTCCGGCTCGGCCTTTCGGCGGAAAGCCGCGCGGCCATGCTTCTGATCGCCAAGGGCTATCGTATTCTCGCCCGCCGCTGGAAAACGCCGTTCGGCGAAATCGACATCGTGGCGCGCCGCCGCCATGCGCTGGTTTTCGTTGAGGTCAAGGCGCGCGCGCGCCGATGACGCCGTCGAAGCCGTGACCGAACGGGGAAAACGCCGGATCGTCGCCGCCGCCGAGCTTTGGCTCGGGCGCAATCCCGCCGACGTGCAGCAAGAAATTCGCTTCGACGTCATTCTGGTCACCCCCGGCAAGATGCCGCAGCACATCGCCAATGCGTTCGACGCCAGCCAGTGAATATGGCCTGCCGGGTGCGCCGCCGTAGCCGCCGCCCGCAAAATTGCGTAGAGCTTGCTACCCGCAACGTCTTTGCCCCGACCCACGCATGCGCCTGAACGTCGCCGTACAAATGGACCCGATCGAGCGGATCAATATCCGCGGCGATTCGACCTTCGCGTTGCTCTTGGAAGCGCAGCGCCGCGCTTATCCGCTCTCCTATTACACGCCCGATCGCCTCGTGCTCGCCGGCGGCAAAGTTTCGGCGGCGGTGCGTCCCCTGGTCGTGCGCGATGCCCCCGGCGATCATTTCACGCTCGGCGATCCGGGCGTTGTCGATCTCGCCTCGTTCGACGTCGTGCTGCTGCGCCAGGATCCGCCCTTCGATCTCGCCTATATCTCGACGACGCACATGCTCGAGCGCATCCATCCCAAGACGCTCGTGGTCAACGATCCAGCACACGTGCGCAACGCGCCGGAAAAAGTCTTCGTCATGGAATTTCCCGAGCTGATGCCGCCGACGCTCATCACCCGCGACCTCGACGCGATCAAGGCGTTTCGCGCGGAGCACGGCGATATCGTCATGAAACCGCTCTACGGCAAAGGCGGCGAAGCCGTCTTCCGGCTGGCCCGTGAGGACCTCAATTTCGGCTCGCTCTACGACCTGTTCTCCACCATGCTGCGCGAGCCGTGGGTGGTGCAAAAATTCCTGCCGGCGGTGAAGGACGGCGACAAGCGCATCATTCTGGTCGACGGCGAATTCGCCGGCGCGGTCAACCGTGTGCCGGCGCCCGACGATCTGCGCTCCAACATGGTGCGCGGCGGCGTGCCGAAAGCGACCGACCTGACCGAACGGGAACGCGAAATCTGCGCGCGCCTCGGCCCGGCTTTGCGCGAGCGCGGCCTCCTCTTTGTCGGTATCGACGTGATCGACGGCTTCCTCACCGAGATCAATGTCACCTCGCCCACCGGCATCCGCGCGATCAAGAATCTCGGCGGCCCGGATGCGGCGGCGCTGATCTGGGACAAGATCGAGCAAAAGCGCGCGAAGGGTTAGAGCATGATCCGGAAAAGTGGAAGCCGGTTTTCCGCAAAGATCATGCTCCAATACAGAATCTAGCGCACCGGCCTGTCTTCGCGTTTGAGCTGGGCCAGAGCTGCGCGAATGGGTGCGAACGGGCCGTATTTGTGCTGCTCCGCGCTGAAGCCGTCGAGATAGGGTCCGTACGGCGTATCGACCGGTTTTTGCGCCAAATCTGGAAAATCCTTTTCCAGGCCTTTTTTGTGCGGCCGCGGCTGCGACAGGACAAAGGCCGCGACGTCCCACGCATCCACCGTTGACAGCACCGGATTCAGATAATCCGCGCCTTGCGGCATGTTGGAATGAACAAAATTTGCCGCCGTGATCAGACGGTCCATGCCGGCGCCGTCATTGAACGAATCCGGCCCCCATAGCGGCGGCACGATGTAGCCGAGATCGGTCGTCGGCAGGCTGCGGCGGATGCCCGAGCCATCGGTGTTGTGGCAGCCCGCGCACTGGGCAGCATAGACGGTGCGGCCGCGCGCCGGATCGGCGGCGCGATCAAGCTCGGGAATGCTTCCGGCACCGAGGCCGGGAATCCGCTGATCCGGCGGCACGCCGGACGACAGGAATTTGATGTAAGCAACAAAGGCCTGCATGTCCGGCGCAGCGCCGGGTATGGCGCGGCCGTTCAAGCTGCGCGTCATGCAGGAATTCACGCGCTGCTCGATCGTGATCTCGGCGCCCGAGCGCGCGCTGTAGCGCGGGAATTCGTCGTAGAGGCCGAAGATCGGCAGACCGAATCTTTCGTCCCGGCCTCGAGGTGACAATCGCCGCAAGCGAGATTGTTGCCGGCATAGCGCTTCGACCGATCGCTGACTTCGGGTCCGATATGGGCATAGGTCGCCGTGACCAGATCGCGGCCGCGGCGCACCAGGCGGCCGTGTTTGTCGTCAGGCAACGCGCCGACCTCAGGCACGGTCCAGATCGCATCCTTGGACGGCGCCGTGGTTTGGGTATGACCGTGCGTTGGCAGCACCATCAGCATCGCGACGGCTGCCAGAACGAGGCGTGCGCGGCGTTTTCGGCAGATCAGGCTTCTCATGAAGGTTCGTTCCGCTCAGTGCGCGACCCGGTCCCCACCGAGTCGGCCCGCGGCGCAATGGTACGATATTTCGATGAGCGACGCCTGCGGGGCGCCGATTTAGCCTCGCGCCGGCGCCGGTGCCGCGGCCCCGAATGCCGCAGGCTTGGGCTTGGCGATCGTCAGCACCAAAGCGGCGGCGAGGATGCAGAGCGCGCCGGCGGCGAAGAAGGCCGGCAGATAGCTCGCAAACTCGGTGCGCGAAAAGCCGGCGCCGAGCGCGGCCGTCGCGGCGCCGATCTGATGGCCGGCAAACACCCAGCCGAACACGATGCCGGCGCGCTCGCGCCCGAAGCGGTCGGCGGTGAGCTTCACCGTCGGCGGAACGGTGGCGATCCAGTCGAGGCCGTAAAAGACCGCGAACAGCGACAGGCCGTAGAAGGTAAAGCTGGTGAACGGCAGAAACAGCAGCGAGAGCCCGCGCAGGCCGTAATACCAGAACAAGAGCCAGCGATTGTCGACACGATCCGACAGCCAGCCGGAACCGATCGTGCCGACGAAATCGAACACTCCCATCATCGCCAGCACGCCGGCCGCGGTCACGGCGGGCAGCCCGTAGTCGCCGCAGAAGGTGATGAAATGCGTTTGGATCAGACCGTTGGTGCTGCAACCGCAAATAAAGAACGTGGCGAACAACACCCAGAACAGCGGCACGCGCGCCGCATCGCGCAGCGCCTCGATCGGCGCGGACAGAAGCGACAGCAGTCCGGCGCCCGGCGGCGGCGGCGGCACCACCTCGCGCTCACCGTAAGGCGGCAGATTGAGGTCGCTCGGCCGGTCGCGCATCAGAACAAGCGCCAGCAAAGCGGCGAGCGCCAGCACGCCGCAGACAAATACCAGCGCGAGGCGCCAGCCGAAGCGGTCGGTCAGCGACGCAATGAGCGGCAGGAAAACGAGCTGGCCGGTGGCCGAGCTCGCCGACAGAAGCCCGACGACCAGGCCGCGCCGCGCCGTGAACCAGCGCGTCGCCACCGTGGCGGCGAGAACGATGGCGGTCAGTCCGGTGCCGACGCCGACCACCAGTCCCCACAACACGATGAGCTGCCACACCTGCGTCATGGCGAGCGAGGCGAGCAGGCCGCCGGCGATCAGCACCGCCGCGCAGATCATCACGCGGCGAAGCCCGTAGCGATTCATGAAGGCGGCGGCAAACGGGCCGAACAATCCGAACAACAAAAGGCGAAGCGCCAGCGCCGAGGAAATCTGCGCGTTGTCCCAGCCGAACTCGCGCTCGAGCGGCACGATCAGCACGCCGGGCGCGCCCATGGCGCCGGCCGTGACCAGCATGGTCAGAAAGGTAACGCCGACGACCACCCAGCCGTAATGGATGTTGCGGCGGGCCAAGGCGGCGGCGAGCGGAGAAGAGATCATGGTGCTGCTGACCGTCAGGCAAAAAGCAATTGGCTGTGAAAAGGAGTTAGATGATGGTCGTCATCATTCTTGTGGATTGATGACGATCGTCATATAATTTGTCAAGCGGGAGGCGGATGCGCGCATGGCTGGATTGCACCGATGCGAGTGAGCCGAGAACAAGCGGCGGCCAACCGGGACCGCATCATCGATGCGGCGGCGGCTCTGTTCCGCGCCAAGGGCTTCGGCGGCATCGGCGTTGCCGATATCATGAAAGCCGCCAATCTTACCCATGGCGGCTTTTACGGCCACTTCGGCTCCAAGGACGATCTCGTGGCGCAAGCGAGCCGCCGCACCATGGCGCGCTCGGCGGCGAACTGGGCGCGCGTCGTGGCGCAAGCGCCCGATCAGCCCTATGCGGCTCTGCTGCAGCAATATCTGACGCCGCGGCATCGTGACGATCCGGGCCACGGCTGCAGCTTTGCCGCGCTCAGCAACGACGCCGCGCGCAGCGGCAAGACGGTCCGCAAGGCTTTCGCGCAAGGGCTGGAGCCGCTGCTCGATATTCTCGCGCAAGCCGTTCCCGGCCGCTCGAAAGCGGCGCGGCGGCGTAAGGCCGTCGCTGCGATGGCGGGGCTGGTGGGTGCGTTGTCGCTCGCCCGCGCGGTCGGCGATCCGGCGTTGTCAGACGAAATCCTCGACGCCGTGAGCAACGAGCTGTTGGCTGCCGCCGAGCGATAACCGCACTTTCAGGTTGGCGAGAAGCCCCCCAACGCGCTCAAACGCCTTTGTTCCCTAAATGTTCTTGCCGATCGCGCGGTATTCCGCTAGTGTGCGTCGCAGGCGGGGGCGGACATGGTCCAGCGCGTCACCACAGTCGCGTTCGAGGGCATCGAGATCAGACCGGTCGATGTCCAGGTGCAGGTCGCGCCGGGCATGCCGGCCTTCACCGTCGTGGGTTGCCAATGACACCTCGCCGCAACGAGCTGCCTACTAAACGATGGGGCCTCCTTCGCTGGACAAAAATCAGGATTTGGGGCCACCACCCGGCTCCAAAATTCCCGCTAAAGCCCCGGCTCCGGCCTATGACGCTAACGGGCGTGGCGAACCGCAGGAAACCTCAGTTCCATTGACACCCCTAACTGAGCCGGGGCTGCCAGCCGCCCGTAGCAGCTTCTCTGCGCCCCCGACGCCGCCCGGGACCTCTCCGGGACCGCTTCGAGTCACTGTTGTGCAATAATGAGTTCGAGCCGGCGAAAATCGCCGCCGGCTCGTTGCCCACGGGGCCTTTCCTGACCCTAGTGTGCTGTCCCGCTCATTGGCGGGGCAGTCCCAGCGCTGGCTCTGAGGGCAGCGGCTTGGACGGCTGCGAGCAGGCCATTCAGGTTGTTTATGAGTTCCATCGCGGCGGGTGGCGAGAGTGCTAGCCGCGCGCTGATATGGACCGCTGGCTTTACGCCGGCGACGTCGGGGCGCTCGTCTATCCGATTGGGGGTAATCCGTGTGGCCCCCAGCGTTATCATGACCGTCCCGCCGTCAAATTGGGCGCTGACAATCTTGTTCGCGTAGACTTCCCGAACAGTAGGATCGTCAATCACCCGTGGATTTTCGACTTTCAGATTTTGGTTGCTTTCGGCCATAGCGGCCTCCTTTCTTCGGAGCCGGCTTGACCTGCGGCGAATCAGGATTCAGTATCCTGACGTCAACGTTGCCTGTCCCGCAGCCGGCAGATGGTTGAGCGGGATCGAAATCGAATGAGCCGCTCATGTCGGTGCAGGACTGAGCGGCTTTTCGATTCGAGTCGGTCCGAAGGTTGACGTTCACGCTTGCGCCCGTCAAGACCTAGCGCGCCACCACTAGTTCACCAGCTATATCTGGGGGTTACGGGGATGAGCGCGCATGATGATGCTGTTCTGGGCTGCCAGTCCCACCGAATCATGCAGCTACGTCAGTTCCTGACACGTAGAGTATCCGGGGTTGTCTGCGGAGCCCTGCGCGCGTGACGCCTGCCTATCATCCCGGAATCGTTCACTAAGAACGTCTGCTAGACCTAATCAGCCGGGTCTGCACGTCCTTGTGGCGATACGGGCCGACTTTGGCGGCATCGAAGAGCCGGTAAGGCTGCAACGGTTTACAAACCTCAGGCGGACGCCACTGTAGCAGAGCACCGACCAGATGCTGCAAAATCTGCAAGCAAGTGTGCTTTGCTATGTATCGAGAGTTCGGACCTGCAAAGCGCTCCCTCGACTAGTATCGAAACGATGACCAGGAACGAAGCTGAGACAAGATACGAGTTGATCGATCCTGTTCTTCGAGAGAAAGGTTATCGCCTTCCCTACGTCCGACTGGAGACTCCAGCACCCGTAGAGCCGATAGGTCCAAAGGGACGACGACGTCCCGGGCCAGGGAAAATCGACTACCTCCTCTGCGTCGAAGTCCCAAATGGACCGATGCCGCTGCCAGTCGCAATACTTGAAGCGAAAAAAGAAGACGAAGACGCGCTTAAAGGAATGCAGCAGGCGAAGCGTTATTCGGATTGTGAGAGGTTCGACGCAAAATACATTTTCTCGACGAACGGTCACCGCTATGCCCAGTTCAACAAATTCACTGGCGAACAGACTGGACCCTTTCCATTCCCAGACTTCCCTCATCATCAACGGCTGACTGAGTGCTACCATCGAGATATGGGGATTAAGCTCGATGATCCCTCTGCATTGCTGCTGTTCCAACCTGACAGTTTGGCCTATCCCGAATCGCGTTATTACCAAGATGCGGCCATCCGTGCAGCGTTCGAGAAAATCCTCCAAAGCGAAGCCAAAGGCGAGGCTGCCCGAGTGTTGCTTTCTCTTGCGACCGGCGCGGGAAAAACCATCATCGCAGCCAATCTACTCTGGCGCCTGAATGAAGCCGAGCGCTTGCCCAAACCCGCATTGTTCATCTGTGATCGGGATGAACTGCGCGAGCAGGCTTACACTAAACTGAAAGCCGTTTTCGGCGATAACGCCCGCATCGTAAGGACCGAGAATGGCGAAAACGCCGCCAAGAACGCCCGTGTCCATATCGCCACTTACCAGACCCTCGGCCTTGATAACGACGACGCGGACTTCGCCAGCTTTCTATCTGAGCACTACGCCGAAGATTCATTCAGCGTCATAATTATTGATGAGTGCCACCGCTCCGCGTGGGGCAAGTGGTCAGAGGTGCTCAAGCGCAACCCCAATGCTATTCACATCGGCCTTACTGCTACGCCGCGACAGCTTCGCGAGTTGAAGAACAAGACACTGGAGGACTTCGACATCACGGCCAACAACCATGACTATTTCGGAGAGCCGGTCTACGAATACACACTGATCCAGGCCCAGGAGGACGGTTACCTCGCCGCGTGTGAGATCATTAAGCGCAAGGCCACAATCGACGCTCGCGTCTTCTCAAAGGCCGATGTGCTGGCCGCCAAACCCACCAACATTAAGACTGGCCAGCCGATCACTGCGGAAGACCTCACGAAAGACGAATACACGGGCGCCGATTTCGACGACGAACTATTCATCGACATGCGCACCCCTGCCATGTGCGCCGATTTGTTCAAATTGCTCTGCGAAAATGGCGGTCCGGAACAGAAAGTAATTATTTTCTGCAACCGCGAAATTCACGCTGATCGCGTGGCCATGCAGATGAACAACCTTTATGCCAAATGGTGTCGGGAGAAAGGCCATGAGCCCAAGGACCACTACGCCTTCAAGTGTATGGGTGGCGTAAACAACGGGGCAGATATGATCGAGCCGATGCGAGGCTCTGGCCAGCGTGCATTCGTCGCCTGCACCGTCGATCTCCTAGAGGCGGGCGTGGACATTGAGCGAGTAAACGCCGTCGTCTTTTTCCGATATCTAAAGTCCGCCATCAAGTTCTACCAAATGGTTGGGCGCGGTACGCGCATTCACGAGGAAACGCAGAAATTCAAATTCTGGCTCTACGACTATACCGGCGTCACCGACCTCTTCGGCACTGACTTTATTACGCCACCCCGAAGCCCGAGTGGCATAGTCGGCGGTGGCCAAGATGATGTTGGTTGCGATGATGTAGACAGCGGCGAAACATTACCCGTGCCGGAAATCACCGGTCAGACTCTCATCACGCCGCAAGGCCGTTATATCCTTAGCCGTCGCGATGGCCGTGACGTCCCCATCCCGGTCGATGAATACCGCCGCGACATGATCGAACGCGTGCTACGAGAAGCGAGTGATCTCGAGGAATTTCGCCAGATTTGGATTGAAGCCCGAAAGCGACGCGAGCTAATCAACCATCTGTTAGGCGATAACTTTAGCCCCGAACTCATTCGTGAAATCGATCGAATGAACGACTATGACATCTATGATCTTTTCGCGCACCACGGCTATCACGCGCGAGCACTAAAGCGCCCGGAGCGCAAGACCGCTTACCTAGACGACAATCGAATCTGGTTCGAGTCCATCGACCGGAAAGCTGCAACGGTTCTGCGTAGGCTGGGACATCAGTTTGAAGTTGGCGGCACCGAGGCCCTGGAGACGCCTGCGCTTTGGGAAGTGCCGGAAATTAAAGACGCTGGTGGCGTCACCGCGCTTCGGGCGCTTGGCGCACCCGTAGCAGTGATGAGGCAGGCAAAAACGAGATTATTTGCAGCATGAGGCACTTTCTGAGATTAGGCGATCAGTGCGAAAAAATCGGGAGCGGTTCCACACCATCCGGTGGCAATAGGAGCTACGTCGCCAACGGCATCCCGCTTATACGCAGCCAGAATGTCTTGATGCGCTCCTTCACTGAGGAAGGTCTCGCTCGTATTACTCCCGCTACTCACGAAGCGATGCTAGGGACCGAGGTCAAGCCGGGCGATGTTCTACTCAACATTACGGGGGCATCAATTGGCCGCGTTTGCGTTGTGCCAGACAAAGTGTGTCCGGCAAACGTTAATCAGCACGTTTGCATCATCCGGTGCGGCGGTAGCATCGATCCGCACTTCCTGATGCTTTACCTATCATCACCGGCTTTCCAGAAGCTAATTGATGACACTCAAGCGGGAGGCACTCGCCAAGCGCTCACAAAAGCTGATATCGAGGAATTTGAGGTGCCAAGCCTTGAAATCGACGAACAGCGTCGAATCGCGTCAACGCTAACGCAAAAATTGGTTGAGATAGGGACTGCGGTCACCGCTGTGTGCTCTCAAAAGAGACACGCCGAAGCGTTAGTGAACAAAATCAAGGCTAGCGCTAGTTACGAAACGAGGAGGATGCCCCAGGCTATCCTCAATGATCTGATTGTGCAGATCGAAACCGGCAAGAGTATGCGGACAACGGAGCAACTCGCCCGAGATGAACAATTGGGTGTGCTAAAGGTCAGCGCGATAAGCTGGGGCGAGTTTCGCCCCCGAGAAGCCAAAGCCGTCGGAGTAGGCTACCAACCGGAGGAGCACCACCGGGTCCGCAAGGGCGACGTACTGATTTCGCGAGCCAACACCGTCGAACTTGTGGGCGCGGTAGTTCGCGTTGATTGTGATTATCCCAACCGCTTGCTCTCAGACAAAACGCTGCGTCTCATTTTGGATGAAGAGCGCTGCGATCCTGACTACGTCCTTCAAATGTTGAGGCTGCCTGAGGCTCGCGGGCACATCGAGGAGAATGCTACAGGGACCAGTGATTCTATGCGCAATATCTCGCAGAGGACCATTCGGACGATCCCGATCCCATTACCCGACTTGGCAGAGCAGCGAGGAATAGCTGCCAAACTCAAACAATCAGATCGAGAGATGGGAAAACTGACCTCCGCTATCCAGAGGCAAATAATGGAACTGGAACTGATGCCGCCGAAACTCCTCGCTCAGGTTTTTGAGTCCTATGCCCCGCGCTAAGACGCCGCCAAAGAAAAAAGCTCCGAAGAGCATCGCAGGGACACGGTCGCTCTCGTCGTTCGTCAAGTCCATCTGCGATATCATGCGACGCTCGAATTGCGCGAGCGCACTGCAATACGTGCCGGAACTTACGTGGATACTGTTTCTCCGAATCCTCGACTCGCAAGAAAAGCACGACCGCGAGGCAGCCGAGGCGGTTGGCAACTCCTTTGCGCCTGCGATAGCCAGCCCCTTTCGCTGGCAGGATTGGGCGGCGCCTTTCAAGAGCAATTCCGAGCATCCGCAAACAGATGAAGGCAAACCCTACGGTTGGAAGCGGCAGGAATTGTTTTCCAAAGGAGATGGGAGGCTCTTTGACTTCATCAATACCGAGTTATTGCCGCATCTGCACGCGTTAGACATCGATCCCAAGACGAAGCTGCCCAATCCGTCTGCCACGCAGAGACAACGTGTGATTGGCCGCATTATGACGGCAGTGGAGAGTGCGGGTGGATAGCGAGACTAACCTCCGAGATATTCTCGACAAGGTGGACGAGATCAGCATCGACCATGTGGACGACACGCATTTCTTTACGCTGTCTCAGGTGTATGAAGACCTGCTGCTCAAGATGGGCGAGAAGAACTCGGATGGCGGTCAGTTTTTCACACCGCGCGAGGTAATCCGCGCGATGGTGCATACTATCCAACCGACGCTAGGCGACACGATCTATGACCCGTGCTGCGGCACTGGCGGATTTCTTGCGGTGGCCTACGAGCACATCGCGCGCAACCTCGGGCAGGCCCCCGCTAGTACGGATATTGATACGCTAAAGCAGGACACCTTCTTTGGCCGGGAGAAGGAGAACCTCGTCTTTCCAATTGCGCTTGCTAATCTTGTGCTGCACGGCATCGACCAGCCGAACATCTGGCACGGCAACACGCTAACAAGGCGCGCCACCTACAGCGCTCTTTTCGACAAGGCGCCCAAAACGTTCGACGTAATCCTGACCAATCCGCCCTTCGGCGGCAAAGAGGGCAAGGATGCGCAGAAGAACTATGCTTATGCCACGAGTAGCACGCAGGTGCTCTTCATGCAGAACATTCTTGGCGAACTCGCGCCCGAGGGTCGCTGCGCCATCGTCCTCGATGATGGGTTCCTATTCAGAAGAGACGAGGGTGCTTTCGTGGAAACGAAGCGCAAGCTGGTGGATGAGTGCGATTTGTGGGCGATCATCAGCTTGCCCGGCGGCGTCTTCTCGGGCGCGGGCGCAGGCGTGAAGACGAATTCTGCTGTTCTTTACGAAGGGTCGGAGCACAGAGAAAATCTGGTATTATGATCTCACTCATTTGAAGGTCGGCAAGAAATCACCTGCAACGCTGGCCCATTTTGGGTTTGGTAAGAACGGCGAGGTGCTAAACGACGCTGATCTGCCCACCGGGCTCACCGAAGCATGGGCGGCAGTCGAAGGCAAAGAGAGCCAACCGTTTCCTAGTTACGCTCGTCTGCTCTCAGCGCGCGGCACTCCTGCAGCCGAAAGTCGCTACTCGTGGACCGTAGATTTCGCCGCCCGCCGCAAGCAGGCCCGCGAAGACATGAAACCGCATGTCGCCGAGGCGGAGCGCGCCAAGGCCGAAGTGATCTCACTCAAAGAGAAGCTGAAGGCTCTCAAAGCTGCTGATCCCAAAGACGCGAAGATCGATGTGCTCGAAACTAAGGTTCAAGAGCGAGAGAGAGCCGCCCGCGAAGCACTAGCAAAAGCTGATGCGCTCGACGCAGCAGTGTTTGACCTGAAAGCCGTAAATCCGAATGCGGTTATAAAGATCGATACCCGGACACCGGAAGAATTGATCCAAAGCATCGCCGACCAAGGCGAGACCGTGACGCGGGCATTGAAGGCACTTAGAGTGTTGCTTCAGGCGTAGGCGACCGCACCTTCTTGTTCCCTGGCCCCAAGCCATCATCGCCCGTGATCGGTACGAGGCTCCGCAACTCTAGGGACTCCAGTGGTGCGTTTCGCCCCTTCTCGGCCACCACCCCAGCGGCCAGGAGTAGGAACGAATCCACGGGCTTCCTTGAGTTCCTGAAGGGCACTTTGGCCATTGGGATTCTCTGCGCGAGCGATGAGGCGCAAGCCGGTCAGGGGCGACTTGGTTCAATAGGCCCTCAGTGATCTGCGGACTCCGCTGGTGCGTCGGACTGCTTTTCGCTACCACCCTAGCGGCCACGGGCTGCAAGCGAATCCACGGGCTCCTGTGAGTCACTAGGGCGTTCGTTCGACGCTGTATCAAACAGGGTGCTGTCTCCCAGGCGAATACTCACCTATGACCTGTGGAATAGGGTCGCTGGTGAACAGCTTCAGCCTTCGCTTACGTGTCCCCCTTATGGTCTCCCTGCATCCCCCCAAAAGATCGTGTTAGAGATAGCCTCATCCTCTATCCACGTAAGTACTTGAGACCAAAGAGGACCCAAGGTCCCATAAGTTGCCCAAAGAGCCCCTTCCGGTCATTCTCGCTTCACTTCAACACCCAAACCCGTAGCTGCTTTGAATTCCGCCTGCATGATTTCTCCAACAGCCTGCTCTGCAGATGCTTTCACCACTACGCAGTCAAAGACCGGAAGGGCAACGATGTTGCGCTTGCGACATTCGCGCAACACTCCCATCATGATTTCGCTTTCGATAAACTGTAGACGGTGACCCGCCTGTGGGCTGGAAAGAACCCCTTTCAGCATCGGGTGTCGCTGCAGTATGGCGCCAGTCACGTCACTGCATTTCACCTTTGGTGGAAACAGCGCCCTTACACCTTTAGGGAATCGGTGGCTCTGGTCCCGCTGGGACTCGTGAAAGTGAAGATGCTGCCGTTCGACAATAAGAGCGAACTCCAGGTCGTCATCAACATGCCCGACGGCACGCCGCTGGAGCAGACTGCGCGTGTTGCCCAGGCGCTTGGCGATGAGTTGGCGCGGCAGCCTGACGTGTTGAACTACCAGATCTATGCGGGAACTTCGGGCCCCTATAACTTCAACGGTCTGGTTCGCCATTACTACATGCGCCACCAGCCGAACCAGGCCGACATTCAGGTGAACCTGCTGCCGGCAAAGCAACGCAGCGTGCAGAGCCATGCGATCGCCAAGCGTCTTCGCCCGGTACTTGACGCAATCGGGAACCAGTATGGTGCGCGAATCCAGGTCAGCGAAGTGCCGCCGGGACCACCGGTGATTCAGACGCTGGTGGCGGAGGTCTACGGTCCAGACCTTGATGGCCAGACCAAGGTGGCGCAGCAGATCAAGTCCATCTTCCAGCACACGCCCGGCGTCGTGGACACGGACTGGTATGTCGAAGATGCGCAGCCGAGGCTGTCAATTCGCGTGGATGAAGTGAAGGCCGCGGAGCATGGCATCGCGGTCTCAGACGTTGCCCACGCCCTGGCGCTAGCTGTCTCGGGAACTTCAGTAGGTTTGATCCACGATCGGACCGCGCGGGAGCCTGTGCCGGCAATTGTCGAGTTCGACCGCGCGGACCGCTCCTCGGAACAGGCGCTGGACAATATTCGCTTGCCCGGCGCCGACGGCGGCATGGTTTCACTGCGCGAGTTGGTCACCGTCGAAAACAAGACCATCGAGCGAAGTATCTATCACAAGAACCTGCGCCGCGTGGTCTACGTGACCGGAGATGTGGCTGGCGCAGATTGAAAGTCCCGTCTACGCCATCCTGAAAATGAACAAGGAACTCGATCATCTGACCCTTCCGGCGGGATACACACTGACACGGTATAACGCGTCGTTGCCGGAGTCCACCGACCACTACTCGATGAAGTGGGACGGCGAATGGCATATCACGATCGAGGTTTTCCGAGACATGGGCCTGGCGTTCGCTGCAGTGCTCGTCCTCATCTACGTTCTGGTGGTTGGCTGGTTCCGCTCCTTTATCGTTCCGCTGATCATCATGGCCCCGATTCCGCTCACGCTCGTAGGCATCATGCCTGCGCACGCAATAATGGGTGCATTCTTTACGGCGACCTCCATGATTGGCTTCATCGCCGGAGCCGGCATCATCGTGCGAAATTCGATCATCCTGGTGGACTTCATCGAACTCCGCATTCGAGAGGGCATGCCGCTGGCCGATGCAGTGATCGATGCAGGCGCAACGCGCTTCCGTCCCATGCTGTTGACGGCGGCAGCGGTTGTGGTCGGCGCCAGCGTAATCCTTACCGACCCCATCTTCCAGGGGCTGGCACTGTCGCTGATTGCGGGCGCAGTTGCTTCAACATTCCTCTCCTGGCCCACAATTCCAGTGCTCTATTACATGGTTCACTCGCGGCATGAAGCTGAGCCTGGACATCCATCCGAAATCGAACAAGGAGAATCTCTATGACAGTTGAACGTGGTTTGCGCCTGATGGCCGGCGCAATGGTTCTGATCTCACTGTTGCTTGCGCATTATGTGTCGCTCTATTGGTTGTGGTTGACCGCTTTTGTGGGGCTCAATCTGCTTGCAGTCCGCCTTCACCAACTGGTGCCCGGCCATGCACATATTGCGCGCGGTCGGATTGAAAAATAGCTAGTTGCAGCCCGAAGATTTAGGTTGTGAGGCGCAATGACGGTTCGAAAGGGTGCGACCCGACCCGGCAGCTCCCGGCAAATCCGCGGCGAGCGGATGAAGGATGAGGTGTACCGGCAGATGTTCCTTCTTGAAGAGAGCCGGCCGGGCGCCGAGCTGGGACTCGCCCTGGCGTTGCTGCGCGCATGGCTCTTCGCCGATCAAAAGCCCGCGGGCGATGAGGGCCGACGAATGGCTCAGGAAGGTATCTCCGATCTGTCTGAAGATGATCGAAGCCGCATTGCTGGCTGCAGACACTGCTCATCCCAGGATGCAATGAGCGCGCTTCAGAGTGGGATGAGTTGCGAGCAGGAGCCTCCGGAAGGGCGGCTCAAGGGCACGCACGCAGGAATATACTGACGTTGATCTCGATCACATCTTGCGATGCGGCCAGAACTCAAAAAAGCGACTGAATTATTGCGCCTGCATACGCCTCAAGCGGCGGAAGAGGCAATCGGGTTGCTGCAAAATACGGTCTATTCCTTCAGCATGAAGGTCTGCGGACATTCTCAAGATGCTGAAGACACCATGCAGGAAGTGCTTTACCGTTCTCTTGGACACCTGGCTAAGATCGAGGACCCACAGCGGTTGGCCGTCTGGCTCTACACCGTCACCAGAAACAGGTGCTGGCGCATGAGACGCAAGACTGCAGGCGCTCCTGCGCATATGCTCTCGCTCGATGAGTTGATGCCGAGCGACGATGAGCTGGGGCAGCTCCTCCAGGATGCCGGCAACGGCCCGGAATCGAATTTGCTCCACGCCGAACAGCATCATCTGCTGCACCAGGCGATCCTCGTCATCCCCGCGCCATTGCGCATTGTTCTTGTGCTCCACGACATGGAAGAACTCACCACCGGACAGGTTGCGCAGGTCCTGCAGCTTCAGCCGGGAACCGTCAGGATCCGGCTTCATCGGGCGCGCCTCAGCGTTCGCAAAGAAATGAGTCGACTCCTCGGCGGCGTGGCAGCGGCCAACTCGCATCGCCCGACAAAAAGTCCCAGAGGCTCGCGATCGAGGAGCCGCCGCCCCGATGATTGCCGAAGTCTGTTCGCTAATCTGTCTGATTATCTCGACGGCGAAGTGGAGCCCGCGACCTGCGAAAAGATGCGGGAACACATCAAGGCATGTCCGGCGTGCGTGGCATTTCTGCGCGACCTGCGGTTGGCAATCGACCGCTGCCGCTCCCTGACTATACCCTGCGATTCGGCGATCGCGCCTCGACTGCGCGCCATCCTTACCAGGGAATATCTGCGCATGATGATGCTGCCGGCAGCAAAATAAACATTTGCAGCCTCGTAACAAAGTGCGGCCCCCGTGTCTTTCTTCTAGTGAAGAGGAGAGCCACGATGGAAGTGAAAGTTACGCATCTCGACCATGTGAAATTTGCCATTCATGCGCGGTCGCACTCAATTCTCTGCGATCAGCCTGCGGAAAATGGCGGCCAAGACAGTGGAATGACGCCCCCTGAGTTATTGCTTGCATCTTTGGGCTCCTGTGCGGCGTTCTACGCAGTGCAGTATCTGAAGACCCGGAATCTCGACGACCGTGGCGTTGAAGTTTCAGTGACCGCAGACAAGCTGAAGCAACCTGCCAGACTTGGCAACTTCGGTGTGAAGGTTGTATGCCCTCTAGCCCTTACGGAAGATCAGACCGAAGGACTCATGCGCTCAGTACATCACTGCCTGATTCACAACACTCTGCTCGTGCCGCCCGAGATCAAGATCGAGTTAGCCATCGCTGAGGCGTCCGTGCTGCACCGCTAACCTCTGGCCCCGATTCCATCCGGGTTGTGAACCCAGCACTCGGTGTACACAACGAGCCGTTGTACTACTCATTAAATGGCAAATAAGGAAGGCTTTTGTGTTCGTCCTGCGGGACAGGCGCGGAACAACTCAGCTTCAACCGATTCATCGCGCGAATGCATGGGGACTTCTGGAACCCTGGATGGTCCGCACAAGGGAGCTATCATCGAGATTGCGAGAAGAATCCGCGGCCTACGGGAAACGGAGGCCGCTACCAAGGACAGTGCTGAATGCCCAACTCCCATTCCGATGCTCTCGTGGTCTATGGCGTAACAGGCGACCTCGCCCACAAAATGATCTTCCCGGCACTCTATGCCATGGTGAAACGCGGAAACCTCAACGTTCCCGTCATTGGTGTTGCCTTTCCGAAATGGTCTCTTGAGCGCCTGCACAGGCGAGTGATACACAGCATCAAGCAGTCGGGCGGGATTGATAACAAGCGCGCCCTCCATCATCTTCTATCGCAGCTCAAGTATGTGAGCGGGGATTATAACGACAGCAAGACATTTGCAGCGATCAAGAAAGCGCTCGGCAGGGCGCGCCGTCCCGCGCATTATCTCGCCATTCCGCCTTCGCTATTTGGGACCGTAATCAAGGGGCTGGGTGCGGCCGGGTTGGCTGAGAATGCGCGCGTCGTCGTGGAGAAGCCGTTTGGGCGCGACCTGGCTTCGGCCCGTGCGCTCAATCGCGTTGCGCGGTCCGTGTTCCCTGAAGACTCGATCTTTCGCATCGATCACTTCCTTGGCAAGGAAGCGATCATGAATATCCTGTACTTCCGCTTCGCCAATTCATTTCTTGAACCGATCTGGAACCGCAACTACATTTCCAGCGTCCAGATCACGCTGTCTGAAACTTTCGGCGTGGGAACGCGCGGCGCATTTTACGAGTCCGCAGGCTGCTTGCGCGACGTCATCCAGAATCATCTCTTCCAGATCGTCGCGCTGCTGGCCATGGAACCGCCTGCGGGCCGGCATTTCGGAGCAGTGCAAACGGAGAAGGCGACCGTATTCAAGGCGATGCGTCCTTTGAAACCCGACGACATGGTGCGCGGTCAATACGCGGGTTACCGGCAGGAGAAGGACGTAGCGAAGAACTCCGATGTCGAGACCTATTGCGCCCTTCGGCTCTTCATCGACTCATGGCGTTGGGACGGTGTGCCGTGGTATCTGCGCTCGGGCAAGTATTTGCCCGATACGGCAACCGAGGTTCTTGTGGAGATGAAAGCTCCGCCGCAAAAGCTCTTCGCGGACGCAGTGGCGTCCACCTGCGAGGCAAACTATCTTCGCTTCCGGCTCTCTCCCAACGCAGAGATCGGACTCGCTGCTCGCGTAAAGCTTCCGGGCGAGGAGTTTATCGGTGAGCAGCGAGAGCTGTATTTGCTGGAACAGCAGCCGGGTGAAGAAACGCCCTACGAACGGCTGCTGGGCGACGCCATGAAGGGCGACGGGGCGTTGTTTACTCGCGAGGACGCGGTGGAAGCCGCATGGAAAGTGGTCGATCAGGTGCTCAAGCACCATCCACGAGTGCGGCCTTACATGCGCGGGACCTGGGGACCGAAACAGGCAGACGCTCTGATTGCGACAGGCGGCTGCTGGCATAATCCCGGCAGCGCAAGTCCATCCGGATCGTAGCGCTCACCGCCAGTCAATGAGGGTGCATTAAGCCTGGTTCCGGGGAAGCACTACCGAATCACGATTCCGTCCGCCGTCATCCATTCTATTCAGCCTGCCCGCTGAGTTCGGCAAACGAAACCAGCTTCACGGCCGGAAACTCTTTCGTCGCTGCAAGCGCCATTCGTTCAACGTCGCGCGACTCCCGCAGCCGCGTACGTACCCTCGCCAGGTCGGCATCGTGGTAGCCGGGATGCGTCACCAGCTCCCAGGTCCCCTCAGGCATCTGCTGCAACAACGACCGCACCAAGGCTGCGTCGAATACACCGGTTCCGGCAACGGCGACGGTTCCATCCGTTGTCGTGAATCCTTCCTCGGAAATGATCTTGCGGCACACCGGCCACAGCCATCGCAGCCCACTCACCTGGGCAAGGCGCAGCCAATGCGCGTCGTTCGTGGCGCGAACCGCCCACGCCGGCTCGAATGGATTGCGCACGGCTCGAATCCCGCAGGCACGCGCTGCCCGCAGCACCGAACGCAATATGGTTGGAAACATATGTGCGTGCTTGTGCGTATCGATGTGCGTCAGCCGCAGGCCTTTGCCTTGCAGAAACTCGATCTGTGCCCGCGTTTCCGCTTCAATCTCGCTGGCGCGGATGCGCCGCGTCAACAACCGGCTCACAAACGTCCCAATCGCGTGAGGGAAGTTACCCGTCTTCCGCTCAACAAGTGTCGGAATCTCGCTTGCCGGCAGCACTGGTTCGCCATCGATGAGAACCACGTGGCAGCCAACTCCCAGCGTCCGATGCGCTCGCGCCATCTCAATCGCCTCATCCGACGCCCCGGCCCGGGCCATCAGCGTCGTACTCGTCAGCGCGCCCGCCGCGTACAGCTCGACGATGGCGCGATTCACGCCCGCGGTCAGCCCGAAATCGTCGGCATTGACGATCAGATTCGGCACTTGCTGAGTCTATCAACTGGGTACGCGCCCTCTGCCGCATCATGAACTCGCTGCTATCATGAAAGGAGCCGCTGGCCGGGTCGAGGCAGGATTCAGGGCGGCGCCGTGGGCGGTTAGCTCAGCTGGTTAGAGCGCCTGCCTTACAAGCAGGAAGTCGGGGGTTCGAGTCCCTCACTGCCCACCATACGTCCCTCGCAGCAGTTCCCTCGCTCAGCAAATCGACTGCAACCTCGTCGCATCGCAAGGATCGAGCAATCCACTTAATGGCTGAGTTGTCCGACACTGCGAACGACGATTTCAGGGACACCGCGGTAGGTTTGAATTCTCCCGGTAGCGCAGACATGCGAGCCCTGAGTCGGCAACGAGCCGATGTCCTGCCGGTCTTCCTCCCAAATCACGATGGTGAACGCCTGATTTGGATAGGGATCATCCAGGTTGATAAATGTTGGCTGGCCCTTGCTGCTCGTGGCCGTCCATTCGCTCACTACCTTGCCGCAAACGGTCCCTGTCTCGCCGAGATGGTTCTTTGCGTCGGCAATTTTGACCGATTGTGCGCTAAGTGGCGTAACTGCAATCAGAAGCGCCGAGAGCAAGAGAAATCGAGGGGATTTCATGTTGACCTCGCGGGGATGGGGATTGGAACATCATACTACCGATCGAGGTCCATTTTCGTGAATTTTTGGGGTGTCGAGAGCCGCAAATCGAACGGCGAGTGCGGCAACTTTCGCCGGGTGGTCATCATCGTCAGGTTCCCGGCGACCCTTAGCTTCCTGCTAAGTCCTTTGTCGTCTGGGGGCCCGGGGATCCAAAGAATGGATCAGACAGGCATCGCTCACTGCCCATTGCGCACGGGAATCACGCGCTTTTGCTTACGCGGGACGCCCAGCCGGCAGGTCGACCGCGAATCTACCCCGCCTTCGTCCAGTCCAGGATCACTTTCCCCGCCTGCCCGGACTTCATCGCCTCAAATCCCTTCTCATATTCGTCGTATTTGAATCGGTGCGTGATCACCGGCGAAATGTCGAGCCCCGACTCAAGCAACACCGACATCTTGTACCAGGTTTCGTACATCTCGCGGCCATAGATGCCCTTGATCGTCAGCATGTTAAAGATCACCGGCCGCCAGTCCATCTGCGAGGTCTTGCCCGGAATTCCGAGAATCGCAATTTTACCGCCATGGCTCATGTTCGCGATCATCTCGCTCAACGCCTGAGGGCTGCCCGACATCTCGAGGCCCACGTCGAACCCCTCGGTCATCTTCAGTTGCTTTTGCACCTCGGCCAGCGGCGTCTCCGCCGGATTCACGGCCAGGGTCGCGCCCATCTTGCGCGCCAGTTCGAGCCTCGAGGGATTCAGATCCGTGATCACCACGTGCCGCGCGCCTGCATGCCGCACCACGGGAATCGCCATAATCCCGATCGGCCCGGCGCCGGTGATCAGCACATCCTCGCCCAGCACCGGAAACGAGAGCGCAGTGTGCACTGCATTGCCGAAGGGATCGAAGATCGCCGCAACTTCCTGGTTGATCCCACGGATTGTGCCGCCAGATATTCGTCATGGGCAGCGAGATCAGCTCGGCAAAGGCGCCCGGCCGGTTCACGCCCACGCCTTTTGTCGTCGCGCACAGGTGCCGCCGGCCCGCCAGGCAGTTCCGGCAGCGCCCGCACACCACGTGTCCCTCGCCGCTGACAATGTCGCCGGGGAAAAAGTCGTTCACGTTTGCGCCCACAGCGACAATCTCGCCCACAAACTCGTGTCCGATCACCATCGGCACGTGGATCGTCTTCTGCGCCCATTCGTCCCAGTCGTAGATGTGCACATCGGTGCCGCAGATCCCCGCGTAGCGCACGCGGATCAGCACATCATTGATGCCGTACGCGGGTTCCGGCACTTCTTCAAGCCACAGCCCGCGTTCCGCCTTGCTCTTTGCCAGTGCCTTCAAGCCGATCTCCGTTCTCAAAACCAGTTCGCTCGCATTCTAAATGAGCCTCATCATTCGGGTGCCCCACATCTCGATTCTGAGATGTGGGAAACGAAATCCGAGGGAGCAGTGGCCTTCAGGCCCCTGAATGATGACGATTTCACCGGGGCTTTAGCTCCGGTTTAGAGCGACGGCCGCATTCGCCCCTCCCGCGCACAACCATCTACACTGCCAGAGGTACCACTCTATTCGATGCAGAAGGGCACGGAAAAATCCGCAATCGTCATCGGCGGCGGGGTCGCCGGCATGAGCGCGGCCTGCACTCTTGCCGAGGCCGGGCTGCGCGTGCAACTTGTCGAGCGGCGCAGTTATCTCGGCGGCCGTGCCAGCTCCTACCTGCATCCTGGCGTCAACGAGGTCATCGACAACTGCCAGCACGTGCTCTTCGGCTGCTGCACGAATCTTATCGGATTCTACGAACGCATTGGAGTCGAAAGACACATTCACTGGACGCGGAATATGACCATGATCGAGCCGGGCGGCAGGCGAATCGCTGCTCGGTCCATCCTGGCTCCCGGCTCCGCTCCATGGCCTGCCGAAGCTTCTCACCGCGAAGGCCTTCACGCGCGCCGACAAGATGTCTCTCGCAAGAGCCTTCTGCGTCCATCCTCCGGCTCAATCCAAAGGGCTGCCCCCGCAGAGCGTTGGGCGACTGGCTGCGTCGCAACGGCCAGACGCAGGGCGCCATCGATCGTTTCTGGCGGCTCGTCATCGCCAGCGCTCTCAACGCCGACGTCGACGTCATCGCGCTGCCGTACGCCGCCAAGGTCATTCGCGAGCTTTTTCTCAACTCCGCGCAGGCCGGCGCGATGGGCATGAGCACGGTGCCGCTCAGCGAACTCTACGCTGGCGCCCAGCAGTTTCTCAAGCAGCGCGGCGGCGAGGTGATATTCAATGCCGGTGTCGATGCGCCGAGTGGGACGAGGAAACCTCGCAGTGGACTCTCGCCACGCGCGCCGGCGCTCTCGTCGCCGACTTTCTCGTGCTCGCATTGCCGTTCGAGGCGATGGCGAAGTTAATGCCGCACATGCCGCCAGCCGATGGCGCCGAAGCGATCGCCGGCCAGATCGAACGCCACGAGCACGGGCCCATCTGCAGCGTGCATCTCTGGTTCGATCGCGAGATCACGCCGCTCGAGCACGCCGTCCTGCTCGACCGCGAGATCCACTGGATGTACAACAAGAGCCGCCTGCAGCCCTGGCGCAAAACGAAAGGCAGCTACCTGGAATTGGTGGTGAGCGCGTCGCAGAGTTTCGCGGCACTGAGCCGTCGAGGAGGCCATCGATCTGAGCCTGCGCGAACTCGCCGAGTTCTTCCCGGCCGTCGCATCGGCGAAACTCGAAAAGGCCGCGCTGGTGAAGGAAGTCCGCGCCACCTTCACAGTTCCACCCGGCATCGACGCCTTCCGCCCCACCAGCGTCTCGCCGTGGCCCAACTGCGTTCTTGCCGGCGACTGGACCGCAACCGGCTGGCCCTCAACCATGGAAAGCGCCGCCCGCAGCGGCCATCTCGCCGCCGAAGCCGTTTGCACGGCCATGAGCGAACCGCGGAGCTTCCTCAATCCTGACTTGAAGCCAAGGGGGCTGATGCGGATTCTCGGCCGTTGATTTGATCCTTCAATGCGGTCGATCCGACTTTCGCAATCCCGCGAGGCAACAGGACAAACCGAAAAGAATTAGAAACCAAAATAGCGAGTCCGCGAGGAAAACAAACGACGAAAGAGGGGTGGATGTTCTCAAATAATCCCAGATCGTTTGCGGGTGAGGAGCTGCAAGAATTGTAAGAATGCTGCCTGGCGACAAAATAAGTGCTGCTCGGCGAGAGAAGACGATCGGATTCACCACCAAGGTCATGCAAGCTGCGGTCGGTAATGCGAGAAGAGCCGAGACAATCACTAAACGCCCAAAGCGAGGCCCTCGCGAGTTCGGCTCGGAGAGGGTTCGAATAAGCGAGGCGTTACTGTGAGGCCCTATCATAAGCGAGCTCAATGCGCCAGAAGATACACTCCCACGCACACCAGCACCGCCGCCGCCCACCGGCGCCGGTCGACATTTTCCTTGAGGAAGAACTTGCCGGCAATCGCATTGGTCACCAGCGTGAGCGACGCTGCTGCCGGGGCCACCAGGCTCAGGTTCAGGTGATTCAGCGCGAACAGCAGCGAGAAGAACGCGACAGCCAGGAAGAAGACGCCGGCAAAAAACAGCGGGCAGGTGACGACCGCGCGAATCGCGCCCTTCATGCCTGAACGCGCGCGAATCTCATCGAGATCGCCGATCGACTTCATCGCCGCAGCCGTCAGCACTTCGCCGGTTGTCGATGTGAGCACGACGGCCGCAATCATGCGCCGCTGCAGCCCACGCGCTCGGCGTCGACAGTCAGCAGAAGGGAAGCGTCATCGCGCGGCCACCTCCTCGCTCTCCGCGACGCTTCCTGCATCAGGCGCTGGCCGTTCCGTGCAGCGACGGCCCCTGCGCGACAAAACCCACGCCCAGCGTGATCAGCACAATCCCCGCCCAGCGTTCGAGCGAGATCGTCTCATGCAGCCAGAAGCGCGACAGCAGCGCGACGATGCACGTTGCCGAACGCCGTCGCCGGAAGCACAAACGTGAGATCGGCCCACGAAAGCGCCGTCAGGTAGCTGGCGAAGAAGCCGATCAGCAGCGCGATGCCCGCCGCGATCCACGGCGTGAAAACGGCCGCGATCAGCGCGCCGGGATGCGCCAGCGAGATCGCCGGCATCGTGCGTCATGCCGCGCGAAAGGCAGGTGTCGCCCAGCGGCGCGCAGATCGCGACCAGCGCCAGGATCAGCGTATTGCCGTGGCGAAAGGGAGTGATGCGCCATCGATGCGATCTGATGCTGCCGAATGCAAAAGCTGGCAAAGAAATGAGGGCGGCCGCAATCAGCGCCGCCCTCGATCAGAAACTCAGGAACCGGTTACGCGCCGGCGCCGACCGGTGTCGGTCGGCTGGCGCCTGCTGGCTGCGCGCCTCCTTCACCATCTTGTTGCGTTGCGCGCGCAGCTTCAGGAACGACTTGGCCTCGACGTAGAGCCGCGGCACATCGCGATTCACAATCGCCTTCCAGACCACGCGGAACGCCGCCTTGGGCCGGAAGTAGTACTCGTCGTAGAAGCGGTGCACCATCTCCATCACGTAGTCGGTGGGCAGGCCCGGATACTCGATGTGCGCCATCTGGTGGCCGCCGCCGTCTTCCATCTTCTCGTTGGTGATGAAGCCGTTCGCCTTCGCGTACTCGTAGAACTCGGTGCCGGGATACGCGTGCGCGATCGAGACCTGAATGGTCTCGCACGTCCAGGGTCTTGGCAAAGTTGATCGTGTTGCGGATCGACTCCTTCGTCTCGCCCGGCAGGCCGAGAATGAAGTCGCCGTGAATCGTCAGGCCCAGGTCGTGGCAGTCCTTGCGCGAAGTCGCGCGCGCGCTCCACCGTCGCGCCCTTCTTGATGTTCTTCAGAATCTGCGGATCGCCCGACTCAAAGCCGACGATCAGCAGCCGGCATCCGGCTTCCTTCATCGCCTTCAGCGTGTCGTAGTCGGTGGTCACGCGCGAGGTGCAGCTCCAGGTCAGCCCCAGCGGCTTCAGCTTTTCGCACAGCTCGATGGTGCGCACCTTCTGGATGTTGAAGGTGTCGTCGTCGAAGAAGAACTCCTTCACGTCGGGGAAGTTCTCCTTCGCCCACTTCATCTCCGCGGCCACGTCGTCGCGTGGAGCGCTTGCGCCACGCATGCCCGCTCAGCGTCTGCGGCCACAGGCAGAAGGTGCACTGCGCCGGGCAGCCGCGCGTGGAGTAGAGCGCGATGTACGGGTGCAGCAGGAAGGGCACGTTGTAGCGCGTCACGTCCATGTCGCGCTTGTAGATCTTGGTCGCCCACGGCATCGCGTCCAGGTCTTCGACCTGCGGACGGTCGGGATTGTGCACGATCTTGCCGTCCTGCTTGTAGCTGATGCCGAGGATCTCGTTGAGCGGCTTGCCTTGCGCAAACTCAACGACCGAATAATCGAACTCGCGGCGGCAGATGAAGTCCAGCGCCGAGCACTCGTTCAGCGCGCGGTCGGGATCGGTGGTCACCGGCGGCCCGACGAAGGCGATCCTGATCGACGGATTCGCGGCCTTGATCGCCTCGGCCAGCCGCTGATCGCCCTCCCAGCCCACCGTCGAGGTAAACAGCACCAGGAACTCGTAGTCCTTGCAGATCTTGATGGTCTCCTCGGCGGAGACGTGGTGCGGAGGCGCATCGAGCAGCCGCGAGCCCTCCAGCAGGCCGGCCGGATAAGTGAGCCAGACCGGGTACCAGTAGGACTCAATCTCGCGGGTTGCAGGCCAGCGCGAGCTCGCGCCGCCGTCGAAGTTCTCAAACGAGGGAGGATTCAGAAACAGTGTTTTCAGGGGCATAGGCATCCCTTCAATTCTACCATTCGGTCAATTGTTTAGACGGATTTCGGGGCGCTCACGAAGCAATTGATTTTGCACAGGTTTCGGGCCGGTGCGTGCTCATAAAGCTATTGCAATCAGTGAACTTTTTGCAACACCTGTACCACTGCAAATGAGATGCTGGGGGTTGGTCGCAAGGTTCCCCTGACTCAACGTGCCAGCAGAGCCCAGGTTGCCCCATCCTTTCGTTTGCCTCGGCGAGTGAAAGGGTGGGAGACGGTCAACGCCTCACTTTGCGTGCAGTTCGTTGAGCCAGTCCTGCATGTGGCCGAAGGCCCGCAGCAGATTCAGCCGCGCCTTTTCCAGACTCAGCCCCGCTTCCAGCGCATCCTCATATTTTTCCCGTTCGTCGATGCGCGCCTTCTGCTCGGCTTCCGGCGAAAGCTGTGGCGGAGCTCCGGGAGCACCGGTGGCGCCATTGCCAAGCTCGAGTTGCGCCATCACGGCCTTCAACTGCTCGCCGGCAATCTTCTGCTTCAGGCTCGAAACCTCGGCCTGGGCATCCAGCTCGCGCAGTGTCGCACTGAGTGTCGCGATCTGCAAATCGTCTTGCTGTTGCGCCTGCTCGGCCTCAACCTTGGCGCGCAACGCATCCGCAGCCGACTCCTTTTGCTTGGCCCGCAACCCAAAATCGATGAGCGGAACCTTGATCGAGAATCCGGTGCTGAAGTTATTCGGCGGAAGGTTTTTGGCGTAAAACTGGTTGATGTCGTTCAGCAGCGTTGTGTTGCGGTTGTAGAGAAGCCCGAAACCAACCTCGGGCAGCAGCCACGTGTGCTCCTGGTCGCCCTTGGCAATCAGCAACTTTGAGCGGGCAATATCTTCCGACGCCTCAATTCCGGCCAACGTCACGGGCTTCTCGTCTGCTGAAACTGCCGGCACCTCCGGAATGCTCGCATGATCGGGCAAAATGGATCCGACCGGCAATCCTGTCAGCTCGGCAAGTTGTTTCGCCAGCGTTTCGGCACGCGTTTCCAGGTGCAGCCGACTCAATTTCAACTCAGCCGCAGTCAGTTGCGCCTGGTAAAGCTCGCTCAGTGGATCCTCGCCGGCATCCGTTCGCTTTTGCTCGATTTCCACGAGCCGCGCCGCAAACTTCTCCTGGTCCCGCGCTGCTTCCAGTTCGCTGTCGACCGTATCCAACTCGATATAGGCCGACGACGCGTCAAGCGCAACCTGTTCGCGCGCATCTCTCAGGGCTGCCTGCGCGGCCTTCAGCCCCTGGCGCGCTGCCTGGATGTACCGGATCTGCGGCATGCTGAAAACCATCGACTGCGCTGTGCCGTCCCAGATCGAGGGCAGGGAACCCGTGAATCCCACCTCAGGAAATGCCGGCAGCCCGGAGCCAAATGTCACCGCCGGAATGAACGCATCTTTCGCCTGCGATGCCTGCGACGCAGCCTTCTTTACGTCGGCCGCGGCAATCTGCACCTGCGTGCTGTTCTTTTGCGCCAGCTCAACCACTGAGGTCAACGAAACTTGCGCGCCAGCAAAAGCGGGCAGCGCACCCAGGGCTGCTGCCATCGCGGCCACGGTTCGAAGCCTGCGCGCTGTGCTTCTCAATTGCATGACCGACCTCAATGCGCGGGATCCTGCGATGGGCTGAATTCTTTTGCCAGGCTCGCCGCTGCAGCCAGGTCCTGTTGGGCTCCGGCAGAGTCGCCAAGCTGCTGCTTCAACCGCGACAGCCGGATATGTGCGATGAACGCCGGGCCTTGTTCCGACATCAGCGGACTTGCCAGGTAGGTCTCCAGCATCTGCTCGGCGATTTGCGGAGTGCGCTTTGCCGCGATCAGCACTCCGGCGCCGTCGTACAGACCGATGGCTGAGCTCTTGTCTTTCGCGGCCGCGGCGATGCAGCTCTGGATCGCGGCATCCAGCTGCGTCCACTCCTGCCGGCCGCGATAGAAGTTGGCCACCACGCTCCACGCGTCGGCGGCTTCGGTGCTCACGCTCGCGGACTGCTTGTAGTCCTGTTCTGCCTCGGTGTAGTTCTTTTGCTGCATTGCGATGTCGCCGCGCAATTGTGCAGCTCGGCCCGCGTCCACCTTGTCCAGTTGCGTTGCGACCTGCTGTGCTTTATCCGTTCCCCCGCCCGCGATACCCGGCGCCTGCGCGTAGTAATCGCCGAGATCCGACAGAGCCGGCCCGTTCTGCGGATTCAACTGCGCTGCCGCTTGCATCGCCGCAAGCGACTTCTTCGCGTCTCCATACGCCGACAGAATCGATGCATGGCTCGCCACCTGGCCCAGCACCCGACCTAGCCACATTTCATTGTCCGAGTCCTTGCTATTCAGATTCACAGCTTGCTGGCACGCGCTCGCTGCCTGGCTCCATTGCTGCAGCTCAAATCGCACGCGGCAGAGCAGATTTTGCGCCTGGTCTGCCCCTGTTCCGCTCGTCGGCAACGGCGTCAGCAGCGCAAGCGCCTTGTCCGCCTGACCGCTCTGCACCAGGGTGTTTGCTTCAGTCAGCGTTGCAGCCGGAATCTGCGCGCATGCCAAAGTAGCCGCGGCCAGCCAGGCTGTCGCCAACACTCGGGCATTTGACCGCTGCGCACTCACTGCTGTTCCTTGATCGGTATGCCCTCCTGCAAGGGCTGCCCATTGGTGGATCCCGTCGCCACGACATCGCCGTCTTCGAGCCCAGAGAGAATGGGAACCTCCGTCAGATTCGGCGCGCCGATGGTCACAGGCACGCGCTTCAATTCCCCATTGACGACTTTGAAGACGAAATACTTTCCTTCCTGCTCATGCAGTGCCTCGCGCGTCATGCTCAGCGCGTTCGCTTCGCTGGAGATCGTCACCGTTAGCGTCACATTCGTGTCCGGCAGCAGGCCGTCATCCGAATCGTCGAAATCGACCAGCACCTCGCCCACATTGCGTGTACCATAGGCGACAATCGCGGCCGGCAGTTGTGCGACGTGGCCGTGCCACTCGCGGCCTGGCTTCGCTTCCCAGTGAATGACAACCTTCTGCCCCACTGCGAGCCGTCCTATGTCAGGCTCGTCGAAGTATGCGCGCACGCGCTCGTGGTGCAAGTCCGCAATCTCGAGCAGCGACTTGCCGCCTTCTGCGTAAGCCGTCGGCGTGGCGTCAAGGTTAAAAACGGTTCCGGCAATCGGAGCGAAGAATGAGGTTTGTTCCTCGACGTGCTTTGCCGCGGCCAGCGCCGCTTCAGCATCCGCCAGCGTGGCCTGCGCCCGCGCCACATCGACCTGGCCATATCGGCCTTGCGCGGCCTTCTGCGCGGCTGTGAGATTTGCCTCCGCGGTTTGCAGTTGCTCGCGCGCTGCCGCAACCTCGCCCGAGGCTGCAGCGCCCGTCGCCGCCAACTGTGTCAACGCGTCCAGATTGTGCTGCGCCTGGTCGCGCGCCAGCCGGTCCTGCTCAACAGTCGCTGCGTCAGCCTGCTGTTCCGCCTGACTCCCGTTGTGCGTCACAGCGTAGTACGCGGCCTGCGCCGTCTTCAGCCCGCTTTCTGCCGCGGCCACCTGCGCCTTAGCCTGCACATCGTCAAGCGTGATTAGAAGTTTGCCCGCCCGGACCTGGTCGCCCTCGTGGACGTAAACTGCCTTCACTGTGGTCCCAATCGGGCTGGAGAACTGGTAATCCACCACGGGCTCCACGCGGCCATTGGTGCTGAGCGTGTTTTGCAAAGTTGCCCGAACCACCTGGGCTGTTCTGACCGGGAGCCGCTCGCGAAGGTAGTACCGTGCCACCAGAAAAACAGCGATTAGGACGACGGCCGCACCGGCCCATAACCTCCAGCGGTTTGTTTGCGTTCTTGCGGCGGCCATTCTGAGTTCCAGAGTCAGTATATAAGACTCATTGCGCAGTGCTTCGGAGCGGAAAAATGTCCACGATCATGCAGGGCCGGCGATCCTCACCGAACAGGAGTTCAGGCGTTGCATCCCGGTGGACTGGCGCGCGGAAGTCGGCCCTTTACAATAGTTGATTATGTCAACTAAAGTGGTTGACAGTTGAGGTCATCTCGGATGCCAGCCGAAACCGCTCCCGAAGTTGCCACGTCTGCCCCCGAAATGGATCATGCCATCTCCGCCTACCGTCGATTCAATCGCTTCTACACCCGCATCATCGGCTTGCTCGGCGATAAGCTCCTGAAGGACGGCCGCTCGCTCACTGAGGCGCGTGTGCTCTACGAATTGGGCGGCGCGGGACGCACCAGCGCCACTGAAATCGCCGCCGAGCTCTACCTCGATCCCGGCTACCTGAGCCGCATCCTCACAAAACTCGAAAAACAGAAGCTCCTCACGCGTACTGCGTCTACTGCAGATGCCCGCCAGGTCGTTCTCCGGCTCACACGAAAAGGGAAGGCGACCTTTGCCGGTCTCGACCGCTTCTCCTCCGACCAGGCCCGCGAAGCTCTCTCGCGCCTCACACCCGGGCAGTGTTCCAGCGTCATCCGCTCCATGCAAACCGTCCATGACCTGCTCAACACTCATGCGCCCGCCAGCTCCCCCCTCATTCTCCGTACGCATCGCCCCGGCGACATGGGCTGGGTAGTCTCGCGCAATGGCGTCGTGTATGCGCAGGACTACGGCTGGGACGAGACTTTCGAAGCCCTCGTTGCCCGCATCACCGCCGACTTCATCACTGACTTCGATCCGCGGCGCGAGCGCTGCTGGATCGCCGAGCGCAATGGCGAGCGTCTCGGCTGCATCTTTCTTGTCCGTCATCCGGAACGCGAAGGCGTTGCCAAGCTGCGCATGCTTTTTGTTGAACCGGCTGCGCGTGGTCTTGGTCTTGGAAAAGCGCTGGTGGCAGAGTGCATCGCCTTCGCCCGCTCCTGCGGTTACAAACGAATGACGCTCTGGACGCAGAGCATTCTCCATGCCGCGCACCATATCTATGAGCAGGCCGGCTTCCAGCTCGTCACCGAAGAAGCGCACCACAGCTTTGGCGCTGACCTCCTCGGCCAAACCTGGGAGATGGATCTCTGAGATCATGCCGATTTCTTGACTGGGCTGTTCCCTCGGCAGGAACGGGCTAACAGCTAATAGCTAAGAGCCAAAAGCTAAAATGTTTTTATGCCAAAGCCCCGCTACACCGACGAGCACGCCAAGGCCGGCCTCGACTTCGAATTTCCCGGCCATCGAAACCTGGCAGAACCAGTTTCCCGGCTACGAGATCCTCATCGACGATCCCGAACTCACCTCCGTCTGCCCCAAGACCGGCCTGCCCGACTTCGGCATCCTCACCATCCGCTACATGCCGCGCAAGCGCTGCCTCGAGCTCAAATCGCTCAAGGAGTATCTCTTCAGTTACCGCAACCTCGGCATCTTCCAGGAAAACATCGTCAACCAGGTGCTCGAAGACGTTGTGAAGGCCTGCGATCCGGTCTGGGCCGTCGTCAAAGGCGACTTCCGCCCCCGCGGCGGCATCGGCACCACCGTCGAAGCGCGCTGGCCCCGACCCAACGCATAGGAGCGAAACCGCCGCCTTGCATTTGCCTCGGCTCCTTGTGCTATCTGTGGATGTCCCTCAATTCTCTGCTCACCGCGGGAGCTAAGCCTTTTGCCGACCTCGTCCCAGCCAGTTCGAGCCCGCATCAGTCCCGCTCTCGGCACATTCGCGCTGCTGCTCGCGCTCAACCTGCTCAACTACATCGATCGCTACATTCTCCCCGGCGAGCAGCCGCTCATCCAGCACGAGTTTCATGCCACCGATCAGCAGATGGGCGCGCTGACGACGGCGTTCTTTTTCACCTACATGTTTGCCGCGCCGCTCAGCGGCTGGCTCGGCGACCGCTTTCGCCGCAAGCCGCTCATCATCATCGGCGCGATTCTCTGGAGCCTTGCCACGCTGGCGTCCGCCTTCGTCGATACCTACTGGGGCCTCTACACGCGACGCGCCATGGTCGGCGTGGGAGAAGCCACCTTCGGCATCTTCGCTCCCGCTGTGCTCGCCGATTTCTATCCGGACCGCGAGCGCAATCGCATTCTCTCCGTCTTCTATCTCGCCATACCCGTCGGCGCTGCGCTCGGCTACCTGGCCGGAGGCGAGATGGGTACCCTCTGGGGATGGCGCACGCCGTTTCTTATCTGCGCCATCCCTGGCCTCGCCGTTGCATTGCTCTACATGCCATTCGGCCGCGAACCGGAACGAGGAGCTTTTGATCGGCCTGATCTGGAAACCTCAACTCGTAAAGACCACCACCCGTTCGGTGATTTCTTTGAAAGGTTTCTTGCGATACTCAAGAATCCCGCTTTCCTCACCGCGACCTTCGGCCTCGCTCAGATCACCTTTGCGCTCGGTGGCATCTCCGCCTGGGTGCCGACTTTTCTGCATCGCAACAACGGCCTCTCCGTCGCCAACGCCAGCCTCGTCGTCGCTGCCATTACCGTTGTCGACGGCATCGCGGGCACCATTGCCGGCGGCTGGATCGCGCATCGCTGGCAGCGCAAGGACCATCGCGCTCTCTATTTTGTTTCGTTCTGGTCGGCGGCGCTGGCTTTGCCCTTCGGCGTGCTCGTCTTCTTCGGACCTCACAAGCTGGCGATTCCCGCGCTCGTTGCGGCCGAGTTCTTCATCTTCCTCAACACCGGCCCGCTCAACGCCGCCATCGTCAACTCGGTCAACGGAGCCGTTCGCGCCACCGCCATCTCCGTCAATCTCTTCTGCATTCATTTCTTCGGCGACACGTTTTCCCCGCAGATCATCGGCGCCCTCAGCGATCGCACCACTCTGAGCATCGGCCTCGGCGCAACGCTGGTCTCACTCGTCATCGCCAGCATGATTCTCTGGTACGGCGCGCGCTTCGCCCCGCCGCTGACTGTGCCCGCAAACTGAGATATGGGTGCCCCATCCAAGCTTTGCTTGGGTGGGGAAGGGAATGACAGATACAACGCTCGCACGAGGACAGGGCCGTTTCGGATCGATGGCGACGGAAATATCAATTTGCCGCTGGTTGGCCACATCCACGCCGCCGGGATGACCCTTCAGGAAATGGAGGCGGACCTTGTGCAAACGCTTGCGCGAATACATCCGCGAGCCGCAAGTCTTCGTCACGGTGGTCCAATTCCGCAGCGAGCCGGTGTTCTTCGTGGGTCTGTTCGCCAGGCCCGGAATCTATCCGCTGCAGGGCAACCGCACGCTGCTGGAAATGCTGACTACGGTGGGAGGCATACAGCCGAGATGCCGACCGGCACATCAAGATTACGCGGCACGAGGAATATGGCCCCATTCCGCTCCCCGACGCAATCGTCGATCCCGAGAAGAAAGTCAGCACGGTCGAAATCAGCATGGGAAGTCTGACGCCAGAACATGAATCCGGCCGAGAACATCCTGCTGCAACCCTACGACGTGATCTCGGTGGGCCGCGCCGAAATGGTGTACGTCAACGGAGAGGTTAGCAGGGTCGGCGGCTGGAGTTGGGCGAACGCGACTCCATTTCGATCGCCCAAGTTCTGACGCAAGTCCGGCGGGTTCACCAGGGACGCCAAGAAGAGCAAAGTTCGCATCCTGCGCCCGATCTGAAGGTACCAACTCGCCGTGCCGTAATCGAGGTGGACGTCGCCGAAGTTGTTCGACGGCAAAGGGCTCGATGTTCCGCTGCTTCCCGGCGACATCGTTTACGTTCCGCGCAGCTACACACGCCAGTTCTGGACAACTTTCCAAGCTGTGGCACTTCCAATGCTGCCCTACATCATCTTTACGGTCACTCAGTGATAGTGCAATCGACTTTTGAATGGTACACTGACTAATTGTTCATGCCCAACCCTCTAAGCAGAAGGCTGAGGCGTCGCTGGCTGCCGCAAGCCTTGGCGGTGCTCCTTGTGGTTACGCAGATTCAAGCAGCCGAACAGGCTGCCGCGCCTCCACAGGCGCCTGCTGCCGCGCCGCAGACCAGTACTCCTCCCACCGCGCCGGCACAGCGACAGCGCCAGCCGTCCGGCGCAATTGCCCGTTGAGCAGAGCCTGAAGATCCTGGTGCTGGCCGGCAACGGCGAGATGAACGATCTGGAGCGCAGAGTGATGGCCCCTCTGGTGGTCCAGGTGGTGGACCAAGACGAGCGGCCGATGGAGGGCGCCGAAGTCGTATTTCGCTTTCCCATTAGCGGGCCCAGCGCCACATTTCCCGGCGGAAAAAGCTCCGTCACCGTCCGGACCAACGGAGGCGGTCAGGCGGCCGCCGTGAATTGGATGGCCAACGGGCAAGTTGGAACTTTTCAGGTCCACGTGAATGCCAGCTATGGCAACCAGATCGGCGAGACCACGCTCTCGATGACCAACGTCGACGCGGATTGTCGAGGAAGCAAAAGAAGGCCAAGCGCGAAAGTTTGTGGTCCCACCGATGGTTTAAGATTGCCGTCATCGGAGGGGCTGCCGCGGCATTGGCATTGGTGTATACTTCGCCACCCGCGGCGGTTCCAAGATCCGGTTCCACCGTCACCATCATCCCCAGGACCTCCCAACGTCGGAGCACCCCACTAGTTTTCATGCGTCCCGCATTGCTCTTCGTTTTTGGACTCATCTCCGCCGCTTGTCTTCCCGCCCAGCAGACCTCCTTGAGCGGTCCGGTGGAGGCCTTTACCTTCGACGCCCCGACGCGCAGCCTTCGCGCGGTGATCGGCTTCCCGGGCGCCGCCTCGTTCGGTCCCGCGTCTGCTCGACAGTCTGGACTTCGCTTCGGTGGCTCCTCTCCAGAATTACGGCATCGATTTTTCGAGAGCGGAAAATGCCTGCTTTGTCTCGGGGCTGGGTTCGAAGACCGTCTCCACCCAGCGCAATCGCGGGCGTTACCGCGCTTCCCGACGGAATCGTGTGGTCCGGAAATGGATCGCTCGCGGTCCTCTATTCGCGCGCCGCAGGCTGGTTTCAAACGATAGCGGGTTTTCCGAGCGCTCCGGTAGCCGGAGCGGTGGTCGAGGTCTCTTCGCTGGGCGGCACGTTCACCGCGATCGCGGTCGATGCGCAAGGCAAGCAGATCGCGGTCGCCATCAGCGGGGACAGTGGCGCCGTGTATCAGACCGCCGGCGGCCAGTTCACGCGCCTGGTTTCGATGGCGAAGCCGATGTCGTTGTCCTTCTCCAGCGACGGGCAGACTCTTTACGCGCTGGATGCCGGCAACCTCCAGGTAACTGCCGTCAGCCTCGCCAGCCACGGTTTTCAAACTCTGGCGCTGCCGGGAATTGCGAATCCGATCGCCATTCAGTCGGTCGCAGGATTCACAAAATCGGCAACTGCTCTACGTGGCCGGTGGCAGCGATCGGATGTTGCGAATTCTCGATGTTGTCGAGCCAGCAGATCGTGACGGATGTGCCGCTCAGCTTTCGAGCCCACCAGCCTCGATCCATTTGGTAGCGGCAGTTTCGTGCTCGCATCCCGTTCTCAATCGGCGAATCCGCTTTGGCTGTTTTCGAGCACGCCCCAGCCCGGAGCGTATTTCGTTCCCGCCATTCAATTGCGCCGGCCGGATCATCAAAGCGCTGCAATCGCCGGGAGGACGCGCTAGTGCGCTCCGTTTTGCGCGCTTTCCTCCCGGCTTGCTTCTGGCCGCGCTCGGCGCCGGCTTGGCTTCGGCTCAGATCGTTTAACTTCAGTTTGTTCGTGACCGTGAGCGGAGACTCCGGATATCGAACCCAACGATGGGACGATTCCCTGTCGATCGCCCAAATCGGTTCCAGAACGTAGTCGACGGTGGTGGCAACCTACGCCGGGTCAACGCCAGGCGACCATTCCCAATCCGCCCGCAAGCTGGGATCGACGAATTATCGGTAAGTCAGCGTTCCCGGCAGCGGTAACGCTTCCGCTCATGCTGAGCCCCGGTGACAGCTCTGACTTTTATGGTTAAGTATGCGCCAACCAATGCGGCCCAAGCCAGCGCGTCGGTCACGATACCGTTTACCGAACCCGGGCCGCCGGCACCCGACTTCGAACGCAATTGTGCTTGTATGTTCCAGGGTAGCCGCCCCCCTTCACGCTGAGCTATGTCCTGCAATCGGACAACAACTTCGTCCAGATCCAGCCCGGCGGCACCATTCCATTCCCTCCCACGCAACTCAACACCACCGCGACAGGCGGAACTGAATATCTCGACACCGGCAGTGGTCCAGGGACAATCACCAATGTCTCTCTTACCGCTGGAGGCCCTCTCTTCCAACTGCAGGCCTTCCCCGTTTCCCTCTACGATATGCGGCTGCCGAACCCCAGCTGGTCAATCGGGATTCTGTACACTCCCACGGCGGTTGAGACCGACACCGGGCAGATTACGATCACCTATCAGGACGGCACTACCGCGATCGTCAATCTCACCGGGAGCGGTTCGACGTCCTCTTATTCCTACACCTATCTTTCCGGACGGGAACAAGGCAACGCCGGTAAACCGGGAGGCACCATCACGTTTCCGCCCGCCAACGTGCCCACGGCGGGACGCCAGCCGCCACCAGCAGCGTTATCCTGCCAGGTGACGAACAGCGGAAACGCGAATGGCACTATCAACTCCGTCAACCATCACGGGGCCATTCCAACTTAGCGGCGTCCCGGTGACCCCACCCACTCTGAAGCCGGCGACGTTAAAGTTTTACCATTACGTACACGCCCACGCAAGTAGGCACGCAAACGGGGCCGCTCGTCGTCGGCACGGATGTGTTCACTCTGTCGGGCGCAAGGGCTCGGACCGCAGTTGACCTTCTCTTATGTTTCGACCGCCGGAACCATTCCTGTGGGAACCGGCGACGCGTCGACTTCGTCCCTCCGCGTCAGCCAGTCCGAGAAGGTCACGTTCATCATCACCAATTCCGGCACGTCCACCGCAACTATTTCCAATATTAGCACCAGCGCCCCGTTTTCCCTTACGCCCGGCTCCCGTTCTTCCGCTTATTCTGGCACCGGCCAATCGTCTCAGTTTGGAATTACGTTTACTCCAGTCACCACTGCGACGGTCACCGGGACCCTCCAGATCGATACCACGTCAGTGGAGTTGCTTGGCTCGGGCACCACGCCGCCGACGCTGCCTTCGTACAGCTTCACTGGTCCGAGCGGGGACGTCTCGCCTCGCACCCAGCCGGGTGTCAGTCTGACTTTGGCGAGTTCTTATCCGGTGGATCTCAACGGTGTGCTGACTCTAACGACGTCAGGCAATTATGGGAACGGATTCCAGCGTCCAATTCTCCAGCGGCGACCGAACCGTGGATTTCGTGATCCCGGCCAATAGCACCAGCGCGGACTTCGCCGGCCAAGGATCGCAGCTTCTGCTCCAAACGGGCACCGTTGCGGAAACCGTTACGCTCACCCCGACCTTTGCCACCGCGGGTGGTGTGGATGTCACTCCTTCGCCAGCCACGACGTCGCAGTTTACGGTGGCTTCTGCCGCACCCGTTCTGCTGAGTATTCAGATCAGCAATGCCACCGCGTCCAGCTTTACGATGCAGGTGACAGGCTATTCCACCACCCGGAGCCTAAGCTCGATGAGCGTGACGTTCAACCCCGCGACCGGCTTCAAATTGGGAACATCGCAGTTTTCCATTGACTTGAGCCAGGTTTCCACGTTATGGTTCCAGGGCACGAGTTCCCAATCATTTGGAGGCCAGTTCCAGATTTCTGTACCGTTTGCGCTGACGGGCCCTACGCCCAAGGTAGGAACAACACTTCTCAGCGCCATCGCTTCGGTGACGGCCACGGTCAACAATAGCGTCGGGACCTCCACTTCGGTCGAAGCGGGTTTATAGAAAAGAATACTATTGAAGGCTGGCTAGTAAGGTATTGACCTTTTGCGCTTGTAATTGAGGTTGCGCCTGTTGCAGGCAGGCTCTCAGTTCGCGGCGCGCGGTTTCCTTGTCGCCCTTTTGAACCAGCGCTAGCGCCAGG